>JANQLO010000044.1 GCA_028280505.1 Chromatiales bacterium | reverse complement strand
GGTTACGACAAGACCTTCGACTTCAGTGCGGTGACGCTGACCGATATCGCCGAACTCCATGGCGGCTGGGGTAACGACACCATCATCGGCACGGCCTCGGGCGACGTCATCGTCGGCCACGAGGGTAACGACAACCTCCAGGGTGGGGCCGGCAATGACACCTATCGTTATGCCTCGGGCGACGGCCGTGACAGGCTCCATGAGAACGGCGGCACGGACGGCTTGACGTTCGAGGATATCAACCACGATCAACTCTGGTTCGAGCGCGCGGGTGACGATTTGGTGGTCTCGGAGATCGGTACCGATGGGCGGGTGACCATTGCCCGGTGGTACGCCGGCACGGACCGGCAACTCGAAACCTTCGAAGTCAGTGATGAGATGATCATGCACAACAATGCCTTGGACCAGCTCGTCAACGCGATGGCGACTTTCCATAAGCCGGCCTCGGGTGAGACCAGCCTGTCGGCCGAACTGCGTGACGATCTGACGCCTTACCTGGCTGCCGCGTGGCAATCGTCTTAATGGATTTACACCCTGCGTGCTGCACGCAGGGTGTACCGGCCGGGAGCGGGCGCATTGCATTTTTCCAACACGCCGTTGCCCGGGCTTCTTTGCGAGGTAGGGGCTGGCGTGTAAGACACGGTCCATAGCATATGAAGGAGCGGCAATATCTCTGCGTGTGGGAACGCGGTGGCGGAAGCGGGCATTTGTTCCGCCTTTTGTCTATCGTGAATGTCTTGCGGCAAATGCACGGTAAGGTCTTGCTTTCGGTAAAAGATGTGCCCTATACGACACGATTTTTTAACGGCGAGGATGTCGCGATCCTGCCGCTCCCGACAAAGACAACGCCGGGCAGCGCGCGTATTGCGAGATCGCATGCGGACCTGCTTTTCAACCTCGGGTTCGGCGATCCGGACAGCGTGACCGCCACCCTGGCGGATTGGCGGCGGTTTCTGCAACGAGTCGGGCCGGCGGCGGTGTTTTGCGACCACGCCGACGGTGCATTGTTGGCGGCATACAGTCTGCGGATCCCGGTCATGGTGGTCGGCAATGCCTTTTTTCATCCGCCGGTCGAATCGCCGTTCCCGACTTACGCACTTGGCATCGAGGTTGACGGAGGCGATCTCTCGCTGATCGAAGACAGCGTGCTGGACAGTATCAATGCGGCACTGCATATCTTCGGTGACAAACCGTTGGAACGGCTTGCGGATTTATACGCCTATGCCACAAGGCTCGTGGTCAGCTTCCCGGAGTGCGATGGATACGGTCTTCGCAGCGATATCGACTATCTCGGAACCCTGGGGCCTACCCGAAAGCAGGCGGAACCCATCTGGGAAAACAGCGATACAAAAGTGTTTTGTTACTTCACGAAGGGCCGATTGCCGGATTCCGATTTTGTGAAACAACTGCAGGGGGAAGGTTACAGCTTGCTCGTTGCCGCACACGGTATCGGTGAGGCCCGACGTGCCGCACTGCAAAAACACGGCGTCTCCGTGATCGATCGGCATGTCGACCTGGAGCAGGTCTGCGCCGAGTGCCGGATTGTATTCTCGGAAGGCAACCACGGCACAACGTCGAAGATCCTTCGCCTTGGCCGCGTGCCGATTTTGCTGCCCCGGCAGGTCGAGCAGCTATTCACCGCAAACCGGCTGGCAAGCCAATCGCTCGGTATCGTGCCCGATCGGTCAACCGGCGAGCCTTTCTACTTGAGATTAATCGAAAAGCTGGACGATACGCCCGACTACGAAAGAAACGCCCGTTCGTTCAGCGAAAAGTACCGCGAGTGGGATGAAGGCTACTGTGCGGCAAGGGTGGAAGAACGTGTTGCTGCATTTCTTGGTCGGTGATTCGAACGATCCGACGGCCTGATCGACGGGCATTCGTTCGCCGGCCGAATGCGCCTGTCCGTATACGGGTTGCTGCGCCGGCACATCGCCGGTGCACGCTGTTTCCCCCACGGGATCGTCCGGAACGATACATTGGACCGGATCGTCAATGCGACGGCCGGTTTATGGCCGTCGGCCCCGGGTGAAACCGGTTTGCCGGCCGAGCTGCGCGACGACCTGTCCCCGCATGTGAAGGCTGCCCGGCAGACGACGGCTTGGTTGTCGCGGCGGAGCACGGACTCAGTTCATTTGTTTGCTGATGAACCGATACTCCTGCGTTTTTCCCTCGAATCCCCAGGCATCGGCACGCACGTCGTCGATCACGATATAGGACGCCGGTGTGAGCGGGCCGATCGCTGATTGCATGTCCTCGAACACACGTGCGATGTAATGCGTCTTTTCCGCCTTGGTGTTGGTGCCTTCGGTGATTTTCACATCGAGGTAAAAGGTGGTCGTCGATCGTGCGTCCACGGGGCGTCCGCCGACGAACCATTGCGCCGGCTCGACGAATTCGACGGCGATGGCGGTCACCTCGGGTTTTTTGCCGAGGATTTCGGCGGTGTGGGTCGCCAGTGTTTCAGCGACCCTTTTGGCCAGTTCCGCCGACGGCGCGACGGACAGTTTGACATTTAAATAGGGCATTGGCGTTTACCTGCGTGCTTGGTTCCAATCGACCCAGGTCGACAGCCATTGTTTGGTTTGTGCGAAAAAGCTAACGAGGCCGCGCCGCAAATGGGCATCGCGTAAGCGGCGTCCGAGGCGGTTGATGCGCAGATAGTCGATGTTGCCGTCGTCCGGATGGGCTAGCGCGTACATTTCCTTTTGCAGTCGTCGGATACGTTCGTTTTCGGTGTGGCCGTCGTTGGTTGGCATGGCGGTGCTCCTCGTTTTTGCCTTGCCAGCCAGACTAGATCCGACTAATGTATTTGAATAACGATTTGTTTTTATCGGTTTAATCGTAAATTGCGATATGTCATTTCCTAACGTTTCCTCGGAACTCTTGCGTACCTTTGTCACCGTCGTGGAGGCGGATGGTTTTCTGCGTGCCGCCGAACGTCTGCACAAAACCCAATCCACGGTCAGTCAGCACGTGCATCGCCTGGAACAGGAGATCGGTACCAAGCTGTTCCGGCCCGACGGCAGAAAGCGGCGGTTGACCCTGGCCGGCGAGACCTTTCACGGCTATGCCCGACGCATGCTCGATCTGCAGGATGCCGCGCTGGCGGCGATTGCCGGCCCGCAGATCGATGGCGAGTTGCGTCTGGGTGTCACCAACAGCCTTTCCGATGGGCCTTTTCCGCAGATCCTGGCGCGTTTTACCCGGGCCTATCCGCAGGTGAGGGTCAATGTACAGATTGCGTATAGCGCGGATCTGAAAGCCGGCTACGATCGCGGTGAGTTCGATGCGGTCCTCGTGCTCGAAGAGCACGGCCGGGCAATGGCCGGGTTGGTTTTGGAAACGAATCCCTTGGTTTGGATCGGCCCCGGCGAGTTCGATTGGGATGGGCGGGAGCCTTTGCCCATTGCGACCTTTGACCGTCCCTGCGGTTTTCATCAAGCGACCATCGATGCGCTCGATCGAGCGCGGATTCCATGGCGGCTGGTGTATGCGACATCGAATGTGACGGGTTTGATTGCGGCGGTGCGTGCCGGGATCGCGGTAACCGCACGTACCTCGCATGCCGTGCAGCCGGGTACCGCGCTGGTGCAGGATTCACTCGGTTTACCGCCGTTGCCGGTCTACGATGTGGTGTTGCATCGTGCCAAGACAATGCCGGCCGGCGATGTGCTGGAACAGATGTTGAAGGACAGCGTACTCAAACCTGCGTGAGACTCGGTGGCGGTGCCGGGCTCGGTAAAGGCCCCGTAGCACGCATCGAAAACGATGCGGGATCGTACGTGTGAGTCGTTGCTTTTCCTGTGTGCCCGGTGTAGGGTCCGGTACCTGCGTGATTTTTGTCCTGCCTATGCCGCGTCTTGTTCGTAGTCGTTATGTCGACATCTCCTCGATTCAAGCTCGATAGTGTCAGCCCAAGATTCGTAATGGTGGTCTGCCCTCGATGGGGTAGGTGTGAAAGTGTTTAATTGAGGAATTTGCAAGATGTCGGAAAGACAAACCGGAACCGTTAAATGGTTCGATGACGGCAAGGGTTACGGATTTATTCAGCGCGAGGGCGGTAAAGACTTGTTCGTGCATTTCCGTTCGATCGTCGGCGAGGGTCGTCGCACCCTGGCTGATGGCCAGAAGGTCGAGTTCACCGAAGGCCAGGGCGCCAAGGGCCCACAGGCCAACGACGTCGTGCCGCTTTAACAAACGGTGCTCGCCGCCCCAGCATCATCGGGGCGGCCGTTATTCCTTTTTCCCGCAAGCCGGTTGATCTCAGCGGTTTTGCATTGACGCTGGATCACATCATTTGATTACTCTTTTTGTTCGCGGTTTGCCGAGGTCTTCTACTGAAGAAAGCGTTACTACGCTGTTTTCCGAATTCGGCGTCGTGCGCGCCATCACCGTCGCCACCGATATCTTTTCGGGCGACTGCAAAGGTTTCGCGACCGTCGACATGGAAGGCCACGAGGGCCGGGCTGCGATCGCGGCTCTGGATGGCCGTGATGTCCAGGGTAGCCAGATCCGGGTCGGTCTCGATCGTCCGAAAAACAAACGCGGCGGTCGCCGCCGCTAAACGGGCTAGGCCTTATCGGCTGCCGGGGGCTGCATCGATGCCGGTGTGCGTTGCGTATCGCTGACGGGTGTCGGTTCCGCCTGATCCTTGACCTCTTCATACCAACGGTCGTGATGCAGCTTGGCCCAGTTGGTGTCCACATAGCCGGTGGTCATGCTTTCCAGACTGCCTTCGGTACCGATGGTGCCGATGTAGATGTGGCCGAACGAACCGCCGATGAACAGTACCGCGGCGATCCCGTGGACGATCAGCGCGAGTTGCATGATTTCGCGGCTCAGGCCGAAGACGGGAAACAGCAATAACAGACCGCTGACCGAGACGACGACGCCGAACGCCAAGACCGACCAGAACCAGATTTTTTCACCGGCGTTGAAGTAACCGGCGCTGGCGTGGGCATTGCCGATGATGCCGCCGCCGGACGTGATCCATTTCAGATCGCCGCGCGCCGGCAGGTTCTTGGCCGCGAAGCGCACCACCAGCACCAGCAGCGAAATCAGGAACACCGGGCTGAGGTAATCGTGCACCTGCTTGAAAACATTGGCCAGGGCGCCGAAGGCGTCGGCGCCGATGATCGGCAGCACGACGAAGCGGCCGAACAACAGTGTCAGACCGGTGACCGCCAGCACGATGAACAGGACGGCCGTGACCCAGTGCGCGATGCGGTCGGCATCGACGAAACGCCTAACCCGCCGGCCCGAGCGTCCGTCCGGGATGTCGATCCGTCCACGGACCAGGTAGAACAAGAGAACCAGTGCCGCGACGACACCGATGAAAAGCCCGGCATAGCCGATGAACGTTTCCATGCGGTAGTTACGAAACGCCTCCCCGCTTTGGGTGATCAGGACACCGCTGTCGACGCCGCGGACCTGGGTCCTGCCGGATGCGGGCGCCTCGCGTTGTCGAACGGCACGCCAGAGATCGTTCGACGGGTTGGGAACCGTGAGCGGCATGGCCCCGGTATCCTGCTGCGCGACGGCGGGTGCTGTCGCGGGCAGCGTCAGGCAGGCGAGCAGGATGAAAAGCGGCCCAAACAAAAACGTCTGGAAATATCGCGACATGGTATGGGTCCTCAACGTGAACGCCTGGTCCTGGGTGTCATCGGTCGTTGCCGACAAGCGGTGACACCGGCCTGTTTCGCCGGTGTCACCCGCCGGTCTCAGCTCTTACTGCTGGCCTTGCCGCTCATCCCCGGGGTATGGCGGACGTTGGCCTTGTCCAGATTGACGCCCCACTCGAGCGCGGCCGCACCGCGATTGATCACCCGCTTGCGATAGATGTCGGACAGGACATCGGCATCGCCGGCCAGTAGCGCCTTGGTCGAGCACATCTCGGCGCACAACGGCAGCTTGCCTTCGGCCAAACGGTTGGCGCCGTACTTGCGGTGTTCGTCGCTGCTGCCGGTTTCTTCCGGGCCGCCGGCGCAGAAGGTGCACTTGTCCATCTTGCCGCGCGAGCCGAAGGCGCCGGCGCTGGGGAACTGCGGTGCGCCGAACGGGCAGGCGTAGAAGCAATAGCCGCAACCGATGCAGGTGTCCTTGTCGTGCAGTACCAGGCCGTCTTCGGTGGTGTAGAAGCAGTCCACCGGGCAGACCGCCTGGCAGGGCGCATCCGAGCAGTGCATGCACGCGACCGACAAGGATCGCTCGCCCGGTTCGCCGTCCTTGATCGTCACCACCCGGCGGCGGTTGATGCCCCAAGGCACTTCGTTTTCGTTCTTGCAGGCGGTGACACAGGCATTGCATTCGATGCAGCGTTCCGCGTCGCAGTAAAACTTCATTTTTGCCATGTCCGAGTCCTCCTCAAGCCTTGGTGATGCGGCAAAGCGTGCATTTGGTTTCCTGCATCTGCGTCACCGAGTCGTAGCCGTAGGTGAACGCCGTGTTACAGGCCTCGCCGAGCACATAGGGATCGGCGCCCGCGGGGTATTTGGCCCTGAGATCCTTGCCTTCGAAGTGACCGGCGAAGTGGAACGGTGTAAAGGCCACCCCGGACGCCACCCGGCGGGTGACCAGGGCCTTGACCTTGATCCGCGCGCCCTCGGTGCTCTCGACCCAGACATCCTGACCGTCGCGTACGCCGGCGTTGTTGGCGTCGCGCGGATGCATCTCGACGAACATGTCCTGTTGCAGTTCGGCCAGCCAGGGGTTCGAGCGACTCTCGTCGCCGCCGCCCTCGTATTCGACCAGACGTCCCGAGGTGAGGATGATGGGGTAATCCTTCGAGTAGTCCTTGGCCTGGATGGACGCGTAACGGGTCGGCAGGCGCCAGAACGACTTGCGGTCTTCGTAGGTCGGGTATTTCTCGACCAGATCGCGCCGGTTGGTGTACAGCGGTTCGCGATGGATCGGTACCGGATCGGGGAAGGTCCAGACCACGGCCCGCGCCTTGGCGTTGCCGAAGGGTGCGCAGCCGTGTTTGATCGACACGCGCTGGATGCCGCCGGAGAGGTCGGTCTTCCAGTTCTTGCCTTCCGCGGCCTTTTGCTCTTCGGTCGTCAGGTCGCTCCACCAGCCGAGCTTTTTCAGCAGATCGGCGGTGAATTCGGGATAGCCGTCTTTCAGCTCGGAACCGGCCGAATAGCTGCCGTCGGCCAGCAGGCTGACGCCGTTGCGTTCGACGCCGAAGCGGGCACGGAAGGTCAGACCGCCCTCGGCCACGGACGTGCCGGGATCGTACAGGTTGGGCGTGCCGGGATGTTTCATCTCGGCCGTGCCCCAGCAGGGCCAGGGCATGCCGTAGAAGTCGCCGTCCGCGGGCCCGCCTTCGGCCTTCAGGCTGGTGTAGTCGAAGGTGCCCCAGTTCTGCTGATGGGTTTTCAGACGTTCCGGGCTTTGACCGGTGTAGCCGATGGTCCACATGCCGCGGTTGAATTCGCGGGTGATGTCCTCGACCAGCGGTTCGTCGCCGTTCACCTTGATGTGCTTGGTCAACTGCTGGTCGAAGCCGAGCTTCTTGGCCAGCTTGTACATGATGGTGTGATCGGGCAACGATTCGAACAGCGGGTCGATGACCTTGTCGCGCCATTGCAGCGAGCGGTTCGATGCCGTTGCCGAGCCGTAGGTTTCGAACTGGGTACAGGCCGGCAGCAGATAGACGCCGTCGGTGCGGTCGTGCATGACCGCCGAGGCGGTCGGGTAGGGATCGACCACGACCAGCAGGTCGAGTTTCTCCATGGCCTTTTTCATCTCGCGGCCGCGGGTCTGCGAGTTGGGTGCATGACCCCACATGAACATCGCACGGACGTTGTCCTTCTGACCCATGTTGGCCTTGTCTTCGAGGATGCCGTCGATCCAGCGCGATACCGGGATGCCCTTGGTGTTCATGACGGGGACGGCCTTGCCCTTGGCCTGTTCGTACGAACCGGCGTCGAACTGGCCCTTGATCCAGTCGAGATCGAGGTCCCAGACCTTGGCCCAGTGAGCCCAGGAGCCCGGCTTGAGGCCGTAGTAGCCGGGCAGGGTGTTGGCGAGCACACCGAGATCGGTCGCGCCCTGCACGTTGTCGTGGCCGCGGAAGATGTTGGCGCCGCCGCCCGATACGCCGATGTTGCCGAGCGCGAGCTGGAAGGCGCAGTAGGCGCGGGTGTTGTTGTTGCCGATGGTGTGCTGCGTGCCGCCCATGCACCAGATGAAGGTACCGGGGCGGTTGTCGGCCATCGTCTTGGCCGCGGCATAGACCTGGCTTTCGGGGACGCCGGTGACGCGCTCGACCTCGTCCGGCGTCCATTTCGCGACCTCGGCCTTGACCTCGTCCATCCCGTAGACGCGCTGGCGGATGTATTCCTTGTCTTCCCAGCCGTTCTTGAAGATGTGGTAGAGCATGCCCCAGATGATGGGCACGTCGGTACCGGGACGAATGCGCAGGAAGTGATCGGCATGCGCCGCGGTACGGGTAAAGCGCGGATCGATCACGATCATCGGCGCGTTGTTTTCTTCCTTACCCTTGAAGATGTGCTGTAGCGCGACCGGGTGTGCTTCCGCCGGGTTGGAACCGATCAGCAGAATCGCCTTCGACTTGTGGATGTCGTTATAACTGTTGGTCATGGCGCCGTAGCCCCAGGTGTTGGCGACGCCGGCGACCGTGGTCGAGTGGCAGATGCGGGCCTGGTGGTCGACGTTGTTGGTGCCCCACATGGCCGCGAATTTGCGATACAGATAGGCCTGTTCGTTACTGAACTTGGCCGAGCCCAGCCAGTAGACCGAGTCCGGGCTGGATTCCTCGCGGATTTTCAACAACTGATCGCCGATCTCGTCGATCGCCTGATCCCACGAAACCTTTTGCCATTTGCCGCCGACCAGCTTGGTCGGATACTTCAGGCGACGCTCGCCATGCCCGTGTTCGCGTACCGCCGCGCCCTTGGCGCAATGCGCGCCATGATTGAACGGATGATCGAAGGCCGGTTCCTGACCGGTCCAGACGCCGTTCTTGACCTCGGCGACGATGCCGCAGCCGACCGAGCAATGGGTGCAGATGGTACGGACCTCTTTGGCGGTGCCGGCCGCGGCGGCGTTCGCCGCGGTGGCCTTGCGCATCATGCCCGGGGTGAGTCCCGTGGCCACCGCGGCACCTCCGGCGAGGATGCCGGAGGTGCGCAGGAATTCCCGCCGGCTGAGTGGGCGGCCGGTCGTCTGTTCGCTCGGTTGGTTTTGCTGTGGCCGCTCCGTTACCGCAGCGCCGACCTGGTTCGAAATCTTCTTGAGTTTCATCTATGGCTCCTCGTCGGCGCTCGATCAGCTCGCGGCGGTCTTGTAGTAGTCGAGAATGTGTTTGGTCAGGCGGTAACCCTCTTGCGGTTTGTCCTTACCATCCTCGGGCGTTGCCTCAGCCATCGCGATGCCGGGCGCGCCGGCCGCGACCGCTGCGGCACCCCCGGTAATGCCGGCGTTGCGCAGAAACTTGCGCCGGGATTGCGAGACCTGTTGCTTGGATTTCTTCATCGCGTGGGCTCCTGTGATGCACGTCGCTGATTGGGCTCGGCCGGATGTCGGCTGCGGCTCTAACTAGCGTTCGCAAACCGCGCGCCAGTTCGAAGGGGAGGAAACGGAGCGAAAAGGAGCTGATTAACCAAAGGAACCATGCCAAGCTGCGACAGAGGGTTACGCTTGGACAAAATGTCCGGGGCGACGGGTCAGAACGGCGCAGTTGGACTTGCCGGGTCGGGTTACAAGTCCATAATGGCGGAAATTGCCGGAATGTCCGCTTTTTGACGCCGTTTTTCTGAATAATGCTGCTGTGGAGGTGATAGACAGACTTTGTCTATGTCATTTCGCACAGAGTCTGTCTAACTCACTGTTAGCAGTCACTACAATTCCAACCTCTTGCCGGATGTATAAAAAAGGTATACTTTTGGTGTATGGGTAACTTTGAATATGACCCTCAAAAGAGCCAGAGTAATCTAGAGAAACACGGAATCGACTTCGAGTCCGCTCAGAATCTCTGGCAAGATGCTGATTTAATTGAGGTTTCTGCAAGTACTTCTGATGAGCCAAGGTCTCTAGTAATTGGCAAAATAGGCAGTAAGCACTGGTCTGCCGTAATAACTTACAGAACCCCCAATATCCGCATCATTTCTGTTCGACGGTCCCGGAAAGCCGAGGTAGCCTTGTATGAAAGCTAAAGAGTTTGATCGAAAATTTGATTCCGACGAAGAAGATATTATTAATGACCTTGATCTCTCATCAGCTAAGCGTGTGAATCAAGTGCAGAAAAGGGTGAATGTAGATTTTCCGGTTTGGATGATCGAGTCTCTTGATAAAGAGGCATCAAGATTAGGCGTAACACGTCAATCCATAATCAAAGTTTGGTTGGCTGAGCGTTTAGAAACTCAGCAGTCACATCACGCTTAGCTGCTAACAAGGCCAAGCACTCGGACTCGCTGACGCTCGCTCGGTGTTGGCGGCGTTAGCCAGAAAAAAGGGGCCGAAAACCGGCCCCTAAATCCTCCCTATTTTGCCCTTACCAAAAAACGCCATGCCTCGTACCCATAGTCATGGGCATCAAGTACGCGGTCACTATTTCTAACGCGTCGAAAACGGCAATACACCCATCTAAATCCAGGTGGTGCCGGATTTTCTGCAGTCATAACATCAACCTCGGTTAGATGGGGAAGCAACATCCAACACATTGATTGATGGAAAAGAATCCACTACGCTTTGGTTGCTAGTCGTAGGCGAGTGGGCTTCCCATTCTTCTACACATTCGAAAGGGTCGCTTTGCGGCCCTTTCGTTTATCCGTCATTAATCACCGCAAACGCCTTAATAATTGCGGCAATCCTGTTTGCCTCCGCTTCTGTCAAATCCGCAGGTAAATTGCTAATTTTTATGGTTAAACCTTCTCTGAGTGGCACAGGCACTACAATGTGCTGGTGTTCATGGTGATCTAAAGGCGGAGTACTACCCTTTGCTCCGGTCTCCTTGGTATCTTTTGAGTTGGTGTTGGCATCTTTGGGCTTTGAGCGGCTACGCTGAACACTGGCGGGCTTGAAACCAGCCGGGTTATCTACATACGAAACGAAATCTGAAAGCGCCGTTCTAACCCGGCTGAGGTACACCTGTAAGCTATCCGGCTTGTATTGCATACCTTGCTTGTTCTGAAATCGCTCGAATGCGGAATCAACATCAACAGTTCGAAGATCCGCCGTCTCGGAATCTTCAAGTACGGCAAGTATCTTATTCGCCGCAAGTTTCCGGCTTTGCGCGGTATTTCGTTTCAACAAACCTCTTTCCGCGGCAGCATCGAAAAAACGATTCAGCGAGTCTAAGGAGTAATCCTTTTCACTCATGGCATCAATTCATCTGGATTAACTTGATGGAAAGCGTAGCCTCATTAATTCATCAAGTCAATGCATCAATTGCATCAGCCAGGGGCGCGCGGTGGCTAACAAGCGCATATGGACTCCTCCTACAAGTAGTAGGCGGTATATATTTTGATGCTTCATGGACGAGAGATCAGTTGCAGTCGCCTATCCGGCCTCTTGTCTGGCAGGCCTTGCCTGCTGGGCCATTATGAATTCCGCGCACAGCATCCCAATCGACTGTACCGACCTCTGGGGCCGCGCATGTTAGCGGGTTGCTGCTGTGCCGGTCTGACCTGTCATGCCATAAAGCGTTCGCCTCTACGCAACTGGAGATGGGGCGTGCTACGACGTCAAGCCGCGTACGGCTGATAAGGGGTATCCGTGCGCCACACGGCCCAGCAGATGCGCGCCAGCTTGTTGGCCAAGGCCACAGTCGCCTTGTTGTGTCCTATGCGTTGTTCGAGCTGCAACCCCCAGCGCTGCAGACGACTCAAGCGGGTGGGATCGGATCGGTTCAGCTGTTTCGCGCGCGCCATGACTGAACGTGCCCCATGGATCAGCAGTGTCCGTAGGTAGACATCGCCACGCTTGGTGATGCGCCCGAGATTCCGCCGGTAACCACTGCTCGACTCGCGGGGCGTGATGCCCGGCCAGGCGGCAAACTTTCGGCCATTGGCAAAGTGGCTGGCCGAACTGGCGGTAGCGACCATGGCGGTGGCGTTTAGCAAGCCGATACCCTCGACCTGGCGCAGGCGTTTGACAGCGAGATCTTCGGCCGCCATTTCCTCCAGGGAGCGCTCGACGGCCAGCATGCGCAACTGCAAGGACTCGATCTCCTGCAGCACGGCCTGCAGTGCCGAGCGCAAGTAGCCAGGCAACTGATCGACATGCCGGGGCGCCTGCTTAATGGCGCGGAGCGCACCAACGGGCAAGTCGATGCCAAACTCACGCAAAGCGCCGCGCAAGCTGTTAATGCGTGCTGTTCTGGTCGCTTTCCATTGCTCACGCAGGCGATGCAGTTGGATTATCGCCTGTTGGGCCTGGGTCTTGATGGGGACAGGCTCGATATCTGCACAGCGTCCCGCTTCGAGCAGGGCATCAGCGTCGCGGCGGTCGTTCTTATTGCCACGCCGGTAGGGCCGGACATGCTGGGCGGGCAGCAGTTCGGCCTTGTGCCCCAAGGCGGTGAACGTGCGTGCCCAGTGATGGGCGGTACCGCAGGCCTCGAACAAGACGCGGCTGCTTGGTGACTGGGCCATGAACTCGATGAACTCAGCCCGGTTGAGTCGATGTCTCTGGCAGACAACGCCGTTGCCTTGGGAGACGGCGACTTGAAAACAATTCTTTGCCAAATCGATGCCGAGGGTTCTACGCTTCATGTTGGGCTCCTTCTGTTTGTCTGCTGGGTTTTCACACCTTCCAGCTTGGCACCTAGATGCCGAAAAAATAGGAGGAGTCCATTTCATCAACTGTGATGGCAAGTCGAGCTGTTAAGCATGTTTTTCGCGCCAAGGTTTTTGGTCCCGGAGCATGGCGTTGAGGATGGTCACCATCTTGCGCATGCAAGCGGTCAACGCCACTTTCTTGTGTTTGCCATTGCCCACCAAGCGTTGGTAGGTCGCCCGAATGATGGGATTGTGTTGAATAGCGGTCAGCATGGCCATAAACAAAACGGTTCGCACACTCGCACGTCCCCCACGGATGCGACGCTTACCCCGTAGCTTTCCGCTATCACGATTAAACGGGGCAACCCCGACCAAGGCGGCGATCTGTTTGTTGCTCAAGGTGCCCAGTTCCGGCAGGTCGGCGATGTGCTGGTTGAGCTTGTCGATCTGGGCTTGGCGGTAACGCAGATGTCGTCGCATATCGCCGGCCAAGAAGCTGGGCATGACATCCAGACGGTTCTTTTCCATCGTGCTCATGTCAATCAGTTGACGACGACGGGCGATCAAGTCACGGATTTTGCGCAGGTTTCCCATCGCCAATGGTCTGATCGGGGGCTGCATCTTGGCTGTATAGCTGGCCAAAACCCCGGCATCGATTTTGTCGGTCTTGGCCAGGATGCCCTCGGCCCTGGCGTAGCTTCTGACCTTGATCGGCTGGCAGATCATCACTGGGAATTGACGTTCAGCCAACGCGACGACCAAAGCATACTCCCGGCGACCGGTCGCTTCGACAACGATGCGTTCCAGTGTGTACCGCGCAAGGCGCCTGATGGCTTGTTTGATACCTTGTGCGTCATTGGTCACGGTGAAATGGATTTGGCGTTCATGAATGACGATATCGAGTTGCTGTTTACCGACATCGATCCCGACGTTGACCGCGTTGTCTCTTTTGTTAGGCATTGTTGAAAAACCTCACCCTTGCTAGATTCGGGCTCGTGGGCCCATTCGACTGTTCGAGATAGAGAATGAATCCATGCTGCGCCACACGCTTGTTAGCGGTCTCAGCGATGCTTGGCGTTGTGCGTCAAAGGCGACCGGCTCCCAATGACTAGCATCGTGATATGGCCAAATTTTGAACTCAATCGATATCCGTCGATGTGGGTGGTTGGAGACACTCGTGTTAGCTCTGCCAACGGAAGCCCGATATTGGAAGGTGCCGCTAAAATTTTTGGTCTGCCGGTTGTTTGTCGCGCGCCCGGTCAAAACGGTATTTTTTCACAAGTGTATTTCGAACACTCATTTGGCTATTGTTTTGCCGGCAGCACGCTGATGGGACAAAATTCTTACCTCAGCTTAATACCGCTGCTCAGCAATTTAGTCTCCGCCAACCGCTATGTTCCATCAATGTCAGATGTGGCGCACTTCGCTCTGAAGTTCATTAAAAGGGCCTTTGACGAGTATAAGAAGTGTGTTGGGCCAAACGCCACGTTTGAGGCCGCAATTTTCGGTTGGTGCCACGTCAACAATCAACTAGAAATATGGCATTTCCGTCCTGAGCTTCAGAATGAAGTGTATGATATTACACTTGCCCCTAACGTAGACCTCCAATTTAAGGATTTCTTGTATCTGGGCGATGAGAAGCGAGAGGTGGAGCAATTGCTTGAAAATGCGTTTAATGAGGAGGCTATACCAGGTCGTCCACCTGAAAGGTCGCCCCGCCGAGTGGTGGATGAGCTTATTGCAGACCGAGACCGGGCTTCTATTGGTGGGGATCAACAACTTGCTATAGCCAACCAATTCGGATTCCAGCCATATACGCTGCTCCGGCCACGAGTTGAAGGTCAGCCTCAAGCCTATATGAGTTATCTCGGAATAGAACTCAATCACGAAAACAACACAGTAGGTCAAGCTATCGTCGGCGGGCACGGGATGGTATGAGTGTTGACGCACAACTCAGGCGTTATGCGAATGCACTGATTTAATTCGAAGGAGTGAAATATGAGTGATAGAGAAACTTGTAACTGGACTGGCGTTAGTGGGAAAACATATAAGTATTATGTATACCAGCTACCAGCAAGCTTTGATCCTAACCAAGACGGAAATTACATCTACACGAAAATCAACAATAATAACAAATGGGTACCAATATATATCGGTGAGGGTGATTTAGATGTTAGGGTTGGTCCCAATCATCATCAAGCAAGCTGCATCAACTCAAAAGGTGCCACACATGTTCATGTGCACCTTAACTCAGCAAAACAAGATCGCCTATCTGAGGAGCAGGACTTGTTAGCCAATTACACAAACGCCTACAAACCAAATGGCTGTAATGAGAGAACTGGCGGCTAAATCGCATAACAATGTGGTCAAGCCGATTCGTCGCATTGCTCCTCATTCGGACGCTCAACACTCCGCGCTTTCTCGGGCATGGCTTCGCCATTGTTGCGCGATTAGTCGCTCCGTGTTGAGCGCCGCTTACCTTGGTTATATGGACCACCCCAATTGATCAAGTGCGTTAGATTACGGCGACATGGTGGATCTCCAATGGACGGTGTTTCGGCGATGCAGGGTTGTGACGGCAACTCTATATTCGGCCTGTTTTATGGGGTTCTACCCC
>JANQLO010000009.1 GCA_028280505.1 Chromatiales bacterium | reverse complement strand
ATCTTGCGCGTAGCGGAAAACTCAGGCTTCAAGTTCAAGCCGTCTACTGCGCACAGTGGCGGGCATCGAGAAACGGTGATCCTGTCACCATTCCAAAAGCACCGGCCCATGAATGGTCGCACGGCCCAATATCACCGGGCGGTTCAACCAGGGTAATGACTCTGCCGCTCCCTGATGGAAGACGATGGGGGTCAATCAGCAAGACAGGAATCAGGCAGCAACTCATACTGACGATACAGATAATCGAGATAACGGCGCTCCGCAGACAAAGTTTTTCCGTGGAGCCAGTTGCTTACAAGACTCGGGGTCAGACCTTTCGGGCAATCGGTGCACGATTGGAGCAACTGTTTCGGGCTAACTCGGGTACGCCGGATTTCCGAGTGGAAGTGCTGGTAAAGTTCGTCTGTTATCTCCGCATACGGTACGCCCGCATAAACGGGGATTCTGCCTGCCGGTTTTCTGGTTCTTGGCGGCGGAATTTCCTTTAAGAGAAGGTCCGGCATCGTAGTATCCGTATCGGACACAGATTCGTGGTGCGGATTAACCTCCGGCAGCTTCTTCCAAAGATCGAGGACAAATTCATAGTGTTCTCGCTTCACAAACCTGCTCACGCCCATAAGCCAGTTGGTGATCATGGCTGCTGTCAGACCTTCCGGCGGATCTTCGGAATATGACAGCAACCGCGTCGTACTGATGCCGGTTCGCTTCCGTTCCCGTTTCAGGGCGTTCAGCATCTCCGGGGTGAATGGAACTCGCGTATTGCGGATGCCCTCACTTTCGAGCCTACGCAAACGATTCAGAACATATTCGTAGTGCTCCAACTGGACCCTCCTGGTTTTTCCAGAAAACCATCCGTTCACCATTGCATTTGATAATCTGGGCGGTCTGTTTCTCGCTTCCCTGAACAACGCTTGCACGCCCATGCCGGTTTTTTCCATCAGGAACCGCAATTCCTCGATCATCACTTCGGTCAACGGCACCTTCCGGCCCGCTACCTCCCACCGCTCCAGAACGTAAATGAGATGTGTTATGGGTGCAGTTGTCTTTTTCCTCTTGCCGTTCATCCAGCGTAGGATCATAGAAGCATTGAGTCCGTCCGGCTTATCCGTTGCACCACGAAGCAGCGCCTGCGGACCGATGCCGCTGGCATTGTGTAGTCGGTGCAAATCCTGGCGGACGTCGTCCGTAACCGGCACGTGCTTCGGGCGAGCGGGCATATCCGCCCATTTCCGCCTGACGTAGTCGAGGTGACGCTTGCGGGCGCGCTTCACGTTCCTTGAAAACCAGTTTTCGATTGTTTGGCAGCTCAGGTCTTCCGGAGCATCCGGGCAACGGCTCAGCAGAGCTATTGGACCGAGGCTACTCCGCTCTCTGTAAGCTTTTAATTCTTTCAAAATGTCCTCGGTAAGAGGCACAAATGGATTGGTGGGGAGACGCTTCAAGCTCCTAAGAACAAATTCGTAATGCTCGCGCGGTACGCGTTTGGGTCTCCGTTTTTTGTAAAACCACTTTTCGAGGCCTCGCGTGGTCAGGCCATGCGGCAAAGGCCCAGAGTCGGTTAGCAACGCCCTGATGCTGGCGCCTGAGCGTTTCTTGTGCAACAGCAATTCGGCAATTATCTCGGGTGACAGCGTAACATATTCATCTGCTTCTGGCGGCAGCCGCTTCCAGGTGTTCAACACAAGCTCGTAATGTTTGAGCCGCACTTTTTTTCTGCTGCCTTTCAGCCAATGCGCAATTGCTTTTTGTTTCAGGTCTGGCGGGCAGTCCTCCAAAAGGGCGTGCAGCCTGTACGGGCCGATGCCCGTCCGTTCCCTCTCAGCTTGCAGTTCCGCAACCATGTCGACTGACAGCGGTACGTAACCTTTATTCTTGGGATCAGACGGCAAGCGCTTCCAGGTGATTAATACGAGCTTATAATAGTCGAGCGGCACCTGTTTTCTTTTACCGCTCATCCACCGCACTATTGTTCCCCGCTTCAAGTCTGGCGGGCAAGCCGCTAACATGCCGTGAAGCTCATAGGGGCTTACGCCCGTTCGGTCTTTCTCAGCTTTCAACGCCTCCACCATTTCAGCCGATAGTTCAACAATGGACGGCAGCCGCTTCCAGAACCTTAGAACAAGCTCATAGTGCTTGAGCCGCACTTGTTTTGTATTGCCAATAAGCCAGTTCCAGATCGCCCCGGGCTTCAAGTCTGGCGGGCAATCCTTCAAAAGGGTGTGCAGCTTGTGCGGGCCAACACCCGTTCGTTGCTTGTGCGCTACGAGCCCGGCCCTCATCTTGGGAGACAATGCAATATATAGATTTTCGTAGTCTCCCCTCATGCCTTACCGTGTAATAAAATAAAATATAGAAATTATATTATAACGCATTTCTCCATCTTTGCGCAATCCAAATAAATCAATATTCATATATTGAATCAAACACTTGCAGGATAATACAAATAAGCGAACTAGAGTATATCAAATTTTACATAAAATATACTATTTATTAAAAATTTGGACGTAACATAGTTCGGAATATCGGTTTACGTAATAATAATATAGATTTTGTTTGTGGGTTTAGAGGGGACATGGCAGTAGACGGGCGGCATATTGAAGACGCGGAAAACCAGCGTGAAACCGGGTACTCCGAAACCGGGGTGGATGGCATTGATCCACTGGTCAAGGCTGTGCAGGACGCCCACAAATTCGAGATCGACACAAAGCGCCTCAACTACACGATGGGTACGGGTTTCGAGGAAACCCACAAGGCAGGCCTGCTTCTGGCAAACTATTCCAAGATGGGCGGCGGTGCGGCTAACTCCGCCAAAGAGAAAGCGGAACGGCGCGCCTATCAGGAAGCCGTGCTGCACGCCCTGCAATCCGGCGACATCGGGAATTTCATGGCCAATGAAATCTTCGGCAACATGAGTGAAGCGGAGATCAACGATCTTGTTGCGGAGATCGAGGCGGAAACCGGAATGCCCTTTGAGGACTATGCCGCCGATATATTAGGGGAGGACGCGGCAGCAAAACTCGATGGCGAAACCCTCGCTGAGTACCGCCAGCGGATGTTAATCGCCCTTGGTTCGGAGATGCTGGACGAGAACGGAATCAAGCCGGAATACAAGGGCGATCCGCTTGCGCAGTTCATACTGAACGACCGGAGATATCAGGAACTTATGGAGGACATTACCCCACTCGCTGAGGTGGCCGCCGACGCCAAACTCACCGAAGAGGAAAAGGCGAAAGGAAGGGAGATATCGTCCGAAGACGCCGACGCCGCACATCAACTCGGCTATGCCGTCACCAATGTCGAGCTAAAGGATGATGCGCGAAACGGCATGGATGCCCACCGCGAGGATGTTGCAGGTTCGTCAGCGGCAGACATGAAGGATGATGGCTTTGGCGGTTTTGCCGGATTCGCAAATGCCAGTGTCGACGGTTTGGCAACGAAACCGGGCAAACTGGATCAAGCAGCCCTGACTGAACAGTTCAACGCCAAGACAGGTGGGCCCTATCAGGAATCGGATTTGGCACTCGTGGCAGAAGCAGACATATCGCCAGACACTCTAACCATCTGAGGCGGGTGTAAGAACGGGCGGTGCGGACGCGACCCCGTTGATCGTCTTCGTAACGGCTGCGATTTCAGGAATAGCCTGATAGGCCTCATTGATGCTCTTCAGCCCCCCATGCTTATCAGCATCATAGGTCAGATGGGCGACGTAGAAAGCCATGACCGTATTCTCAACATCGTTCTGCGTGAGAAAATACTGCGCCTCGACGCCATGGTGGGCGAACGCGTTTACGACTGCCTGACCGAATTGCTGCGGGGTCTGGAAGTGCTCGTTGGGAAAATCATATCCGACATGCACCAGTATACCGACGCCGGGATTCTCTAGCGCATAGTCGCGGGCATTTGTATCCGCAACATCCAAATCGCAGATTTCCGGCGTGCTCAACTCGCACTGGCTGATGTCATTGAATGGGATAAACGGTTTCTCAGCGGCTTGGGCTGCACCCGGCAACACAGCCGCAACCGTCATGGCCGCGCCTGCGATAGCGCCGAACACGTCACGGCGGGAAATCCCTTTGCTTTCTGATTCAGTAGCCATCGTTCTATCTCCGTTACCTTCAACAGGCCGCACGATGACACGGGTCTTTTATTGTTATTTTCTTTTTCTATATTGCGATATCATACAAAAACGAACGTTTTTGTTGCAATTTGCATGTAAAAGTAATAGTATTTCGTTCAGGTAAAGATACGGGACTCAATATTGCGTTTCAGGGTGTGTGAGCGTTTTCGATCTCCGGAATCCACCGGGTTTCAAAAACGTTCGATTTTGTCGGAAAGGCAGGCACCCTGTGGGATATTGGCAACATATTGATATTGAAGGCAAAAAGATTGGATATGCGCGGGTCAGCACCGAGGAACAGGTGCTCGACATGCAAATCGATGCACTGACCGGAGCCGGATGCGACCCTATCGAGACCGATCACGGCATATCGGGAGGGGCCGAAGCATTACGGCCCGGTCTTCATAGAGCGTTGTCGGTTCTTAAGCCCGGGGATGCGTTTATCGTCTTCAAGCTCGACCGTTTAGGCCGTTCGGTTCTTCATCTCTCCGACCTGCTGACCCGCTTCAACAAGGACGGGATTCACTTCGTGTCCTTGAGCGAAGGGATCAACACGACAACGCCCGGCGGCAAGCTTGTCTACCACATCATAGCCGCTGTCGCGGAGTTTCAGCGTGACCTTATCCGGGAGAACACTGTGTGCGGTCTGGAAGCCGCCCGTGCGCGGGGCACTCAGCTCGGTCGACCATATGCTTTAAATGAGTATCAGATATTGGAGGCGCATCGAGTGTTCGCGCAGGAGCAAGCCTCTTTCGAGGTTTTGGCCGAACGTTGCGGTGTTTCCAAAATCACACTCAAGCGCGCATTCAAGAGAATGGGGCTATCCCTTATTGTAGAATGACCTCGTTCGTAGACGAAGTGCTGACAAAAAGCATACTGTTTAGTATAAATAAAATATTCCTTTCCCTTTATTTCTTATGCAATCCACGCCGGTCAATTCGAAGAGGGTTTTCTTTCAATTCCCTCAGCACAAGCTGCGCAAGATAGCTTTTGATATTAATATAGAGGCCTTGGCGACGTTTATTCGCATCATGAATGCTTTTCTTGTAAAATTCCTCTCCTTCTTCGCGCTGCATCCTGAGAGACTTTGACTTCAAAGTGATTTGTTTCTGTATAATCCAAGCCTTTAAGTTCAAATCGTATGCACGCCAGACTAGATGGTACACCATTCGAGCGATGAATATGTCCGCATATTGAGCACGAGGTTTTCCAAATTTAGCAGCATATTCCATCGCGTACCGAAACAGGAATTGCTCACTACTGGTCCATATGTGACGAAGCTCGCTCCGGCAGCCTACACAATGTTTCTTCCGCGCGATCCGGTTCCTGCACTCATCTTCATACGGAACATTCGAATCAGGAACTTGCAGGGGCTTCGCAACCCCGTAGCGCTCAACGAATTTCCGCGGTGCAACATGTTGCGGGCAAGCAAACATGCAGTCCAACTCTCCCTGGAAATCGGTAATCTCTGATTCGACGATCATTTTCGACCTCGGACCGCGAGGAATTCGAAGCACCGCGTCGAGGTAGTACGCGACATGATTGATGTAGGGTCGGAACTCGTTGTTCAGATTGTATTTTCCGAACTCCATGAGGTGAAACACCGCCCATCGATCCATATCAAAGTACATTCTCCTTTCAATTTGGGTCAGGATCGGCCTGAGCGCTTGGGAACTTGGGCTCATCTCTTTGAAAATATCCGCATATGGGTGGAACCATACCAGATACCCAACACACAGCCTGACTTCCTCGGCACTGAGTTTCGATCCGACGATGTATGGATTGGCCATTGACTTTCAGCTCGTACAATAGGGGTAGATTGGTTTCGTCGTTTGGAAGAAATGAACCGGTGAGACACTCATTGGTTTCGTTCATTGGAACCCTCTCGCCAGTGAGAAGGCAATACCCCAGCTTTCGCTTAGACGGCACTCCCAACTGGGGTGTGTTATATGCTGGAGCGAACAGATGGACCTCTGCCTCTACTGTCTTTCGAACGGCTACTGCCGAAAGCTGATCACCCCGCTCGTAACTGACGCTGAACTCGCCGATTCCGAATTCATCCGCGACCTGCGGAACTTCACTTCGGGACTGCCCATAAAGTACTACGACTGGCTTGATGACCTCAGCGATCTCTACAAGGATTACCCGGGCTGGATCATGGGACCGGACGGTGAGGAAGTGATGCTCGATATGGAACAATTCGAGCAGCCCAATATCAAATACTGGTTCCGCGAGTTCTGCTGCACGCCTTGTCCGCCGAATGTGAAGCCGCACGTGCGCAAGGAAGCGCGGGAGCGTGTCCGCGTCCTGGCAACGATCCTCCGGGCACGGTTCCGTGGCGATGCGCTGATGTGGGGCGTGCGGGCGGCCAACGATAACGAGCCAAAACGTTGATTCCGGCGGCTTTTGGCGGTTATCCCCCCAGACCGCCATTTCGGTCCGCGTAATTTGTCCCTCGCTGGGCGGCCAACCGCCGCCCGGCAGACTTCAAGGGACATCTTCATGTTCAACAACAGCAAGCATGCCCAGGCCGGTCGCTCGATCTTCATGTCGTCGCTGACCGGTCTGGCAAACACCTTGGCGGTGGGCGTGACCTTCATTGGTGTGCCGCCGCTCTACGGGAAGACGATCGACTGGGTCCAGGGATACACAGCGGCAAACTACGGCTACGGCTTTGAAGACCTGACCGCCTTCGCCTGGTTCATCCTCTGCACCTTGATCGTCTTCTTCGTATCCAGGGCCTCGATATCGACGGCTCTGATGATGGGCGGGCTGGCCGTCGCCACCCGCTTTCTGTGAAAACCGAAAGGAGAACCAAATGTCTAAATGGCAACATGAAGGCTCAATGCATGTCTTCAGCAAGAAGGGCGGCGGCGGCGCGGTGGTCGCGGGCATCATCGTCGCGATCATCGTCCTTGCCCTGATCGCGGGCTAAGACTTCTCAACTTTTCGCAACGGGCGGGGCGCTTCGGCGCCCCGCCTTTTTTTGTGCCTTCACCATACTTCGGAGACCATCAATGCATGACGACTTTAATGCGGAACACCCATACGGTTCGGCGGCCTGGAGCGATGAGCACATGCTCGCGGACGCCGGTCTGTTCGGCAAAGAGGGCTTGCAGATCGGCTACTGGAACGACCGGGTCCTGCGCCTTTCCAGCGACGCCCCGCTGATAACAATCGGCGGCGCCGGGTCAGGCAAACTTCGCGATCAATTGGGGTACGTAGTCTGCAACTCGCCGGGCATCCCTATGGGTATTCTGGACCCTCGCGGCGAGCTTGGTGCGATCTCGATTCACGTTCACGCCATGAATGGTGAGTTCGCCTATTTTTGGAACCCTATGGGGACGTGCCGACTGCCTCAGCACCGTTGCAACCCACTCGATATCATCAAGCCGGATGCCATCACCTTTCATGCCGATTGCAAGTTCATCGCCGAAAGCCTGATCCCGCTCAGCGGCAGTTCCAACGGCCACTATTTTGAAATCCGCGCCCGCGAGTGGGTCGAGTGCATCATGAAGGCGCGGGTCGTCCAGAGCGGGACCATCAGCTTTCCCGATCTCTACCGGCTGATCAATCTGATCGAGGGCGACCCGGCCCGCTGGGCGGACTTCCTGGAAGTGATGCTCGTCTCGCCCTTCGACGATGTGCGCCGCACCGCATCCGAGATGCTGACGAAGCAGCAGGACACACCGAAAGAATTCGGCGCAATCATGGGCACCATCTATGCCCATTTCAGTTTCCTCAATGATCCGGCCCTGCTCGCCTCGCTGGAACAGCCGGACTTCTCGTTGGAGGCTCTGGTCGATCCTGACCGAGTGTCCAAAATCTTCTTCAACGTGCCCGCCGAGTATCTCGGTATCTGGTCGCCACTGATCCGAACCTTCTTCGCCGTCACCATGCTCTATAAGGGGCGGCATCCGGAGCGTCGGAGGATTACTCTGCTCGTCGACGAAGCTGGGCAACTCGGCAGATTCGAAGGCCTGCTTCGCTCCTTCACCTATGGACGCGGGGCCGGAATCCAGGCCTGGGCGATCTTCCAGGACTGCGGCCAGATCATCCGCAATTTCGGTGGACCTGCCTTGCAAGGGTTCCTCGGTTCAGCCCAGACCCGCATTTTCTTCGGTGTCCGCGACTACCAGACAGCCCAACTGGTCAGCGGCATGCTCGGCACCGAGACCATCAACTACAACGATCCGTGGCGGCAGCAGGACGCCCGATACAGGAAAATGAACGCGGCCTTCCGGATCATGACCAGCGACGATCCGTTTTCCGCCGGTGCCGACTATGCCCACTTCAAACGGACATCGGAGCAATCGACCCACCAGTCGAGGCCGCTTATGACGCCTGAGGAGGTGCTTTCGATGCCGGAAGACAGGTGCATCTTGTTCATCTCCGGCAAAAATTTGAAGCCGGTTTATGGGCACAAATACCCTTACTACTCCAGGCGAGAATGTGCAGGTCTTTACCTGCCAAACCCGTACCACCCTCCAGTAGACAAAGTTCAGATTCAAACCCGCTGGGGAACCAAGTGGGCGCGCGTGATCACCGAACCGGTGCCCTCACACCTTGCCTTATACCCCCAGTACCAGCGCGGCACCGTGTCATACATCGAAGGCTTCAAACCCTTCTGACACAAGGAGATACGGACCCATGGCCGATGAACCCAAACGGCCCAGCCACATCGCCTACCATGTGCGCGATGGACAGGACGGCAAATCTTTCTTCAACCGCGTCGGCTCCGCCTTCCCCCACAAGGACGGGGAAGGCTTCAACGTCATCCTCGACGCGGTGCCTGTCGACGGCAACGTGACCCTTCGCACACCGAAGGAACGTGTCGAGGAGATGCGGAACGGCGGCACCAAGCGCAGTACCCGCTCGCGCAGCCGCTCCAATGACTACGAGCGCGATTGATGGCGAAGTCGGCATTCTCGGTCACGGCACCGCCGCAGCCTTCCATTGCCACCCGCGCGGAGCTCGATGCGCTCCGCGCGGCTCGGCCCAGGTTGGAACCGCAACGGGCTCTCACCATGGACGGCGACGACGGAGCGGACGTGCACCGACAGCTTAACGCTCAGGCGGAACTCAGGATCACGGACCTGAGCCATCGCCTGGAGACCATGCGCAAAACCATGAAGCGGGATAACGGCAAGGCCCAGGTTCGCGGCAAGCCAACCCGCGACTTCGGGCGTTGAGCAAGGCGCATGCGCAAGTATTCCCAAGTGTAAATAGTGCTTGATATTTGAACAATGTTCATGTTATGTTCTCATGATTAGGGAACAACATGAAGAGGACAACGCGAACGAAGGATTAGAACGGTGGACAAAGACAAGGGCCGTAACCAGGGCGCTATAATAGAGGATGATATCTTGGTTGCGGACCGGCAACCGTCATCCGTTCAACCGGTCTTCGATCCCAAGCGATATGCCGATGAGATCGCCGACATGGACCTCACCGACGAACAGGCGGCGGAGTATCTCGGAACGATCTGGGAAATCATGAAAGCCTTTGTCGATCTCGGGTTCGGCGTTGATTCTGTCCACCATGTTTTGCCGCAACTGGCTGCGATTCCTTCGGACGAAGGCGGCGCGATGATAGAATCAAGGGATAGCGATTGTTCCAAATTATTTGAGAATGCTGCGTCGGTCGACGGCGCGAAGGAAGGTGTTTCATGAGTGAAGTTTTGACCAGACAGGCGGTTATCTATTGCCGCGTATCCAGCACAGCCCAGACCAAGCGCGGCGACGGTCTCGGTTCCCAGGAAACCCGGTGCCGGGAATATGCCCGCGCCCGTGGCTATGAGGTGGTTAAGACCTTCACGGACGATCTGAGCGGTAGCGCTATCGAGCGGCCCGGTGTCAAGGCCATGCTGGCCTTCCTGAAACAGAACAGCGCCAATCCGCATATCGTCCTCGTCGACGACATCTCTCGCCTTGCCCGCTCGGTCAGCGCGCATATTGAATTGCGGGCCGCGATCAGTCTGGCGGGCGGGCTTCTGGAATCGCCGACGCTGGAATTCAACGACGATGCCGATAGCGAATTGCAGGAATACATCCTGGCGACGGTCGCCCAGCACCAGCGCCGCAAGAATGCCGAGCAGACCAAGAACCGGATGCGCGCTCGCGTCATGAACGGCTATTGGGTGTTCCAGGCCCCGGTCGGCTACCGCTATCAGAAGACCGGCGGCCATGGTCGGCTGCTCGTTCGCGATGAACCGCTTGCCTCGATTATCCAGGAGGCGATGGAAGGCTACGCCTCCGGTCGGTTCGAGCTACAGGCGGAAGTGAAACGCTTCCTGGAGACCTTCCCGGAGTTCCCAAGAGACCGCAACGGCGATGTCCGCAACCAGCGTGTCACCGACATTCTTACGAAAGCCGTTTACGCCGGATATGTCGAAGCACCGAAGTGGGACGTGGGTCTGCGCGAAGGCAAGCATGAAGGCCTGATCAGCTTCGAGACCTTCCGCAGGATTCAGGATCGCCTCAAAGGCAATGCCCGCGCGCCGATCCGCAAGGACCTCAACGAGGACTTTCCGCTGCGCGGCTCTGTTACCTGTGGCTGTTGCGGAACGCCGCTAACGGCCTGCTGGTCGTCCGGGCGGCATGCCCGCTATCCGTACTACCTCTGCCCGAAACGCGGCTGTGAGAGCTACGGGAAGTCGATCAAGCGCGATGTGATTGAGGGCGAGTTCGAAGAACTCCTGAAAACCATGCAGCCGACCGAAGGCCTGTTCCGGGTTGCGCGAAAAATGTTCAAGGACCTGTGGGACCATCGCCTCGACAGCCAGAAGACGGTCGGTCACTCGCTCAAGACTGAGATCACAGCCGTCGACCGCAAGGTCGAACAACTCCTGGACCGGATCGTCGATGCCGATTCCCCGTCAGTCATCCGCGCCTATGAAAAGCGGATCAGCGAACTGGAAGCGCAGAAGATCGAGATGCAGGAAAAAATCGCCCGATGCGGTCGGCCCATCCGAGACTTCGATGATTCACTTAGAACCGCGCTGGATTTTCTCGGAAACCCTTACGAAATATGGGTTTCCGGCAACCTTGCCCACAAGAAGACGGTGCTCAAACTGGCCTTTGTCGACCGTCTTGGCTATGTGCGAAATGAGGGGTTTAGAACCGCTGATATGGCCTTACCCTTCAAGGCGTTAGCGGACTTCTCAGGGGGTAAAAACAAGATGGCGCGCCGGGGAAGATTCGAACTCCCGACCCCCAGATTCGTAGTTATTGGGCAGTCATCATAAAATATTGGAAAATATGGAACTATTTTGCGGAAAACTGTGTATGTGTAAGGTTATGTGTAAGAAATCGGCTTTAACAAGCCGCCGGAGACCATATCGGCATTCGATGCCGCAAACGCCGGCCGACCGAATACGGCTTGTCAAAATTATTCCTTTAAAATCAATGGCTTACACATAGGTAAGCCGGTACTATTGCGGGTACAATCCTAAGAATTGTACCCCCTTGTTATTCGCGCCGCGCGGCTAACGCCTTGCTTTTACACGCGAATATGTTCCCCCCGTGTTGTCGGTCTACGCCCGACCCCGCGCGCTCTCCTTCCTCCACACATGACTTTAACAAGGTCATGAGTTCCGTCAGGCTCACAACGGCGCATCTCCCTGGCTAACGCCGGACGGGAGAGCGCGCCGCCGTTCGGGTTTGTCCGTCCACTTTAACAAGATGAACGGACTGCACCAGACCGCTCGGGGTCGGGCGCACGACTGCGCGACGACAATTCCGACGCTCCTTGCGTCACGCCGAAATTGTCTGCTTCGTCGGACCCGACAACACGGGGGGTAACGTCTTGCATCGGGGATGCGCTTGTTGGGACGCGAACGCGTCCGCGGTTCTGCCGAAGGGCAGTCACTTGTTCCTAGAAACGCAGGTTTCTAGGAATGGTGTTCGCCATGATCTGCGCAGCTGCGTGCGCGATCGACGAACGCATGCTATATTGAGGGCATGAGTACGATTCTTAACAGAGCAAAGAATGCGCTCGCTGACCTGCCTGAAAGCGATCAGGCGGAGCTTGTGACCACGCTTGAGCGGTCAGCTGCGGAGCGCAAGCTCAAAGCGATGATTGCCGAGGGTGTCGCCGCAATCGATGCGGGGAAGACGAGACCGCTCGACATCGAGCGCATTATCAAAGACGCACATACCGCGCATGCAAGCAGCGCGTAGAGTGCTGATTGTCTCGGATCCGGCCGAGGCAGATCTCCGCGCCATTTGGACATACATAGCAGCTGACAACCCTACAGCTGCAGACGGTGTTCTGCGGCGCATTGGAGCGCGTATGGAGCAGCTGATCGAGTTTCCATATTCTGCGACCTTCGATGAGCGCTTCGGCGTGCACCTTCTTCCGGTGGCACCGTACATCGTGGCCTATCTTGTAACCGAGGACGAAGTTCAAATCGTCCGTGTTGTCGATGGTCGGCGGGATCTCAACGCCATTTTCTCCGCGCCTGGAGAGGTGTAGCGGGTCACCGCTTTTCCGCCAGTTTTTGCGCCATCGTATTGCGAACCAGCTTTCGTCAAGCCGTGCGTATTCCGTGAAAGCGTTCGCTTTCTAGGCTGTCTAAGTGATATCCCGTTACTTGCCAAAAATGGAGCTTGCAGAGTGTTAAATGGATTTGTGTTTATAATCGAATCTCCTTCCGCCGAAGACATATTGGACGGAAGGACAGAAGGGCGCGCGCTCAATGAGGTGCTGCGTATTGCGGGTACTGATAACTACTACTCTCTTGCCATCTCTCGAGAGATGTTTTGCGAAGCCCTTCGCAACCGATTACAAGACGCGCTTCAGTATTTCCCGGAAAAGAATCCGATCCTACACATCAGCGCGCACGGTAACCCTAACGGAATAGGTTTCTCAAACGGTGATTATGTGGAATGGAATGAACTGCGTGCAGCTTTGGCGCCACTCAATAATGCAATGCAAGGAGGTTTGCTCATTTGCATGTCCTCGTGCTTCGGAAGCTCGGGATGTCGGATGGCGATGAATGAACAGAACGATCAGCCTTTTGGGGCTTTAGTAGGAAATACTTCGAATGCGAGTTGGGCTGACGCTTCTGTTGCATATGTGGCATTTTACCACCGGCTCTTTAGAGATGGCGATTTGGAAGCGTCCGTCGAAGCCATGAAGGTTGCTTCAGGTGATGACAATTTTTTGTGTTGGTATGGTCATGCAGTGAAGGAGGATTGGGCGAATTACATGTCTCAAACTAGGCGAGATGCTTTAGCTCACGCACTTACGAGTGCACGAGGGTCAAATTCACTCGTTTCGCGTTAGGTCAGCACTCTACGTGCTGCTTGCATGCACGGTGTATTTCGAGACATGCCGGAACGTATTGCCTCTGAAATTGAAGAAACGTACGGGTCAATGCTGAATGACCACGAAGACCGCATGCGGGTACTTGAAGCTGTACGGTAGAGGAATACAAAGGAAGCCCCGCCAATGGCAGGGCTTTTGATGTGGTTGCGCAGCACTAACCGAGAAAGGTCAGGTAGGTTTGCAGTTCCTCGGCGGTAGTGCGGTGCGGTTTGAAGCCGTCCGGAACCGTTGGTACGCGGACGGTGATGCCGTGCTGCAGAAGATCGGCACCTGTTGCGATTGCGCCCTGGCGACCCGGCTCGTCGCCGTCGAAAAGAACAATGACCACTTTCGCACCGCGATCAACGAGCAGCTGCAGCTGCGCTGACGACAGCGAACGTCCCATTGGAGAGACGGTAGCGTATCCGAGCATGTGCAGCTGAAAGACCGAGAAGAAGCTCTCTACAAGCACGATGACCGGCGGCAACGGGTCGGACTGGCGGTTGATGTTGTAGAGTTCGAGTTCCTTGCGGAATCTTGGCGGCTGTTTGTATTTCGGTTCGTCGTTCGGCGGTTCGTCCGCTGGCCATCTGCCGCAGTATGCGATGAGCTGACCTTTCGGATTGTGGATCGGGATCACCAGGCGACCTTTCATCATGCCGCGGGCGGCGATGCCAAGCCCGAAGGTCTCGATCATCTCCGAGGTGATGTGCCGATCACGAAAGAACGAATGCGAACGCTCCAGGTTTTGGAGCTCGAACGTGAGCGGTGGATTGTACGGCACGCCGTCAAGTTCGGCTTCAGGAACGTCCTGTGACGCAGCAGGAGCCTCGCCATGCAGCGAACTGGGGGAGGTGATCAGCCCCACCTGAGTGGTCCAATTTGATTGTTAGTGCATGACCGGCCTTTGGTCTATCGGGACGACGGTTTCCGGGGCCGGCGGGCGGTATCC
>JANQLO010000059.1 GCA_028280505.1 Chromatiales bacterium | reverse complement strand
GAAAAAGAACACGCTGCCACCGTAGAAAATGTTGCGTGCCATGGCTTTGGTGAATGCCTGCGACATACCTGGGTCCTCCCCCCATTACCGTTGTCTGGCATCATTCCAATGCCACTCAACCTCCTCAGCCTTGATCAATATCAAGCACACCAGACCGCATTGCTCCGAATCGAACCGGGATTGACGAATAACGGCTACCCAGCGGTATTTGTCTGATCGACGACGATCGGTCGTTGAGTTGACCTTGGTCATGGTTCGGGGAAAAGTCGTCGGTAGAATCGCCTGTCGAGTTACAGTGGTACCGAGGTGTCTGATGTCCAACACCGGCCTTTGTCGTTTTATTGCCGGCCCACTGCGTTTACTGCCGCCACGCCTGCACGGCGGCGGTCTGTCGTTAATGCTCAATCACCTGTTGGCACACCCGATGGCCGATGGCGAGTTGGATTTTTTGCGCGACCGCGTCGTCAGCCTGGAGATCACCGATCTGAGGCTCGGCTTTCGTTTGATGCTCGGCGAGAACGGCTTCGGATCGGTATCGGCCGACGCCGAACCGACGGTGCGTTTCAGCGGCGACCTGTACACCTTTTTGTTGCTGGCGACACAACGCGAAGATGCGGACACCCTGTTCTTCCAACGTCGCCTGCGTATCGAGGGCGACACCGCCATCGGCCTGCATCTCAAGAACTTTCTCGACGCCCTGGAGACGCTGCCCCTGCCCGGGCCGGCACGCCAGGCACTGGATCACTTCACCGACCTCTACAGCCGGCGCTGTGCCTCGTTCGACGCGCCTCAGACGCGCCAGTTCAGTCCGGGACGCCCTTTCCAATAACCGTCGCAGGGCCCGCTCGGCATGTAGGCGAGCAAGGATTGCTCCGCATCGTTCGGTGCACGACGTCGTTGCAACACGTCGGCGAAGGCTTGCACCACCTCGAAGGTATGACGTGACTGCGGACTGATACGCAGCACATCGACACCCAGATCCCGTATGTCATCGAGTTCGCCGAGCAAGGTGTAGCTTTGTGCCGACTGGGTCTGGATACCGTTCAACGCGAGAAAACGCGCATCCTCCTGGGTCGCGAGCAACATCCCGTCAGGATAGTCGAGACAACGATACTGACAATCGTCCTTGGGGAGATTGTGCGCACGCGCGGTGAAACAGCGCGCCGATAAGGCCAAGGGTAAGCGACCGTAAGCGAACAACTCGGTCTCCACACCGTCCGGACGTTCTGCCTGCATCTGTGCCAAGGTCGTGCGTGACAACTCGACCGGCATCACCCAGCGACGCAGACCCAGGCGCGCGAGGGCCGCCAAGGTGTGCTGATTGTAGATATTGACGAACGGCCCGGCGATGAACTCGCCTTCACCGGCGAGCAAATGGACCGCAGCCATGTCGTTGGCCTCGACCAGGAAACGGCCGTTGGCGCACAGGCGCCGCAGTGTCTTGAGTTCGGACTCGGCCTCGATCAGCGCCAGACTCGACAACACCACCTGTTTGCCGGCGGCGTGCAGTTTGTCGCCAATCGCGATCCAATCATCCAGTCGTAATGAACGGCGTTTTGCGCATACCGTCTCACCGAGATAGACGATGTCGACCGCCGATTCGGCCGCCTGATCGTAGAAGGCGATCAGATCGTCGCGGGGCCAATAGTATTGTACGGGCCCAAGGGATAACGAGATAGGTTCGAGGTGCGAGGATCGAGGTGCGAGGTGGTCGTGACTGGACATGACTGATTATTCCTGCTGAATCGCTTCAAACGTAAAAAGATGGATTGGGTTCGTGCCCGATTAGAGCGCTTCTCAAGTGCTACTCGACACTTCTCGTGTTCGATTCGCGGGAAGCACTCCCCGATCCTCGCACCTCGTCCCTCGATCCATTTATTTCATTGCCACGGTCTTGCATAAGCACCCAACGTGGTCTGCTGACCTTCACTGACCCGACCCAAGGCCTGTTGCCAATCGGCCCGGGGCCGATAGTTTTCGGGATCGCGTTTACAGGCATCGATCGCAGCCCGCCAGACGGCGGTGACCTGTCGAACATAGGCCGGACTGCGCTGTCGGCCTTCGATCTTGATGGCAGAAACGCCGGCCGCGGCAAGTTCGGGCAATAAGTCCAGGGTGTTGAGACTGCTCGGCTCTTCGATGGCGTAATAGGTGTTCCCACCGACTTCATAGCGACCCTTGCACAGGGTGGGATACGCAGGATGCTCACCCGGACCGACACGGTTGACCAGTACCTCACCGAGACGTGTTTCCAAACCCCTCGGTGTCTCCAGCCATTGCACGGACGCAGCCGGCGAACAACAGCCGTGGGTGTTGGGCGACTTGCCGGCGGCGTATGACGACAAGATACAGCGACCTTCGACCATGACGCACAGACTGCCGAAACCGAACACCTCGATCTCTACCGGACTGTTGGCGATGACATGTTTGACCTGAGCCGCCGACAACACCCGCGGCAGCACGGCACGCCGGATACCGAATGCTCGCTGATAAAAACGCAGCGCTTCGTAGCTGGTCGCCGACCCCTGCACCGATAGATGTAGCGGCAACTCAGGGTACTGATTGGCGGCATAGTCGAGCACACCGATGTCGGCGGCGATCAACGCATCAAAGCCTAATTCCGCGGCCTGATCGACGGCACGCTGCCACAGCGCCCAGTTGGCCGGTTGCGGATAGGTGTTGAGCGCGAGAAAAACGCGGCAACCCTGTTGGTGCGCATGCGCGATGCCCGTTCGGATATCGGTCTCACTGAAGTTGAGCCCCTCGAAGTTGCGTGCATTGGTGGCATCGCGAAAACCGAGATAAACGGCATTCGCACCGGCCTTGACCGCGCCCTTGAGCGACGCGAGGTTACCGGCGGGACAAACAAGCTCCATGGGTTCAACTTCCTCCGAGTTGTGAAACGACAGGATCGAAGGCACTGCCCTGGCAACTGCCGCGCCGGACGAGTTCATCGACGATGCCGTCGATCACCCGCCACTTGAACTGACACCAATCCGGTCCGAGAAGAATCTTTGCCGATGCGGTCGCGGTGAGTCGATGGAACACCACCTCCCAGGGCGTACGCTCGACCAGGTCGGCCGCTACCGTCAGATAACGCGACAAGGCCCAGGGTGCGTACTCGCCGGCGCGCCAGCTGTTGGCCAGCCGTGTCCCCCTGACCACATGCAGGGGGTGCAGCTTGAGACCATCGGCACCGAGTTCGAGCACTCGGTCGAGGCTGGCGAGTGCATGGCCCTCGTCCTCGCCCGGCAAACCAATGATCAAATGGGTACATAACTTCAATCCACGCTGTCGCGCAGCACGCACGGCACCGGCATATTCGCTGAAGCCATGCCCTCGATTCACCCGCCGCAGAGTTTCGTCGAACGTCGATTGCAGACCGAGTTCTAACCACACTTCGTGGCCCTGGTCCTGATAACGCGCCAACAGATCCAGCACCGCGCCCGGCACACAGTCCGGCCGCGTACCGACCGACAGACCGATCACACCAGGCTCGGCAAGCGCGGCATCGTATAACCGGCGCAGCATCATCACATCGGCGTAGGTATTGGTATACGCCTGGAAATAGGCGAGATAGCGATCCGCACCCGTACGCCTGGAAACCACCCGGCGACCGGCCTCGATTTGTTCGCCGACATCAGGCTCGCGTCGTGCGTTCGGGCTGAACGAGACGTTATTGCAGAAGGTGCAACCGCCACGGCCTTTGCTGCCATCGCGGTTCGGACAGGTGAAACCGGCATGGATGGCGAGCTTATGCACCCGCCGGCCATAACGGCGCTTCAGATCCTGACCGAAGGTATTGATACGTGCTGGGAGTGAGCTGGACATGGGGTACCGCTTGGCGAATGCGACTTTTTGCCATCGACCGGTACCGGGTTGCCTTGATCTTTCTCAAACAAATGACGACTTGGGTGCCGAATTTGATGTGGGTCAAACCAACTGGGTTCCATATCTTGGGTTTACAGCTCTTCTGAACTACAACATATTGTGTCAAAGCCATATCTGACACGAGGCTACCCTATGTCCCTTCCAGCCACCCGGCTGGCCCGTCTGCCGGCACGTATACGCCGCCGCGATGGGTCCGAAACCGTATTCGACAACGATCGCATCTTCTCCGCCATCCGCCGCGCCGGCGAGGCCACCGGCGAATTCGCCGACGACGAGGCACGCCTGCTGACCTCACAGGTGGTAAAGGTTTTGAGCCACGGCCACTTTCCCGACGGCGTACCCGATATCGAACGGGTGCAGGATATCGTCGAACAAACCCTGATCGCGGCCAATCACCTGCAAACCGCGCGTGCCTATATCAGCTACCGCGACCAACACCGGCGTTTGCGTGACGATCACCGTACGCTGGTCGACGTGGCCAGCTCGGTTAACGAATACCTCGATCGCGCCGACTGGCGCGTCAACGCCAATGCCAACCAGGGCTATTCGCTGGGCGGCCTGATTCTCAACACCTCGGGCAAGGTGATCGCCAACTATTGGCTATCACACGTCTACCCGCCCGAGATCGGCACGGCGCATCGCGAAGCCGACATCCACATCCACGATCTTGACATGCTGGCCGGCTACTGCGCCGGCTGGTCCTTACGCACGCTGTTGCACGAGGGTCTCAACGGCGTGCCGGGCAAGGTCGAGGCTGGACCGCCAAAGCACATGTCGTCCGCCGTGGGTCAGATCGTCAACTTCCTCGGCACATTGCAAAACGAATGGGCCGGCGCCCAGGCTTTCAGCTCCTTCGATACCTATATGGCGCCCTTTGTGCGCAAAGATGCGTTGAGTTACGACGAGGTGCGGCAATACATCCAGGAGCTGATCTACAACCTCAATGTGCCGTCGCGTTGGGGTACCCAAACGCCGTTCACCAATCTCACCTTCGATTGGGTCTGCCCCGAAGACCTGCGCGATCAGATACCAATCATCGGCGGCGAGGAAATGCCGTTCACTTATGGTGAGCTGCAAACCGAGATGGACCTGATCAATCGCGCCTATATCGAGGTCATGACCGCCGGCGATGCCAAGGGCCGGGTGTTCACCTTCCCGATTCCGACGTACAACATCACACCCGACTTTCCCTGGGACAGCGAAAACGCCGAACGCCTGTTCGCCATGACCGCCAAATACGGCCTGCCGTATTTTCAGAACTTTCTCAATTCGGAACTCAGCCCGAACATGATCCGCAGCATGTGCTGTCGTCTGCAGCTGGATCTGCGTGAACTCTTGAAGCGCGGCAATGGCCTGTTCGGCTCGGCCGAACAAACCGGCTCACTCGGCGTGGTAACCGTCAACTGCGCGCGCCTGGGTTATCTCTGTCGCGATGACGAAGCGGCACTCCTAGCACGACTCGATCAATTGCTGGAACTGGCGCGCAACAGTCTGGAAATCAAACGCAAGGTCATCGGCCGGCATATCGATCAGGGATTGTTCCCCTACACCAAGCGTTACCTCGGCACGCTGCGCAATCATTTCTCGACCATCGGCGTAAACGGCATCAACGAGATGATCCGTAACTTCACAACCGACAGGGACGACATCACCACGGAAGACGGATTCTCTCTCGCCTGTCGCCTGCTCGATCACGTGCGTACACGCATGGTCGAGTTCCAGGAAGAGACCGGGCATCTATACAACCTCGAAGCGACCCCGGCCGAGGGCACGACCTATCGCTTCGCCAAAGAGGACCGCAAACGCTTCCCCGGCATATTGCAGGCGGGTACGACCGAGGCGCCCTATTACACGAACAGCTCTCAGCTACCGGTCGGCTTCACCGACGACCCCTTCGAGGCGCTGGAACGTCAGGACGAACTCCAGCGCAAATACACTGGCGGCACCGTGTTGCATCTCTACCTGCCCGAACAGGTTTCCAGCACTGAGGCTTGCAAGCGTCTGGTACAACGTGCGCTAGGCAACTTCCGCCTGCCCTACATCACGATATCGCCGACTTTCTCGATCTGTCCGACCCATGGCTATCTGGCCGGCGAACACGAATTCTGCCCCAAATGCGACCAGGAACTGATCGCACACAAGCAACATCAGGAGGCATGCAACCATGCAACAGACCAACATTGAACTCAAAGACGAGGAAAGAACCCGCTGTGAAAGCTGGGTGAGCGAGGACCGTTCGTCCAGTGGACGAACGCAGCCGAGCGAACGCCCGGCAGGGATGCCGGGCCGGATCGCCACGCCAGGGACGGCTGACGATATCGTGCTCGCAGACGAGGAAAGAACCCGCTGTGAGATCTGGACCCGCGTCATGGGCTATCACCGCCCGATCGCGTCCTGGAACCCCGGCAAGCAATCGGAGCAAAACGAACGACGCTACTTCATTGAACCAACGGCTCAGTGCGGGTCAGCAACCGGGAATCGGTGAGCGGATCCTTAAAGACGAGCGATCGGACGCCGGCCGGGCACAAGCCCTCGGCCCGCGGCCCCCGCCCCTCAGCCCTCCAGACCGAAGGTCTGGTCGTCGGCGGCATCACGCCGCTGACCACCATCGACATGCCCGGCGAGCTGGCGGCGGTGGTTTATTGCCAGGGCTGTCCTTGGCGCTGCCGCTATTGTCACAACGGCCATCTGCTCGGTCGCGATGGACCCGAAGGTCTCACCTGGCCGACGGTCTGGGGCTTTCTGCGCCGCCGCCGGGGCCTGCTCGACGGCGTGGTCTTCTCCGGCGGTGAACCGACCTTGCATCGTGGCCTGGAGTCGGCCATCGCCGGGGTTCGTGCGCTCGATTTCAAGGTCGGCCTACATACCGCCGGCTGTTATCCGCAACGCCTGAAGGCCCTGTTGCCCCGCGTCGATTGGATCGGCCTGGATATCAAGGCCTTGCCCGAGGATTACCCGGCACTGACCGGCACGCCCGGCAGCGCCGAACGGGCATTCGAATCACTCGCATTGCTCTTGGCCTCTGACGTCGCCCACGAGATCAGGGTGACGGTACACCCCGACTGGCTGCCTCAAGACAAGCTGGATCGTTTGATCGTATTACTGCGCCGAGAAGGCGCCGAACGCATCGTACTGCAACGCTGTCGCGTCGAGCATGCGCTCGACCCCGGCTTGGTGTCACACCCGGTCGATTGGGGCAAGACCGAGCGCAGACACGCACCCTGAGCATGTCGTCAGGGCCTTTCGCCCGCCCGCATACGCATTTCGATTTCTTCGATCACCGGCTCCAGATCGGCGACGCTGTCGAGTACGTAATGCGCCCCGCTACGTTGCATCGATCGATGCGCGGAGGCCGCACGAGAGATCTGCTCCGCCTCGCGAAGTGCCCGCCAATCTTCCTCGCTCAAACCCGTCTCGTTCCCGCTGACTGCGACCGCAACCGTCCACATCCCGGCGTTCAAACCCTCTTCGATACCGGTCGCCGTATCGTCGACCTTGACACAGGCTGCAACCGATTCGATCTCCATTTCCATCATGTTCCTGAAGCTCATGAAAGGATAAGGCCTGCCGCGCGACACCTCCGTCGCACACACCGACGAATCGGGCACGAAACCCTGCTGCGCGGCCGCGGCAAGAATCGGCTCCAGCATCGGACGAGAGTAACCGGTGTTCGTGCCCAACTTGATACCCTGCCGGCGCATGTTCTCCAATACAGTCGGCACACCGCCGATCAACTCGGTTCGTTCCGCAATGGTCTCGAGCTGCATCGGCAGATACTGCTCGTACAAACGATCGATATCCGCTTTCTTCGCCGCACTGCCGTGCTGTGCCTCCCAACGCTGCTTGACACCGTCCATACTGCAAAGTGCTTGGATGTGAAGCCACTTCTCGGCCCCCATGGGCGCACGCGCTTCGGCGACCGAGACCGGTACGCCGTTTTCCTCGAACAACCGACGCAATGCGAAAATCGGCGCTAGGGAGCCGTAATCGACAAGGGTGCCGGCCCAATCGAAAATCAATGCCTGAATCGGGCCCGCATAACGGCGTTCATAAACGAAACTCATCCTAATCTCCTCGATAGATCCGGTAGGGTACAACACAGACCCCGGCCTTTATCGGCCTCTCCAAGTCTGGGTGCGTTTGACAATGAAATGGGCAATGACCGCATGCAGGACGCGCGCAACGATGGCCGTGTAGACGATCATCATCCCCATGGCCGCGGCCGGGGCGATATCTCCCGCATCGTCCATATTGAGCACGGCAATCGATGCGAGCGCGGTATCCGGCGAATACAAAAACACCACGGCCGACAAGGTCGTCATGGCATTGAGAAACAGGTACATGAAAATATCCAGCAAGGCCGGCGTGGCGACCGGCACCGTAACCTTGAAAAAGGTCTTCCAGGCGGGCACCTTCATCGACGCGGAAACGGCCTCGAACTCCGGGTCCATTTGCTTCAATGCCGTCGTCGCGCTGAGGTGGCACACCGTGTAGAAATGGCTGATGGTGCTGATTACCAGGATCGCCATGGTGGCGTAAAGAAAACCGAGCGGATTGTCCGGCGCGTTGAAGAAGAAGACATAGGCCAAACCCAGTACCAGGCCGGGCACGGCGAGCGGCAGCATCGCAAGCAGATGCAACGCGGTACGCCCGAGCAAGAAGCCCGGCGTCTTTTCGACGAAATAGGCACCGAGGAATATCAGCGCCGTGCCGAATACCGCCGTATAAAGCGCCATCCGGATGGAATTCCAGAATGCCTCCCAGCCTCCGCCGTCGAACATATCGAACTGATAGTTGTTAAACGACAGCGAAAGCTCGTAAGGCCAGAAGGTGAACAAACTCGCCGCGGCCGCCACCATTAAGATACCCACCAGCATCGTCGCGATCACCGTGCAATACACCAGCATCCAGGTATCGAAAAGACGGTTCTTTTTCGGTTGATAGATGACCGCCTTCGACGATACGCCCACCGAACCCTTTTGGGCCTGCACCCAACGGTCGGCCACGAAGGCGACCACCGCCGGAATCAATAACAATAGTCCGACCACTGCCCCCATCTGGAAGTCCTGTCGGCCGACGACCTGTTTGTAAATGTCCGTCGCCAATACGTTGTATTGACCGCCGATGACCTTGGGCACGCCGAAGTCGGTAATGATCAATGTGAAGGCGACGAAGAACGCGGAAATCAGACCGTACTTCGCGCCGGGCAGGGTCACGTTCAAAAAGGTGCGCGAGCTGGAACTGCGCAAGACGTCGGCCGCCTCGAACAACCGGGCATCGGCGGTTGATAACGCAATATAGATAATCAAGAACGCATGGGGAAAGGCGAAAAAAACCTCGCCCATAATGATGCCGACCGGCCCATAGATGAACGATTCACCGGACTCCATGCCCAAAAGCATATTGGTCATCAGGCCCTGGTTACCGAACAGGTAAATCAAGGCGATCGCCGGCAACAGCGACGGCATCAGCAAGGGTATGGAGGCAAGGGTCTTGAACGTTGTTTTGAACGGCATCGCCGAGCGTGTCAGCGCATAAGCGTAACCGAAGGCCAATACCAGGGTGATAAGAGAGGCCGTGGTCGCGATGAACAGACTGTTCCCGATCGACTGGGCCAGCGCAGGCTCCGCGAAATACGCCCCGAAATTCGACAGCCCGACCCAGTTACCCTCGGTGTCCTGAAAGCTTTTTTGCAACAGGGCCCAAAGCGGCCACACGACCCCCAAAAGCAGATAAAGCCCGATGACCAGCAGTCCGGCACGCATCATCCATGCATCCGAACCGGTTTTGGGCCTGACCGGTAAACGCGTCGCTGGCATGTCGGCCTCTATGGCGGTGCGCTGGTTCACGAACGATTGCCCATCACGTCACCAAGACCCCATACCGGTCGCGACACGAAAACCGTCCGACACAGGGCGAATCGATCAGACATGGCCGTCTTGGAATACATGAATGGCCGGCCCGGGCAGGGCCATACTCACGGAATGTCCCGGCATGAGACCGAGCTCGCGATAAAGATCGGCCGAGAGATCCGCGCGCAGCAGACAATCGCGCATGCCGCTCGGATTGAGATCCGTCCGATAGTTCGATCCGAGGTATTCCATTCTCTGCACCTCGGCCTGCATCACATTGGGTTTGTGCGCATCGATATGCTCCAGCTTGATCTGCTCGGGACGAATGGCGGCCGTGACAGGGGTGCCCGTTCGGGTGCCGTTGAGCTTCGGGGCTTCGAGCGTCACGTCGCCCGAGCGCAGCACACCCGGCGCCACGACTTCGGCATCGAAAAAATTCATGGTGCCGATGAAATCGGCCACGAAACGGGAACCGGGCTCACGATAGACGTCGGCCGGCGCGCCGACCTGCTCGATCGCCCCCTGCGACATGACGACGATCCGGTCCGCCATGGTCAAAGCCTCTTCCTGATCGTGCGTCACCATGATCGTGGTGACGCCCAGCTGATGCTGCAGATCCTTCATTTCCTGACGCAGATGCGCACGCACTTTCGCATCCAATGCCGACAAGGGCTCGTCGAGCAACAACAGGCCGGGCTTGGTCGCCAGGGCGCGCGCGAACGCCACACGCTGTTGCTGCCCACCGGACAGCTGCGCAGGGTATTTGGCGGCCTGATCCTCGAGACCGACCATTTCCAACAGCTCACCGACCCGCTGTTTCGTTTCGCGCTTGGGTGTGCCGATGTTTTCCAGACCGTATGCGATATTCCGATAGACCGTCATATTGGGGAACAAGGCATACGACTGAAACACGATACCGAAATCACGTTCCGCCGGCGGCAGACCCGAGACATCCTTACCGTTTTGTTCGATCGACCCGAAGGTCTGGATATCCAGACCGGCAATCGCCCGCAGCAAGGTGGTCTTGCCACACCCGGACGGACCGAGAAAACACACGAATTCGCCTTCCTGGATGTCGAGATCGACATCGCTTATCGCCGTGAAATCACCGAATTGCTTCGTGAGACGACGGATCTTCAAATAAGGCTCAGCATTCTCGGCCATTGATCGTTCTCCAGACGAACCGATTCCATATTCGGAAACCGGACCGCCGTGTGCAGCTCCGGTCGGCCGTCCTTGGCCGAAGCGGCTATCAGTTACTTTTTGGGTAAGCTCTTGGCGTCATAGCGTCGGCGCCATTCATCCAAAATGCGTACTCTTTCCCGTGCCGCCCATTTGAAATCGTTCTCGATCATCTTTTCCTCGATACCCTCGGGGAAAAACTCCACCGGCTTGGCGACACCCGGCATCGCAACGACCGCCATGGCCTTGTTGTACAGCTCATTGGCCTCCCGACTGACGGACCAGTCGGCGAAAGCTTTCGCGGCCTCGGCGTTCTTCGCCCCTTTGACGATTCCCATCGCCTCGATGTCCCAGCCGACACCCTCTTCCGGCGCAACGATGATCAAAGGCGCACCGCGCTTTTTGGACTTGGCACCGCGATAGGCAAAGGAAACACCGATGGGAATCTCACCGGCCGCCGCCTGCTTGCAAGGCTTGGAGCCGGAATGGGTGTACCAGGCGATGTTCTGGTGCAGGGCATCCATGTACTTCCAGCCCTCGTCCTCACCCCACATCTGCAGCCATGCGGAAACGTCGAGAAACCCCGTGCCGGAGCTGTTGGGATTCGGCATCACCACCATGCCCTTGTATTCCGGCTTGGTCAGGTCTTTCCAACCGGTAGGTGCCAGCACACCCTTTTTGGCAATCTCTTTTTCGTTGACGCAAATCGCAGCCAACCATGCGCGCTGACCTACCCAACGAGGGGGAGCCGCCTCATCGATGAAACGCTTGTCCAGGGACTCGGAACCCTTTGGGGCATAGGCCTCGAAATAACCTTCGTTGTCCAACACCATCAGACTGGTCGCCGCCAGTCCCCAAACGATATCGGCTTGCGGATTCTGCTTTTCCGCCAGCAACTTCGAGGTAATGATTCCGGTCGAATCGCGGACCCATTTGATACGGATATCACGATGTTTCGATTCGAATGCCTTCTTGAACATCGGCAATTCGTCGGCCTCGATGGCCGTGTAGACGAGCAGGTCGGTTTTCGCATAAGCGATACCCGTCGATAACAACAGCGCAGCCGCTGTCGATACCAGTGCAGATCTAAAGAGGTTCTTCATGACTCATTGACTCCCAGCGATGTGCCACCCTCGTCGGATCGATGGCGGCGATTGAAAAATATCGGTGATCTGTTCATTGCGCGTCACCCAGGGCCTCATCGATGACGTCCAATGCCGTATCGATGTGCTCCTTGGTAACGATCAAAGGCGGTGAAAGCGTCAGGACATTGCCCATGGAGGTCTTGAAACTCAGACCCCGACTCAACGCCTTGTAGAGAACCTTCTCGGCCAGTACGTGGTTGGGTTCGCGCGTCACCGGGTCGACAATCAGTTCGATCCCCAGCGACAAACCCAGACCCCGTACATCGCCGATGAGTTCGTGTCGCGCCTTCAACGCCCTCATACGCGACAAGGCATAGGTGCCCATCGCCTCGGCATTGCCGACAAGGCCTTCCCGCTCGATGGTGTCGAGCGTCGCCAATGCCGCTGCCGCGGTAACGGGATTCTTTTCGTGGGTGTAATGACCGACGGCGATCTGACCGGCGACATTGAGTGCGTCTTTGGCGATCACGGCGGCGATGGGCAGCACCCCGCCCCCCAAGGATTTACCGACAACGCAGATATCGGGTTCCACGTCGAAATGCTGGGCGGCAAACCAACGGCCGGTCTTGCCCAATCCGTTCGGTATCTCGTCGAAAATCAGCAAAGTGCCGTGTTGATCGCAGAGTTCGCGTACCCGCTCCCAAAAACCGGGCGGCGGCACATAGGGAACGGCACGTACGGGTTCGGCAACCAGGGCGGCAATATCGCCTTCTTTCTCCAGCACATAGCCGATCATTTCGGCACAGGCCATACCGCATCGTTGCAAGTCGGGCTTGCCATCCTCATCGACATCGTGCCCATAGGGGCACCGATAACAGGCAAACGGAGCAACATGTTCCGCCCCGGGCAACAAGGGCCCGAGACCATAACCCCGAAAGGTGGATTCACCGCCGACCGTGCTCGCACCGAAACCGGCACCGTGGAAGGCATCCCAAAACGAGAGCGTCTTGAAACGCCCGGTCGCCAGGCGTGCCAACTTCAACGCAACCTCTATGGCATCCGAGCCACCGGTCGTAAACAGCACGCGACCACGTTCGATCAGCGACAGCTCGACCAACCGCTCCGCCAGCAAGACGGTACTTTCGTTGGTGAAGCGTCGAGGACAAAAACTGAGTGTATCGAGTTGAGTCTTGATCGCATCGACAACACGCGGATGGCCGTACCCGAGGTGATGGACGCTGTTGCCGTGAAAATCCAGATAACGTTTGCCTTCGAGGTCCTGCAACCAAACGCCGTCGGCATGCTGCACCGCCGTCAGGCAAGGCGTGGACAACGACTGATGTATGAATGCGGTCTCGTCACGATGCAACAGACCCAGCGACGCCTCGCCGACCCAGCGTTGCTGCCATGCCCGGCGGCCCGCCGTTTGATTGATATCCCCTTCGTGACGGGGTGCGTAGCTCTCGTTCATAGCGACTGACCGGCATCCCCAGGCAAGCAACAAGCGATAGGCCGAGGGTCGGTTTCAAGCCGCAAGCGACGGCACCCAAAACGACCGGAACTGCACCACCCACACAACCGCATCAAGCCGATACTCCTGTAGTTTGTAACGGCATTGACATATCTGGTCTAGACCAGATGTTGGAAATAATAGAGGTGCAATGTGACAGCTTTATGAAGCGTCTTCCGGATAGGCCGACAAAACCGGTCTGGTGCGTCAAACAGGAATCGACACACCGATTTGCGGCGAACGATGTCGCGACAGCGCCAGAGGGGCCACCGGCTAGTGCGTATCCACCTGCACCTCGATGGCATCGCTGAGCCAGTATTCGACATCCCTCTCCACAGGCTCGCCTTTGGGATTCAAGCGGCATCTTCGAATACAAACGCCGGACCTGCCGGGCAATACCTCCAAGGCCTCCGTGGCCCGGGGGTCGATGGTGGCACTCGTAATACGAATCTGCTCCCTGGCAATCCGCTCACCATAGTGATCCTGGAGTAAAACAGTCAGCGACTGCGCCAAGGGCTGGTCCAACAGATCGGGGAAGCGACTTTGACTGAGGTAGATGAATTCGTATAAAACAGGCCGACCTTCGAGTGATCTTATCCTTATGATTTCATATATTTTTTCGCCTGGCACCAACATCAGCTCGCAACACGTATCCGCATCGCCAATGACCACCTCTGCAGATGCCACCCGCGTCTCACCTTGCCGATTCTGCTCATCGACCATCTGCATAAAGTTAAGTTTTCTGGTCGGCGAAAAAACGAGCCTAGGCGGGGTCACGAACCAGCCCCGACGATTTCTTCGATAGATCAGGCCTTCGGCTTCCATTTGCATCAAGGCCTCTCTTACCGTAACGCGAGTACAACCATAGCGTTCGCTGAGTTCACGTTCCGACGGCAACTTGCTTTGGGCCTTGAAACGTTCGGCAGCCAACGCTGCCACCAGCTGGTTGCGTATCTGAAGATATTGCTTGTTCTGGTCGTTCATTGGCAGGTCGAATAAAAACGTGTGATTCTAACAAAGCGCCACTTTCTTATTGACATCATCCGATCTTGGGCACACACTTTCTCTATCTGGTATAGACCAGTTTGAAACATTTGAGTAACAAACGCCATGTACAAACTGCTCACCCCCGGCCCGATTACGACCACCCAAAGCGTCAAGTCCACCATGCTCCAGGACTGGAGTACATGGGATTGCGACTATAACGACATCGTGCAAGCGATTCGCCGAGAACTGGTTCGCTTGGCAACGCCGGCGCCGGGTTACACCAGTGTACTGATGCAAGGCAGCGGAACCGCCGCCGTCGAATCGGTCATCGGTACGACTTTAGGCGCAAACGACAAACTGCTGATCCTGGCCAATGGCGCCTATGGTGAACGTATCGAGGAGATCGCCCGCTATCTTCGTATCCCGCACAGCACCCTGAATTTCAGCGAACTGGGGGCAATCGATACGACTCGGGTCAACGAGGCACTGAGCGATGACAGTGAAATCTCGCATGTCGCAATGGTGCATTGTGAAACCACCACGGGTCGACTGAACGACTTGCATGCGGTCTCGACAATCGTAGAAAAACACCAGCGCCTGTTCATCGTCGATGCCATGAGCAGTTTCGGCGGTATCCCCATCGACATGGGCGCACTGGGTATCGATTTTCTGATCAGCTCCGCGAACAAATGCATCCAGGGCGTACCCGGTTTCGGATTCATCTGCGCAAAAACGACGGAGATGGAAAAACTGGAAGGACGCGCCCGATCACTGTCTTTGGACATGTACCAACAATGGCGCACCATGGAGGAACATGGCGGCAAATGGCGCTTCACCTCCCCCACCCATGTCGTACGTGCCTTTCACCGGGCATTGGAAGAACTGGGTGAAGAAGGCGGCATCGGGGCACGCCATCGACGTTATCTCGAGAACCACCGGGTACTCGTCGAGGGGATGCGCAACCTCGGGTTCAAAACCCTTTTGGAGGATCGATACCATTCCCCGATCATTACGACCTTCCTTTACCCCGAGCATCCGGCTTTCAGCTTCTCCCGTTTCTACGATCTGCTGAAAAAGAACGGGTTCGTCATTTACCCGGGGAAGGTAACCGATGCCGATTGTTTCCGGATCGGCACCATCGGCGATCTAAACAAGCAAGACGTGGAAACCCTGCTCAAGCGCATCGGCGACAACATGTATTGGACCGCCGAGCCGGACAGACAGCGCGCGTAGCGGTCCAGGTGTCGCAACCCTCGGGCAGGATCTATAGTTGAAAAGATCTCACTGTCGCTTGCACTCGATTGTTTTGTGCATGGGGATCCGGCGCTCGGCTTAAAAAACACGCTTTGCGCGCCGACCGCGCAAACCCCATGCCGTGATTCGAACCGGACGGGTTCACGCAGAAGTTTTTATGGAGCACCGTGATTCCTTGCGTCCTTTGGAGAGCAGCTATGTTAATCGGCGTACCTAAAGAAATAAAAAACCATGAGTACCGTGTCGGCCTCACCGCCGACAGCGTACGCGAGTTTACCGCCAGGGGACACAAGGTCATCGTCGAGTCCCGGGCTGGTCAGGGCATCGGCTGCGCCGATGAACATTACGCGGCCGTGGGCGGCGAGATCGTCGATACCGCGGATGAAATCTTTGCCCGCGCCGACATGGTGATCAAGGTCAAGGAGCCTCAGGCCGTCGAGCGCCGGATGCTTCGCGAAGATCAGATCCTCTTCACCTATCTGCACCTCGCACCGGATACCGCACAAACACGCGACCTCATCGACAGCGGCGCTGTCTGCGTGGCCTATGAAACGGTAACGGACGCATCGGGCGGCTTACCCTTGCTGGCACCGATGTCGCAAGTCGCCGGCCGCATGTCCATCCAGGCGGGGGCCTATTGTTTGGAAAAGGCCCACAATGGCGCCGGCGTTTTGCTCGGCGGCGTACCCAGTGTCGCACCCGCAAAAGTCAGCGTGATCGGCGGTGGCGTGGTCGGAGAAAACGCTATCCAGATGGCATTGGGTATGGGCGCCGATGTTACGGTGCTCGATCGGAGTATCGATGTCTTAAACCACTTGAGCGCACGTTTCGGAGCCGCGCTCAAGACGCTTTATTCCAATGCGGCCACTCTCGAATCGAGCGTACTGCAGGCCGATCTCGTGATTGGCGGCGTACTGATCAAGGGGGCCGCCGCACCGAAGCTGGTGACGTCTGCCATGATCAAACAAATGCGGGCAGGCAGTGTCGTCGTGGACGTCGCCATCGATCAGGGGGGATGTTTTGAAACGTCCCGACCGACCACCCATGCCGAACCGACATACCTTGTTGACGATGTCGTGCATTATTGCGTAGCCAATATGCCGGGTGCCGTTCCCCGAACATCGACTTATGCGTTGAACAACGCCACGCTGCCTTTTGCGCTGCAACTGGCCGACAAGGGTTATCGCCGGGCGCTGCTGGACAATCCCCATCTGCTCGAAGGTCTGAACATCATCCATGGAAAGGTGACCTATAAGGCGGTCGCCGAAGACCAGCACTATGACTATGTAGAGGCGATCGAGGCACTTACCGCATAAATCTGTATCGATTACCGGCACCCGGGCTGGTAGTCATTGTCACTGCACGTCAATCATTACACCGGACAGCCATCTCACTATGTCCTGGTTCGCCATCGGCTTGATCTCGCTCTCAGCGCTCTTGCATGCGTTATGGAATTTCTTCGGCAAGAAAACCGATGCGAGCGCCGCATTCTTTACCCTGTCGGTCGCGATGACGCCGGTGCTACTGCTTCCTTTCGTTGGCGTCTTGGTCTCGGATCTGACTGTGCTCCCGTCTACATTCTGGGGCCTGGCGCTGATTTCAGGCATTTGCCAAAGCTGGTACTTCACCTCGCTGGCCGGGGCCTACCGCAGTGGCGACATCTCAATCACCTATCCACTCGCCCGTTCGTCACCCGTCATCATCGTCGCGATTACCACGCTCGCCCTCGGACAGGGCGGGGTCACCGCCGTAGGCTTTCTGGGCATGTGCGTCATCATCATCGGCTCACTGCTGCTTCCCATGCGGCATTTCGCCGATTTCCGGCTCAGTAACTATTTGCGTCGCAGTACCGTATTCGCGCTGAGCGCGGCCTGTGCAACGGCGGGTTACTCGATCGTCGACGACCGTGCGGTAAAACTCATGGCGGATCACCTGACCGACATGCCTTATCTGGAGATCGCCGTTCTATACATCTGGGTGCAAGCCGTGTTGACGACGATATCGATGCTGAGCCTTCAACTCGTTCACAGGCCATGGCGGCTTGCGTTGATACGAACCTGTCGGATGTATTACCGCATGGCGCTCATCGCCAGCATAGCGATCGCCAGTACATACATCCTGGTGTTGTGGAGCATGCAATACGTCGAGAACGTCAGCTACGTCGTCGCATTCCGTCAACTCAGCATCCCGATCGGTGTGGCCCTTGGCATTGTGCTGCTCAAAGAGTCGTCGTATCCACCGAAAATTGCCGGCGTCGCCATGATCTGCAGCGGCCTGTTCGCCGTCGCGCTGGCATAAACACACCCCTAGGGCCCGATTCACGCATCTTCGTGCAGATGCCAATGACACCATGTAAACGGTTGCACGATTCCGGCCGGTGTCCGGTGCTTTTCCTCGCTATACGATACCAAGGTGAAATCCGGACCGAATACCCGGTCCAACTCTTCGGCGCGGTAACGCATCACCGGCAAACCGCTGCATTCTTTTGGTCCGTCCGCCGCGAAAGTCGCGACGATCACATGTCCACCCCGTCTGACCAGTTGGCGAACATTGGCCAGATAGGCCTGTCGGTCGTCGTCCGAGGTCAGAAAATGGAAGACGGCGCGATCATGCCAAATCGCGTACTCCCGCTCCGCCACTACAGGCTGCGTGACATCGGCCTCTATCCAGCTGACCTCGTCTGCACGTTCACCCAGACGTGACCTGGCCTTGGCAAGCGCGGCCGACGACAGATCCAACACGCTGAGGTCACGATAACCCGCATCCAATAGATCGCCGACCAAATTCGATGCGCCGCCGCCAACATCGATGATCGGGACAGAGGCATCGACACCGGTAGACCCGATCAGCTCCCGCGACCGATACGCATGGGCCTGAAACCAGCTGACCGACGTGGCCGGCCGGTCGCGATACACCTTCTCCCAATGGTCTTTTGTCGGCATGACGCCCCCGGAGATGGTCGACAAGACTCGAGACATCGATTTTCACGTCTTTATTCCCCATGACTTTGACCGCGATCAAGCTTTAGTGCCTGCCGTCGAGATACCTTTGTAGCCTTCTGTTTTTTGTCGTTTTCCGGAATGCACCAACCGACGCTCAGCTACACCATCGGCGACCGTCTCTACCTGAATATTACGGACCGCTGCACCTTGGAGTGCGCGTTCTGCCCCAAGCACAACGGTTCTTCACAGGTCCACCATTACGACCTGACCCTCGATCGCCGACCGGAGCCGGATGAGATCATCGCCGAGATAGACGATCCGGCTCGCTACGACGAAGTGGTGTTCTGTGGTTATGGCGAACCGACGCTGCGACTCAAAGTGCTGCTACAGGTGGCCCATTACATCAAAGCGAACGGCGGTCATGTAAGAATCAATACCGACGGACTGGCCAATCTCGTCAACAAGCGCAATGTCCTGCCCGAACTCGGCGAGTGCGCCGATGCGCTATCGGTTTCGCTCAATGCACAGGATGAGGCTGTTTACCAACGCCATTGCCGCCCTGCGATATCCGGCTCCTACCAGGCGATGCTCGATTTCCTTACCCTCGCCCCGGAGTATGTCGCAGACGTTACCGCCACCGCGATTGACGGCCTTGAAGGCGTCGATATCGCCGCCTGCGCAATGCTTGCCGAACAACGCGGCGTCAAGTTTCGACGGCGCGAATTGGATGTTGTCGGCTAACGGCAGATAAGGTTCGGCGTCCCGCCCCCAACGCTTAAGGTCGGGTACGCGGTTCAAACGTGAAGGAACCCATAACACCACTCACAGCCAAATGGATCGAAATGCCCGGCGTGATGGGCGGTCCTCTCAGGGATAGCGTTGTACCAACGTACGGACCCGGGTATCGACCACGTCGTTCTCTTCAAAAAAAACGCGTGCCGTATCCAGCTGGGATTCCGTGAGCGCCAAATAGTAATCGCAATCCGCAAGCAATGCGTGCACCCGTATGACTCGCTGAATAACGGGTTCGGCCCGCTCTTCGCCGGCCGGCCGGATATCGATCGAGTGATAGCGGAAGTCGTCCAGCACGTCACGCCAGGCACGACAGTAATTCGAAAGGTAATGACCGCGGGGGATCGCCGATAGCCAGTACAAATCGATCGATCGATTCTCATCCTTCTGGATCGCATGATCGATCAGGCTGCTGACCGGCGCGAATCCCGACTCCCAGGCGATGAACACCAAGGGCCGCGTCGATTCTTCATCGAGCGTGAAGTCACCGCAGGGGCCATGTAATGCAACGTCCTGACCTTTGCGTAACTGCCCGAACACGAATGTACTGAAAGCATCGCCTTCACGCCGGCGTATATGAAAGCGCAGCTGAACAGCATCACAGGGGCAGCTGGCAATCGGCAGGATGACTCTCGGCACGTCGTCGAACGCCAACGCGACACCCTGCCCGGCGAGAAAATGCAGCCCGGCGCTGCGTGGCGTGCGCAGGGTGAGCTGCATCACGTCCTCTTGCAACAACGCCAACCGGCTGACCTTGGCATGCACCGTTTGTTCGGGAATCTCGGCTGCCGAGCCGGTTTCGTGCGCCTCGATTTCCAGGTCGCCAACAGCCCGCATACAGCACTGCAAAAACCAGCCCTGCTGCCTCTCTACCTCGCTAAATCGGTAATCGCCATGCCTCAGGGGCTCGACATCGCCGGTCAACAAACGCGCCCGACATTCACCACAACTTCCACTGGCGCAGCCATGATCGAGGTTCAAACCAGCGCGCAGACCGGCGTCGAGCAAAGACTCGCTGGGTTCGGCCTCGAATACATGGCCGGATGGTTTGACAGTTACGCTGTAAGACATGCGGCAACCACTCTGGCGCCCTGAATCGGTTTAAGCAAACAGCTTAACAAGGTATTCGGCTCATGCCTTCATTCGACGATAGCCGATCACGGCGAACGCGGTCAGATTCATCAGCAGGGCATAAACGACGCTCGGTACGGCCAGCATGGGCATCGCCAATACGCTCACCGCCAACGTGATGCCCAGGGCGCTGTTCTGAATCCCACACTCCATTGCCAACGCCACCCGGCTTGCGGCCGGCAGTGTAAGCAGCATGCCGAGTACGGCGCCCGTCGCCATGGTCACCAGGTTCAATAACAAACTGGCCAGACCGATATCAGCGAAATGAGCGCGAATCGCCGTCCATTGATCAATAAAGGTGAACAACACGATCAGCACAAAGACCAAGGTCGCGGCCCGGTGGACCACCCGTCGCAAAGCTTCACTTAAGGTCCGCTTTTCCGACAACCAGAGCCCCAGGGACAAAGGCAACAAGGTAACCAACACCAGGGTGCCGGCGGTCTGTAGGAACGGCAATCTGACATGCAGCGATTCGCTACCGAAATGGCCCAGCGCCATCGCGACGATCAGAGGCACCGACACGAAAGCCAGCAAACTGGTGAGGATTGTCAGACTAATCGACAGCGCGGTCTCGCCGAGCGCCAGACGGGTCACCATACCGGCCGTGACACCGCCGGGGCAGGCAGCCAGAATCATCAAACCGATTGCCCACTCGGCGGGCATCTCCAGCAACAGCGCGATCGTTGCCGCACTCAGCGGCAACAATACCATCTGCGCCAACAGGCCTACGGCAAGCACACCGGGCCGATGCAACACACGCCGAAAATCCTCCAAACGCAAGCCCAGGCCGAGACTGAACATAATGAAGGCGAGCCCCAGGGGCAGCAGGATGCGGATCACCGTCTATTCACCACCAAAAACCGATACACAACAGCACCCCGAGTAACAACTGAGCCTGTGCAGTGTGCGCCAAATGCGCGTTCAGGCGCTTGCCCCCCTGCAGATGAAGAAACCGCCAGCCCAACCAACCGAACAAAGGCAGCGTCAGAACAATAGCCGTGACGACCATCGCATGATCGAGCAGGAAAAGAATCGGAAACGGCGACAACATCAACACCGCGTAAAACCGACGCGCCCTTTCCGGACCCAGAAGAATCGCCAGGGTACTGCGACCTACGCGAGCATCGGCCAGTTGATCACGTACATTGTTGACCAGTAAAACAGCTGCCGCCGGTATACCCAACGCCAAACCGGTCAACAACGCCGATACGGCAAACCGGCCGCTGTGCAGATAGTAGCTGCCCGTCACGGCCACAATCCCGAAAAAAATCAGCACCAATATCTCGCCCCAGGCGGTGTACGACAAAGGTCGGGGACCGCTTGAATAACCCCAACCGGCAAGTAGTGAGAACAGCCCCAGTAGCAATATCGGCCAGCCTCCGACGACAACCAGGTAGCACCCAAGCAAAACCGCGGTCATGAAACTGACGACCGCCGCGCGTCTAACTTGTGAGGATGTCGCCAAGCCGGTGGCGGTCGCGCGGGTTGGTCCGAGACGGTCGGGCCCGTCGTTACCGCGGATGGCATCGCCGACGTCATTGAACAGGTTGGTGCCGATCTGGATGGCCACGGCGCATGACAGGGTCATCACCAGCGTGACCAGGGAAACCTCCGCTCCATCGGCGTGGGCCAACGCGCTACCTGCCAACACCGGGACTGCGGCCAAACTCAGCGTGCGCAGCCGAATCGCGGTCCACCACCAAGTTCGAAACTGCCCGGTGCTGTCTTTTGGCATATCGCGCATCGCGCTCACACACTGCCTCTACTGCTTAAGCCGAAGGAAACTCTGGCGATCCTCGCCATTCCCGGAATCAATGCGAACACCGCCAAATCCAATGCGAACCGCATGGCGAATCAAACAAATGCGACGTCACCGAACGAGGCCAATCCATTGTACCCACGATACCGTCGAGACCTAAAAATCATTATGAAAGATAACGATACGCGGCAATACGAACCCAATGATTCAGTAGTCGCGGCAAAAACATTGTCTCAATGAACTCGCACACGAAACATCGCCTCAAGCTTGGCCCGAACGGACCGATAACTAAGGACGTGATATCTGGAGGCAATCCGAAAAAACCGCGAACGCCTCGGTTAGACACAAAGCATACGGCGCGCCGGCCCGGGTAGGGCGGCACCGGCAAAGGATTGCGACAAGAGAATCGCAGGCGATTCGTCTGCCGAGATGGATTTCTACTCTCATCTGGACAAATTATACTCGTGAAACTGCACTCAGTTGGCCTCATCATCGCTATTTCGATACCGGCGGTACTCGGCGCTGTCGGCGTGCTGGTATTCAGTGGCCTGTCAGGTGCGGGCATCGGAACGACACTCGTCATTGCGATTGCGTCCGCCGCTGTCATTGCGTGGGTGCGGCGACATTACGGCAGTACGGTCGATGCCGCGGTCACCGAAACCCGGGCAGAGACACAAGCAGTCATAGACGACGATCGCGCCTACATCCGGGAAATCGAACAGCTTGGTGTCGAGTTACTCCCGATACTCTCACGCCAGGTCACCTATTCCCGCGATCTCGCAGAAACCAACGTCACCGGCCTTTCGGAGCGTTTCGCGGGTTTGGTCGCCAGGCTGCAGCAGGTCGTCGAAACATCCCAGAATTCGGGTATCGAGTTCAACGGGCCCAGTAGGCTTTTCTCGGAAAGCCAAGCGGCTCTGCATGACATTGTCGAATCGCTCGACAAGCTTTTACAGCGCGAAAACGCCATGGTGCAGGAGGTACAAAATCTCTCTGCCTATTCCAACGACCTGGAGACCAAAGCCGGCGTAGTCCGCTCGGTCGCCGACCAAATCAACGTACTCGCACTCAACGCGGCTATCGAGGCGGCACGCGCAGGCGAGCACGGTCGCGGCTTCGCGGTCGTTGCAGACGAGGTACGCAAACTCGCGAACTCCTCCGCAACCATGGGCGAGGAAATCAGTACCAAGATCGGCGAAATCACCAACGCCATGTCGAACACGCTGGCGATGGTCGAAAACTCCGCTGAACTCGACGACCAAATGGTCGGCAACGCGGAATCCGCGATAGACACCGTACTCGACCGCATCCAGGGGTCCATGCAAACCATCAGTCATGATGCAGAGGCACTACGCAACAACAGCATGGAAATCAGTCAGGAGATCAGCGGCGTACTGGTGGATCTTCAATTTCAGGACCGAATGAGTCAGGTACTCGAGCATGTCGTCAGCAGCATGGACCGCATCGGCAACATGTTGCGCGATATCCAAAGCGACTCCAGCGCCAACAGACATCAGAACATGATCAAAGTGGATGAGCTGCTGCATCAAATGGTGCAGGAATACAGCACCGCCGACGAACTCGATCAACATCACGGCAATAAGCAAACCACGCCGAGCAACAACGCGTCTGATTTGACCTTCTTCTAACGACTTGTGTGGGGCAACACATGGGAAAACGCATTATGGTAGTCGACGACTCCGCCTCTCTGCGGCAGGTTGTCGGAATCGCACTCAAGGGCGCCGGCTACGACGTGGTCGAGGCCTGCGACGGCAAGGACGCGCTCGGTAAGCTCGACGGCGAAAAGCTACATCTCATCATCAGTGACGTGAACATGCCGGTCATGGACGGCATCACCATGGTCAAGGAGATCAAGAAGCATCCCAGCTACAAGTTCACACCGATCATGATGCTGACCACGGAATCCGAAGAGACGAAAAAGATGGCCGGCAAGGCGGCCGGCGCCAAAGCTTGGCTAACCAAACCCTTTCAACCGCCCACGCTACTCGGCGCGGTTTCCAAACTCGTTCTGCCTTGAGGTTCCGAGATGCCCACCAAATCGGCAGACGGCACCTGCGCGGTTCGTCTTGATGGCGAAATGACCATCTACACCGCAGCGGAACAGAAAACGGCGTTGTTCGACGAGCTCGAACACTGCGATACCTTGACGCTCGACCTGGCCGCCGTGGACGAAATCGATAGTGCCGGGATACAGATCCTCCTGGCACTGAAACGTCAGGCCGACCAAACCGAGTGCGAGCTGCAACTGCTCAGTCCAAGCCCGTCGGTGCGTGAGGTTATGGACCTGCTCGAGCTCGACACCTACTTCAGCGATGCACCGCTTGAATCGGCGGACGAGGACACGGCGTGAGTCTCGAAAGCGCAAAACAAACCTTTATCCAGGAAGCCGCGGACCTGCTCGTGGCAATGGAAGACGCCTTATTGTCTTTGGAGGAATCGCCGGATGATGCAGATCATCTGCATCAGGTATTCCGCGCGATGCACACCATAAAAGGCACAGCCGGCGTCTTCGGTTACGATCCGGTCGTCAACTTCACGCATACCGTAGAAACCTTGATGGACGAGGTTCGCTCGGGCGCTGTCGCATTGGACAGCGATCTGATAGCCGTGTTGTTCGACTGCCGGGACCATACCGCAAAGCTCGTCGATGCGGCGACCGATGCAGAAGACGGCGCCGCCCTGGATCCTGCCTTGGAAGCAGAGGGCGACGCTTTAATCGCACGTCTTGCACCGAGGCTCTCGACATCCGACGACGCGGCCGAACGGGGGCAGGACGACGCAGCCGAAGCCTCTGCGAGCACAAACGGTGGCGACCACAACTGGGTGATATCGCTTCAGTTCCGCCCCGATGCACTGCGCAACGGAATGGACCCCCTATCGTTCATTCGCTACCTGCAGACAATGGGCGAGATCATCGCCGTCTTTCCCAACATCGATACGCTATCGGATCTCGAAACCTTCGATCCGGAGAGTTGCTATCTCGGCTTTCGCATCATATTCAATTGTGAGACCGACAAGAAGTCGATTGAGAATGTTTTCGAATTCGCTGAAGACGACTGCGACATCGCCATTCTTCCTCCCTCGTCGGAGATCGAGCACTACCTCAGACTGCTCGACGAGCTATCCGATACCGAGGTCAAACGAACCGGCGAAATCCTGGTTCAGATCGGCGCATTGACCCCGAAAGAACTGTCACGCGCATTGACCCAACAGGCCGTCGAACAAATTCAGGAGGACGAATCGGACGACGACAGCCAGACACCCGACACCCGTCCGATCGGCAGCATCCTGGTAGAACAATCCTCGATCTCCGAACCCGTGCTCGATGCGGCACTCAGGAAACAGGAAAAATCGCGGGAAAAGGCAACCAAGGAATCGCAATTCATCCGAATCGACGCGGCACGCTTAGGTCATCTGATCGACCTGGTCGGCGAGTTGGTCATACACAACGCCGCCATGAAAGTCATGGTCAAACGCCACGGCATTGACGACGTCGACGAGGTCGTGGGCAGTGTCGATCATCTGGTCGAGGAAATCAGAGACAACGCACTGCAGCTACGCATGGTACAGATCGGCGATACCTTCTCGCGTTTCCGTCGTGTCGTTCGCGACGTAAGCCGGGATCTCGACAAGGACATCGACCTGGTGATCAACGGCGGCGATACCGAACTCGACAAAACGGTCGTCGACAAAATTAACGACCCTTTGACCCATTTGGTGCGTAACGCGCTCGACCACGGCATAGAACGCAACGACCAGCGACTCGCCAAAGGCAAGCCGGCCAGGGGCAAGGTCGAGCTCAGCGCCCATCACGATTCCGGCCACATCGTCATCGAAATCAAGGACGACGGCGCAGGCCTCGATCCGGAGAAGATCCTCGGAAAAGCAAAAGCGCTCGGCTTGGTGAGGCCCGAACAAACCTTATCCAGACGAGAGATCCTGCAACTGATCTTCGAACCCGGGCTTTCGACCAAGGATCAGGCCAGCGACCTGTCCGGGCGCGGTGTGGGCATGGATGTGGTGCGACGCAATATCGAAGGTCTGCGCGGCACCGTCGAACTCGACAGCATCCAGGATCAGGGGACAACGGTTACGATCGTGCTACCGCTCACGCTGGCGATCATCGACGGCTTCCTCGTCGGTACCGGCACCGACCAATACGTCATTCCTTTGGCGCAGGTGGTCGAGTGCGTCGAAATCGGTCACGAGGCGGATGTCGAACGCCAAGACTGCCACTACATCAGTCTGCGTGGCGAGGTGCTGCCGTATTTGCGCCTGAGAGACTTCTTCGGCACCGGCGACAATAGCCGCAGCGAACGTGAAAGCCTTGTCGTCGTGCGTTTCGGACACAGCAAAGCCGGCCTTGTCGTCGACGAACTCTACGGCGAACTACAAACCGTCATCAAACCGCTCGGCCAAATCTTCGAGCGTCTCAAGGGCGTTGCCGGGGCGACCGTACTCGGCACAGGCGACATCGCCCTGATCCTGGATGTCGCAGAACTGACCTCGATGCTACATCGGGAAAGCAGTCAACACCCCGCCTTGGCAACTCAATGAACAGAATTTTGAAATAGGGAGTCGATCGATGTTCAAGAATATGAAAGTGAGTGCACAGATCAGCCTCGGCTACGCCATAGTCGCCGTGCTGTTGCTGACGGTATCCATCGTATCCTACCGCGGACTGACCAGCGCGGTAGACGGATTCGACAGTTATCGAGAGCTGGCGCGCGATTCCAACCTGGCCGGCCGGGTGCAGGCGAACATGCTGCTCGTGCGGCTCTATGCGAAAGATTACATCATCAAGGGCACCGATGAGTCCATCAAGTCTTTCAAGGGACGCTTCGACACGCTGTCCGGCCTGGTCAAAGACGCGGAAAAGGAAATCCAAAAACCCGAACGCGCCGAGAAGGTAAGACTCATCTCCAACGAAATCGCACATTACGACCGCACCTTCGACGAAGTCATCGAGTTCATGAACGAGCGCAACCGCGTGGTCAGTGAAGAACTCAATACCAACGGCCTGGCCATGCGCAAGGCGATGACGGCGCTCATCGAATCCGCATACAAAGACGGCGACCCGGATGCCGCCTATTACGGAGGCCGCGTCCAGGAATCCCTGCTGCTCGCCCGTTTGTACGTTGCCAGGTATCTCACGACCAACGCTCAGGAAGATGCCGACCGGGCACAAACGGAATTGAACGAGAATACCGCCAAACGTGTCGAAGAACTGGACGCCCAGGTCGAGAACCCGGCGCGCCGCAGGTTATTGAGCGAATTCCGAACCGCACAACAGAACTACGCCAAGGCGCTCACCGACATCAATCGCATCATTACCGAACGTAACAAAGTCATCCAGGAAGAACTCGATGTCGTCGGTCCGACCGTCGCGGACGCGACCGAAGAAGTCAAGCTGTCAGTCCAGGCCGATCAAGACGTACTCGGCCCGGCGGTCAAGGAAAACAACAGCGCGATCCAAAGCACTATCCTATGGGTATCGCTGGCCGCCGTCATCGCAACCGTCGTCCTGTCGTTCTTCCTGGTGCGCATGGTCAAACGCCCACTGGGCGGAGAACCCGCCGATATGCAGCGCATCGCACAACGCATCGCGAGCGGTGATCTACATATCGAGTTCCAAAACCGCGATAAGGCCAGCGGCGTCTACGCAGCCATGATGGACATGGTCGATAAATTACGGACGATCGTAAGCCAGGTAAGAGCCAATGCCGAAAACCTCTCCTCCGCGTCGAACGAGGTCAGCGCGACCGCACAGAACCTCAGCCAATCCTCCACCGAACAGGCTGCCAGCGTCGAGGAAACCACCGCAAGCATCGAAGAATTGAACGCCTCGGTGCAACAAAACGCGGAAAACGCCCGCGTGACCAGCGGCACGGCAACCAGCTCGGCAGAGGAGGCCCGGCGTGGTGGCGATGCCGTCAACAAGACCGTAACGGCAATGAAAGAGATCGCCAACAAGATCAGCCTGATCGAGGATATCGCCTACAAGACCAACCTGCTGTCGCTGAATGCGGCAATCGAGGCGGCCCGTGCCGGCGAGCACGGCAAAGGATTCACCGTGGTTGCGGCCGAGGTACGCAAGCTGGCCGAAAACAGCCGTGTTACCGCACAGGAGATCAACGGACTCGCCAGCAACAGCGTATCCATTGCCGAGGAGGCGGGCCAGCTATTGCAGGCCATGGTGCCCAATATCAGCAAAACCGCCGACCTGGTCGAAGAGATCACTGCGGCTTCCGGCGAGCAAGCCTCCGGCGTCGCGCAGATCAACGACGCCATGGGCCAACTCGACAAGTCCACCCAGCAAAACGCCTCGGCGTCAGAAGAGTTGGCGGCAACCGCGGAAGAGCTGAACGGTCAGGCGAACGAATTGCAGCAGACGGTCGCCTTCTTCCGCCTGGACAAATCCGATGAGTTGCAATTCTCACCGGCACCGACACACACCGCCGCGGCACACCCAGCCGAAAACCAGAATACCGACCCGCAATTCTCGGCTGCACCGATCAGCGACAGGAAGGACTTCGAGCGATTCTGAAATTTGTGCGGGCCGGCACCCTACCCCGGTGCCTGTCCCGCTCATCCAACACACAAGAGACAGAATCCGAGGACAGGTCATGAGCAACCCAATCACGCAGAACAGCAAGGACTATTCGACCGGCGGTGACGAAGAAACCACCCAATATCTGACCTTCTTCGCTGCCGATGAGCGCTACGCCATCGATATCCTCGATGTTAAAGAGATTGTCGAGATCGCACAGATGACCCGCGTGCCGATGACGCCCGATTACATTCGCGGTGTCATCAATCTGCGCGGTAGCGTCGTGCCGGTCATCGATCTCGCCGTGCGGCTCGGCAAGGAAGGTTCGCAAGTCACCAAACGCAGCTGCATCGTATTGGTTGAAATCGAATCACGCGGTGAGTGGCAACAAGTCGGCATGCTGGTCGACGAAGTCAACGAAATACTGGAAATACCGGAATCACATCTTCAACCGGCACCCGACTTCGGCACCGATATCCGTACCGACTTCATTCGTGCCATGGGAAGGGTCGATGACATTTTCCTGATCTTACTCGAAGTCGGCAATGTGTTGTCTTTGCAGGAACTGAGTCAGATCGCCGCCATCGCAAAGCGGGCCGAACCCGGCCGATCCGGTCCCACCGAGCAAATCGGCGCCCCCGCGGACGCACCCGATGCCGACTAGACGTCGGCGAATCTTGGTGCTCTCCGGACGAAATCGAGCCGGAGAGCGGATAGACGAAATGACTATGTCGATATACAGGCTCAAAACTTTTCCGACTGAAAACCAGTGGTAAAAAAAAGAGATGAGCCACATGCAGGGCATGGATCGCCACCCACCGCAGAACACACGGCCACCGGTAATGGATAGCCACGGCCTTACCGACGATGTCGCCGCGATAACCCAGAGAGAATTCGAGTGCTTTCGCAAGTTCATCTATGAACGCGCGGGCATTTCAATGACACCACAAAAACGTCAGCTCGTGGCATCGCGTTTGCGCAAACGCCTGCTGCATTACGGCTTTCGCAAATACGGCGATTACTACCAATTCGTCAGCGGTCCGAGCGGTACCAAAGAACGGCAGGTGCTGATCGACAAACTTACCACCAACGAAACCTATTTCTTTCGCGAACCCGCACATTTCGATTACCTTCAGACATCGATTCTACCGGCCTACCGCGGCAAACGCTTTCGGGCATGGAGCGCCGCTTGCTCGACCGGTGAAGAAGTCTACACCCTGGCTATGGTGATCGCCGAAACACTCGGACAAAGCGACTGGGAGATACATGGCACGGATATCAACCAAAGCGTCATCCAAACCGCACAAACCGCGATCTACCCCAAGGAGCGCGCCCGCGGCATCCCCCGCGCACTACTAAAAAAATACTGTCTCAAAGGCGTACGCGCCCAAAGCAATCATGTGATGGTCGATCCCAGGCTGGTCCAACGAGCCCGGTTCCGCACGATGAATCTCAAGTTGCCACTTCGGGATGTACCACACTATCAAGTGATCTTTCTGCGCAACGTACTGATCTACTTCAATCAGTCCGTCAAGCGAGAGATCGTACTTCGAATCATCGAACGCTTGGAACCCGGCGGTTATCTATTCGTCAGTCATGTCGAATCGCTCCACGGTATTGTCGACGACTATTTGAAAATGATCCGGCCCTCGGTTTTTCACAAACCCTTATCGAGCCCGAGCAAATGAAAGTGCCGGATGCGGGCAAGCGACTGTTACTACACCCCGGCGATTATCGGGTAACCGACAAACCGATCATGATGTCCACCCTACTGGGTTCCTGTGTCGCGGTATGCCTTTACGACCCCGCACGGCGCATCATGGGCATGAATCATTTCGTATTGGCCGAACCGAAACGTAACGATGAGGTGTCACTGTCGACATCCGAAGCGAGTCGATATGGAAACCATGCGATGACCATGCTGGTGAACGATCTTTTGCGTCTCGGGGCAAAGAAAAGCCGTCTCCAAGCCAAGGCGTTCGGCGGCAGCAATCTGCTGACAGACCGTCTTAACGACTGCGACAAACCAACGGATATCGGCTCGGTGAATGCCGGTTATGTTCATGAATTTTTGGAACTTCACAGGATTCCCTTGATCTCAGCCGATCTTGGCGGCAACCACGGCCGACAGATCCACTTCAGCGGCTATGATTACGCGGTGTATCTTCGCCGGATACCGATTCGACACATTCAACGCCCGCCGAAACTCGAACGAGCCGGCTCGCACAGGAATATGAGCACGGACGAAAAGCGGTAAGCAGGAATTTTGACATGCCATGAGTGAAATCAAAGTCATCATCGTGGACGACTCCGCCGTCGTGCGGCAGGTACTCTCCGAGCAACTGAACACCATCTCGGGCATCAAGGTAACGGCGACGGCACGCGATCCGATATTCGCGCAACGTCAGATGGCGACGGATTGGCCTGACGTCATCGTGCTCGATATCGAAATGCCACGCATGGACGGTATCACCTTTCTACGTAAGATCATGCAGGAACGTCCCACACCCGTGGTGATTTGCTCCACACTCACGGAAAAAGGCGCCGAAGTCACCATGCAGGCCATGAGCGCCGGTGCCGTGGACATCATCACCAAACCGAAAGCCGGTCTTCGCGGCTTCCTCGAAGACCATCGCACCTTGTTGGGCGACGCGATAAAGGGGGCCGCCCGTGCGCGAATGGCGCAACATGTAAAACATGCGAGAACCCTGCCCGCCAAACCCAAACTCGATGCCGGCGCCGTCTTGGCCGAAACGCCAATCAAACCCTTAGCACAAACGACGGACCGTGTGGTCGCGATAGGCACCTCAACGGGAGGCACCCAGGCATTGGAGCGGGTGCTCACCCGTTTACCACGCACCACGCCCGGTGTCGTCGTGGTACAGCATATGCCGGGCGCCTTCACCGCTGCATTCGCGCGGCGACTCAACGATGCATGCGAGGTAAACGTTAAAGAGGCGGAGTCCAATGATCGGGTGATTCCAGGCCAGGTACTGATCGCACCGGGCACGGACCACATGCTGCTACGCCGCAGCGGCGCCCAATATCGCGTCGAAATCAAAAACGGCCCATTGGTCAGTCGCCATCGACCTTCGGTCGACGTCCTGTTCAGATCGGTAGCCCAAGCGGCCGGCCCGAATGCAGTCGGCATCATCATGACCGGTATGGGCGACGATGGCGCACAGGGGCTGCTCGAAATGCACAAGGCCGGTGCACTTACCCTGGGTCAGGACGAAGCAAGCTCTGTCGTCTACGGGATGCCGCGAGAGGCCCTCAAGCGAGGTGCCGTAGATGGCGAGATCGCTTTGGATGATATCCCCGAGGTCATTTTCAAAGCGCCGACACGCAAAGCTTATCTCGGCCGTGAGGCGCGTAAAACCAGGGCTTGAAAGCAAACCAGCGGCACCTCCGCATCGTGCTTTGAACGCGATGTGGTGAGCACAAGGCGGAACATGCGTTCCGCCATCGCTTAGACGGGACACACCCGGTCTAAACCACTACTGCCGGGGCCCTTCGGCGGACGTATCGGCAGTCTTGTCTTTCGTACCGTCGTCATCGCCATCATCCTTCGATTCCGGTTGCACCTTGTATTTTCGGTAAGCGAATTCGGCGGCCACCAATAAAGCGACAAGCGCGAGCAGAGGCATCAGCATTTCCATAATGTTTCCTCCCAAATCGAGAAGTCGAAAAACGCGACACCGGCATTCCGCTCAAAGGCGAGAACGCTCGCGCCTACATCTGTGCTCAGAACAGTACAGATATTACTCTGAGTTAAGAATCCAGCCTATAAAATAAGGTTTTTTACTCCATGACAGTAATCAAGCCATTAAAGGGGAAAAAGAGGTAGTGGAAAAAGGGGTCAGTACCGAATGGCACTTACTTAAGCTTCTTCGGATGGCCATATTTTCGTACGTTCTCCCGTGCTTCATGCCGTACGACGGTGAGCAAGGGGTAAGCTTTTGGTCTTCTCTTGACAGCTCTTGGCTCGATTCTTCCGGGTCGGTTTCCAACACGTTGCTGCGCTATTAACCTGTACAAGGCATACAGCTGCTGT
>JANQLO010000039.1 GCA_028280505.1 Chromatiales bacterium | reverse complement strand
CGGCTGAATGACTAGCGGGCATTCGCTTGATCTGACGGACCGAAGCATGGCCACTTCACACTTTGCGGAGAAGCTGCCGCGTAATCCTGCTTGCCCGATGTCCCTTCCACCATGGTTGGCCGACAGCAAACAGAACATGGGTGTGTTTAGCCCTGGTTGTCCAATCAGCCGAGGACTGACTTTACGGAGCCTGCTGGGCTGAAAGACCAATCGATTGGGTTGTTTTCGATCAGGAACATTATCGAATTGGCCGGCTCAAAACCGATCCCGCCTAGCCGCTCACGTACGTCTCTGAAAAGCCCTTCTTTCTTCTCGTCCGTTCGACCTGCAAGAAGAGTTATCTCAATAACAATCGTCGAAGTCGGGTCGCGATCACCGAGAAAGGTGGGGTGGAAGATCATGTCGTCAGCGGGATAGCGTGATACAAGACAGAAAAAGTCGTCCGGGTTCACTCCGCACGTTTCCACAAGACTGTCGTGCAGGAGTTTGTTGATGGCGTGACATGTCGCGACAGGCAGGTCTGATGGCACGTGAATTTTGTTGAACGGCATAGTCGGCTCTCCGAAGTCTGAGATTTCTCAAATTTAACATAGGCATAGCGCCATTCATGCGGTGCGCAGCATCCGTTTCTTTGGGCTCGAAGTTAACCTGCCGCAGCACACAGATCGGACCCCTTCAGGTGGCTGGAGTTCGGACGAAGTGAATATCCCCTAACGTCACCTTTAATGAGCAGGGGCTCTCACGATACAGATGTGCGCGGGAACGACACCGGGCGCGGCGCGCGACGCATGAAAAGCTGCATCATCATCGGGGCGGGCTCCGGCGTGAGCGAAGCGGTTGCGTTGCGCTTTGGCACGTCCGGATGTCGCATGGGGCTCATTGCGCGAAATCCGGACAACCTCGCCTCCTTGAGCCAGCGGTTGGTGCAGGCTGTCGTCGACGTAGCATGGGAAGTGGTCGATGCGCCAGCGCTCAGGTTTTTGCAGCTAGCCTATGTGCCTGGCGGCCAGATTGAAACGAACGACACCCCCTTCGCAAGTTGGCTGTGCGAACGAAACGGTCATGCATCGTCAAGACCTCAGTGGCTGCACTTTCCAATACAGAAACATCTTAAGGTGCTTCTGAGCAGGCACGCATCATAGTCATAGGGTACGGCCTGCCTTGTTCCGATGCCGGCGAACCTTTTCGCGGTTTCCGCAGGCTTCCATCCGGCACCAACGTCGCCTGCCGCTTTTTGACTGATCCAGGAAGATCCAATCACAACGATCATTCGCGCATTTCTTGACCCGCGCCATGGCGTCTGACGTCAGCAAACTCGCTGCCTCGGCAACCAGCATGACCAAAGCGCGTTCGCTGGCCGACAACGATGCTTTTGGTTGCAGGCGCAACGTCCGATGGATCGATACAAATTGCAATCTTGCCCCGGCCCACTGTCCTATCTTGCTGAGATTCTTCAGAGCCTCTTCGGGAAATCTCTGATCGCACGCGGCGGAAATGAACGTCCTGTGCAAATCATCTCGTAGCCGCATTGCTTTCCGCCAGATGTGCAAGTCAGCGTCGCAACCTTTATCCGAGCGACTTTCCTCTTGTGTGACGACCCATCTGAACAATCCGGCTCTCACCGCCCAGGCGACGAACCGGTCGGGTGTATCGAGATAGTTAATCTCGTCACGCTCGTGCCGGGCTTCGACCGTGTTGACGAAATCTACCACCGGATGACCACCAATGAGGGGAATTGCGTTGATATCAAGAGGCACATTTCGATCGGACATGTAACCATCATAACGCGATTGACTCCTTACAAGAAGAAAATCATTGTAACCGTTAAAATCCCTATAAGAGGTTTCATGAGGCCGGTATGACCAATATGAATTTTAAACTGGATCAAGCGGTCCTCAATTCACTGCGGAACGAGGAACTGGAGACTTTCCGCAAGAGAACGCCCGAATCGAGAGCGTTGCTGGAACGCAGCCGGAAGGTCATGCCGAATGGGGTTCCATGCTCGTGGATGTCGGCCTTCTATCCCGGCACCGACATCTTTGCTGCGCGGGGCGAAGGCTGCTGGATCGAGGATGCCGACGGCAACCGTTATCTCGACATGACACAATGCGATCTCAGCATGGTTTGTGGCTACGGCCCATCAAGCGTCTCGCGCGCGGTGTCGGACCGGTTCGCCAACGGCAGTCACTTCCTGATGCCGACAGAGGATGCCGTCATCGTCAGCGAATTGCTGGCCGATCGGTTTTCGATGCCCGCATGGCAGTTCACGCTCTCGGCCTCGGCGGCAAATACTGAGGCAATACGTATTTCCCGTTTTGCGACGGGTCGCGACAAGGTGATCATCTTCAAGGGCAAGTATCATGGTCACATCGATGAAACACTGATCGCGCGAACGGATGCCGGCCATGCTCCGGATCATCACGGCTTGCGCCGGGGGGTCGAAGACGGCACGGTCGAGATCGACTTCAACGATATCGACGCGCTCGAAACGGAACTTGCGAAGGGGGATGTCGCCTGTGTCCTGACCGAGCCGGTTATGACGAATATCGGCGTCATCCAACCCGACCCGGGCTATCACGCTACGTTGCGTGAAAGCACGAGGCGGCATCGTGTTCTCTTAGTCGTCGACGAGACCCATACCCAAGTGGCGGTCTATGGTGGCTTTACGCGACTGTGGAGCTTGCAGCCGGATATACTGACCTTGGGGAAGTGCGTGGGCGGCGGTGTGCCGATTGGTTGCTACGGGTTGAGCGAAGAACTCAGACAACTTGTCGAGGCCAATACCGAACCTGCCGCCGGTGACAGAAAGTGTCTCGCACTCGGTGGGACGACTTATGGCAATGCCCTGAACATGGCGGCCGCGCGCGCGGCCCTGGAACACGTTCTGACGGAAGAGGGATACGCGCGCGTCACCAGCCTTGGCAGGTGCCTTGCGGATGGGATCCAGACGATTATCGACCGGGTCGGCCTGCCTTGGCGGGCGCATCGTCTGGGGAACCGGTCTGGGATTTGCCTGGGGCCCGACCTGCCGCGAAACGCAAAGGAAGCCTCGGCGTCGGTCGACAAGATATGGAATCTCGCGACCCGCGCCTTCATGGCAAACAGAGGCATCTGGGAGCCGATCTATATTCACGGGCCTTCCGTCTCGTTCGCGCACACCGAAGAGGACGTTTACCGCTATCTCCGGACGCTCGACGATTGGATCGCGATAGTTGTGGATCGTCATGGTTGACAAGATGCCGTTTGCGACAGTGTTTGAAACGGGGCACCCAAGTGAAAGAGCGGCTCGCGGACCATGAAACTGATTGGCTACTATTCCTCGCCCTACGTTCGCCGGGTCGGCATCACACTCAAGCTTTATGACCTGAGTTTTGAACACTACCCGCTTTCGACCTCGACCGATCGTGAGGCGATCAAGCGCTACAATCCGACCGGTCGGCTGCCGGCGCTTGTGCTGGATAGTGGCGAGGTACTGGTCGACAGCAGTATTATCATCGATCACCTGGACGAGCTTGTCGGCCCTGAAAATGCGCTGACACCCCCTGCCGGCGCGCCTCGCCGTCAGGTCCAATCGTTCGTTGGCTTTGCCCTTGCCGCAATGGACAAGTACATTGCCGCCTACTACGAAACTACAAAACGGCCCGAAGCGCATGTCTTCCAGCCTTGGTTGACACAACTTGAAAACCAAGTCGATGCAGCCTTGACGGTGCTCAATCACCGGCTCGATGGTCAGCTTTTATGCGATGATAGGCTCACGCAGGCCGAAGTGACCGCGGTAGCGGCGATTGAGGCGATGCGGTTTGACATGCCACACTTGGCACCGCCCGGACGCTACCCCAAACTGGACAAGCTTGTTGTGGCTGTCAGTGCGGTGGATGCGCTTGCCTCGACCAAGCCCGTTCCATAACTCGGAGTTTCGGATACAGACATTCGCGGCGGTGGAGAAGGTGCTCAGTTTGGGTTCAAAGCGAACGCTACTGGCAGCAAACTGAACCGGGCATGGCCTTCGCCCTCAATGGCTAATCCCAAAGCGCATGGAAATGGTGCAGCGGGCCGTGGCCCCGGCCCACATCCAGCCGGTCTGATGCCGACAGCGCACCATGCAGATAGGATTTGGCGTGCCGGACGGTCTCTTCCATCGGGTGGGGCGGCAGCAGCGCGGTGATCGCGCTCATGCCATAGGCGCCCAGCGCCGAGACCGTCTTCAGATCAGCCTGTATCCCCGCGCCGCCCGAAGGATCGGTGCCGGCAATGGTCAGCACATTGGCGATCATGGTGTCTCTCCGGCTTCGGCAAAGGCGAGCGTGGCGACCTCGGCAACATCGAGGCTCAGCGCCAGGTCGCCGGTGTTGTGGGCGGCTTGGCTGAACCACGCCGCGTCGAGCGCATCATCGCCAGCAACCGGCGTGCCCGACAGCCAGCGGCACAGCACGCCGATCAGGACGAAGTGCTGGCTGAGATCATCGGCCTCGTCCCGGTCAAACGCCTCGACGGCGGTGATCACGCGCAGGGCCTCGCCCTGAATGCCGGTTTCCTCGGCCAGTTCGCGCTCCGCCGCCGCAAGAACCGTCTCGCCGAACTCGATCTTGCCGCCGGGAAAGCCCCAGCGTCCCGCATCCGGCGCGTTGGCACGGCGCACCAGCAGGATCTGGTCGTCCTTGACGACCAGCGCGATGGCCGCCGCGATGGGGACTTTATGTTTCTGCGTCACATCATTGGCTCCCGGATCGATCGGCCGCTGAAGAGCGGCTTGGCCCGACGAGATCATCCTGCACTTGGGTCGACTCAACCCAAGTGCAGAAAGATGATCGATTATAAAGACTTAGAGCAACTTATCTGCGCCGTTTCCGGCGCAGGTTGCTCTAGCATCGGGCCGAGGCCGCCACGGCGTCTCGTCATGCTTGCATCACTGGACTGCTTGATTTCAGTCGAACTGGATATTTTCTTGTATCCACTCCTTGAGCAAGGGTCCACCGATGGAATGGTCGGAGCCGGCATATT
>JANQLO010000015.1 GCA_028280505.1 Chromatiales bacterium | reverse complement strand
GCGGCCGGCCGCCAAGATGGCGGCGGTCCAGCCGGCAGGGATGCCGGCGCTCCTGGTTCAGCGCCGAAACCGAACCTGTCGTCAAGGCGGGCCATCGGTCTCGCGGCAACTGGCATGGAGTGTTGCCGCCACGACCCGTCAGCGGTCTGACCGGATTGGGGCTGTTCCATTCCATGCCCGTCACGAGAGGGCCACGGGGCCACTCCATCCAGGACAGAACGAGGACTGAACACCTGGGGCAGCGTGCCGACTACCGCGATCATGGTACAAAGATCTGGCATTGCCACCAAGACCCGTCTACTATTCACTCCCAGCGATACCCATAATTCATGTAGTAGATATTGGGCGTCGAAGTCATGACCTCATGCAACGCCAAGTACCGGGACAGGAAACTACCTCGAGCATTGTTGTCAGCATGCTCCATCGTCGGAGGATTGATTCTCACAGCAATCACAAATGTGTGGAATCTTGGTGCTCTGGCCGCATCGGAGCGAAGCGTCATCGTTCTTTTTTCCTATCATGCCAACCAACCCTGGACCCAGGCTATCATTGCCGGCATCGACGACGGCTTGGCGGCCTCGGAGGCCCCTCCAGTGGTCTACTATGAGTTCCTGGACCGATGGCGGTTGCCAACCGTGCTCTCGGACGACATTCTGGCGACCTATCTTGCGGAAAAATATGCCGCGGTTCGCCCAGCAGCGATAGTTGCCGAATCAATTCATGCTGCCCGGTTCATTGCCGGTTTCGGCACAAAGATGTTTGGCAACGTGCCAAAGATCGCCATTCGTGAAGAATCGGGCGATCTCGAACACCTCAAGAACGCCGTGAGGGTAACCACCGGCCCCTATATCGAGCGCACCGTCGCCATGGCGCGGAGACATTGGCCGGATGCGGCTCGCGCAGTGATCATTTCTGACCAGAGCGAAATGTCCTTAGAACGAGCGGCGCAACTCAAAAAAGGAATCACCGAGCACTGGCCCACCGACACAACCGTGACTCATTTTGCGGATTTCGTCCTCGAGGACCTGGAAGAAACTCTCGGCGCTCTTCCTCAGGGAACGATCGTCTTTTATGCCGATGTCTTCAGTGACAGAACCGGCCGTCGGTTTGTACCGAAAGAGATTGCCGCTCGTTTAGCGGCGGTTTCAGCCGCGCCAATCTACAGCTTATACGATACCTTCCTTGGTACCGGCATCGTCGGCGGTTATGTCAAGAGTGCTCGACGGGCCGGTCGACTGGCAATCCAAGCCGCCATTGACCTTGCGGATGGCACCAAGCTGCCGAGCTCAGGAAGCGAGGGTCTCCTCTCGTCTGAGCCCATGCTGGATGGGCGGCAGCTTCAACGCTGGAACATAAATGGGGAAAAGATATCAGAGAACGCGACAATCTTGTTTGAAGAAGAGTCTCTTCTGGAAAAGTATTATGTGGAAATACTATCTTCTTTTGTTGCATTTGGAATTCTCAGTGCAACATTACTGACTATCATTGTTCTATACCTGCAGCGCGGTCGATATGCATCCCAACTCCGCGAGGCGAATGTCCGTCTCGAAGAGCGCGTGACGGCCAGGACTCGAGAACTCGAACAGGCGATGCACAACGCTGAACAGGCCAATCGGATCAAGTCCGAGTTTCTCGCGAATATGAGTCACGAAATACGGACTCCGATGAACGCCATTCTCAACATGGTCCACCTGGCCCAATCCGCCGGCGATGTCCAAAGCGCAATCTTCCTGGACAAGGCACAGGCTGCATCGCGAACCCTGCTGCACCTGCTGAACGACATTCTGGATTTGTCTAAAGTCGAGGCTGGGGAGGTCGATATTGAATCCATCGGGTTTTCTCTGCCCGACGTCCTGCAGTCGACGACCGCCGTACTCGCGCCCGAAGCGCATAAGAAGGGGCTGGAGTTCCTCGTCGACCGGCACCCGGACGTACCCCATCATTTGATCGGTGACCCCTTGCGACTCGGTCAAGTGCTTCTGAACGTCGCAAGCAACGCGGTCAAGTTCACAGATCAGGGTGAAGTGGTCCTCAGCGTCCGCCAAACGATGCGCAATCGGACCCATGCGACCGTGTCGTTCGAAACCCGGGATACCGGGATCGGTATGGACGAGCGGCAGCAAGCCCGCTTGTTCTGTTCGTTTCGACAGGGCGACAGTTCGTTCACCCGGCGCTACGGCGGCAGCGGCCTCGGGCTTGCGATCAGCAAAGGGCTCGTAGACCGCATGGGCGGTCATATCGGTGTGGAGAGCACGCCGGGGCGAGGCACCACCGTCACGGTGACACTCACCCTGCCGCTCAAATTCGGAGACGGGGCCGCTGCCAGTCCTCTGCTTCTGCCCGCCCCCCTAGGTGGACCTCGTATCCTGCTCGCCGACGACAACCCGACGGCGCGCTCGATAACGGCCTCGATGCTGATCCGTGCCGACGCGCAGGTCACACTGGCCGTGTCTGGTCAAGAGGCTGTCGATTGTCTTGACCGGGCACGACACGCGGGTGTGCCGTTTGATGTCTTGGTGCTCGACGAAACCATGCCCGGCCCCACCGCAGCAGAAACAATCGCCCACCTCCGCGCCGACGATGCCCATGACCGCACCCGTGTGGTCCTCCTGTCACCGACGATCGGAAAGGACGGCACCCTCGGTGACGCTCCACCGCGCTGTGTCGATGGAGTCGTCACCAAACCAGTGGAGGAAAGGGCGATCCGCCACGCTCTTGCCGCGGTGCTGGACCGTACTGGACCGCTGGCGTCATCATCGGTCGTCTCGAAACCGCAGGATGACCGGGCCGCCGACTGGTCGACCAAACGGGTGCTCGTGGTCGATGACAATGCCTTGAACCGAGACGTTCTGGTTGGCTTGCTTGGTCGCTTGGGAGTTCGGTCGGTAACCGCAGACAGCGGACGCCACGCCCTGGACCAACTCGTCTCAGGCGTGTTCGATTTGATCTTCCTCGACATTCAAATGCCGGATCTGGACGGGTTGAGCGTCGCCCAGTCGATCCGCAAAGACCTCGGTCTGGGTCAGCTACCGGTCGTCGCCATGACCGCGCATGCCATGGCCGGCGACCGAGAAAAAAGCCTGGCCGCCGGCATGAACGATCATTTGACCAAGCCTGTCGATCCCAAACACCTGGCCGCGGTTTTGCAACGTTGGCTCGACGGCAATAGGGTGACCGAGGCTCCCGTCACGGAACCGGTCGACGACCGTCCCCTCTCAAAACGGCCGATCGGAGGACCACGCCTTCCCCAGGCATTGCCAGGCATCGACATAGCCCAAGGCCTCAAACTGGTCGGCGGCGACGAAGACGACCTGTTGCGGGCGTTCGAAGGGTTTGTCGAATACTTTGCGCCCATGGTCGCGCAGATCGATCAAGACTTCAGCGCCGGCCGTAGCGAAGCCGTGGCCAATGTTCTCCATCAGGTCAAGTCCTTGGCCGGCCTGATCGGCGCCAAGGACCTGGTCGACGCCACGCGCGCCCTGGAACAGGCCTCCAATCGTGGCGCTCTGCCCATACCGCCCGACGGCTTCCAATGTTTCCGTACTGAACTCGACCGCGTGCTCGGCGGTCTGGCGACCGTGAACCGCGCCGAGCCACCCGGGTTGCACAGCAGCGGCGCAGACACGCGGGAGCCAAACGCCGCCACGTACCACTGAGCCGCCGGCTGCAATCCTCCGCTAATGACCCGCTGCCCGTTCCAGTCCCACACCGGCCTTTCGACCGACCCACCATGACCGAAACGGTGGCTTTTCGACGGCGTGCCCTCCTTTATAGCACGGTTGTCGGCATGACGATCGGTCGTTCATTGGTGCCGAGAAGCCCGTGCTCTAGACCCCGCAAAACCCCGGCGAGCCCCTCACAGAGAGGGCGTCGTTTCTTTCTAGTCCCACACCGGCCTTTCGACCGACCCACCGGGGATGAAACAGTCCAGTTTTCCGAGCGCATATATAGCAGCGAAGTTTGCTTTTGCT
>JANQLO010000083.1 GCA_028280505.1 Chromatiales bacterium | reverse complement strand
CCCGCAACGTAAAATCGGGTTCGGCCAGCAGTGCTTGCGGCAATCGTGCCGGATCGAGGTCGAGCAGACGGAGCAACTCGGCCGGATCGGTGATGGCTTGCGCCAGATCCCGTTGCCAGTGTGCCGATTCCAAGCGCGGAGACGAACAGGGTATCATTGGCGGCTTTATTGCTCTGTGTAGTGTTGAGGATCGAATGGCGACGTATAGCACGAATGAGTTCAGGGGTGGTCTGAAACTGCTCCTCGACGGCGACCCCTGTACCATTATTGAAAACGAATTCGTCAAGCCGGGTAAAGGGCAGGCGTTCAACCGGGTCAAGATACGCAATCTCAAGACCGGTCGGGTGTTGGAGAAGACCTTCAAATCCGGCGAGACCGTGGAGGCCGCCGACGTCATCGACCGCGATCTGCAGTATCTGTACAACGACGGCGAGTTCTGGCATTTCATGGACAACGAAACCTACGAGCAATACCAGGCGGACGAGAACGCCATGGCCGAAGCCTTGAAGTGGGTGAAGGATCAGGATGTCTGCACGGTCACGCTGTGGAATGGCGCGCCCATCGCGGTCGAGGCGCCGAACTTTGTCGTGTTGGAAATCACCGAGACCGATCCCGGTCTGAAAGGCGATACCTCGGGTGGCGGCGGTAAGCCGGCAACCCTGGAGACCGGCGCGGTCGTTCGGGTGCCGTTGTTCATCCAGACCGGTGAGAAAATCAAGGTGGACACCCGCACCGGCGATTATGTCAGCCGGGTCAAAGACGAGTAGCTTGTACGACGATATCGACTGGCGGCCCGGTGCCGATATCACGGCGCTGCGTGTCCGGGCCGCCGTGCTCGCCGGGTTGCGGGCCTATTTCGCAGAACACGGGGTGCTCGAGGTCGAAACCCCGTTGCTCTGCCGCAGCGGCGGTACCGATCCCCAGATCGAACCCCTAAGGACGCGCTTCAACGGCCCCGGTTTCGCCGACGGTGTCGAGCTGTATCTGCAGACCTCGCCCGAGTTCGCCATGAAGCGTTTGCTTGCCGCGGGTTCGGGGCCGATCTATCAAATCTGCAAGGCCTTCCGCGATGGCGAGGCGGGACGGCTGCACAACCCCGAGTTCACCATGCTCGAATGGTATCGGTCGGCGTTCGATCTCGTTCAACTGATGGATGAGGTTGCCGCGGTGTTGCGTCTGGCATTGGCTGCACCGACTTTGGCCGTCGAACATGTCAGTTATGCCGAGTCGTTCGAGCGGGACCTGGGAATAGACATCTTTGGTATCACGGCGTCAGCGCTACAGGCATTCGCCGTCGATCACGACCTTATCGGCGCGGCGCAGCTTGAGCTGGATAAAGACGGCTGGCTCGATCTCTTGATGAGTCATCTGATTCAACCTGCTTTGGGTAAGGATTGTTTGTGCTTTGTGACCGACTATCCGGCAAGCCAGGCCGCACTGGCACGATTGAATCCGGACGGTCGCACCGCGGCGCGTTTCGAGGTTTTTCATCAAGGCATCGAACTGGCCAACGGCTTTCACGAACTGACCGATGCCGGTGAACAGGCCGCGAGGTTCGAGGCCGATAATTGCAAGAGAAAGTCGGAAGGTCAGCATCCGATTGTTGTCGATCGCCAATTGCTGGCCGCGATGGAAGCGGGCCTGCCGGATTGTGCCGGTGTCGCGGTCGGGCTGGATCGTTTGTTGATGCTACGTTTGGGTTTCGACGATATCGACGCCGTGTTGGGTTTTTCTCTCAGTCGCACCTGATTCGCTGCGGATCGTCAATGCGCCGCATGCCGCGTGTCGGCAGACTAGCGGCATGATGCGTTCTCGTTGGTTACTCGTGGGTTTGTGTTTGGTTCTAGCGGCCTGTTCCGAACAGGAGCAGCCGATAGCGCCTGCCGAAAGCGTATTGCATCAGTTGGCGGAACGGGGACAGACGCACGAACTCATACAGGCGATTTCCGCGACAGGCGATCCTGACGAGCGCGACGTCTGTTATCGCACGCCTTTGATGCTGGCCTCGCAGTTCGGTCGTCTCGACACCGTGCATGAATTGATCGCCGCGGGGGCGCAGATCGATCTAACCGAAAAAGGCAACTACACGGCGCTGATGCTTGCCGCGGGTAACGGTCATACCGAGGTCGTGCGTACCCTGGCGGAAGCCGGCGCGAACATCGACCAGGTTGAAATCACCAATGGTTGGACGGCGCTGATCTGGGCTGCGAACCGCGGTCACAGCGACACCGTACAGTTGTTGTTGGCTTTGGGTGCTGATCGTGCAATACGCGATAAAAAAGGCCATACGGCGGCGGATTGGGCTCGGACGCAGGGGCATGCCGGGCTTGCAGAGCGACTGTAAAATTTGTCGTGATACCCAAGAAATGTTACCGAACTGTCATGTTCTGACATCGAATGCTTTCATAGCTTCTTGACGTTACCCATCAGTCTTACCCACTTGATCTCGATCGAAATCGACCGTCGGATCGATGGTTTGCCGCAGGTCAATCCGCTTGAGATTAGTGTTTGAGTTTGTCGTCCGCTTTGGCCAAATTAACGCCAGCTAGATCCAGGCATCATGGTCTGACTCCATGGAGAAAGGTACTCCTTAAACAGGGAACGTGTCGTGATGGCTTCAAACATGCTCCTCGCAGATACCGGCTCCTTAGCCTTTCCCGGATTAAGGCGATGCGCCTCGTTTGCCTGTCAAGTACCACCCATCATTGAGCGCGCAATTCTCAATCCCGCGCTTGCTTTTTCAAACATCAATGCCTGTGAAAACTCGAGTCAAAAGGTAAGACATCGGGTTGGGGTCCATGCGCTGCCTTTTATTAACGAATAGTTGATCGCTTTATATAGAGGATTGCGATGTGAAAGCAAAAATAGTGCTATTGCTCTTGGTTTATTCGTCTTTCTCGTTCGCAGATGCCACGCTGCCAAAGCAGGTGATCGATGGCATGCAGACCGGTTGGGGGGGTGAAGGAGTCTATTTCTATTTTGGCGGCGGCGAGATAGTAGAGGGATGCACACATAGCGGTGTAATAGTCCAGGAAGGACCTATGTCGGACAAGATTCTTTCGATGGCCCTGTCTGCCTATCACACGGGTAAGCCTGTTCAGTTTCGTATATCCGGCTGTTTCGGTGGTTGGATGAACGGTATCGCTGTCTCCATTTGACCGATGTCCCGTACTGCACTGTTTGGAGAGTAAGGAAAAGCATGAGCAACTACAAAGCGATCGTATGTTTGCTAGTGATGTTGGTATTGCCTCAGCTGGCGTTGTCGAACAACAGGCTGCCTGATTTCTATTCGGAATCCGGATTCAACCCGAATCGTGACTATGTGGACAGCGGGGGGGATGTGTCCATCGATCCGTTCGGTGGCAATTTACATATCAAGAACGTCGATTTGAAAGTGATCGGCGACGGCGGTTTTGAACTTGCCATTGCGCGCTCTTACACATCAAGAAACGGGAGCCTTCCGGGTAGTACTCATAGATCTATTGTCGGCGCTGGATGGAAATTTCATTTTGGTCGTATTCTCGGCCCCTGGTCCAACTGGCATTGTGGCTCAGATGATGAGGTGAATCAGGCTTCAGACAACCCGGTATTAGAGTTGTCGGATGGTCGACGGGTGCCTTTGAGGCGGCCGGATGGAGGCCAGTCCGGAATCTACGGAAGCAACTATAGTCCAGCAAATTTTTACGTCTCTGCGGATCGTTGGATTGTAAAATGTCAGTACAATGCACTCGACACCGAGTTCATCGTTAAATCGCCGGATGGGACCGTCTATGAGATATCCAAGAAAATCAATGGCAAGGCGGAATGGTATGTCAAGAAAATAACGGATAAAAACGGAAACTACGCGTCTTTCTCGTATTACGGTGATGGTGAGCCATTCAGTGCATCAAATAAATACCCTTTAATTAGGAAAATTACATTATCGAATTCCAACACTGTTGAATTTAAATACTACGATATACATGTAGAGCGAATAGATCATGTACGCCTTAAGTCGATTAGTTATGACAATAAAACTTGGCAATTTAGCTACAGCTTGGCCTATCCCAGTGATCATAACTATTACCTCAAGGAAGTGACTCGACCCGATGGGTCTAAGTGGCAGTACAAGTATGAAACCAGCCAAAGTAATCCCGGTTTCGGCAATATCGAAGAGATTGTCGATCCGTTTGGAAAGCAGTCGACGTTTACCTATTTAGAAGAGCAGTTTACGCCGGGTTTCCTTTCTTCCGCAGTGAAACGAATGGAGGTTTCCGGGGACGCTTCCGTACCGCTAGCGATTTGGGACTATGACTACAGCCCTGGACATGAAAACTTTGTTGCAGGAGATTTGGATCAGACAACGGTCAAAGGGCCGGAGTCCACCGTTATCTATCGGCACTATGGTTTTCAGGCGGCCGCGACTACGCCGGGAGGGAATGGTGTATGGCGTACAGGTATGTTGCACAGCCGGTTCATTTGTGACGCGGGTAGCAGTGGTAACAGTTGTGCACATACGGGCGCCGGGATTTGCGTAGGCGGTTGCACATCGCCGAATCAGCGACAAAAAGAGGTATTCGCTTGGGATATTCAGGCCGGCACGGTTGCCGATTATGTCCAGTACCCGAGAGGGCTGACCGATTACTCGGGCGGCATTCCTTACCTCAAGAAACATACCGTGACACGGGACGGCACCGAGTACGTCACTGAAAACCTGGACATCGACGATTACGGCAATTTCGGTCGGATTTTAGAATCAGGGCAAAGCACAAAAAGGACCGACCGCGACTTTTTTGCCAATAAGGATCGATGGATTGTAAATCAAGTCGAAAAAGAGGAGGTGCACGACGTCGAGGGTACTACCGACATCGTGTTGGTCGATCGTGGATTCGATACCAGGGGCAATATGACCCACGAGTGCCTTTTCGGCACTTACAGTATTTTCTCGGGTTGCTCCAGTGGTGCGATACACACTGCCTACACGTATGACGGTAAGGGCCAAGTGACCCAGGAGACGAACGCGCGCGGATGGGTTACCCGTTATTCGGACTATAAGAGGGGGTTGCCGCAACGCACCGATCTTCCGGCAGGGGTCACCGAATACCAAGCGGTCAACAACAACGGTACCGTCGCCATGCGGACTGACGGCGAAGGCATCGTCACGGGCTTTGGCTACGATGCCCTGTTTCGCCTCAGCGGTGTCAATTATCCTGAGGGCGCCGATGCAGCCCTGAGCCGACCGGTGAGTAACGGTGTGACGCAATCACTGGTATTCACACAAGGCCGATTCCGCGAAACCCGGGAATACAACATCCTCGGGCTTGTCGACAGGCGCACCCGGACGGATACCAGTACCGGTGAATCGATCGTCGTGACCTATCGTTACGATGCCGAAGGCCGCCTGGTGTTCAAATCGCTGCCGAACTCGGCGCAGGGCGTGACGTTCACTTACGATCCGACGGGCAGGGTACTCAGAACGACCTTTGCGGACAGCACCTATACATCGCACGCCTACCTGCCGGGTAACAAGGTCGCGATCACCAATCAGCGTGGTCATACCACGACCTACTCCTACCGGTCGTTCGGAAACCCCGACGATAAGGAATTGATCCGTGTCGATGCGCCGCACGGTATCGCCACCGTGATCAACCGGGACCGCTTGGGTAACATCCGCTCGGTTGTCCAGGGTGGGATCACGCGTACCTTCAAATACAACGGGCGTTACCAACTGATCGAACGCAACGATCCCGAGACCACCCGGGTTACCTTCGGACGCGATCAACTCGGCAATATGACCAGCCGGCGTGTCAACGCCATGGGTACCACGACCTTCGGCTATGACGGCCTGAATCGCCTCGCGTGGATCAATTACGCCGAAGCGGGTACACCGGATGTCGTAAGGACGTACGACAAGAACAGCAACCTCGTCGAGGTCGATTTCGGTAGCATCAACAAGTCGTTTACTTACGACAACAATGACCGATTGCGCTCCGAGCGCTTGTCGATAGTCGGTACGCAGGGCACCAAGGTATTCGACATATCCTACGTCTTGGACGATCTGGGCAGTGTGGCCGAAATACACTATCCCAGCGGCAGGATGATCGACTACTCGCCGGACGGCTTTGGCCGGTCGACAAAGGCGGCCCCTTTCGTGACCGCCGCGACGCATTTCCCTTCCGGCAGGCTCCAATCGCTGCAATTCGAAAACGGTGTCAGGACGGACTACACACAGTCTGTCCAGCGGCTCTGGCTCAGCTCGATCAAAACCACCAACGGCGGCAGTCTGATCGACCTCAACTACGGCTACGACCAGGTCGGCAACCTCACCAGTTTGCACGATAAGGTGTTAAGCCCCTCACAAGCCTATCAGTTGAACTATGACGGTCTCGACCGACTCGTCTCAGCGAGCGGTCCCTGGGGTAACGCGAGTTACGGCTACGATGCCGTGGGCAACATTCGTTCAACGATCATCGGCGGGCAGGGCGCCACCTACGTCTATGACGGTACGAATCGACTCATGTCCATCGATACCGCATTGCCGCTCGTGTACAACTACGACGGCTACGGCAATGTATCAGGCCGCAATGCGGACACTTACGACTACGACGAGGCCGGCAATCTCGTCACCGCATCCGTGGGGCAGACGATCGACTACCTCTACGATGGCGAGAACCGTCTCGCGGTCCGCGACACCGATCAGGGCACGACATACTTTTTCTACAACCGGGACGGCCATCTGTTGGCCGAAATGGATCCCACGGGCCGGATCAACACCGAGAACATCTATCTCGATGGGCAACTGGTAGGGTCAGCCTCGGGTGTCAACAGTGCGCCCCTGCCGCCGGTGATCCACGCCCTCGGTGCCGAAAATGCCATGCAGGGGCGGAGTATCCGATTCGATGCCTCACAGTCGCAGGATGTGGACGGTGACGTGCTGACCTTCCATTGGGACTTCGGTGACGGCACCGTCAAAACCGGTGTCTTGGCCTACCATACCTATGATACGCCGGGAGATTTCACCGTCACGCTTACGGCCAGCGACGGCGAGCGCCAAACATCCAGCACTATGGTCGTCTCGGTCGCGGTATCCACCGGGCCGTCACCGTCGGAAACGGCGGCCTATCTGATACCCATTCTGCATCTGCTGTTGCACTAAGGAGCGTTTCAACATGTTCAATACAGTCGATGTGCTTGATGGCAATAATCAAATCACCACGAAAACGTCCCGAATGATGATGCGCGCATTTGTTTACCTGCTGGGCGTGTTTTGTCTAGCTGCGTTTGCGTCGGTCTCAGGCGCGGCCGAAAAACGGACCTACCTGCACACCGACCATCTGGGCTCGGTGATCGCGGCAACCGATGCATCAGGTCAATTGGCCTGGCGAGAGGAATACGAGCCTTACGGCTTCAAGCGCCTTACGCCGACCGAGGCTGAGGATCAGCGGCTGTGGTACACGGGGCATGCCCACGACGAAGCGATGTCTCTGTCGTATTTCGGTGCGCGTTGGTACGACCCCGAGGCGGGTCGTTTTCTGGCGGTCGATCCAGTTTATTGGATCGAAGATAGTCCGGTGCATTCGTTCAATCGGTATGCGTATGCCAATAATAATCCCTACAAATACATCGATCCCGACGGGGAATTGCCGGTATTTGCCGTATTTATTGTTAAGGAGTTGGTTACTCTTGCAATTGAACACACTACCGGTGTTTCGGTGCCGATTAGTGTGGGTGGTGCAGCTAAAACGCTAGGTAGAAAGGCTGCCAGAGATGCGGCGGAGCAAGCAGCTAAGATTTCTGCTGCAAAGAGAGGGAAAAACTTTGATCAAGCTCGTAGAGAGGGATTCGAAAATGCAGGCATGATCGATCCATCAAAAGTGCAATTCAGCAAGGTTGATAAAACCACTGGAACGGTTGTTGAGTTTAAAGGACCAGGTGGAGCAAAGGTGGGATACGATGGTCCACACAAGTCTCCTGGGCCGCATCATGACACCCAGCATATCAGTTGGCAGTCTGCCGGTAAGCGCGGAAGTGGGGGGGCAAAACGAGGAAACATTCCGTATGACGGTCCGAGACACCCGTCACGCCCCGACAGGAAAAATCAATGATTGACCAGGAGTTGCTTAAGGAAATCCGGAGTGTTGCGTCTTCGCATGAAATTCTGGAAATGCATGGCGATGACGCTTCGTCAGCAATTAGGCAATTGCGGGACACTTTCATTGGCCATTCAGCGGGACAATGGTGGTGGGAGAGTCTTAGGGGGGAGGCGGTTGCTATCCAATATGGGAGTCGCGATGGATTATCGATAGTCGGTGATCTAGTTGAGAGGGATGAATCCGTATTTTTTGTTCCAACTGATGACGCGAGTCCGCCTTGGCCTGTTTTTTTTGGGGATATAGATCGGTTTATTGCTTTGTTGAAAGAGTTGCGGTTCTTCGAGTATTTCTTGACGGATAAAGATAGCACCTGGGCCGTTTTTGATACACACGATAATTGCTTGGTAGTGATTGGTACTCTGATAGATAAAGCAAGCGAGATTCAAGTAAGAATAGATGAGTACCCCTAAGAGCAAAAAGGGGGCAGATTTATTTCTCTGGTCAGGAAAAAACGGCCAAGGAAAAGGGGTTAGACCCACTGCTGTCCCACTTACGCGGCCCTCATTGAGAAAGTCATCTGAGGGTCCGGTGGTCGGTCCTTACGTGGGTGTAGCATGTCGCCAAGCGGCTTG
>JANQLO010000057.1 GCA_028280505.1 Chromatiales bacterium | reverse complement strand
TCGACGATTAAATCAGACAAACCCACCAGCGGCGCCAGCTCCATGGAGCCGTAAAGCTTGATCACCTCAACCTGTTGACCACGCGCGGCGAAAAAGGTGCGTGCGGCGTTTACGTATTTGGTCGCCACGCGCACCCGGCGGGCACTGATATCGGTACCCGAACGGCCGGCGACCATCATGCGGCAACGTGCGATACGCAAATCCAAGGGCTCATACAGGCCATCGCCCCCATGCTCCATCAGAACGTCCTTACCCGCCACCCCGAGGTCAGCCGCGCCCCATTGCACATAAGTCGGCACGTCGGTTGCCCTGATCAACACGAACTTGACCTGCGGGTGGGTGGTATCGAGGATCAGCTTGCGGCTGGTCTCGGGATCGTCCAATGGCTCTATTCCGGCCTGCTTCAACAGTGGCAGGGTGTCTTTGAAAATACGCCCCTTGGACAAGGCAATGGCCAACGGCGATTCGATTGCTGCTACAGCCATACTCGTGATCTCAACCCGGTACCCGGCGAATCTGCGCACCCAGACCGGCAAACTTGTCTTCGATGTTCTGATAGCCTCGATCGACGTGGTAAATACGATCCACCACGGTTTCACCGTTGGCGACCAGGCCGGCTAATACGAGGCTCGCGGATGCGCGCAAATCAGTCGCCATTACCGGTGCCCCGGTCAAGCGCGGAATGCCGCTGCAGATCGCGGTATTGCCCTCCAGCTTGATGTTTGCACCCATCCGTTGCAGTTCCTGCACGTGCATGAAACGATTCTCGAACACCGTCTCGGTGATGGTGCCGACACCTTCAGCAACGCTATTCAGCGCCGTGAACTGGGCCTGCATATCGGTTGGAAACGCGGGATAGGGCGCCGTGTGTACATTGACCGCCCGTGGCCGACGCCCCTGCATATCCAACGAGACATAATCCTCACCCACGTCGAGTTCAGCCCCGGCCTCTTGCAGTTTTTGCAACACAGCATCCAGCAGACCGGGATTGGTATCGCGCACATGTACCCGACCGCCACTGATCGCGCCGGCGACCAGAAACGTGCCGGTCTCGATTCGATCGGGCAGTACGTCGTATTGCGTGCCCCGCAGGGACTTCACACCTTCGATCTCTATTGTCGTCGTGCCGGCACCATGGACTTTGGCGCCCATGGCATTCAGACAATTGGCCAGATCGACTACTTCGGGCTCGCGTGCGGCATTTTCGATGACGGTCACCCCGTCGGCCAGGGTTGCGGCCATCATCAGGTTCTCGGTACCGGTTACGGTCACGATATCGAGCACCAGACGCACGCCCTTCAAACGACCGGCACGCGCCTTGATGTAGCCACCGTCGACCGAGATTTCAGCGCCCATGGCCCGCAGGCCTTCGATATGCAGATCGACCGGACGCGAGCCGATGGCACAACCGCCCGGCAGCGATACATCCGCCTCGCCACAACGTGCCAGCAACGGTCCCAGCACCAAAATGGACGCGCGCATGGTTTTCACCAATTCGTAAGGCGCGAACGGGTGTTCGATATTACCGGCGTCGACCTCGACTCGCATTTTCTCGTCGACCAGGAGATTAACCCCCATGCGCCCGAGCAGCTCCATCGTAGTGGTAATGTCCCGCAGGTGCGGGATGTTGCCGATCACCATCGGATCTTCGGCCAGCAAGGTGGCCGCCAGGATCGGCAGCGCGGCATTTTTGGCACCGGAAATCCGCACGTCGCCGGACAAGGGCTTACCGCCGGTAATGATCAGCTTATCCATGATTTAGTGAGAGATCGCACGATTCAGGGCAAAGGGTATCAATGATAAAGAAAATCGAAGAACTGCGGGAGGGCGACGGCAGCATCGTGCCGCCGGCAGAAAAATCAGGCGAGCAAATGCTCGCACTGCGACATACGGGCCAGATCCATGAGATCGGCCGGCACGTCGGTCAGGCGTAGCTCGCATCCGTTGCGCCGGGCGACATCCAAAGCTTCGATCAACAACACCAGCCCGGCACTATTGGCATGCCGCGTCTCGGCAAGCGACAGCGTCATCCGGCCGCCGGCGTGCAGTGTTTTTTCCAGCTCTCGCCAAACGTCGGGGACCGAGTTGAAATCAAGGTCACCGACAAGCGACCAGCGATCATCACCCACAGAGCTCAAGTGGGCCTGACTCACTTCTCGGTGCGGCGGTTTTTGTCCGCCAACGAGCTGATCAGCCCATCGATACCGCCGCGACGCACGGCTGTGGTGAACTGGCTGCGATAATTGGTGATCAGGCTCACACCGTCGATGACGACATCGTAAACCAACCATTTGCCGCCTTCACCGAGCCGCAACCGATAATTGACCGGGATGGGCGGTGCGTTTGAGGCCGACAAACGGGTTGGAATCATGACCTCGGTCGCACCTTCGCGGTACTGCACCGGAAGATACTCGATCCGTTGGCCCGAATAGCCGAGCAACGCCGTGGCATAGGTTCGGACGAGCAGCTCTCGGAACTGCTCCGTGACACCGACCTTTTGTTCTTCGGTAGCCCTGCGCCAAAAACGGCCCATTGCCGACTGCGACATTCGACGAAAATCGAAATGCGGCAGTACCGTCTCTTCGACCAGCGGGTAGATCAACGTTGGATCAGCCTCGAGCTCGGCCCTACGTTCGGTGAGCTGGGCCAACACGCCGTCGGCGGTCGAACGCACCATTTGCTGCGGGTCCTCGATCGCGGCAACCGCAAAGGAATAGGTAGACAACAGCAACAGGCTGACCAACCAGCCGCACGCAGGTTTGAATGTACGCATCAGTTCGCTCCTTCCTGTGCCTTGCCGTAAATAAACTGCCCGATGACCTCTTCCAGCACCAGCGCAGATTGGGTAACGGCAATTTCGCTGCCCTCTTTAAGCACCTGCTCGCTGCCGCCAGGGTCCAGGCCGACATATTGTTCGCCGAGCAATCCGGCGGTCAGGATCTTGGCGAAAGTATCATCCGGGATGGTGTCGTACTGCGAATAAATCCCCAAAACGGCAACCGCCCGAAAATCCTCGGCATCATAATAAATATCCAGAACACGACCGACTTCTACCCCGGCGAGGGTCACCGGCGATTTCACCTTCAATCCGCCGATGTTATCGAAACGCGCCAACACCGTATACGAATCGCCCGAGTTCACCGTACCCAGATTGCTGACCTGCATAGCGAGAAAGAACAGCGCGAGAAAGCCCGCTGCAATGAAGGCACCAACCCATATTTCTATTTGTCTCGTTTTCGACATATCCAGTTCCAGTCCGCACTCGACAATCAGTTGAACATCAGCGCGGTCAACACGAAGTCCAGCCCCAATACCGCAAGCGATGAATGCACCACCGTACGCGTGGTCGCCCGGCTCACCCCCTCGGACGTCGGCACGCAATCGTAACCCTGGAAAATCGCAATCCAGGTACATACCACACCGAACACCACCGATTTGATCACACCATTGCCGACGTCCTCGTACCAATCGATCTGCGACTGCATCTGCGCCCAATAAGTGCCGTCATCCACGCCCAGCAGACCGACTCCCACAAACCAACCGCCGTATACACCGAGCATGCTGAACAAGGCCGCCAGCAACGGCATGGACAAAATACCGGCAACCAAGCGTGGCGTCAGCACCCGGTGTTGCGGATTGACCGCCATCATTTCGAGACCGGACAACTGCTCGGTCGCTTTCATCAGACCAATTTCGGCAGCCAGAGCCGAACCGGCGCGTCCGGCGAACAACAGCGCAGTCACCACCGGGCCCAGCTCGCGTACCAAAGATGCAGCAACCATGACGCCCAACGTGGCCTCGGCACCGAATCGCGAAAGAATGTAATACCCCTGCAGACCCAGCACCATGCCGACGAAAACCCCGGACACGGCGATGATCAGTACGGTCAGCACGCCGACCGACATCAACTGTTCCAACAGCAAGCGCGGTCGACGCACCAATTCGGCCAAGCCGCCGAGCATCGCCAACATCAGCAGATTCGCCCGTCCCAAGCGGGCCGAAACCGCCAAGCCACCACGCCCCAGTGCCGCCAGCCAATCCATCAGGCCGACTCTCCGAACAAATCGCTTTCGAGCCCCGGCGCCGGGTAGTGAAAAGGCACGGGACCATCCGCGAGCCCCCCCATGAACTGTCTCGTCCACTCGCCGCCGCCTTCGTGCAAAGCCTGCGGCGAACCGGACTCGATCACCTTACCGTTCGAAATGACGTACACCAGATCGGCAATCTCGCAGGTTTCGGCCACATCATGCGAAACCACGATACTGGAGATACGTGCCGCGTCGTTGAGCCGTCGGATCAGTTGCACCAGCACACCCATCGAAATCGGGTCCTGGCCGGTGAAGGGCTCGTCGTACATGATCATCATCGGGTCCAGCGCGATGGCACGTGCCAATGCGACCCGACGTGCCATACCGCCGGACAATTCGCTCGGCATCAATTGGTGTGCCCCACGCAAACCGACCGCTTCGAGCTTCATCAGCACCAGCTTGCGAGTCATCGAGGGATTCAGCTTGGTGTGTTCACGCAACGGGTACGCGACATTGTCGAATACGTTCAGATCGGTCAGCAACGCACCGCTCTGAAACAGCATGCCCATACGCATGCGCAACCGGTAGAGTTCGCGCGTCGACAGCGCATGGACCTCTTGGCCATCGACTTCAATGGTGCCGGCATCAGGCGTCAGCTGCCCGCCGATCAGTTTCAACAACGTGGTCTTACCGGTGCCGGAAGGCCCCATGATGGCCGTCACCCCGCCGCGCGGGATATCGATATCCACGCCATCGAAGATGGCCCGCTGGCCACGATAAAACTTCAGGCCTCGAATACGGACCAAAATGTCTTCAGATGGAGGGGGTCGACTCATTGGTGATGTTATTAGGCGGTGGTGCTGCGCCGGTACTTCGTGTCCGTGCCGTGACAGACGCGTTGCCATGACAAGCCCTGCATTCTGGGGAGCCGCCGAAATCGCGTCAAGTTCGGTGTTGAATACACGCGTTGGCACTCGTCGCGACTACTGACGTCCGAGTAGCTGCAAAAGGGTTCGCAGTTCGGCCATCCTGCCGGGATCGGCACCGGGCCCATCGAGCAATAAGGCCTGAGTTCTCGGATCCAATGTCACCGCTCGCTCACGTAACGCACGCAGATCCATTGCATCGACCCACCAGCGCTGGGCTAGAGCGTCACCCGCCGGAGCGACCCAACGATCCAGGCCATCCGCCACCCATTGCGCAAAACCGCCGATCGATGGCCTGGGCCGCTCGACCAACAGTGCCGTACGTTCGAGTGGAAACAATGGGAAGACGCCCGGATCATCCGGCCCGTCGAGCAAGAAAAAGTGCAGGGCCGGCGGCGCCTCATCGGCCATCGCCCCGTGGACCTCATCATCCCGCTGCCAGGCCACGTGCGGCAAAAGCACGGCATCGCAATCGTTCGCGTAATAGCTCAGCCGCCAATCCTCGGGCAAATCGTCCGGATAATAGGTTTGATGCCAATCGTCACGCAGCCAACCCATGGTACCGAGCAAAAAGCGACCTTCGGGGTTAAACTCGGCCATCGCACACCCCCTGATGCACACCGATCCCAATGGCCCAGATTCTACCGTTCAAAAAACCCAAGGCGAGTGAGCGTCATCGCGGCGATACGCTGTGCCGTAATGGCCACCACAAGTGGGTGATCGACAAAGAATCGGTATTCGACGTCAAGCTCGGCAAACTGGTAACGCGCTACCGTTGCACGCGCTGCGGCCGTACCAAGGTACGGGCGCACTGACTCACGGTTTGGACAAGCGGCGGCGGTTCCGCGACAATTCGCGCTCCGAATCCGCCGCGTGACCCCCGCTGTCGTATCATCATGCTGCTCGCCTCCGCCGCCATCATCGTAGGTCTGACGCTACTCGTGTGGGGCGCCGACCGCTTTGTCATCGGTGCTGCGGCGCTGGCCCGAAACCTCGGTGTACCGCCATTGCTGATCGGCCTAACGGTGGTCGGTTTCGGCACATCGGCACCGGAAATATTGGTCTCTGGGATGGCCGCCTGGCAGGGCAACCCGGGTATCGGTATCGGCAACGCGATCGGATCGAATATCGCCAACATCGCCCTGATCCTCGGCACCACGGCGCTGATCGCGCCGCTGACCGTACAATCGGACATGCTGCGGCGGGAGTACCCGCTGTTGCTCGCAGTGAGTATCGGCGCCTTTCTGTTGTTGTGGGACGGCGATCTCGACCAGTTGGACGGCATTTTGTTGCTGCTCGGGCTGGTCATCAGCATGTTGCTGCTCGTACGCATCGGTTTGAACCGACGCGACAACGACCCGCTGGCGGTCGAAATGGAGGCCGAAATCCCGGGCGATGTCGGTACCGGCGCGTCCATTTTCTGGTTCGCGATCGGCCTGGTGGTGTTGATCATCAGCTCGCGTATGCTGGTCTGGGGCGCAGTCGAGGTCGCAACCGCTTTCGGCGTCAGCGATCTGGTGATCGGCTTGACCATCGTTGCCGTTGGAACCAGCCTGCCGGAACTGGCCGCCGCCGTAATGAGTGCGCTGAAGAACGAACATGATCTGGCGATCGGCAACGTCGTCGGATCGAACATTTGGAATCTACTCGCGGTGCTTGGCGTACCGGGGCTGTTGGCACCGGGCCTGATTCCCCCGGAGGTGCTGAGTCGCGACATGCTCGTTATGCTGGCGCTCACCCTGGCGCTGTTCGTGATGGGCCGCAGTTCACAGACCCACGGGGTGATCAACCGGCTCGAAGGCGGGCTGCTATTGACCTGCTTTATTGCCTACCAGGCCTGGCTGCTATGGCAAACCGGTGCCGCCTGAAGGAGACGAAAAAACCGCCATGGGAACCGAAGCCGCAGACCTGATCCGGGCCGCCACCAGCGTTATCCGCATCGAAGGCGACGCGGTTGGCGCGCTGCAATCACGCATCAACGACGATTTCGTCGCCGCCTGCCGCCATATGCTGGCCTGCAGCGGCCGCATCGTGGTTATCGGTATGGGCAAGTCCGGGCATATCGGGGGCAAGATCGCCGCGACACTGGCCAGCACCGGCAGCCCGGCGTTTTTCGTCCATCCCGGCGAAGCCAGCCACGGCGACCTCGGCATGATCACCGCCCAAGACGTTGTATTGGTGTTGTCGAATTCCGGCGAAACCCAAGAGATCGCGACCATCGTGCCTTTGATCAAGCGGATGGGCGCACCGCTGATCAGCATGACCGGTAACGCCAATTCATCGCTCGCACGAGAGGCTGACGTCAATCTCGACGTCAGCGTTGCCAAAGAGGCCTGTCCGCTGGATCTGGCGCCCACGGCGAGCACCACTGCAGCATTGGTGATGGGCGATGCCTTGGCAATCGCGCTGCTGGAAGCGCGTGGCTTCACCGCCGAGGACTTCGCGATGTCACATCCCGGTGGCAGCCTCGGTCGCCGGCTGCTACTTCACGTGTACGATGTCATGCACAAAGGTACGCAGATTCCGACGGTCGGCGTCGAAGCCTCGGTGCGTGACGCGCTGGTGGAAATGACGGCCAAAGGGCTGGGCATGACCGCGGTGGTCGACGACGACGGCCATGCGGTGGGCATCTTCACCGACGGTGACCTGCGGCGCTGTCTGGATCGCGGCATCGACGTACGCAATGCTGTGGTCGCCGATGTCATGACGCCGGGCGGTAAGCGGATCACGCACGAACGCCTGGCGGTAGAGGCGCTTAATATGATGGAAAACAACAAGATCAACGCCTTACTGGTCATTGACGACAGCGGGCGACTTTGCGGCGCCCTGAACATGCACGATCTGCTACGTGCCGGTGTGATGTGAACGAAGGATCAACAAGCCATGCAGGATATAAGACAAAAAGCGGCCACTGTCCGATTGGTCATATTCGACGTCGACGGCGTACTCACCGATGGCGGCCTATTCATCGGCGACGATGGGCAAGAATATAAGGAGTTCAACTCCAAAGACGGTCACGGCATGGTGATGCTGCAACATTCAGGAGTCCAAATCGGCATCATTACCGGGCGCACGTCGGAAGTCGTACGCATCCGCATGGCCAGCCTCGGTATCGAACATGTCTACCAAGGAAAACGTGAAAAGCTCCCCGCCTATGAGGAACTCAAAGCGCTGACCGGCCTCGGTGACGCCCAGATCGCCTATGTCGGCGACGACGTGGTCGACCTGCCGATCATGACCCGGGTCGGCTTGGCAATCGCCGTACAGGATGCCCATCCCCTGACCAAGCAACATGCGCATTGGGTCACGCCCAGCGGTGGCGGGCGTGGCGCCGCTCGCGAGGTCAGCGAATTGATCATGGATGCCCAAGGCACGCTCGACGACGCGTTGTCGATCTACCTGAACTGACCGATGCGGCGTTATCGGCCGACTCTGGCACTGATCCTGATCGCTGCCGCGGTGTTCAGCTGGTGGTTGGTAGACCGCCAACAACCCACCGAACCCGCCCACCTTTCCCAACAGGGCCCTCGCGAAATCGACTATACCGTCACCGGCCTGGACGTCACGCGTATGACCGAGGCCGGACAACCCGCGCATCGATTACGCGCCACCGTGTTGCGACACTTCAACGACGACGAAACCACGGAACTCGAACGTCCGCAACTGACGGTGTTTCAGGGCGAGCAACCACCGTGGGAGATCGATGCCGAACGGGCCTGGATGTCGGCCGACGGCAGCCTGGTACTCTTGAGCGGCGAGGTCGTCGTCACCCGGGCCGCACATGCCAACAGCCCGCCGGTACGGATGGTTACTCGCGAAATGCGGGTTCAACCTCGGCAAGACTATGCGGAGACCGACGAAAAGGTTAGGGTAGAAACCGATACCGATACGCTCGACGCAGTCGGCATGCAGGCTTGGCTGCGTCCGCCGTCACGGCTTAAGTTCTTGTCCCAGGTAAAAGGCTATTATGTTCCGCGCTAACGCCCTGTTCACCGCACTGTTGCTGACACTTCTGTCGGCAGCATTTGCGCTCGAATCCGACCGTGATCAACCGATCGAATTGGCTGCCGACAGCGTTGACATCGACGAGGCCAAAGGCATCAGTATCTATCGTGGCGATGTCGACCTGCGTCAAGGCACCATCCACCTGCTGGCCGACGTGGTTACGGTAAGTCATGTCGATCGCAAACCCTCGAAAATCGTTGCCGAGGGCAAACCGGTCAAGTTTCGCCAACAAACCGAACGCGGCCTGGTCGACGGCGAAGCCAAGCAGGTCGAATACGAGGTTGCCAGCGAGAACCTGGTATTGATCGGCGATGCCGTTTTAGTTCAGGGCAAAGACAGCATGCGCAGCGATCGCATCGTTTACGATCGGGTGCGCGCGGTGGTCAAGGCCGGGGCCGCAGCAAGCGGCAAACAGCGCGTCCGCATCTCGATCGAGGCACCCGGCAAATAGGCCAAGCTTTTCGGCTGCATGAACCATCTCGCTGCAGAAGATCTGGTGAAACGCTACCGCGGGCGGGCGGTCGTCAACGGTGTGACCTTGCACGTCAATCCCGGCGAGGTCGTCGGTCTGCTCGGACCCAACGGCGCCGGCAAAACCACGACCTTTTACATGATGGCGGGGCTCATCCCGGCAGACCAGGGTCGCGTAACCCTTGGCGAAGAGGACCTCACCGACAAGCCCATGCACGCCCGTGCCCGTCTCGGCCTGGGTTATCTGGCGCAAGAACCGTCGATATTCCGTCGTCTGACAGTGGCACAAAACGTCCTCGCCATCCTCGAGACCCGCGCCGACCTCAACCGCGCGGAACGTGCCGAACTGACCGAAACCCTGCTACACGAATTCGGCATCCGCCAGCTTCGCGACAGCATGGCGATCAGCCTGTCCGGTGGTGAACGCCGACGACTGGAAATTGCTCGGGCGCTGGCCGTCGAACCGCGTTTCATCCTGCTCGACGAGCCATTCGCTGGGGTCGATCCGATTTCCGTCGTCGACATCCAGCGCATTGTCGCCCAACTCGCCGAACGCGGAATTGGGATTCTTATTACTGACCACAATGTCCGTGAAACCCTGGGCATCTGCAGCCGGGCCTACATCATCAACGAGGGCAGCGTGTTGGCTCTCGGCTCGCCACAGGAAATCCTGGAAAATGATGAGGTTCGCGCAGTCTATCTGGGCGAGAATTTCAAACTGTAAAGCACAACCCGAATAATGACGCAAGATTCACGCGTCGTACGCGCGTGACCGGCGTCAAAGACACCGCAGGCCCTCTGGCCTTGACCCTTCCCGAGTTGCGCTAGAATGATACCTATGGATGTTAAACAAGATTCGTACCAGATAACGACCCAATGAAGCCCACGATCCAGCTTCGACTGGGCCAACACCTGACCATGACCCCCCAGCTGCAGCAGGCAATCAAGCTGTTGCAGTTGTCGACGCTCGACCTCAAACAGGAGATCCAGGAGGCGCTCGAGTCCAATTTAATGCTCGAGACCGAAGAAGAAGGTGTACGCCGAGACGACACCGCCAACGACAAAAACAAGAGCGAGGATTTCAACGGCCAGGAGACGAACGCCAACGGGACGAACGATCCCAACAACGAAAGCGAGATCAAGATCGAGGCCGAATCGATGCCGGACGAGCTACCGGTCGACACCGTCTGGGACGATATTTACGATAGCGTCACCCCGAGCAGCGGCACCGCCCCGGCACCGAGCGATGACGGCCAGGATTTTCTCAGCCAACAAAGCAGCGGCGAATCTTTGCAGGACCACCTGATCTGGCAGATGCAGCTGACACCTTTCAGCCCGACCGACCTCGCCATCGCCGAGGCGATCATCGACGGCATCAGCGAAGACGGCTATTTGACCACGCCGCTGGAAGACGTCGTCACGGCCATGGACGATCCCGATGTCGAAATCGAAGAGGTCGAGGCGGTATTGCACCGCATCCAGGCCTTCGATCCTGCGGGGATCGCTGCCCGTGACCTGCGCGAATGCCTGCTGATCCAACTGCGCCAGCTACCGGCGGATTTCGATTGGCGCGAACAGGCGATTCAACTGGTCGATACGCATTTCGACTTGCTCGCACAGCAGGACGAAACGCAAATGCGACGCAAGCTCAAGCTCGACAGCGACGACGTGATGGCCGTGATAGGGTTGATCCGCTCGCTCAATCCGCGTCCCGGCACCAGCGTCGCACAGGAGGCGCCGAGCTATATTGAACCCGACGTCTTCGTCTATAAGCGCAACAATCAATGGCGTGTCGAGCTCAACCCCGATGCGGCGCCGCGTCTGCGGGTCAATGCCGAATACGCCGGCATGATCCGCCGGGCCGACAACAGCGCCGACAATGTCACTATGAAGAACCACTTGCAGGAAGCACGTTGGTTCATCAAAAGCCTGCAGAGTCGCAACGATACCCTGCTGCGGGTGGCAACCCGGATCGTCGACGTTCAGCGCAACTTCTTCGACTACGGCGAAGAAGCCATGAAGCCGCTGGTGTTGCGCGACATCGCCGAAGCATTGGAGATGCACGAATCGACCATATCCCGGGTCACCACGCAGAAATACATGCACACCCCACGCGGTACTTATGAATTCAAATACTTTTTTTCCAGCCACGTCAGCACCGCGAGCGGCGGCGAGGCCTCGGCGACCGCGATCCGGGCCTTGATCAAAAAGCTGATCGGTGCGGAAAAACCAAACAAGCCTTTATCCGACAACAAGATTGCGGCGATACTGGCGGACCAGGGAATCAACGTCGCCCGCCGGACCGTCGCCAAATACCGCGAATCGATGGCCATTCCGCCGTCGAACGAACGCAAGCGCTTGGCATAAGAGCGCTAAACAGCAAGGAGAAGACCATGCAAGTCAACCTGACCGGTCACCATGTCGACCTCACCGACGCCCTGCGTGCTTATGTTGATGAGAAGATCGCCCGCCTCGAGCGGCATTTCGATCATGTCACCAATGTTCATGTCATCTTGAGCGTGGAAAAGCTGAACCAGAAGGCCGAAGCCACGGTACATATTGCCGGAGCAGACGTCTTTGCCGATTCGGTCCATCAAGACATGTACGCCGCCATCGACGCGTTGGTCGACAAACTCGACCGCCAGGTGATCCGTCACAAGGAAAAACTCAAAAGCCATCGCGGCAACGGCCATCGCGAATCATCGATCGAGGCCGCGGGATAACCCGGAGTCAGTTTCACCATGTTACCTAACGGTATCCTCGAACCCCGACGAGTCAGCATCGGCGACCCGGCATCGAGCAAGAAGCGCGTGCTCGAACAGGCCGCTCGCCTGCTCGCCGACTTGGCCGAGGAACCGACCGCCGAGCAGGTGTTCGAACGCCTGCTCGAGCGTGAACGCCTGGGCAGCACCGGCCTGGCCGGTGGTGTCGCCCTACCGCACGCCCGTATGCCCGGAATCAAGCAATGTCGCGGCGCCTTTTTGCGACTCGCCGAACCGGTCGAGTTCGATGCACTCGACGGCGAGCCGGTCGATCTGGTGTTTGCCTTGCTGGTACCGGAAAACGCCAATGAGGAGCATCTGCAGTTGCTGGCCCGGTTGGCCGGAATGTTCAACGAAGAGCGACTCAGACAACGCCTGCGCAGCGCCGAGTCCGAAGAAGCACTGGACATCCTGACCAAACACGCCGATACCCATGCCGCATAGCATCCGGGTGCGCGATCTGTACGACGCGCTAAGCGACCGGCTCGAACTGAGCTGGGTTGCGGGTGAAGCCGGTGCGGACAATCCCCTATTGTCCGACCCGTCGGAAGCCAGCACCGGCATCATTGTCGGTCCGTTGAATTACATCCATCCCAACCGAGTGCAGGTCATCGGTCCGGCCGAGGAGCAGTATCTGAACACCCTGCGCCCGGCCAACCGACTTCAGGCATTGCAGCAACTGTTTTCCGACCAACCGGCCGCCGTGGTGTTGGTAAACGATATTGCCGGTGCGGCGGAACTGCCCGGCATGGCCAATGACGCCAAGGTCGCGCTGCTGCGCTCGCCGTTGCCCGACAATCAGGTACTCGACAATCTGCAGTATTACGCCTCGCTGTTTCTGTCCGAGAAGACAACGCTGCACGGCGTTTTTCTCGAGGTGCTCGGCATGGGCGTATTGCTGACCGGCGATCCCGCAGTGGGCAAAAGCGAACTGGCACTGGATCTGATCACCCGCGGCAGTCGCCTGGTTGCCGACGATGCGCCCGAGTTCACACGCATCGCTCCGGACATCATCAGCGGTACCTGTCCACCCCTGCTGCGCGAATTCTTGGAAGTACGCGGACTCGGCATTCTCAACATCCGTGCGATGTTCGGCGACAGCTCGATCAAACGCACCAAATATCTGCGACTTATCGTGCATCTCAAACGCATGTCATCGGAGCAGATCTCGGGCATGGACCGCCTCTCCGGCGCGCACACCAATCGTGACGTACTCGGCGTGTCCATCCCGCAGGTCACCGTTCCGGTCGCCCCGGGGCGCAATCTTTCGGTTTTGGTCGAATCCGCAGTGCGCAACCATTTACTACGACTGAAGGGCTACGACGCTACCGAGGTGTTGATCGAACGCCAGCAACAAGCGATCCTCGACCAATAAAGGTTACGGCAAACCTCGGTTTTTCGATCTCGCAAGCCCCCGTGACCAACCTATAATCAGCGGCATGCCCGATAGCAGCATCAGCTCCGACCCACCGCGCGTCATCCTGGTGACCGGCCTTTCCGGTTCAGGCAAAAGCATCGCGCTGCAGGTTCTCGAAGATGTCGGTTACTACTGTATCGACAACTTGCCGGTCAGTCTGTTCGAAACGTTGGCAAGGGACATAAGCAACGATCCGGATAAGGCACGCAACCTAATCGCCGTCGGCATCGATGCGCGCAACCCCGGCAGCGAACTCAAGCGATTACCGAATCTGATCAAGGCACTGCGCGATCACGGCGTGGATTGCGAGGTGGTTTTTCTCGACGCCGAAGACAACGTGCTGATGCAGCGTTTCAGCGAAACCCGCCGCCGACACCCGCTTACCGACGCCGATCACGATCTCGACCAGGCGATTCAGCTCGAACGCGATACGCTCGAGCCGTTGCTCGATCTCGCAAGGCTCAAGATCGACACCACCCGCACTACGCTGCACGAGCTACGCGAGTTGATCCGCGCACGGGTGGCCGAACGCGATCGCGGCGAAATGTCCATCATGTTGCAGTCCTTCGGCTTCAAACACGGCGTACCACGTAATGCCGATTTCGTGTTCGATGCGCGTTGCCTGCCCAATCCGCATTGGCAGCCCGATCTGCGTCCCTATACCGGACGCGACAAGGCCGTTGCCGAATTCCTAAGTCGTGATCTCAAGGCTGCTTCCATGCTCAGCGACATCAGCGACTTCCTCGCCCGCTGGGTGCCGTGTTTCGAGGCCGAGGGCCGCAGCTACCTGACCATTGCAATCGGCTGCACCGGGGGCCAGCACCGCTCAGTCTATCTGGTGGAACAACTCGCACAATTTTTCAGCGCGCAGGGACGCAGCGTGGTGCACAGCCACCGGGAATTGTCATGACCGTCGGCGTACTGCTGATCACCCATCCCGGCATCGGTTCGGGGATGTTGCATATCGCGACCCGGATCATCGGCAAAAGCACCCTGCCGATCAAATGTCTCGACGTACCGCCGGACGCCGCGCTCGATGCGGTGCGCGAACGTGCAGTCAGCATGCTGAAGGTGCTCGATCGCGGCGCCGGCGTGCTGGTCCTGACGGACCTATACGGCGCCACACCCCACAATATCGCCCGCGAGGTCGCGTGCGCCGGCAAATCGACGACCGTGTTGTCGGGACTCAACCTGCCGATGCTGCTGCGCGTGTTCAATTATCCGGAAGACGACCTCGACACCCTGGCAAGCAAGGCCGCCGAGGGCGGTACGCGAGGCATCATGACCTGCCCGATGACCCCGGTCGGCGCATCCCCGGAGAACACCTGATGCTTGCACGCGAAATCACCATCGGCAACAAACTCGGCCTACACGCGCGCGCCGCGGCCAAGTTGGTCAGCATCGCCAGCGGCTACGGTGCCAACATCACGCTGGAAAAAGACGGGCAAAGCGTGAACGGCAAGAGCATCATGGGGGTGATGATGCTTGCCGCCAGCCAGGGAACGGTATTGCATATCGCCATTGACGGCGATGGCGAAGAGGAGGCCATGCAAGCCCTGGTCGCGCTCATTGACGACAAATTCGGAGAAGGCGAATGACGGTCGCCTGCATCGGCATCGGTGTCGGTGGGGCGGCCAGCGTTGCGCTGGGCGATGCCTTTCTGTTGTGTCGCGGGCCGCTTTGCGTAACACCGAGTTGGGTCGCTACCGAACACATCGAGGACGAAGTCCGTCGGTTCGAAGGCGCAATCGCAATCGCCGGCCGCCAGCTACGCGAGGTACGCGGGCAGATCCCCGGCGATACACCTTCGGACATTGCCGAGTTCATCGATACCCATCTGCTGATGCTCGAAGACAAGGCCCTGTCCGGCCAACCCATTCACCTGATCCGCAACGAAGGTCTGAGTGCGGAATGGGCATTGCAGCTACACCGCGATTCCTTGATTCGGGTGTTCGAGAAAATGGAGGACACGTATCTGCGCACCCGTCGCGACGACCTCGACCACGTAGTCAACCGCATACTCAGTATTCTTCTGGAACAACACCAGGCGCAGTTCGACGAATTGCGCGGCCAGATCGTCCTTGCCGAAGACCTCACACCGGCAGACGTCATTTTGATGAAAAACCAGGAAATAGCCGGCTTCGTCACCGACTACGGGGGACCGATGTCGCACACCGCGATCCTGGCACGCAGCCTGGGCATCCCGGCCATCGTGGGTGCGCGCGGCGCCACACAGTGTCTACAGCATGGCGAAAGCCTGGTACTGGACGCCGCAAACGGGATTGTCATGGCCGACTGCGACAGAGCCATGCTGGCGCATTTCGCCACACGCCGTGCCGCAGAATTGTCACGTGCCGAACAACTGCGAAGCCAAGCAACCAGACAAGCGGTTACCGCGGACGGCATCAACGTCGAACTCCTGGCCAATATCGAACTGCCCGACGATGTCGAACTCGCCTTCGCCAACGGCGCGGAAGGTATCGGTCTCTACCGCACCGAGTTTCTGTACATGAACCGCCGGTCACCGCCGGACGAAGAAGAACACTTCACCACCTACCGTGCGGTGGTCGAAGGCATGCAGGGGCGGCCTGTTACCATTCGTACCCTCGATCTCGGCGCCGATAAGCAACCGGGTGACGGCCGTGGCGGCGGCAGCAACCCAGCGCTCGGATTACGTGCGATTCGACTGTGCCTGAAGGAACCCGAGCTGTTCATGCCGCAGGTTCGCGCAATCCTGCGCGCATCCGCCTACGGCCCGGTGCGTATCATGCTACCGATGCTGACCAGCACGTGGGAGATCGCGCAGGCTGAGCGTCACATCCATCAGGCGATGGACGAGCTAAAGCACGCAGGGATCGCCTTCGACCAAGACATCCCGATCGGCGGCATGATCGAGGTGCCGGCAGCCGCACTCAACGCGCAGGCCTTCGCGCAGCGACTGGACTTTCTGTCGATCGGTACCAACGACTTGATCCAGTACACTTTGGCTATCGACCGCGTCGACGACGAACTCAATTATCTCTATGACCCCGGGCATCCCGCTGTGCTGCGCTTGATCCGCGAGGTGGTTGATGCCGGTTTGGCGGTCGGCGTACCGGTCGGCATGTGCGGCGAGATGGCAGGCGACGCCCGCTGCGTGCCGCTGTTGATCGGCATGGGCCTACGTGAGTTCAGCATGCAGCCCTCGGCCCTACTCGACGTGCGCGAGCAACTGGGCCGATTGAACGGCGAACGCCTCTCGCAAGCGGTCAACCAAGTATTCGACAATCTCGAGCTGGCCGACCCCTTGGAACTCTTCGAAGAGCTGACACGCTCGCACTGAGCGAACCTGATACAAAGGCTGCCGACTCCCGACCGTAAAGCCCGGCTGCTACACTCTGGCGCAGTCGCAAACTTTAAGCCTGAGTCGATCACATGAGCGCCGCCGTGGAATCCAGCGAAGAATCCCGCCTGCAACGATTGCAGGACATTCTCGCGTCCGGCGCGATCCGCGAGGCATCGACACTGATGCGCAGCCTGGCACCGGCTGAGATCGCCCATTTGCTCGAATCGCTGCCACCGGCCGAGCGCGAGATCATCTGGAATCTGGTCGACGAGGAACACGACGGCGAAATCCTACTGCTGGTGACCGATGAGGTCAGCGCCTCCCTGATTCGCCACATGGATGCCGAAGAACTGCTGGCGGCAACCGAAAACCTGGATCTCGACGACCTTGCCGATCTGGTACAGCAAATGCCATCGGCGATCACTGCCGAGGTGCTGGACGCACTCGACGATCAACGGCGCAAACGTCTGGAGGCCGTACTCTCCTACTCCGAGGACACCGCCGGCGGCCTGATGAATACCGACACCGTGACGGTGCGACCGGAGGTCACGCTCGACGTCGTCCTGCGTTACCTTCGCCGCCTCGGTGAGGCCGTGCCCAGCTCCACCGACAAACTGTTCGTCGTCAACCGAGACGACGGCTATCTGGGTATCTTGCAGTTGTCGCAACTGGTGACCCGTGACCCGCAGGAGACGGTCGCGGAGGCAATGAGCCTGAATATGCAACCGATTCCCGCCGACATGTCGACCACCGAGGTTGCACGCCGCTTCGAGGCACACGACATCTTGTCAGCACCGGTCGTCGACATCGAAGGCCGCCTGCTCGGACGTATCACGGTGGACGACGTCATCGACGTTATTCGCGAAGAAGGCGAACACCAGTTCATGGGCCGCGCTGGGCTTTCGGAAGAAGAGGACATGTTCGCCCCCGTACTGTCGAGCACACGCCGACGCGCGCTCTGGCTGGGCATCAATCTGGCGACGGCATTCCTTGCCTCCTGGGTGATCGGGCAGTTCGAGGAGACCCTGTCCAAGGTCGTCGCACTGGCAGTGCTCATGCCGATCGTCGCCAGTATGGGTGGGATCGCCGGCAGTCAGACGCTTACACTGGCAATTCGTGGTATTGCACTCGGCCAGCTCAGTGCGAAAAATGCCCGTGCTCTCGTACTCAAGGAACTTGCGGTAGGCACCCTGAATAGCCTGATCTGGGCAGCCGTGGTCGCCGTGATCGCCGGGGTTTGGTTCAACAGTATCGAAATCGCCTGGTTGATTGCAGCGGCAATCAGCATCAACCTGTTGTTCGCCGCCCTGACCGGCTCGCTCTTGCCCCTGTTGCTGGAACGGGTCGGCATAGATCCCGCATTGGCCGGGTCGGTATTGCTCACTACGGTGACTGATGTAGTCGGCTTCCTGTCCTTCCTCGGCCTGGCAACCCTGTTCCTGCTCTGATGACCGCGCGCTGCATCTACCGCGAGGAAAACGCCGAGTCACATCTGGAAATCTGGGACGAAGGCGATCATCGCAGCCTTTGGTTCGACGATGTCATTCTGCAGTCCGAGATTCACGTACACGATCCCGCCGTTCTGCCCAATCCCGTCAATCGCGCGATGCTCGCCCACCTGATGTTCGAACCGCCCCTGCAGTCCGTATTGCTGGCCGGTTGCGGTGGCGGCGCCATCGCCCGCTGGCTGAACGCCCGCGCACCCGATATCGAAGGCGACGCGGTCGAACTATCGCCGACGGTCGCGCGGCTGGCACGAGAATATTTCGACTTCCCACCGCCAGAAAGCCGCTGGCGGCTGCTGGTCGGGGATGTCCGCGAACACCTGGTCAACTGCAATCGACATTACGACTTCATTCTGGTCGACCTGGAGGAAAACCAGATCAGCCCGGCCTGGCTGACCGAAGAGACCTTTTTGCGGACCTGTCACGAGCGGCTGACCGAGTCCGGCACGCTCACATTGAACCTGATCACCGAACACACCAGCGCAAGCAGCGCTGCATTGCTACGCATTCGCCAGATATTCGGTGCGGGTATCGCACTGCTGTGCGACCCGGGCCATGACAATCTGCTGGTGCTGGCAAGCCGCCGGGGCACGCCGGACGTCCCCGAACCTGCCGCACTGCAAATGACGGGCAAACGCTGGGGAATCGATTTCACCACCCTGGCCGGTAGAATGACCCGGCTCGGCCCCGCGGAATGAGTTATTCCGGTTTCTCTGCCGGCTTGCGTTGAAAAACCGTCGCCTGGCATTTTGGGCAAGGCGGGATGTGCCCCGTCTTCTTGAAATGCAGCAGTTCACCGCACTCGGTGCATTCCAGTACCCCCGGCGCCGCAATCTCGCCGGTGTGATAAAGGCTGGCCTGACGCGCCTGTTCAGCGATGTCCTTGAGTGCCATGCTGGTCTGGTCCGCCATGCCGGCGAACATATCCAGCATGCGATTTTGCATCAGCTGCCAATCGAAGCTCAGCCAGTCACGAAATTCCTGCCCGGTATCGGCGAGAAAGCTGGCCGCCTCGTGCAGGTCGCGTTCGACATAGCGCGAGATCTTCTCAGCCTCCTCCCGGGTCAGCTCTTCCAACTCGACCGCACGTTCCCTGGCATTGCCCAAGGCCTCGCGCAACCAAGGCACCGTCTTGCTTTCGGCTGAGTCAGCGGCCTCGTGCACACGTTCCAACATCGCTTCATAGGCCGAGACCAGGCGATCGACCGGATCGGATTTTTTGTCGTTCATGCGCTTACCTCCATGACTGCCTTACTACTGGCTAGTTTAGGGGACTTCCGATGACTCTGGGCAATTCGGATTGAGACGCCGAATGCGTCAGGTCGAGGGACGAACCGCATGTCATTGTGAGCTATTGCGAAGGGTTTGAACGAAGCGCTGACGCATTTGGCGCTCAAACTGTCTGGTCACCAGCTGCCGGTAATCCCCTTTGCGCGCGAAGGCGACGTCAGCCGTTTACCGTCTTGCAGACGCACGGGCACCTCGACGCTGCAAGACGTTTGGCGGAAACCGGCTCAAGCAACCGCGTGCCGGTCCCCGGTAAGGTGTTGCACCGCAGGATAAAGATGTTCCGTTTCGTCCTGGATGCGATCAAGCACCATGGCAAACATTTCATGGGTATCGTGCATAAAGGAATCGTACTCGCGAATCACCAATTCCTTGTTCTTCACTTTGCACCAACGCTTTAAGTAAGCCGAGAAGATACGGTTGATTTCGCGCGATCCTCCCATGAAACGATTGGCGACATTGCTCAGTTTTTGATCTCCGGAGCTGAGTAACTTGGAATACATCGCGCTATCGGTGACCGCCAGGTGATCCTTGACGGTATTCACGTATTCGAAAAACAGGTCGCAGGTGACCTGAGAATCGCACAACGACCGATCGCCGAGCAGGTGCTCGAGGATATTCGTCAATTCGGTAATCTTGTGATTCTGCGTGTGCAGTTGTTCGTAGCTGACCATGGTGCCGTCTCCTTCCATTCCAATAAGTGTAGTTATAGTAGTGTTGTGTGATGACGCTATCGCCACTATGGGTGCCGGGTCGTCGCGCCGGCAATTGCCAATCGCCGAGTTTTTAATCCAGCGCAAAAACCGAAGCAAAACGGCACTTCCCGAACAGTGGCCGATTTTGTCGCCCCTCTGTCGCTTTGAAACAGGAACCCGCATCGCAAGGCCGCCCGGCGTACGGTATCCTTGCGCGATTGTCGCAACGACCCGACCGGCAGCCGATCATGGACCCGCAGTACAAACCAACCCAAATAGAGACAGAAGCCCAGACCTTCTGGGAACAAAACGACTCGTTTCGAGCGACCGAAGACCCGTCGCGAGAGAAATTCTATTGCCTGTCGATGTTCCCCTACCCCAGCGGCAAACTGCACATGGGTCATGTGCGCAATTACACCATCGGGGATGTCATCGCTCGCTATCAGCGCATGCTGGGTAAAAACGTCTTGCAGCCCATGGGCTGGGATGCCTTCGGCCTGCCGGCCGAGAACGCCGCCATCAAGCATGGCCGGCCGCCGGCGGAATGGACCTACAGCAACATTCGTGACATGAAAGGTCAGCTACAACGGCTCGGCTTCGGTTACGACTGGAGTCGCGAGTTGGCGACCTGCGACCCCGATTATTACCGCTGGGAGCAGTGGCTGTTCACGCGGTTGATGGAAAAAGGCCTCGCCTACCGCAAAACCGCGACGGTCAACTGGGACCCGGTCGATCGGACGGTGCTGGCGAACGAACAGGTCATCGACGGCAAGGGTTGGCGTTCGGGCGCGCTGGTCGAAAAACGCGATATCGAGCAATGGTTCGTGCGCATCACCGACTATGCGCAAGAATTGCTCGACGATCTGGATAAACTCGACGGCTGGCCGGATCAGGTCGTCACCATGCAACGCAACTGGATCGGCCGCTCGCTGGGCGTGCAAATGACCTTCGGCATTGAGGGCGCACAACAAGACCTGGAGATCTATACCACGCGACCGGACACCCTGATGGGGGTCACCTATGTCGCGGTCGCCGCCGAACACCCGCTGGCCTTACATGCCGCAGAAAACAATCCGGCGCTGGCCGACTTCATTGACGAATGCCGTCAGGGTGGAGTTAGCGAGGCCGAACTCGAGACCATGGAGAAAAAGGGTATGGCGCTCGGCATCGACGCCACGCACCCGGTAAGCGGCGAACCCGTACCCGTCTTCGCCGCCAATTTCGTGCTCATGGGCTACGGTACCGGCGCCGTCATGGCGGTGCCGGCACACGATCAGCGCGACTGGGAGTTCGCCGAAAACTACGGCATCGAAAAGCGCCAAGTGATTTTTGCCGCGGACGGTCACGATTGCGGTATCGAAAAGGCCGCCTACACCGAAAAAGGCGTATTGGCGAATTCCGAGCCCTTCGATGGCCTGACGTCCGATGCCGCTTTCGATGCCATTGCCGCTTGGCTGGAAAAACACGACAAGGGCAGTCGCAAAATCAACTTCCGCTTGCGTGACTGGGGTGTGTCACGCCAGCGTTATTGGGGTTGTCCGGTCCCTGCGGTACACAAAGCCGACGGCTCGGTGGAACCCGCCAGTGAGTTCCCTGTGACTCTGCCAGAGGACGTGGTGGTCGACGGTTCCGGCTCACCATTGAAGAAAATGCCGGGCTTTTACGATCTCGCTAATGGCGACCAACGCGATACCGACACCTTCGACACCTTTTTCGAATCGAGCTGGTATTACGCGCGTTATTGTTGTCCCGACGCCGATGGCGCCATGCTGGACGGAAGAGCCAATTATTGGCTGCCGGTCGATCAATACATCGGTGGCATCGAACACGCGATTTTGCATCTTTTGTATGCGCGCTTCTTCAACAAATTGATGCGTGACGAAGACTTATTGGCCTGCGACGAACCTTTCACCCGGCTGCTCACCCAAGGCATGGTGGTTGCCGAAACCTACTACCGCGAAGGTCCAGACGGCTCAAAAGAATGGTTCAACCCCGCGGATGTCGAGGTCGAGCGCGACGACAAGGGGCGCGCGTTGCGCGCAATCGCCAAGGACGACGGCGAACCGGTAACCCCCGGTGGCATCGAGAAAATGTCGAAATCGAAAAACAACGGCGTCGATCCACAGACGCTGATCGATCGCTACGGGGCCGATACCGTACGTCTATACACGATATTCACCGCACCGCCGGATCAATCGCTGGAATGGTCCGACGAAGGCGTGGAAGGCGCGCATCGTTTTCTCAAACGACTTTGGTCGGTGTCCGCAAAATTGGGCCAGGCGAATGCCGACAAGGCCGTCTCTGCCGAATACCTAGACGCAAGGCGCGACATCCACAGTGCATTGCAAAAGGCGCTGTATGACTACGAGCGTCAGCAATTCAACACCGTCGTGTCGGCTTGCATGACTATGGTCAATACGCTGAGCAAGCTGGATGACGATGCATCGGCCCGTGCACTGACACAAGAAGGGCTGGGCATCGTGCTCCGGCTGCTGGCACCGATTGCACCGCATATCAGTCATTATCTGTGGCGCAACCTCGGCTTCGGCGACAACGTACTTCACGCCGGCTGGCCAATCGTCGACGAATCTGCGCTGGTCACCGCCACCGTCAGCTACGTCGTCCAGGTCAATGGCAAGATGCGCGGAAAAATCGACGTTCCTGCCGACGCCGACCGAGAGGCCATCGAGACGACAGCGCTGGCCAACGAAAACGTCGCTCGTTTTCTAACCGATCTAACCGTACGAAAGACTATCGTAGTACCGGATAAACTGGTCAACATCGTCGCAAACTGACAACACATCCATGACAAGACGACCCACGACTTTGCACCAATACATCAGCCGCAGCATATTGCTAATCCTGTTGCTGACTTTGTCCGCCTGCGGCTTCCAGCCTCGCGGCGCCACGATCGACCTCAGCAGTCTGCCCTCCCCGCTATTTATCAGCGGTATCGAACGCCACTCCGATATACATCGTGAGCTACGCAAACAATTACAGCGTAGCGGTATCGCATTGGCAAAATCCGCACGGGACAGCGCGTTACTGTTACGGATCAGCGATCATAAGGCCGAGACGCGCTTACTGTCGCTCGATAGCCTCAATAGGGCAATCGAGTATGAGCTCGAAGAAACGGTTCGGATGGCCGTTTACGACCGCGCTGGCAGAGAACTCATAGCACCACAACAAATTCGTACGTTGCGTATCTCGTTCAGCCCACCCGAAGGCATTCTCGGCAGCGGTCGCGAAGCGGAACTTCTGCGAGATGCTATGCGCGCAGAGATCGCTCAGCGCATCACCAATCGACTCGCCACGCTCCGCTAAACTTTTTCAGTGCGTATTCAGCCAGACAAGCTACGCGAACAGCTCGGTAGCCATTTGGCTCCGGCCTATCTCGTCAGCGGCGACGAGCCTTTGCAGCTGGGCGAGTGCTGCGACGCCATTCGGCATGCCGCACGAGAGACCGGACACAGCACCCGCGTAATATTTGAGGTCGGCACGGGTTTCGACTGGCAACAACTCTACGCCGAAGCCGCAGCCTTTTCGCTGTTTGCCGAAAAAAAGATTATCGACCTGCGCATCCCCAGCGGGAAACCGGGCGCCGATGGCAGTCGCGCCCTGGTCGACTATTGCGCGAATCCGCCATCCGATACTCTGCTGCTACTCACACTGCCGAAACTCGATCGCCAACAACAGAACGCCAAATGGTTCAAAGTGTTGGACAAACTGGGCGCTATTCTTCAAGTGTGGCCGATTGAACCGCGGCGCTTACCGGGTTGGATCGAAAACCGACTAAAGCGGGTTGGCATACAACCAAGCCGGGAAGCTGCCGCCATGCTGGCCGACAGGGTCGAGGGCAATCTCTTGGCGGCACGGCAGGAAATCGAAAAGCTGCTGTTGCTTCACGGTCCCGGGCCACTCGACGCCGAACAACTCGCCGCGGCTGTCAGCGACAGCGCACGTTATGACGTTTTCGAGCTGATCGACAGTGCCTTACGCGGCGAAGCGGATCGCTGCGTGCAAATACTCACCGGGCTGCGAGGCGAAGGTGTCGCACCGCCGGTCGTGCTGTGGGCACTGCACCGCGAGGTGCGCAACATGGCGCAAATCTCGGCCGATGTCGCCAAAGGCCTCAGTCCCGATCACGCGATCAGCCGCGCCAGGGTATTCAGCAAACGCATAGCACTGGTGCGTCAGGGGATGGGCAGGTTACACACGCCACAGTGGCTGACGCTTCTCGACCAGTGTCAGCAAGCCGACGGTGCGATCAAAGGCGTCGGTGCAGCATCGCCCTGGCTGCTGTTGGAACGCATTACGTTAACGATGAGCGGCCGTCCGTTAACGACCTGATCGTGCAAACGCTTATTTCAAACTCACATCCTGAAGCCCCGCAACGCACTATTGCAGGATTGCTGCTCGTTAACGTTGGGATTGAAATGTGTAAGTTTTGTTGAACTAAAATCGTTCCAACATATCGGGGTGATAAGTGTCGGTCGATGCATTCATCCCCAAGCCTTCCATCCTTTTTTCAAGCGCACGAAGTTTGATGCCCAGCGTATCCATCGTAATGGTGTTATCGTCCAGTTCATAAAGCTGTTTGGAACCGCGATAGAAGTAATTCATGACGATCATCGCATCACGGTCGTCATCCTCGACAAGCGGCTCGATCTTGTTTTGTTTCCGATAAATGCGATTTAGCTGTTGTTTCAAATCCCAGACGTAAACCACCTCCCGCATGAACGGGTGGTCGCGCAGTTTCGTCAGCATGAATACGACAACAATTGCCGCGAAAACCACGCCCGCCAAGTTGAACCAGAAATGCGATTCGCCGGGCGTGCCGAAGAATTGAATCACGAGTGTCGACGAGCCAAGAGCAACAACCGTCAACGCTACGATAATACCGGCAAAAACCAGCCTGAAATTCTTTCTGTATCTGCCCTTATCTATTTCTTTCAGCTGCATGAAAAACATCAAACCCATGCAAGAAAACAAGACGGTCGATTTTAATCAAGTAGTCGACCGCTTCCAACCGCACAACGAGATGGCTAACAAAGACACATCAATGCCGCGCCAATTCGATCAAAGCGATCCCAAACAGGGGGTTCAGGCACTCTGTTCCAACACAACCGGCGGAGGGAAATAGGCCTTGGCGATATCGCCATGCAGCTTCATGATGGCGATCTGCAACTCGTCGATGAACTCATGCAACGACACTTGGTCGAGTTCTGCCATTTTGGTGGTTTTTAACTTGCGTGCGAGCGCGCGAGCACTGCGCATCGCGGCGTCGGTGTTTTCCAGTTCACCGAGACTTTCCTCGACCGCATGAACGCAATGCATGACCGAACGCGGAAAAGCAGCATCGTGGAAGAGGAAGTTCAACACGTCGCCACGACCAACCCGGATAGCGACGTGTCGACGATACGCCTGGTAGCCGGACAACGAACGCAATACGCTGATCCATTGCAACGTATCGAGCGAGCGCGATTCCAGTAGATCGTCCGGAAACAAATCGGTCGAACGCACGTCGATGATACGCGTGGTCATATCGGCGCGTTCGAGATTACGACCGACGCGCGAGAACTGCCACGCCACATCGCGGTACATCACCGAACCGAACAAACCGGTAATGCCCTGCGAACCCGTTACGATGTGTTCGAGAAAATCGTCACGTCCCCCTTTGGTCAGGCCCGACGCGATGTTTTCCTTGGCAAACAGATAAAGCTCGTTGAGCGCCTCCCACGCCGTGCGCGGCAGCACTTCGCGAACGGTACGACAGTTTTCGCGCGCCGCCGCCAGGGAACACAGAATCGAACCCGGGTTGTTCGGATCACCAATCAGGAAACGTACAATGTTGCGTTCGTTGGGCTCACGCTCGACCGCATAAAACGCATTATGCAAACCGGTGATCTCGACCAGAGGCAACCAGCCCGGCGTAATACCGCGCGGGGTGTCCAATACCAAATGGGAATTCACCCGAATCAGGCGCGCGGTGTTCTCGGCCCGTTCGACATACCGGGCCAGCCAATAGATGTTTTCTGCGACGCGTGACAGCATGCCAGCCACCTCTTTAAAAGAAACACCGTTGCATCGGATCAGTTTCCGCTGTCCACGATCCAGGTGTCTTTCGAACCGCCGCCCTGCGACGAGTTGACCACCAGCGAACCCTTGCGCAACGCGACCCGGGTCAACCCACCGGTGGTCACCGTGGTTTTGCGCCCGCTGAGAATAAAGGGGCGCAGATCGACATGCCGCGGCTCCAGAGTCTGCCCGACCACGGTCGGTACGGTCGAGATACCGAGCGTCGGTTGAGCAATATAGTTACGCGGGTTACGCCGAATGAGTCCGGCAAAAGTCTTGCGCTCGGCCTTGGTCGCACGCGGACCGATCAACATGCCGTAGCCGCCGGATTCGTTCGCCGGCTTCACCACCAACTCATCCAGGTGTGCCAGCACGTATTTGCGTTCCTCGGGATACATACAGCGATAGGTCGGCACATTGGGAATCCCCGGCGCTTCGTCGAGATAGTAACGAATGATGTCGGGCACGAAAGCGTAGACCACCTTGTCGTCGGCCACCCCGGCACCCGGTGCGTTCGCCAACCCGACGTTACCGACCTTCCAAGCACGCATCAGCCCGGGCACGCCGAGCGCGGAATCTTCGCGAAACACCTCGGGGTCCATGAATTCATCGTCGATTCGGCGATAAATCACGTCGACCTTGCGCGCCCCCGAAACCGTGCGCATATAAACCATATCGTGCTTGTCGACGAACAGGTCGCGCCCCTCGACCAACTCGGCGCCCATCTCCATCGCCAGATAGGCATGTTCGAAATAGGCCGAATTGTAGATACCCGGCGTGAGTACGACGACACTCGGGCGACGCACGCTATGCGACGACAACGCGGCCAAAAGCTCATAGAGCTGGATGGAGTAGTCGCCGACGGGCAACGGCGCATAAGTCTCGAACAGTTCGGGAAAGACCCGCTTGGTCACCAAACGATTCTCAAGCATATAAGACACGCCGGACGGCACTCGCAGGTTGTCTTCGAGCACATACATGGCGCCGTCGGCGTCACGCACCAGGTCCGAACCGCAGATATGCGCCCAGACACCGAGCGGCGGCTTGACCCCGACACATTGCGGTCGGAAATTCTTCGACTCCGCGAGCACCTCGGCCGGGAAGACACCGTCCTTGACGATCTTCTGCTCATGGTAAAGATCGTTAATGAACAGGTTCAGCGCCCGAACCCGCTGCTTCAGCCCCTGCTCAATACGATCCCATTCCTGTTTGTCGATGATCCGCGGCACGATATCGAACGGCCAGTTGCGATCGATCATGCCGTCGTCTTCGTTGTACACCGTAAAGGTGATGCCCATCTCCTTGATCGCCAACTCGGCCGAGGCCTGGCGCGCGGCCAGGGCACCGTCATTCATTCGCCGAAACAGACCGATCAACTCCTTTGCCAGCGGTCGAGCGCGATTCTTGCTCGCCATCATCTCGTCGAAGAAAGGGCCCGGGTCGTAGTGTTTGAGATCTATCGGCATGGCGGCATCAATCGGTCTGCGCCGGCTTGGCGTATCGCAGGTCGAGGGTATGGGGATGATCACACGACGGCGTCTCGGCGAGCACCTCGACCGACCCACTGCTGTGCCCGACGGGCCAGAAACGCGCCAAGCGACGCGACTCGGCCTCGTAGGCATTCACCGGCAGCGTTTCGTAATTGCGCCCGCCCGGGTGCGCGACATGGTAGGTGCAGCCGCCGAGCGAACGCTCGGCCCAGCGATCGACGATATCGAATACCAGCGGCGCATGCACCGGGATGGTGGGATGGAGCCCCGACGGCGGATTCCAGGCCTTGTAGCGCACCCCGGCGACGAACTCGCCCCGCTCGCCGGTGCACCGCAATGGCACATTACGACCGTTGCATGCCACAACATGGCGCGTATCGGTCATGCCACGCACCTTGACCTGAAGACGCTCGACCGAGGAGTCGACGAAGCGCGCGGTACCCTGCGCGGTGACCTCCTCGCCCAAGACATGCCAGGGCTCGATGGCGAAACGCAGCTCCAGTTCGATGTCGCCGACATTGATGGTGCCGTAGCGAGGAAAGCGAAACTCGACGAAGGGATCGAACCAGGCCGGATCGACCGGGTAACCCCAACGCTGGAGATCGGCGATGACATCCCCCATGTCGCCTTGCACGTAATGCGGCAACATGAAGCGGTCGTGCAGTTCGGTACCCCAAGACACCGGCTCCTGGGTATAGGGCTGCTGCCAAAAGCGCGAGACCAACGAACGCAACAGCAGATTCTGCACCATGGACATGCGCGCATGCGGCGGCATCTCGAAACCGCGGAACTCGACCAGGCCGAGTCGCCCGCTGGCCGAATCGGGCGAATACAGCTTGTCGATACAAAACTCGGCACGATGCGTGTTGCCGGTCATGTCGACCAACAGATTGCGCAACGCCCGATCGACCGCCCAGGGTGCCGGCGTCTCGCCTGACGGCAGCTGTTGCAGCGCAATGGCCAGTTCGTACAGGCTGTCGTCGCGGGCCTCGTCGACCCGCGGTGCCTGCGAGGTCGGGCCGATGAACATGCCCGAGAACAAATAGGACAGCGCCGGATGATTCTGCCAATACCGAAGCAAGCTACCCAGCACCTGTGGTTGTCGCAGGATGGGACTGTCGGCCGGGCTTGGCCCACCGAGGGTGACATGGTTGCCGCCGCCGGTGCCGGTATGTCGTCCGTCCAACATGAACTTCTCGGTACCCAAGCGGGATAAGCGGGCCTCTTCGTACAGGATCTCGGTATTGGTTACCAGGCTCCACCAATCCTGTGCGGGATGGATGTTCACCTCGATCACGCCCGGGTCCGGGGTAACCGACAGGCGTTTGAGGCGAGGGTCCTGGGGTGCCGGGTAGCCTTCGAGCACGACCGGCTGACCCAGTTCACGCGCGGTATCTTCGATGCCGCGTACCAGATCGAGCCAATGCGCGACGTCGCCCAAGGGCGGCAGAAAAACATGTAGATTGCCGTCGCGCGGCTCGAAAGACATAGCCGTGCGGACAAAGAAGCGGCCTTCGTGTTCAGCATCGGCCAGCCCTTGTTCGCTCAATCGCGTGGCGCGCAAATCGTCTTCGGGAACACCTTCTTGGTAAAGACTGTAACGCTCGGAGACATCGCCCGCACCATGACCGAAACGCGCATCGTCCTCTTCACCCGGCAAGGCCTCACGTGGGGCGAAGGGATCGGTCGGATGCAGGGCTTGGCGTAGCTCCGGCTTTTCCCAGATCAACGCATCCAAAGGCAGGCGCAGCCCCATGGGCGAGTCACCGGGCAATAAGAACATGTGGTCGCGACGGAAGGTCCAGGGTGAGCTCACCCAGGCCTCGGTATCGTGATCCCAACCCAAGGGCAGCGCATAGCCGACGGTCTGATCCAAGCCGCGCTCGAACAATCGCCTGAGACGTGCGCGTTCGAGCTTATCTTCCAGCTTACTGTCGAGTACGTCGACATTCTCCGGCAGCGTGCCCTCTTTCCAGAGGTAATACAGCACGTCTTCGAAACCGGCCTCGACATGGTCTGCGGGTATCCCAAGGCGTGCGGCCAAGCGGCGGGCAAAGGCCCGCGCAACATCGGCGTCTGCCCGACCGGGCTTGGTCGGATCGGTCAGAAGCATGGGATCGCGCCAGATCGCATGACCATCGTCACGCCAAAGACAGGACAGTGCCCAGCGCGGCAATGGCTCGCCCGGATACCACTTGCCCTGACCATGATGCAGTACGCCACCATCGGCGAAGCGCCCCCATAGCCGACGCAGCAATATCTCGGCACGCTCGCGTTTGCGCGCGCCGAGCGCAGCGGTGTTCCATTCGGCGCCGTCCATGTCGTCGATCGACACGAAGGTCGGCTCGCCGCCCATGGTCAGCCGGACATCGTTCGCCGACAGTTCCGCGTCGACCCGCTCGCCCAGGGCCATGACCTCGGCCCATTGCCGCTCGGTATACGGCAGGGTGACGCGCGGGTCCTCGTGGATACGGGTGACCTGGTTGACGAACGCGAACTCGACCTCGCTTTTATCGACCGCACCCATTACCGCCGCGGCACTCACATAGTCCGGCGTGCAGGCCAACGGAATATGGCCCTCACCGGCGAACAGGCCCGAAGTCGGGTCGAGGCCGATCCAGCCCGCGCCGGGCACGAACACCTCGGCCCAGGCATGCAGGTCGGTAAAATCCTCGGCCGGGCCGGAAGGCCCGTCGAGCGACTCCTGGTCCGGCGCCAACTGCACCAGATAGCCCGATACGAAACGCGCCGCCAAGCCGAGATGACGCAGTATCTGAACCAATAACCAGGCACTGTCGCGACACGAGCCCTTACCCACTTCGAGCGTCTCTTCGCAGGTCTGCACCCCGGGTTCCATACGGATGACATAACCGATGTCCTGTTGCAGACGCTGGTTGAGCGCCACCAGGAAATCGACGATCTGTTCGCCGTCGCCCGATACCTCGCCCAGCCATGCGAGCAATCGCGGACCCGACTCGGTGCATTCGAAATAGGGCTTGAGTTCCTTGTGCAGCTGTTTGGGGTAGTCGAACGGGAAATGCTCGGCATATTCCTCGACGAAGAAATCGAAAGGATTGATGGTGACCATCTCGACCACCAGGCCGACATCGATGACCATCTTCCGGGTCTTTTCCGGGAACACGTAGCGGGCAACGAAATTGCCGAAAGGGTCCTGTTGCCAATTGAGAAAATGCTCCGCCGGCTCGACCTTGAGCGAATATTGGTGGACCGGCGTGCGGGCATGGGGCGCGGGGCGCAGACGGATTTGATGCGGCGACAGCGAAACGCTGCGGTCGAACCGATATTCGGTCTTGTGGCGAATGGCCACACGGATGGACATGGTGCTACCTCGGTAAAACGATGTTCGAATTCAAAGCAAGTATGGTGCCCGAATTCGCCCGCCAAAAAATAGGGGTTAAAAAGGCCTTCCAAACGGGTAGGTTTTCATCCGATACTTTTAGCCCATCACGCCGACCCCAGGTGCTCAAACTATGACCTATTGTGTAGGACTCAGTCTCGAAGACGGCCTTGTCTTCGCGTCGGACTCGCGAACCAACGCCGGGGTCGACTATGTGACCACCTACAGCAAAATGCATGTGTTCACGCCGTCGCCCGACCGGCTGTTCGTGATCCTGTCCGCCGGTAACCTGGCCACCACGCAGGAAGTCATCAACCACATTCAGCGCGATCTCGACTATCCGTCCGGCGGCCCCAACCTGGCCAATGTACGCTATTTGTTCGAGGCCGCGGAATATGTGGGTGCCGTCAGCCTGGGGGTGCAGAAAGAACACAGCAGCGCACTCGCGCAGTCCGGCGTCAGCGGTCAGACCACGTTGCTGATCGGGGGCCAGATCGCCGGCCAGCCGCATGGCCTGATGATGATCTATCCCCAGGGCAACTACATCACCTCGTCTCCCGAAACGCCGTATTTGCAAATCGGCGAAAGCAAATACGGCAAACCGGCACTCGACCGGATCGTGCACCCCGGGTTGTCGCTCAACCAGGGCGCACGACTGACGCTGGTTTCGCTCGACGCCACCACACGCTCGAACATCACGGTCGGCCCGCCGTTCGAGTTGGTCACCTACGAACGCGACAGTCTATCGCTTGGCGTACGCTGTCGTTTCGACGCCAACGACCCCTACCTGATCGGACTGCGTGAGGCCTGGAACAACGGTATCCAGGATGCCTTCCGCAACCTCCCGAAATTCTCCTGGGAAGAGCCCGAACAGCAACAGGCCCAGATGGCCACGCCGCAACCGGTCGTCGCGCCGGGCAGCTGATCGCTTGGGGCCACCGATAAGGCCGTTTACGCTAGAATTTGCGGTTTCCTCAAGGATTCCGACAGGGTAACGCCATGAGCCAAGCCGCCCCATTGCCGATCGACGACGTCGACGCCTATATGCACGACCTCGGACGCCGTGCGCGCGCCGCCGCGCGCCTGCTGGCCGCAGCCGACACGAGCGCCAAGAATGCCGCGCTGCATGCGATCGGCGACGAACTCGACCGTACCCGCGATACCTTGATGGCCGAAAACCGCAAGGATCTGGACGCCGGCGCCGCGAAAGGCCTCGACGCCGCGCTGCTCGACCGGCTGGCACTCACTTCGGGACGAATCGACGGTATGATCGAGGGGCTGCGCCAGATCGCCGCGCTGCCGGATCCGATCGGCGAGGTCTTCGACATGAACTATCGTCCGAGCGGTATCCAGGTCGGTCGCATGCGCGTGCCGCTCGGGGTCGTCGGGATCATCTACGAATCGCGCCCCAACGTCACCGCGGATGCCGCAGCCCTGTGTCTGAAATCGGGCAACGCCGCGGTACTGCGCGGCGGCTCGGAGGCCTTCCATTCGAATCAGGCGATCGCGGCATGCATCCATCGCGGCCTGGAGCAGGCCGGTCTGCCGGCCGATGCGGTACAGGTACTGGCCACGACAGACCGCGCCGCGGTCGGCAGCATGATCGCCATGCCCGACTACATCGACGTGATCATCCCACGCGGCGGCAAGGGCCTGATCGAACGCATCAGCCGCGACGCCCGGGTACCGGTGATCAAGCATCTGGACGGTATCTGCCACGTCTATGTCGACGACGAAGCCGATCCGCAGAAAGCCTTCGATGTTGCACTAAACGCCAAAACCCAGCGCTACGGCACCTGCAACACCCTGGAAACGTTGCTGGTGCACGACACCATTGCCGGCGACTTCCTGCCCGGCCTTGCCGCGGCTTATGCGGAAAAAGGCGTGGAACTGCGCGGTTGCGCGAAGACTCGCGCTATCCTGGCCGACTGCAAACCGGCGACCGACGAGGACTGGGACACCGAGTACCTGGCCCCCGTATTGTCGGTCCGGGTGGTGGACGACATCGACCAGGCGGTCGACCACATCGCCCGCCATAGCTCGCAACACACCGACAGCATCGTCACCGAGAATTTCACCAAGGCCCGCCGCTTCCTGTGCGAGGTCGACTCCAGCTCGGTCATGATCAACGCGTCCACCCGCTTCGCCGACGGCTTCGAATACGGCCTGGGCGCCGAGATCGGCATCTCGACCGACAAATTCCACGCCCGGGGCCCGGTCGGCCTCGAAGGGCTGACCTCGGTCAAGTTCATCGTGTTTGGCGATGGGCATATTAGAACCTAACCCATTAACATCTCCAGCGGACCTTCCTTCTCCACATTTTTTAAGGAAAAAACAACGATGTATCGCTGGAATGCCAACCTTAAGCCGCTTGCCATCGCCCTATTCGCCTCAACCGCGGGCTTGATTTCGGGATGTGCAACCGTAACTACCGGTTCTACCCAATCGATCACCATAAGCACAATACCGGAAGGCGCAACATGTCTGATGGTCCGCGAGGACGAAACTATTGGGGCAATCAATGGTACCCCTGGTACCGTAACGGTCGATAAAGACAAAGACCCGATTTCAATCGAATGCACCCTCGCGGGACACATGGAGACAATCGAATCGATCGAATCGAATTTTCAGGGCGCCACTCTCGGCAATGTCATCCTGGGCGGTGTGATTGGAATCGCCATCGATGCCGGCAGCGGTGCAATGAACAAATATCCAACTTCGGTCGAACTCGTGCTGATCCCGGAGTCATTCGCAACCGTGGAAGAACGCGACGAATTCTTCAATAAAATTCTGGCGAAACTCGACGAACAGGCGGAAATTCAACTGAAAAAAGTCGAACAACAGTGCGGAGATGATGAATTCCATTGCGACGAACAACGGAAAAAAGTAGAGGACACGGCCACCGAACGCCGCGAAAGCCTGGAGCAAAAACGCAGCGCTGCCAAGATAGGCTGACCGCTGCCATCGCCGCCGAATCCAAGACCGTTTTTTTGTTTCTCCAGTGAAATGACAATCGGTCTGTTCGGCGGCACCTTCGACCCGGTCCACAACGGCCATCTGCGCATCGCGCTGGACGCCGTGGAAGCCCTGGATCTCACCGAGGTTCGACTGATCCCCCTGGCCCACGCAGTGCATCGCGACCAGCCGGAAACGCCTGCGGCAATCCGGCTGGCGATGCTGCAGGCCGCGGTCAATGGCCGTTCCCAATTCGTGGTCGACGACCGCGAGCTGAACCGCGACGGCCCCTCCTACACTATCGATACGCTGCGTTCGGTCCGTGCCGAATTTCCGGATCGGGATCTGTGCCTGCTGTTGGGCGGTGATGCCTTCAACGGCTTTTTATCCTGGCGCGATCCGGAAGGTATTCTGAGCCTGGCGAATCTCGCGATTTTGGAGCGTCCTGGACATGTCCGGACGCCCGATCCCGCACTGCAGCATCTGCTTGAGCGTCACGAAGTCAAACAACTCTCTGCGGGGCGTGGCCAGATCGTGATTTCTCCCGTCACCCAGCTCGATATCGCCGCCAGCGACATACGTAGGCGCATAAGCGCCGGCCGCAGCATCGATTTTCTGGTCCCCGACCCGGTACTGACGCTGATCAAGGCGTATGGGCTGTACAACAGCGAGGGACACTCTCCGGACAGGCAGAACGGGCCAGTTGGTTTATGATGCTAAGTAGATGTAATTCCCGGATCACCGCATGCAGGTAGAAAAAATACGCGACCTCGTCGTCAACACCCTCGAAGACATGAAGGCCTTCGACATCGTCACGCTCGATGTCCGCGGCAAGACCGCGATCACCGATTTTTTCGTCATCGCCTCCGGCAGTTCCGATCGTCACGTCAAATCGTCGGCCGATTCGGTGGCCTTTCAGGCAAAACAGGCCGGCCAGGCGCCGATCGGTACCGAGGGTCTGCAGGAAGGTGAATGGGCATTGATCGATCTGAACGGCGTCGTGGTGCATATCATGCGGCCCAGGGTGCGGGATTTTTATCAGCTCGAACGCCTCTGGGACCTCGATCCCTCGACCGCCGAAAGGGTCAGCAAAGAACGCGGTTCGTCCTGAGTATCGGTGTGCCGCCGACCCGTTTTCGACGCGACGGCCGAACGCCGGCTGCTTCATGCAAATTAACCTGATTGCGGTCGGCGAACGCATGCCCGGTTGGGTACAGCAGGGTTTCGACGAATACGCCAAACGTCTGCCACCCGAATGTGGATTGCGCCTGATCGAGGTCGCGGCGGGCAAACGCGGTAAAAATGCCGATATCGCGCGCATCCGCCGGGGCGAATCCGAACGTCTGTTGACCGCGGTACCCAAGAGCGCCCGCATCCTGGCCCTGGAAGTCGACGGCAAATCTTGGTCGACCGAACAGCTGGCGAAACAGCTCGAACGCTGGATGGCTGAGGGACAAGACGTGGCGCTGTTGATCGGCGGTCCGGACGGCCTGACCGAGCAGGTACGCACAGCGGCCCAGCAGCAATGGTCGCTATCTTCGCTAACCCTGCCGCACCCCTTGGTACGCGTTATCGTGGCCGAACAGCTCTACCGAGCCTGGAGCATCCTGCACAACCATCCCTATCATCGCGCCTGAGTATGCTCATTCTCGCCTCGCAATCCCCGCGCCGCGCCGAGCTGTTGCGCCAGGTCGGTATCGATTTTCGAATCGAACCGGCCGCGATCGACGAACATCAACAACCCGGTGAATCCGCGGAGGATTATGTACACCGAATGGCCTGCGCCAAGGCCGCTGCGGTGCATAATCGTTATGCCGATTCGCCGGTTTTAGGCGCGGATACCGCAGTCGTACTGGGCGACCGCATCTTGGGCAAACCGCGGGATCGTAATGATGCTGTCGCCATGCTCCTCGCCCTGTCCGGCAATACCCATCGCGTGTTGACGGGGGTAGCCCTGGTTACTCACGCAACCGACTATCGCCTGAGCACCAGCCGGGTAAGGTTTCGCGCTATCGAGCCGGCCGAGGCCACGGCCTATTGGGAGACCGGCGAACCGGTCGACAAGGCGGGTGGCTACGCGATCCAAGGCATCGCCGCGGCCTTTATCGAGCACATCGAGGGCAGTTACTCCGGGATCATGGGCCTGCCCTTGTTCGAGACCCTGCAGATGTTGCAGGTGATCGGGGTGCGTGGCCACGTGTAAACTCAGGGCATGAGTGAAGAAATCCTGATCAACGTCACGCCACCGGAAACCCGTGTGGCGGTCATCGAAAACGGCGTTGTACAGGAGATCATTGTCGAACGCACGGCCAAACGTGGTCTGGTCGGCAACATCTACAAGGGCAAGGTTTGCCGGGTACTGCCGGGCATGCAGGCCGCATTCGTCGACGCCGGCCTGGCACGCGCCGCCTTCCTGCACGCCTCGGACATTCATGCCGATCCCGCCCAGAAATCCGACCAGATCACCGACTTGGTGCGCGAAGGCGGCGAGGTCATCGTTCAGGTGGTCAAGGATCCCCTGGGCACCAAGGGTGCACGCCTGACCACCAATATCTCGATACCGTCGCGTTATATGGTGTTCATGCCAAATGTGCATAACGTCGGGGTTTCGCAAAAGATCGAAGACGATGCCGAACGCACCAGGTTACGGGATATCCTTACCCGCTTTGCCGAGGCCAATGAGATTAATGCCGGCTTTATTGCACGTACGGCCGCCGAGGGTGTCTCCGAGGAAGCGCTGCAAACCGACATGCGTTTTCTGATGCGGCTATGGAGTTCGATCCAGGAACGTGCCGCATCGGCACCGAGCAAGGAACTGGTACACGAGGATTTACCCCTGGCATTGCGCGCACTGCGCGACTTGATCAATCCCGAAGTCGAAAAGATTCGGGTAGATTCACGCTCGACCTGGGAAAAAGCACAACAATTCGCATTCAAGTACATCCCGGATCAAAGATCGTCCATCGAATACTATCCGGGCGAGCGCCCGATTTTCGATCTCTATGGCGTCGAAGACGAAATTCAAAAGGCGTTGGAGCGCAAGGTGGATCTGAAGTCCGGCGGCCACCTCGTGATCGACCAAACCGAGGCAATGACCACGATCGACGTGAATACCGGCGCCTTCGTTGGCCATCGCAATCTCGAAGAAACCATTTTCAAGACCAATCTCGAGGCGGCCCAGGCAATCTGCCGCCAGCTGCGTCTACGCAATCTTGGCGGCATCATCATTATCGACTTCATCGATATGACCGACGAAGACCACAAACGTCAGGTCATCCGCGCATTGGAACGCTGTTTATCGCGCGACCATGCCAAAACCCATATTTCCGAAGTCTCGTCGCTCGGGTTGGTCGAAATGACCCGAAAGCGCACTCGCGAGTCACTGGAGCATGTGCTGTGCGAGTCGTGCCCCACCTGCGGCGGTCGCGGTACACTGAAAACTGCCGAGACCACCTGCTTCGACATCTATCGCGACATATTGCGCGAATGGCGTCAGTTCGACGTCGAGCAACTGCTGGTGCTCGCATCGCAAGACGTGGTCGACCGTTTGCTCGACGAAGAATCGCAGAACCTGGCCGAATTGGAACAATTCATCGGGCGCCCGATCAAGTTTCAGGCCGAGGCACTGTACAACCAAGAACAGTACGACGTCGTGCTGATCTGATGCGGGCCTGCTAACACAAGTTGAAGCGCTGCCGTTGTGTTAACACCTTAAGAAACAACCTTGAGGTGGGTATGGCGCACCTGCCGGAGAACATTGAACAAAGGTTCCGGCTCGTGAATACCGTAGCCCTGCAGATAATCGATCCCGAGCTCGACCAGCTCCGCGCGAACCTCATCGTTTTCAACCCACTCCGCTATGGTTTTGAGCCCCATGGTATGGCCTACCCGATTGATCGCTTCGATCATGGCCCGATCGAGCGGGTCGGTGACCACATCACGCACGAAGGCACCATCGATTTTCAGATGGTCCACCGGCAGGCTTTTGAGATAGGCGAACGACGATAGGCCACTACCGAAATCATCCAATGAAAAACGGCAGCCCCTGGCTTTGATCTGACTCATGAAGTCCATTGCGTGCTTCAGGTTGCCGATGGTGGCGGTTTCGGTCACTTCGAAGCAGATATCTTCGGGAGGAATCCGATGGATATCGAACTGCGCAAGAATATAACGCAGCATGCGGCCGTCATTGAGCGAAGTACCCGAGAGATTGATCGAAAACACCAAACGACGACCGTCATTGTCGGCCAGATAGGCCGCATAGTTTTCAAACAGGTTTTTGATCACCCAGCGATCAATGGTCGGCATGAGATCGTAACGCTCGGCGGCCGGGATGAAACCGCCGGGCGGCAAGGTCGCGCCCATCTCGTCCTTCATCCGCACCAGCACTTCGTAATGACCGGCCGGGTCACCTTTTTTGGTACGGGCAGGCACGATCGCCTGCGCAAACAGTTCGAAGCGCGACTCTTCGATCGCACGCGAGATACGTGAGACCCAGCGCATTTCGCCACGCCGTAAATGGGTCTCTTGATCGCGGCTCTCGAACACCTGGACCCGTGAACGCCCTTTTTCCTTCGCGGCATAACAGGCCATATCGGCATCGCTCATCGCTACCGCGGCGTTCTCCGTCGTCTCGTCCATCGGGACCAAACCGATACTGACGCCGATGGTAAACACCTGATCGGCCCAGCGAAAACGCAGTTCCTGCACCACACGGATGAGCTTCTCCGCAACCCTTTCGCCATCGAGCAGCCCCGTGTACGGCAACAGAACACCGAACTCGTCACCGCCCAAACGGGCAATCAGATCGCTTTCGCGCAACTGTTCGCGCAACAAGGCCGCGACCTGTTTCAACAGTTCGTCACCGGCAACGTGACCGCAGGTATCGTTCACGACCTTGAATTGATCGAGATCGAGATACAACAGTACGCTTTTGGTGTTCTCACGCTGCGCGACATTGATCAGATCGGCCAAACGCTCCTCGAAAATCCGGCGATTGGCCAACTGGGTCAATTCGTCATGGGTCGCCTGGTGAACCAAACGGCGTCGCAGATGGCGTTCACGCCCCATGTCGTGAAATACGATGACACTGCCGGTCGAAACACCCTGGGCGTCACACAACAGCGAGGCCGAAACCTTGACCGGCGTGCTCTGGCCCCAGGCACTGACTACTGCCGGATTGATGTCGCCATCCTCCGGAATGTCCCGACCGGCCAAACAGCGCGCCAATAGTTTCTCGGTCAGGTGAGCACCGTTGTCCTCATTCACCAACTGGACCACCGTGGTCAAATGCTTGCCCAAGACCTCGGTCTGCTTGTACCCCGAGAGTTCCTCCAATACCGGATTCACATAGCTGATCAAGCCGTCCATGTCAGTGGTCACGATACCGTCTGCAATGGAACGCAGCGTCGTCTGGGCAAACTCCTTTTCGGAAAACAGGGCCTCTTCGGCGAGGTGCCGCGAGGTAATGTCGGAGTGGATGGCGACGTACTGTGTCGGTTCCCCCGCAGCATCGCGGAACGGCACAATGGTCGCATCGACCCAAAACAAATCGCCGTTCTTACGCCGGTTACAGATCTCACCTTTCCAAACCTCACCGCGTTTGATGGTGCTCCACAACTGTGAGTAGAACTCTGAAGAGTGTGTCCCGGAGCGCACGATGCCATGTGTCTTGCCAATCAGCTCGTCCCGCGAATAGCCGGACAGCTCGGTGAACTGATCGTTGACGTAGCGAATGTTACCTTTGACATCGGTCACACTGACCACTGCATGCTGGTCGAGCGCGAATTTCTGATACTTCAGATCATTCAAGGCACGTTGTAGCGAAACGGACTGCCAATGTAATCGGCGAATGATGTGAATGAGATAGATCGACAGCAGCGCCGTCAACACGAAAAACACCAATCGCGAGTTTTCGATCGAACGATGATGCTCCAAACCAAGTTGCGTATGCCGCACACCGAGTTGATTGCTGAAATCCTGGATGGTTTCGCCAAGCAACATGTCAACCTGTTCGGCCACTCGCGCACGCTGCTTCATAACCAAATCGACATGTTTGAGCAGCTGTGTCGTCAAGCCCTCGATCTCGGCCGGGGCTTCCCTTGCAGCGCCCCATAAAGCGATACGCGAATAGGACACATCGTTGAGATAAGCGTCGTCCTGGGTAAGGGTATGTATCAGCACGTCGCGCAACAGAGATTCGATATGTTCCGCGAGACGTCCGTGTAAAACCGCGTCGCTCTCCACTGCGGCCAAAAGCAGGTCTGCATTTTGTGGCAAATAGTGCAGCGAGTTTTTCAACAGGGCATTGGCGGACTTGAAGTCCTCCAACACCTCGAGTTTTTTGCTGACGGCACTGTTCAGCTGTTCATAGAGTGCCAACATATCGCGACGACTGTCGAAATGCGGCCGCAGAGCATCCCCGACAAAGGCGACCGACGACGCAAGCTCCTGCGACGAAGCCACCAAGGCATCGTAATTGTGATAATCCGACTGGCGGGCGAACAGAACGTCTCGACCGAGCTGATGATCGAGATGGCGGACGTTCTCGAGATAATACTCCCCCCGTTGGAAACTTTCCGCATCCAGTTCTTTCGTCCAGGAATAATAAGCAGCGAGACTGACCAGCAGGATCAGGCCGCCGAGTATCGGCAGCCAGCGCCAAGGGTCGAGATCGCGTTTACCTGTGGTTGCGCTCACTGTTCGACACCCAAGGGCGTACCGGTCAACGACTGAAGAAAGGCAACCAGGGCATCGAGATCGGCGGATGGCACCTCGACACCGAGCTGATAGCGCGCCATGACCCGAACAGCCCTACGCAGGGTCGCCACGCTGCCATCATGAAAATAAGGTGAGGTGATATCAACGTTGCGCAAGCTCGGGACTTTGAACACATAGCGATCGCTTTCCCGGCCGGTGACGTTGAATCGCCCATAGTCAGCGGATGAGCCCCCCCCTCGATCGGCGAAGTAGTCACCAAAGACCCCAAACCGCTGGTACATGTTACCGCCGATGTTGCGACCCTGATGACAGGACACGCAGCCATATCGCTTGAATAGCTGAAACCCACGCTTTGCGAGACTCGACACCGCAACTTCGTCACCACGCAAATAGCGGTCGAAAGGCGCCGGCGTCACCAACGAGCGCTGAAACTCGGCGATACTGTCGGCGACCGTTTCCGCCGTCAGGCCACCCGGATAGATATCCTTGAATGCCGCAACGACGGCAGCATCGGATTCGAGTTTTGCAAGCACCTGTGACCAGTTCGAATCCATCTCGATCGGATTATGGATAGGCCCGGCGGCCTGCTCCTCGAGCGATGCCGCGCGACCATCCCAGAACTGTCGGAAATCGTAACCGCTGTTGAGTACCGTCGGCGTGTTGACCACACCAACCTGGCCATCGATACCGATCGAATACCGACGACGGTCATCTCCACCGGCCGTGAGATCGTGGCAACTCGCGCAGGATACGCTGTTGTCGCGCGACAAGCGCGGATCGAAGAATAGTTCACGACCCAGACGCACCTTTGCGGGGTCCAGAGACAAAACCTCAGGCAGAGGCGCAACCGGCTCCTTTGCGTTTGCAGTCAGACCTACCAGGCAGACGGACAACAGGACGATCGACAACAAGACAGCACGCGACACCATAGCCTTCATTGGCGGCTGCAAACGCATTTTATTGAGCTGGCTCATGTTTTTGACGCCGAATATTTGGGCTTCAGCGGCATTAGCAACGATAAATCGCAGCAATCCGGCCGCCAACCGGCGTCCATGCGTCTCATAACTTAGTAGCGGCTGAGGAACATGCACCTTAAGGCTGTGTCGAATGATACATCGCGATGTCGCTCATGAGAATGCGGCATAAAATCACATATTGCCGCCGAACTGGCATAGTTCGGACCTAAATCTTGATATAACCGAAGTTAGTAACGAGCCGAACCGCCCTTCGCCAAGGCGCGGACGCTTGCCGCACCAGGAAAACCGATTGCGCATTCTTAAACGATTACTGGCCACCATCATCATCAGCTGGGGCCTGCTGGCCTTGCTGGTGCAAGCCGCCACGCCGCTGCTGAGCAATTACCGTGACAGCCTGGCCGAGATGCTAGCGGAGCATCTTGGCGCACCCGTACAGATCGGTGCTTTGAATGCGCGGTGGTATGGTTTTGGTCCGCTGATCGAGATTGATCGGATGACGGTCGGAACAGGCGTCGAATCGCTGTCGGTCGAACATGCCGTGGTCGAGATCGAACCGAGTGGCATTTTCGGCGGGTCACTCATGGCTGCGCTGCGCCTGACCGTCGACGGTTTGCAACTCGCGGCCGTGCGCGAACCCAACGGACAGCTGCATCTGGAAGGCCTGGGTGCAATCAACCTCGCCACGGATAACGACAATGCATCGCCGACGCTACCCAGCCATTTGCGCCTGCTCAACACCCGATTGGTTTGGACGGATCTCAAGAGCGGTAAGCCGCCATTGGTTCTCGACCAAATAGCCGTCGCGCTCGATCGCAACGGTGATCACCTGCAATTGCGCGCGCAACTGAATTCGGCGTCGGGCAAGATCGACCTCGCGGCGCAACTCAAAGGTTATTTATGGACCACCCAATGGCGGGGCGAGACCTACCTCAAGCTCGACAATCTGTCGGTCGCACAGCTTATTGGTCCTTTTCTCCCATCGGACTATGCCCTGCGCCAATTGACCGTCGATCTCGAATCCTGGAGCCGCTGGGAAAATGCGAACTTGGTGGCGGCCGACGGCGAATTGCATCTGCATGATTTGGACTTGCACGGACGCGCCGAAGGCGCGGAGACTCTCGAACTGACCCACGCTGGAGGAAGATTCAGACTACAACGCACACCGACCGGTTTGCACCTCGACGTACACCGGCTGCAACTCGACTTCGGCGACCACACCTGGCCGACGGGCAATCTCGCCGCCACGTTGAGCACGGACGACACCGGCACCCGGCAGCTCGATTTGGCCACGGACTACCTTGGCCTCGATGGTCTGAACCGCTTTTTGTTGCTTCGTCCGCCTTCGGCCGATATCGCACAAACGCTCGGCACCCTCAAGCCCGCCGGTGAACTGCATGATCTCCGCGTCACCGCTGAGCTCAACGGACAACACAGCACGTGGCGCGTGCACACCCGCTTCGCGGGCCTGGAAATCCAACCCTGGGAAGACATTCCCGGCATTCAAAATCTCAGCGGCCATCTGCACGGCCAGCAAAACCACTTGCAGCTCAACCTCGACAGCCGAGACAGCAAACTGAGCTTCACCGGCCTGTTCCGTCATCCACTCGCCCTGTCGCGGCTCAGCGGACAGCTCGACCTGGTCAGCCGGGGTAAAGAAAACTGGTCGGTGCGTACCGATGCCCTCACCGCGGTGACGCCGCATCTCAGCGCCATCACCCGCCTAGTACTGAAGCAAGACCCCGGCCGGCCATTGCACATCGATTTGCAGACCGACTTCAGCAATGGCGATGCCGGCCATGCATCGTTGTACTACCCTGCCGGCATTATGGGCAAGGAACTGGTCGCCTGGCTTGATCGCTCCATCCTGTCGGGCCGAATCACGTCCGGCAGTGCGCTGATGTACGGCCCGGTCGACGACTTCGCTTTCGAAAACAGCCGCAACGGGAGTTTTCAAGTCGTATTCGATACCGTAGACGTCGAGCTCGACTATCACACCGGCTGGCCAAAGATCGACAACCTCGACGCATACCTGAAGTTCCATGGTAACCAGCTCGACATCACCGCCCGTAAAGGCCAAATTTACAGCAGCGAAATCAACCGCTTGAGTGCGCACATCAGTCGCCTCGACCCGGTCTCGCCGATCGATATCCGCGGACGGCTCGACGGCCCGTTAACCAATACCCTACAAGTGCTGCAAGAGGAGGCTTTGCGTGAACGTTTCGGGCGTTTTGCCGAAGGCCTGGCGGCCGAGGGCAACTCGAGCCTGACGCTGGATTTTACCGTGCCCCTGGGCGATTACGGCGAATATGCATTAGACGGCCGGCTCGGATTCGAACAGGCCGGTTTGGCACTGCCGGGCTGGGACTTCGCCCTCGAAAAAATCGACGGCGAACTCGCTTTCGACCTCGACGGCTTATTCGCCAAAGAAATCAAAGCACACGCCATGGGTGCGCCCGTGCTGGTCGATGTATCGCCACTGCCGGACGGGACAACGCGAGTGCGCGCAAAAGCCCGCCTGGATAAGGCCGCCATTGCCAAGCAGTTGCCGACCCTGCCATTGACGCTCGCATCGGGCAGTTCGAATTTCGTCATCGACGTCGAAATCCCTCCCGGCAGCGCACCGGCAGGAAGTCCCACCATGCTTGCGGTTAGAAGTAACCTGAAAGGCATGCGCGTTGATTTGCCGCCGCCGTTCGGCAAATCGGCCAAGAATCGCACCGAACTCGCCCTGAAAATGCCGCTCGATAGTGACGATGCGCTCGGCAGCCTGCGTTACGGCAAGCAGTTGACAGCCCGCTTCGACGGCGCGGGTAACCGTGTGGACCTGGTGCTCGGAGATGATCGAGCAAGCCTGGGCGATACCCCCGGGATACGTGTTCGCGGTCGGCTCGATGAAGTCGATGTCGCTGCCTGGGCCGACCGCCTGTCGGCCCTCGGCGGCAATCCGGAAAACACATCCGGCAACGTGTCGTTGGACTTGGATATCAACCGCCTGACGGCTGGCGACATCGCCTACGAACAGCTGCATCTGACGGCCTTGCGGGACGGACGCCGATGGCAGGGGCAAATCAACGCACCCGATGTGAGCGGCACTTTCGACATACCGGAACATGCCGAGGCCGGTGACGCCCGAATCGCGCTGCAAAGACTCACGCTACATCTGCCGCCGGATGAAGACGACACATCATCTCCGGTACCAGACCCCACCGCAGGCCCGGACCCGCACAGCCTGCCGGGCCTGAACCTGACCATTGAAGCACTGGCGATCAACGAAGCCGAACTCGGTCGATTGCAGCTAACCGCGCAGCACGACGTGGCGGGGCTTCGCCTGACGCGCTTCACGCTCAACGGCGGCCAACTCGAACTCGACGCCAGCGGTAAGTGGACTCACTCGGACAGCGGCAGCAGGAGCGGTTTGAGCGGCACAATCGGCGCCGAAGACCTCGGCAACCTGCTGGTCGACATGGGCTACTCGCGGCAGCTTGAAGACACCGGCGGCAGTATCGGTTTCAAACTCGGTTGGCCGGGTGACCCGTCACAACTGCATCGGGCGACGCTTGACGGCACCATCAGCTTGAATATCGGTGCCGGCCGCCTGGTCGAGCTCGACCCCGGCGTCACCCGCGTGGTCGGTCTGCTGAACCTGAACGCCCTGACGCGACGACTGCGCCTGGACTTCAGCGATTTCTACAAAAAAGGGTACAGTTTCGACAGTATCAAAGGTGACTTCACCTTCGCCGAAGGGACTGCCAAAACGAACAATTTAGTGGTACTTGGGCCGACCGGTCGTATCGACCTCGCAGGCGACACCGACCTCACCGCACGCACCCTGGATCAAACGGTCAAGGTCACCCCGAATCTCGATGCAACCTTGCCGATCGCCAGCACGTTGGCCGGCGGGCCGATTGCCGGCGTTGCCGTACTGGTCGCACAACGCGTCATGAGCGACGAGGTCGACAATATCAATCGCTTCGAATATAGCGTGCAAGGCCCATGGACTGACCCCGAAGTCAAGCAACTCAACTCCGGCGGCACACTGTCGAAAATCCTGCGACCGTTGACCGGCGCCCAAGTCGACCCGGCAGACACGACCACGGGGGCGCAAACCGAAAACACACCTGAAACCGACGATGCCGCCACACAAGCAGGCCCCAAACCCGACACATCGTCGCCAGCCTCGGAATCACCTACAAAACCGGCCACCGACGATTCCGAAAAGACGACGAATGCGAATCCCTTACGCCGTTTGCTCGATGTGTTCAAAAATGGAAAACCACACGAGGACGTTCTGCCGAGCAGCGAAGACTAGGGGCATGTCTAGCGATTCGCGAAGAACCGTGAGAAATCAAAAAGTAGGGGCACGTGCTGAAAATACCCTCGCTGATGCAACCGAATTCAGTACGTTTATGGGCTTTGCGCGCGAGGCCGCAACCATTAGAGTGGCCATAGGGGCAGCAAATCCGTGTTCCTTGCTGATGGATACACGTGCATTGCCCGAAGGCTTGGGATTTACCGGCCAATTGGATGAAACCGAACGGACACGACCCTGACTATAGGGTGACAGATGCAGACAACGATGAAGCACACAAAGAAAAAAGTCGCCGCTATTCAATTGGCCTCCGGCAATAACGTGAACGCCAATCTGCTCGAAACGGAGCGCCTGGCAGAAGCCGCGGCCAAAGAAGGCGCCGCATTGATCGTCTTACCGGAAAACTTTGCCTTCATGGGTCACAACTGCAATGACGCCAATGCGCTGCGCGAGATTCCCGGTGACGGTCCATTGCAGGCCTTTCTCTCGCAGTTGGCCAAGCGATTGGATGTTTGGTTGGTCGGCGGCACCATACCTTTGGAGGCTGACGATGCCGCCAAATGGCGCGCCGCCTGCACCGTTTACGATCAAAAAGGACGCCAGGTCGCTCGCTACGACAAACAACACCTGTTCGACGTCAATCTGATCGAAAGCGACGAACAGTTCGTCGAGTCCGAAAGCATCGAACCGGGCGACCGAGTCATGGTTATCGATAGTCCGGTCGGGCGTCTTGGCATCTCAGTCTGTTACGATTTGCGTTTTCCCGAACTGTATCGCGCAATGATCGACCGTGGCGTGGAGGTCATCACTCTGCCCGCGGCCTTCACGGCGATTACCGGCAATGCCCACTGGGAAATCCTGATAAGAGCGCGCGCGATCGAGAACCTCTGTTATGTTGTCGCCGCCGCACAAGGCGGCTTCCATATCGCCAGTCGGCAAACCTACGGCCACAGTATGATCGTCGACCCATGGGGTACCAAGCTGGCCGAACGGCCTCGCGGCAACGGCTTCATAAGCGCGGAAATCGATCCGGACTTTCAGCACACCACAAGGCGTAATTTCCCCTGCCTGGATCATCGCCGTCTGCACTGCCGTTGAACGATGACCGACGCCGGACGCGAGGACATTTAACATGACCGAGAACAACACGATTGCCCGCGCAACCTTGCTCGACACCCCGGGCCTGGACGAAATCCAACTCGGCCGGGTTATGGATCGTCTGCTCAGTCGCAGAGTCGATGCGGCCGACATCTACTTCCAATACAGCCGACTGGAATCCTGGGTACTGGAAGACGGCATCATCAAGGAGGGTAGCCATAGTATCGAACAAGGTGCCGGTCTTCGCGCAATCAGTGGCGAAAAAACAGGCTTTGCCTATACCGACAGCCTTGAGCTGGGCCACCTGCTCGATGCCGCCGGCGCCGCACGCGCCATCGCCCAGGCCGGCCAGCATGGCCGCCAGGCGATGGTCGCCGGCGCACAGGTGCCCATGCTCTACCCGGCGATAAACCCGTTGGACTCGTTGCGCGAGGACCAGAAACTGGAGTTGATGCGACGCGCCGACGCGGAGGCACGGACAGCCGACCCGAGAGTGAAGGAGGTGATCGTCAGCCTGGTTGCAGCTCATGACGTCATCCTGGTGATGGACAATACCGGTCGCATCAGCGGTGATGTGCGCCCGTTGATCCGCATGAACGTGCAGGTGATCGTCGAGCAGGACGGTAAGCGGGAACAAGGACACGCCGGCGGCGGCGCCCGCCAACCGCTGGACTACTTCCTCGAAGACGACCGCGGCATGGGCTACGCCCGAGAAGCGGTCCGCTTGGCCCTGGTTAATTTGGAAGCGCAACCGGCACCTGCCGGGATGTTGCCGGTGGTGCTTGGTCCCGGCTGGCCGGGCGTACTGCTGCACGAGGCCGTCGGCCATGGCCTCGAAGGCGACTTCAATCGCAAAGGCACCTCGGCCTTCTCCGGCCGTATCGGCGAACAAGTGGCCTCGCCGCTATGTACCGTGGTCGACGACGGCACACTGCCGGGACGGCGGGGCTCACTCACGATCGACGACGAAGGCACGCCGTCGGCAAACAATGTCCTCATTGAGAACGGCATCCTTAAAAACTACATGCAGGACACCATGAACGCTCGACTCATGGGCGTTGAACCGACCGGCAACGGGCGGCGGGAATCCTACGCGCATTTACCCATGCCACGCATGACCAACACCTATATGCTGCCCGGCAAACACAATCCGGAAGAAATCATCGCTTCGGTTGATCACGGGCTGTATGCGGTCAATTTCGGCGGCGGCCAGGTCGACATCACCTCGGGCAAATTCGTGTTTTCGGCCAACGAAGCCTATTTAATCGAAAATGGCAAGATCAGTCATCCGGTCAAAGGCGCCACCTTGATTGGAAACGGCCCCGAAGTAATGACCCGGATCAGCATGGTCGGCGACGATCTGTCGCTGGACACCGGGGTAGGCACCTGCGGCAAAGAGGGCCAGAGCGTACCTGTCGGGGTTGGTCAACCGACACTGAAAATCGATCAATTGACGGTAGGCGGCACCGCTGCCTAATTCAACACGAACACAGATAACGCATCCATGACCGACCCACAACAGATAGCCCGCCTTAAACAAGTTGTCGACGACCTGCTGAAAGAAGCTCGTGAGCAGGGCGCAGACACTGCGGAGGCGGGTGTTTCGGCGCAAACCGGCCTGTCGGTAACCGTCCGCCTGGGCGAGACCGAGACCATCGAACACACCAGTGACAACGGACTCGGTATCACTGTGTACTTCGGCCATCGCAAGGGCTCGGCCAATACCACCGACTTGCGCCCAGATGCCATACGCGAGAGCGTCGCGGCCGCGTGCCGCATCGCCAAATATACCTCGGAGGATCCGGCAGCGGGTCTGGCCGACCCCGAGCTAATGGCGAAAGACATTGCCGACCTTGATCTCTACCACCCGTGGGAATTGGACGCCGACCAGGCGACCGAGATCGCACGCCACTGCGAAGATGCCGCCCGCGCGATCGATACACGCATCAGTAACTCGGAAGGCGCGACCCTTTACACTCAGCGCTCGGCCTTCGTGTACGGCAACACCCATGGCTTCATCGGCGGTTATCCGACCACGCGCCATAGTCTGAGTTGCGCCGTGATCGCCCAGGAGGGCGACGACATGCAACGCGACTACTGGTACGACAGCAGCCGCCTACCCGATGAATTGGACTCACCGACAAGCATCGGCGAACGTGCGGCACAACGCGCGTTGGCCCGATTGAACGGCCGCAAGCTCGGAACCCGTGAATGTCCGGTGTTGTTCCGCGCGGATATCGCGCCAAGTCTGCTCCGTAGTCTGTTCGGCGCCATTCGTGGTCACGCCGTCTATCGCAAATCGACTTTCCTATTGGACCAAGTCGGTGAGCGGATCTTTCCCGACTGGGTCAAGATCAGCGAAGACCCTCTGCGCCTGCGCGGCGCGGCCAGCGCGCCATTCGACAACGAAGGTGTCGCCACACAATATCGCGAACTGGTCAGTGACGGCGTGCTCCAAGGTTACCTTTTGGATAGCTACGCTGCACGCAAGCTGGGCCTGCAAAGTACTGCCAGTGCCGGCGGTGTGCGCAACGCAACCATCAGCGACACGGGCCAATCGTTCGAACAGCTGCTGCGCGAGATGGATCGTGGCATTGTGGTCACCGAGTTGATGGGCCAGGGCACCAATTTGGTCACCGGCGACTATTCGCGTGGCGCAGCCGGCTTCTGGGTAGAAAACGGCGAGATTCAGTATCCGGTGGAGGAAATCACCGTAGCCGGCAACCTGCGCGATATGTATCAAAAGCTAGCCGGCATCGGTAACGACAACGATATTCCGGGCAGCATTCGTACCGGTTCTTGGCTGATAAACGGCATGACGGTCGGCGGTGATTGAACGCCGCAACATCACTGATGCGCCAACAGTCCTGCAAACGAGAGTTCAGAGAGGGGCATATACGGCAACACCACCACTAACCGCAGCGCCGAGTGAAAACACCTGTCGATATACAAACACCGCAAGGAGTAATCACCATGCGTATCCTACACACCATGTTGAGAACCGGTGATCTGGACCGATCGATCGACTTCTACACCGAAGTACTGGGCATGCGCTTGCTACGCAAAAAGGATTATCCGGATGGCGAGTTCACCCTGGCCTTCCTCGGCTATGGGGACGAATCCGAAAACACCGTCATCGAGCTGACTTACAACTGGGGCGTCGATCAGTACGATATGGGCGATGCCTACGGCCATATCGCCATCGAAGTCGACGACGTCTACCAAGCGGCGGACGATATCAAAGCACGTGGCGGCAAAATCCTACGCGACGCCGGCCCGATGAACGCCGGTACGACGATCATCGCCTTCGTCGAGGACCCCGACGGCTATCCGATCGAACTGATCGGACGCAAAGACGGCTGAGCATGCGCCCTCGGGCCATGAGCTACCACACAGGAAGTGCACCCTCATGAACACTATGCATCGGGAGACCGACATCATGCCCAATTCGCTAATGATTCTACCTGCGGCAGACAAAACCCAGATCCGCCTGGTACGGATACCGCCCGATTTCGAAGGCCAGGAGGCCTACCGGCACGTCACCAGGCTGATCGCCCAAGTCGAAGAACAGCACCCGGGGTATGCCTGGGATGATGTACTTGCCATGCTCGAGGACCACGGCTTCGAGGCGGTGGACTTCCAACTCGGCCCGGCGTTGGATTGAACAAAAGCGACTTCAATCCGAAGTCGCTCGAAACCGCATAGGGAATCTTTTAACGACGCGAAGACCGCTTCTTCGCCTTTGACGAGCTCTTTTTCTTGACCTTGGCGGCCGGTGCCTTGCGTGCCGTCGTTTTTTTAACCACAGACTTCCCGGCCGAACGTTTGTTGGCCGCGGCCTTTTTTGCAGCCGTCTTCTTAACCACCTTTTTGGATGTCACTTTTTTAGATCCGGCGGTTTTCTTTTTCGCCGCGACCTTTTTCTTGGCTGTAGTCTTTTTGGCCACGACCTTCCTAGCCGGCACCTTTTTGGCAGCCGCTTTCTTCGCCACCCTTTTCTTGGCCTGAACCTTTTTAGCGGTAACCTTCTTCGCCGCAGCCTTTTTCGATGCCGCCTTCCTAGCAACCGCCTTTTTCACGATTTTCTTCGCAGCTTTGGCTTTCTTCTTTGCCGCCGCCTTCTTTGCCGCAGGCTTTTTGGCAACTGCCTTTTTCGCCGCTGCTTTTTTCGTTGATGCCTTTTTGGCAGCGGTTTTTTTCGTAGCGGGCTTTTTCGCCGCCGTCTTCTTTACCGCAGACTGCTCGGCTTTCGCTGCCGCTTTCTTCGCCGCCGGCTTGGCAGATGTCTTCTTGGCGGCAGTTTTTTCCACTACCCGCTTGGGAGTCTTGCCCTTGCGCACCTGAGCGATCTCCTGCGCCGCTGCTGCCGGTGCCGCCTCCTCGGGCTCCGGCTCGAGTGTTTCGGCAACAGTCGGCGGCGGTAACGCCGCAACGATCTTTTTGACCGAGCCCCAGATTTTGTCGATGCCCTGATCGGCCGCAATACGCTGCAGTTTTTCGTTCAATTGATAATATTGAAGCAACGGCCCCATCTGGCCCTCGTACACACGCAGACGATTACTGATGGTCTCTTCGTAATCGTCCGGACGGCGAACCACGCGTGCACCGCAAGCGTCGCAGATACCCTCAACCATCGGTGGATTGATGTACATATTGTACTGAGCACCACAGTTGTCACAGGTAATGCGGCCGACCAAACGTTCCATCAATTCATCGGGATCTACCTCGAGGTTGAGCACCAACTCAATCCCGGCGCCCAGGTCGTTCAATACGCTGTCCAGGACATCGGCCTGACCGGCGTTTTTCGGAAAATCGACAAGCAGGAATCCCCGACTCAGATCCATCTGCGGTATTTGGATGCGTAACAAAGCCAACAACAGCTCGTCCGAAACCCGCGACATGTCCATCGCTTCCTTGGCCAGGCGACCGAGTTCGGTGGGTTCGGCCGCGGCCCGCTGCATCACGCTACCTACCGTAATGACGGGCATACCGTATTGTTTGGAGAGCTTTTCTGACAACTCGGCCTTCCCGGAGCCCGGGGGGCCTAGTAGAACGATCCTCATTTTGGCTCCTTGGTGGCCATTATTGTTCTGCCCGACGTTTGGCGGTCCGAAATCCGCTCGACCCTTACCATATAAGGAAATCAGGATTTTCCTATAGGGGCATGTGTGTTTTGCATTGGCTGCCCCGTGCCGGGTTGTCTAAGCTAATCGCACATTAATTTGCCTGTCAACGAAGCGCCTGATTTTCTACGAATTTTAGGCGATTAGCGGAAATAAACGAGTTTATCTCGTAAGATCCGCCCGGATTCACGGACAATAAACGGCCTTGTACCCGCCTTCATAGGACTAACATAGGCGTTTTTGTAGCCGATCAGCACGCATGAGCAGCATTCCCGACATTACCGAAACTGAAGAGTGGGTCGTCCGGACAACGCTGAAAGAGCGCTATGGCCAGGATGTGGCGCTGCAGTTCGCCGACGCCGAAATCCGCTTGAACCCGGCTGATCGAGAGCTAACACCCTGCCCTGTTTTCGTTTGGGAATCAGGGGCTTGTCATTTCGTCATCTTCAAGACCGATGAACGGCGCTATCGTTGCCAGTTCTACTACCGCGGCTACCAGCAATACGGCACCGGCGTACACGAATATGACGATCTCACCGAATGCACCGTATCGCTGCTGCAGGCGCAGGCGGACCACGCAGCCGAAGAACGCGGCAACATCGCACACAAAAGGCGCTGACCCTCCGGTTGGCGCGGGCATCATCTAGAAAATCACATTACAGAACAGAGGGGACACGAAATGTCGGCAAAGAATGCCTTCTATGCTCAGTCCGGCGGGGTGACCGCCGTCATCAACGCCTCGGCCTGCGGTGTCATCGAAACCGCGCGCGCCCATTCAGACAAAATCGCCAATGTCTACGCAGGACGCAACGGCATCATTGGCGCACTGGTCGAAGACCTGATCGACACCGGCCAGGAATCGGCCGAAGACATCGCAGCGTTGAAACACACCCCGTCAGGCGGCTTCGGCTCCTGCCGCTTCAAACTGAAGAGTCTGGAAGACAACAAACGCGAATACGAACGTCTGATCGAGGTCTTCAAAGCGCACGATATCGGCTACTTCTTCTACAACGGGGGCGGCGATTCGGCCGACACCTGCTACAAGGTCTCGCAACTGTCGGAAAAGATGGGTTTCCCCGTCCAGGCGATCCATGTCCCGAAAACGGTCGATAACGACCTGCCAATCACCGATAACTGCCCAGGCTTCGGCTCGGTCGCCAAGTACATCGCCGTCTCCACCCTCGAAGCGAGCTTCGACGTGCGCTCGATGGCCGCCACCTCGACCAAGATCTTCGTTATCGAGGTTATGGGTCGTCATGCCGGCTGGATCGCCGCCGCGGGCGCGCTGGTCGAAGATGAGGGTATCCCGGTGGTCACCCTGTTCCCGGAGGTCGAATTCGACAAGGACAAGTTCCTTGCCAATGTGGACGCCAAAGTCAAACAGCACGGATATTGCACCATCTGTGTATCCGAAGGCTGTCACTGGCCCGACGGCACTTTCCTCGCCGAGCAAGGCACCCGTGACTCGTTCGGCCATGCGCAGCTCGGCGGCGCAGCGCCCGTGGTCGCTAACATGATCAAGGACGCGCTCGGCTACAAATATCATTGGGCCGTGGCCGACTACCTGCAGCGCGCGGCACGTCATCTGGCATCGCAATCCGATGTCGAACAGGCCTATGCTCTGGGCAAGGCCGCGGTCGAACGCGCGCTTGAAGGCAAGAACTCGATCATGCCGACCGTGGTGCGTACGTCGAACAGCCCTTACGCTTGGGAAATTGGCGAGGCGCCGCTGAGCGAAGTAGCCAATGTCGAAAAGATGATGCCGATGGACTTCATCTCCGAAGACGGCTTCGGCATCACCCAGAAGTGCAAGGACTACCTGTACCCGCTGATCCAGGGCGAGGCCTATCCGCCTTACAAGCCGAACGGCATGCCTGACTACGTAACCCTGAAGTTGAACAGCGTGCCGCGCAAACTGCCGGATTTCAGTCTGTAGAGCGCCCCCCGAGGGAACATGGAGGGCCCCGGGTAGGGGCCCTTTTCGTTTATTACACCCAAAACACTACGTTGACTGGCATAAGGACAAGGGCTTTTTCGGCTCCGCCGAAACACGGCCTTTACAGGGCGCCCTAAACGCTACAAACTGTATGCCAGATAACGACAACTAACCTGGGTTATGGCAGCGCTCCCCCCCTCCGATGGCACACCCGTCAGGTGTCTACGCGGTCAGGTTCCAACCTGCTCGCATTCGGCATGTACAAGGCCATGCTGAACAGTGACGACAGCCCAATTCAGCTTTTGGTCGCCGATGACGACCCGGCTGTCGCACTCATGGCAAAAATGGCGCTGACCGATTTCGGCTACACGGTACGCACTGTCAACACCGGCGAAGCCGCGATAAAAGCGGTCGAGACAGCACCGCCTAATCTGATACTGCTCGACGTACTGATGTCGGGCGTCAGCGGTTTCGATGTCTGTCGCCATATCCGTGCTTCGGATACCCATCACCGCCTACCCATCATCATGGCGACCAGCCTGGACGACAACGCATCTATCGAACGCGCCTACGAGGCGGGTGCGACCGCGTTCGTTACCAAACCGATCAACTGGTTTTTGTTACGTCACCAGATGCACTACGTATTGCGCGCAAACCGGGACCGCACCCGGCTCGCCGAAAGCGAAGAGCGCTACGCGCTGGCCGCATCCGGCGCTAACGATGGCCTATGGGACTGGAACATCCGAGAGGACAAGGTCTATTACTCACCGCGTTGGCGCGAGCAACTGGGACTGCGCGAAGGAGACATCACGAACCACATGGACGCGTGGCTGGACCGAGTGCATCCCGACGACTTACTCGGCTTCCGCAATGAACTCAACGACCACCTTGCAGGACGCATCGCCAAACTCGAAATTGAATACCGGATACGCGACCACGACAATGACTACCACTGGATGCTGTGCCGGGCGCTGGCAATCCGGGATGCCGACGGCGAAGCCTACCGCATGGCCGGCTCGCAGACCGACATCACCGAACGCAAACGCGCCGAAGCACAACTGATTCACGACGCTTTGCACGATTCGCTCACCGGCCTGGCCAATCGTGAACTGCTGCTGGAGCGCATTGCTCATTCGATCCGCCTCGCGCAGCGCCGCGCGGACTACCGGTTCGCAGTCGCCGTCATCGATCTAGATCGTTTCAAAACAATCAACGATAGCCTCGGCCATCTGGCGGGCGACAGCTTACTGTGCCGTATCGGGGAGCGCATCGGGCATCATTTACGTACATCAGACACGCTGGCACGCATCGGCGGCGACGAATTTGCCATTTTGCTCGACGATATAGGCCAGTATGCCGACCTCAGCCGACTGATCGAACGTATTCGGCGCGAAATCTCGCTGCCCTTTCCGCTGCTGAATCAGGAGGTGGCGATCACCGCCAGCCTGGGCATTACCCTCCACAACCCCACCTATTCGCACGCCGAAGACATGTTGCGCGACGCTGACATCGCAATGTACCGAGCGAAGGGTCTGGGCAAAAACCGACATGAGGTGTTCGATACCACCATGCACACCCAGATCGCCGCGATGCTAAGCATCGAGAACGATTTGCGTGCAGCAATCACCCGAGACGAACTGCGAATTTACTATCAGCCGATTTATCGACTCGAGGACCGGCGAGTCGTCGGTTTCGAGGCATTACTCCGATGGCAGCACCCGACAAAAGGCCTGCTACCGCCCGAATCCTACTTGGGTATCGCCGAGGAATCGGGTTTGATCATACCGATCGGCCACTGGGTGCTGCGCCAGGCCACCTCACAATTGGCACGGTGGCACGAGATGAACCCTCATATGCGCGCCTGTTACATCTCTATCAATCTGTCGAGCAGTGAATTTGCCCATCCCGATCTGGTCGCTCAGGTAACCAAGGCCTTACGCGCCTCGGGTCTCAAACCCGACAAGCTGAAACTCGAAGTCACCGAAACAGTCCTGATCGAAAACACCGCGCATGCCTCATGGGTGCTGGACGCGTTGCGCGAACTGGGCGTGGCTACCGCAATAGACGACTTCGGCACGGGCTACTCGTCTCTCAGCTACCTGCACCGATTCGCCTTCGATGCACTCAAGATCGACCGCAGCTTCGTACAGCAGATCGACACCGAACCCAAAAGCCGCGAGATTGTGCGCACCATCGTCAACTTGGCACAAAACCTCGATCTGACAGTCATCGCCGAGGGCGGCGAAACCGATGCCGAAATCGACTGCCTGCGCGAGGTTGGCTGTGCCTACAGTCAGGGCTACGCATTCTCCAAAGCGCTGGCCGTCGACGAGGTGGGCAATCTCTGTGAGACGCACGACGCCTAGGACACCACCCTCAACGGGCGAAGGGTTGGGCTTGAGTCGCAAAACGTCGATACCCCGGCCGTTGTCGGCAAAGACGCATCAACGTGATGTTCGACAAAGCACGCGAGCCGATTCAAGTCCAACACTCATTCGGCGGCGGCTACAACCGCACTGCCGTTCGGCCGATCCTGGCCGAAATCAGTAACGAACACGGGCAAGGCGCACGACCACCTGATTCGCTAACTCGATCTGGAGCAGAAATTCGGCCTGGCGGCGGGCACCGATTTTTCCAGGGTGGGCCGCTGACCACGTTCAGGGGCAGGCGACCTTATCGGTCGCCTGCTATCCGAAACCGATGTCTCGTCGTACTGGCGGTTTAGAGGATGGGTGCGATGACCAGCGAAACGATCGCCATGACGTTGATCAGGATGTTCATCGAGGGGCCCGAGGTGTCTTTGAAAGGGTCGCCAACCGTATCGCCGACCACCGCCGCCTTGTGCACCTCCGAGCCCTTACCGCCCAGGTTGCCCTTCTCCACCCACTTCTTGGCGTTGTCCCAGGCCCCGCCGGCGTTCGCCATGGTTAACGCCAGCAGCACACACGCGACCAAAGCACCGCCCAACATGCCGCCAAGCGCCTCGGGACTGATACCGAAACCGATGATCACGGGCGCGGACACCGCGATCGCACCGGGAATGACCATTTTTTGCAGAGCAGCCGAGGTGGCGATATCGACGCAACGTGCGGTATCCGGTTTGCCGGTACCCTCGAGTAACCCC
>JANQLO010000025.1 GCA_028280505.1 Chromatiales bacterium | reverse complement strand
TTTGACCCTGACCCTGATCCTGGCCTCGGTCGGTATGGCGGCGTCCTTCCCGCTGGGCGTTCTGCTCGCGCTCGGCCGGCGTTCGTCCATGCCCATCGTCAAGGCGGTTTGCGTGGTGTTCATCGAGTTCTGGCGGGGCGTGCCGCTGATCACCGTCTTGTTCATGTCGTCGGTGATGTTGCCCCTGTTCCTGCCGGAAGGCACCTATTTCGACAAGTTGTTACGCGCCATGATCGGCATCTCCCTGTTCCAGTCGGCCTATATGGCCGAGGTGGTGCGTGGCGGTTTGCAGGCGATACCCAAAGGCCAGTACGAGGCCGCACAGGCGCTCGGGCTCGGCTATTGGCAGAGCATGGGTCTGATCATCCTGCCGCAGGCGCTCAAGCTGGTGATTCCCGGCATCGTCAACACCTTCATTGCCCTGTTCAAGGACACCACGCTGGTCTTGATCATCGGCCTGTTCGACATGCTGGCGATGGTCGAGGCCGCGCTCGCCGATCCGAAATGGCTGGGTTACGCGATCGAAGGCCTGACCTTTGCCGCATTCGTCTATTGGTTGTTCTGTTTCGGTATGTCGCGCTACAGCATGGCGCTCGAACGAAAACTGCATACCGGCCATAAACGTTAGCCAGTCGAGAGGGCTGAAGATGTCTGATTCCACCCCCGGTTTTGCCGTCTCCGATCAGTTGATGATCGAGCTGCGTCAGGTACACAAATGGTATGGGCAGTTTCATGTGCTCAAGGACATCAATCTGAGCGTACACAAGGGCGAGCGTATCGTTATTTGCGGCCCGTCGGGTTCCGGCAAATCGACCATGATCCGGTGCATCAACCGGCTGGAGGAACACCAGAAGGGCCAGATCATCGTCGACGGTACCGAACTGACCGAAGACATCAAGAACATCGACCAGATCCGGCGGGAGGTCGGCATGGTCTTCCAGCACTTCAATCTTTTCCCGCATCTCACGGTGTTGGAGAACTGTTGTCTGGCACCGATCTGGGTGCGCAAGATGCCGCGCCGCGAGGCCGAGAAGATCGCCATGCAATATCTGGAAAAGGTCAAGATCCCGGAGCAGGCGAAAAAGTATCCCGGACAGTTGTCCGGCGGTCAGCAGCAGCGGGTCGCGATCGCGCGCAGTCTGTGCATGAGTCCGAGCATCATGTTGTTCGACGAGCCGACCTCGGCACTCGATCCGGAAATGATCAAAGAGGTGTTGGATACCATGATCGAGCTGGCCGAAAGCGGCATGACCATGTTGTGCGTGACGCATGAGATGGGTTTTGCCAAGACGGTGGCGAACCGGGTGATCTTCATGGACGGCGGCGAGATCATCGAACAGAACGAGCCGGAAGCGTTCTTTAACAATCCGCAGTCGGATCGCACTCAATTGTTCCTCAGTCAGATCCTCGAGCACTGACATCCTTGTCCACCGGATCGACTTCGTCCGGCGGTATGAAGCCTTCCGGCACTTTGCCGGCGATGATGTAGGCGAAGGCGATGATCTCGGCGATCGCCTTGTAGAGATTGTCCGGGATCTCTTCGCCGAGCGGGATTTGCGACAGGATGACCGCCAGTTCCGGATCGGGATAGAGCGGAACGCCGGCCTGCTCCGCGGCCTCGATCATCTGCTGCGCCAGCAGGCGCTCGCCCTTGGCCGTGACTTTCGGTGCATTGCGACCGTCGTAGCGCAGTGCGACGGCGACATCGGTTTGACCGCTGACGGAGTCTTTGCGACGGTTCATCTCAAACGCGCTCGTCCAGTAGATAGTCCGGCATGGGGACATGCACCAGGGGTTCGCTCGGCTCGCCGAGCACGCCGGCGATGTGGACCACTTCGAGGCCTTGTGCCTCCAGTGCCGCCTGCAACGACGCCAGGCGTTGATCCACCCGATCCAGCGTGGTTTGTTTTTCGCACCAGAAGGTTGCCGATACCCGGTCGCCGTTGAGGCCGATCCGGCATTGCAATCGGCCGATGGTATCGAATTGAAACACCAGGTTGACCGACCAACCGGTCCCTTCCGCATCGCCGGCGGTGTCGTCGCGTTCGATCCTCAGCATGGCCTCGTGGGTTTCGTCCGGCAGATGGATCGGCAGATCGATTTGCCAGGCCTGTCGCGGGCTGTCGTCTTGCGGCAGGGCGGCGGCCTGTTGCAGTTGGATACGGGAGATGGAACCTTCGATCAGGCGGATCAAGCGATTCAAGAGCGCATCGCCGCCGGCCGCACGCGGTGTGGCGGCCTGTTCGGCGGCCGCCGGCGGTGGTCGGCGGTCCTTGCCTTCGAGTTTGAGTTCGGGTTTGAGCAGCGTCAGCAACTTCAGCAGTTGGGCTTTGGTATCCCCGGTCGGCACCGGCATGCCGGCGACCATACGCGCCTCGTGCAGCACGCCGCTGAGTTGGAGTGCGCGTTGTATCTGCGGCGGATTGACCTGAGGAGGGTTCGCCTGGGTGACGACCCGTACGCCGTTCGTTTGGGTGATGGCGGTGAACCGGCGCATGGGCTCGGCCAGGTGGGTGCCTTCCGTTTGGGGTTTCAGCGAGGTGACGGCCTGGCGCACCTCGGCCGGCGGCATCTGCCGCGGAAACGCGGTGCGGACAACCTGCTGTCGCTGCTCGCGTGGGCCGGCCTCGTGCAGGATTTTGAGCTCCGGCAGCGTGCCCCCCTTGACGACTTCGAGCTTGAGTTGCGTACCGGCCTGAATCTGCACGCGACTGCGCGCGAGGAGTTCGGTGGTGGCGATCCGGAGGCGCAACAGACCGATTTGCGGTTGCTCCAATACCTTGGCCTGCAGGACCTGACCGATCTTGAGCTGACTCAGCAGCGTCGGCAACGGCCGACGTGTCGCGTCGATCAGCGGTTGCAACGTTAAGGGTATTTTCAATCTCGATCCCGCTTGAGGAAGATTATTCACAAGATATCGGCGGAGCGGTCGATAAATCCAGTGGTTGCTTATCGGGTAGACGGATGTCCGCACACAAGGCTAAAGGCAGCGGTCTGGAATGGTTCGTACGGCGCGGCGCGGCGGTGCGGGGCCCGTTCACCAGTATGCGCGTGCGTCATTTCGTCCTGGAAGGCAAGCTGGGGCTCGATGACGAGGTGAGCCCGGATCGCGAGGAATGGCAGCGATTGGGCGACGTTGCCGAAGTCACGCCTTTGCAGATGCGCGACGAGGACGGCGAAACGGCACTGGCGGGTGGTGCCCGGGGCGGCGATCGTCCGCGGGCACTGCGTGCGATGGCGGTGGCCCTGGTGGTCGTGGGGGGGTTGACGCTGGCCGTGTATTACGCCGGCAGTGGCGAAAGTGCCAAGGAGCGTGATTGCGCTGCCAAGCCGGTGCCCGGCCTGTTTCTCGAAGGTTGCGGTCTGGCCGGGGTGGAATGGGTCGAAGCGTCGCTTGCGGACGCCCGAATGGCCAACGTGACGTTGACCGGTGCCAGGTTGTCGCAGGCCGACCTGAGTGGTGCGGATATGCGTTATGCCGAGTTGACCGGTGCGGATCTGTCTTATGCGCGTCTGGGTGGGGCCAGCCTGCTTGGTGCGACGTTGCGTCTGGCCGATTTGACCAATGCCGATCTCAGCGGTGCCGATCTCAGTTTTGCCGATCTGAGCAGTGCGCGACTCGGTGGCGCCCGGCTCGACGGTGCGCGCCTGGATGGCACGATCTGGGTCGACGGCCGCCCCTGCGAGGCCGGCAATTGTCCGCGTTGAACAGTTGAGTCTTGGTCGTCGCCGCGGTTACACTGCGGCACGGTGCCCGGATTGGTACCGATGTAGTTCAAAGGAGAGAACATCATGATGCGATTCGTCAGTCTTACCCCCGTCCGTCTTTCTGCGTTGTTCGGCGCTGCCGCGTTGCTGTTGCCGTCGCTCGGTGTCGCGAGCGAGTGCAAAGGCAAGACTCAGGACGTCTGCGCCGCGACCGCGGCATGTGTCTGGGTAGAAGGCTATACCCGCAAGGACGGACGTGAGGTAAACAGCTATTGCCGCGTCGCCGGTGCGCGCAAGTCGGTCGACGAGACAAATGCCGAGAAGCTGCAGACGAGCGCCGTGCGTTAGTCGTAGCGTCATTGTCACTCGTTTCCGTCTTATGGCGCGAAACGAGTGGCCTTTTACGATACCCCCTTAGCCGGAGTCGGCCGGCAAACTATCCGAATCGAGACTAAAGGGCGCCTCTAACCATTCATGAGCACGCATCTTGGACGCTCGGATACGTGCTCTCGGCGTGACAAATCTTCGTAATAGCCGGCTATTACGAAGATTTGCGCCTTGATAGCCCGCATTCGAGCATCCAATCCGATGTACTCAGAATTATTGGAGGTGCCCTAAACACTTGGCAACGATCATCGGCGGCGGTCCTTCACAGTTTGGATCGATTGCTGTTAGGGTCGTTGTCGATGGAACATGATTCGATAGTCTTTACCATTTTTTTGGTCTTTACCGGTGCGGCATTGTTTGCGACCGTCGCCCTGTTCGCGCGTCAATCGTTGCTGGTCGCGTACATTCTGCTCGGCGCCTTGCTCGGGCCATCGGCATTGGGTCTGGTGTCCGATCCCGAGTTGATTCGCAACATCTCCGAGTTCGGCATCATCTTCTTGCTGTTCTTGCTCGGCTTGAATCTGCAGCCGCAGGAGTTGATCCGCATGGTCGCCAAGACCACCGAGGTGACCCTGCTCAGCTCCCTGGCCTTTTTCGCCTTGGGGTTCGGGGTGTCTCTGGCCTTCGGCTTCACCCTGATGGAAGCGGTGTTGGTCGGTGGTGCGGCGACCTTTTCCAGCACCATCGTCGGACTCAAGCTGCTGCCGACGACAATGCTGCATCATCAGCGTACCGGTGAGGTCATCATCAGCATCCTGCTGCTGCAGGATCTGTTGGCGATCATATTGCTGTTGGTCGTTCAGGGCAGTTCCCAGGGGAGCATGCAACTCGGGGATATCTTTAAGTTGCTGGTCGCCTTGCCGCTGTTGATCGGCATTGCCTGGTTGATCGAGCGATTCGTGCTGATTCGGTTGATTCGCAAGTTCGACAAAATCCAGGAATACATTTTTCTCATGACGCTCGGTTGGTGCATGGGCATGGCCGAGTTGGCCGGGGTACTCGGGTTGTCGGCCGAGATCGGGGCTTTCATTGCGGGCGTGGTGTTGGCATCCAGTCCCATCGCCTTGTTCATCGCCGAGAGCCTCAAACCCTTACGCGATTTCTTCCTCGTGCTGTTTTTCTTTTCGCTCGGTGCGGGTTTCGATCTCAGCGTGATCGACCAGGTGATCCTGCCGGCCCTGCTATTGGCCGTTGCGCTGATGTTGCTTAAACCGCCGATTTTCCGCGTATTGCTGCGGCGTACCGGCGAGTCGGAAAAACGTTCGCACGAAGTCGGTTATCGTTTGGGCCAGATGAGCGAGTTTTCGTTGCTGCTGGCGGTGTTGGCCTTCGAGCAGGGCGTGATCGGTGCCGAGGCCTCGTATCTGATTCAGTTATCGACTTTGCTGACCTTCCTGATTTCGTCCTATCTGGTGGTATTGCGTTTCCCAACGCCGATCGCGGTGTCCGATGCCTTACGCCGCGATTGAAAACGCCGCATCTGTCATGCGGTTTTCATTTGCGCCGCCTAGACTCGTTGGAGTTGAACAAGAGATACGAAGTCATGCATATACACCGCTTGAGCAGAAGCAATCGTCGTGGTGTGATCCAGTCGGGGCGGCTGGAAGAGGAAATCGCTACCCTGCAGCAGCGTCTCGACCAGATCGGGCCGGACGGAGACTGTGGATACGAAAAGGCGATGATCCGATTTTTTCAAGAACAAATCGACATGCGCCGTGAGGCCCTGGGTCAGATTCAATCCAATAGCGGCGTTGCAACCGCCGACCGCTGAGGTCCGCTACCGTCTTTTCGCTTAGGCGACCGGCCTGTTGCCGTCGGCCGACGTCGTCGGCGGCAGTATCAAGGTCTTCGGGTCGTCCAGATCGATGGCCAGTTCTGCACGGAATTGCGCATGCGGGATCGGCGGTCTTGCCAGATAACCCTGATAGTAACTGCATTCCGCTTTACGTAGGAATTGCAGTTGTGCCCGGGTCTCCACGCCTTCGGCGATCACCTTGAGGCCGATGTGATGGGCCATCGACAGGACCGCCTTGACGATCGCAGCGTCGTTGGGATCGCTGGCGATATCGCGCACGAAGGTACGGTCGATCTTGAGCGTATCGATCGGTAGCTGGCGCAGATCGGCCAGTGCCGAATAGCCGGTGCCGAAGTTGTCGATCGCAAAGCTGATGCCGAGCTGTTTGAGCGCGTTGATGCGATCGACCGAGTCTTCGACGGCCTTGATCAATACCGTTTCGGTGATTTCGAACTGCAGGCGGTTGGGGTCGGCGCCGCTGTCGTCGATGGTGTTGCGCACGCGGGCGACGAAGTCCGGTTGATGGAACTGCTGGTAGCTGATGTTGACCGCGAGATGTTGCGGGGCCTTGAGCGCCGGGTCGTCCTGCGTGTCGGCGAGTAACCTACAGGCCTCGCCCAACGCCCAGTCGTCGAGTTTGAGCATCAATGCGCTGTTTTCGATGTAAGGCAAAAAGTCGCTTGGTGTGATCAGGCCCATGCTGGGGTGGTGCCAGCGGATCAGGGTTTCGGCACCGAGTACGCTGCCGTCACGGATCTTGAGGACCGGTTGAAAATACAGTTCGAATTGATTGTCGCGCAGGCCCTGGCGCAGTTCGTCTTCGAAACGCAGGCGGGACAGCGCGGCGTCATCCATACGGCGGTCGAATACCCGTGCGCCGTCCCGTCCGTCGCCCTTGGCATGATACATCGCGGTATCGGCGTGTCGCAGCAGGGTGTCGACCGAGTCGCCGTCCTGCGGAAAGGTGACGATGCCGATACTGGCGGTGACGTAGAGTTCGTGACCGTCGAGCCGGTATTCGTCGGCGAAGATGCCGCGCACCTTGTCGGCGATCTCACGCGCCTTGGTTACGGCATCGACCTGATCGCGGCCCAGACCTTCGAGCAGCATGACGAATTCATCGCCACCGAGGCGTGCCACGGTGTCTTCTTCGCGCAAGGTGTTTAGCAGACGCGTCGCGAGTTGCTTGAGCAGTTCGTCGCCGATCGAATGGCCGAGCGAATCGTTGATGCGTTTGAATTTGTCCAGATCCAGGAACAGCAGCGCGCCGACCTGGCCGGTGCGACGCGCGCGGGCCAAAGCGCGGTTGACCCGGTCGGTGAGCAACATGCGATTGGGCAGGCCGGTCAGGATGTCATGGTAGGCCAGATGTTCGATTTTTCGCGCGCTGTTCTCCCGTTCGCTGATATCGCGTGCGATACACAAGAGCAGGTTGTCGTCGTTCAATGCGATGTGCGAGATCGATACTTCGGCCGGTACGATTCGTCCGTCGCCGGCGCGATAGCTCAGACGCAGGGAACGGCCGCCTGCCTGATGCATGACATCGTCGACCAGACCGCGTAGATAGGCGGTGTCTTCGTCGTGCAATTCGGGAAGGTGCATACTTTTCAGCACCGTGGCCGACAGACCGAATAGCTGGCAGGCCCGGTCGTTACAGTCCACCAGGCGGCCGTCTTTCGGTTCGAACAGCAGGATGGCGTCGTGCGAGTGCTGATAAATCGCCTGCAAACGATCGATTTGCTGTTGCAGGCGCCGGGTGTGGTTGGTGATACGTTGCTGCCGCACGGCGAGTAGACGATAGCGTAGCTGCGGATGCACGGCGGCCAGTCCGTCCGCGTCGCATGGCTCGTCGTCATTGGCCGCCTTGGCAGGACTTCGGCTCCTCTTTTGTCGTGCGGCCAGGTGCCAGACGAGGCTGACACCGGTCGCGAGGCCGAAAGTCACGACCCAGACCGCCGGCGCGATCTCGCCGGATACCAATGCCAACGGCACCAACTGGGCGCCCAGGACCAGGGTGAAAAGCGAAAGAGTTTGGCGCAAGTCGGGGGGCATCTCAGGGAATATCAGACGTCCTGTAGACGAACGTAACCAGATGGGCGGATCATTTGCGCGGCGGCCAGGGCCATGATGTAACCTCCGATGTCACCAGCTATCGTCCGACCTCGAGATAGCTTTACGTTCGATCGACCTTTCCCGGGTCGGTTTGAGCAACCGGCCGCCGATGGATTATGTGGCGGCTTCAGCGCTAAGTTTGGGCACAAGACCACACAAATGAAAGGTAATGCAGGACATAAATTCCTCTTCGAGCCCGTTGCCGTGGTGCGTTCACCCTTCGAGGAGAAATTCGGTATTCCGCGCCAGGCAGGTTTGGCGCCTGATGCCGTCGGTGAAGTGCGGTTGCTGGCACCTTACGACGATCCGGCGATGCTGGACGATCTGGCCGGGTTCTCGCATCTGTGGCTGACTTTTGTATTCGATCGTTGTGTCGGGCAGGGTTGGCACCCCAGGGTCCGGCCGCCAAGGCTCGGCGGCAATCGCGAGGTCGGGGTCTGGGCGAGCCGAGCGCCTTTCAGGCCCAACAATCTGGGGCTGTCGGCGGTGCGTCTGCTGGAGGTGATTCAGCGGCCGTCGCCTTACCTGCGGGTGGCCGGTATCGACCTGCTCGACGGCACGCCGGTGCTGGATATCAAGCCGTATCTGCCGTACTCGGACGCGGTTGCCGATGCGGTTGGCGGTTTCGCGGATTCGCCGCCCCGGCCGGTGCTCGACGTGGTCTTCAATACGGACGCCGAGCGTGATCTGGCCGCGTTGGACGATGCGGACACGCTGTGTGCGCTGATTATCCAGGTTCTCGGACTGGACCCCCGTCCGGCCTATCGACAGGGGGCCGAGCCCGACCGGATGTACGGTATGCGTTTGGCCGGACGCGATTTGCGTTGGCGGGTCACCGAATCCGGCATTGAGGTCCTTGGTTTCGCGCTCTACGCCGAGTAGGGCCTAGTCATGAATCATTCGGTCGTCTGATCCGGCCCGACCTGCTTGTACCGTTCCAGTTGCTCCGGCGTCGCTTCCGTTTGGTATTTGGCCCGCCAATCGTCGTAGGGTATGCCGTAAACGATTTCGCGTGCCTGGGGTTGGTCGAGTTCGATGCCTTGCTGCTTGGCCGCGTTCGACAGCCAGCGTGACATACAGTTGCGGCAGAAGCCGGCCAGGATCATCAGGTCGATGTTTTGCACGTCCTTGCGTTTCTGGAGATGACCGACCAGCGTGCGCCAGGCGGCGGCCTCGATAGCGGTTTGTTGTTCGGGTGTCATGACGGCCTCCGACGTTGGGTCAATGGAGCAAATTGAACATGCGGGCCCGATAGCGGGTGACCGCGGGATCGTCGCCGAGCATGTCGAACAGTTTGAGCAATGCCTGGCGCGCGGCGTCGTCGCCGAACTTGCGGTCGGTCTGCATCAAACGCAACAGGTTTTCCATCGCGCCTTCCGCATCGCCATCCATGACCTGATGGGCGGCCAAGCGGTAACGCGCCTCGCTGTCGTTCGCGTCCGCGTCGAGACGCGCACGGAGTGTCGCGCCGTCATCCGCGGCAATCGCGATACGATCGAAATACATTTGGCCGCGCAGCCGCGTGACCTCGGTTTTCTGCTGTTCGTCCGCCGGCAGGGTATCGAGCGTTTGCTCGGCGGCATCGACGTCGCCTCCGGCCGCTTGGGCCTGGGCCATCGCGATCAGTACGCGCGGGTTGGCCGGATCTTCGGTATGCGCCGTCTGCAACAGCGTCATCGCGCCGGCGGTGTCGCCGGCCAACAGCCGCTCTTGCGCGGCAGTCACGTTGTCGTCCGAGGCGCGCGGTAGATGCTTGTCGAGGAAGGCCCGTATCTGGTTGTCGGGCAGCGCACCGGCAAACTCATCGACGGGCTGGCCGTTCTTGAACAGCTTTACCGTCGGAATGCTGCGGATACCGAACTGTGCGGCAATCGCCTGTTGCTCCTCGGTATTGATCTTGGCCAGGATGAAGCGCCCCTGATATTCGTCGGCCAGCCTGGCCAGTACCGGCATCAACATCTGACACGGCTGGCACCAACCGGCCCAGAAGTCGACCAGCACCGGTACCCGGTGCGACCCCTGGATCACGATCTGTTCATAGTTGTTCTGATCGATCTCGAATATGTGTGGCGAGTCGGCCATGATCTTGCTACTCCCGGGAACTGTCCGATATCCGGCGAAAATGCGGCCGCCGGCGACAAATTGCAAGGCCCGTCTTCGGGGCTTGAACTCGTTCGATGCGACCCTCACCTTCGGATCAAGAGTCTTACGGGTTGTCGGAGAATGACGTGGACGCGTCCAAACATGTGGTCTGCCCCCATTGCGGTGGCGTGAATCGGGTCCCCGTCGCCCGCCTGGGTGCGGGCGGTAAATGCGGACGTTGCAAGTCGAGGCTGTTCGACGGCAAGCCGTTGGCGATTGGCAGTGCCGCCTTCCAAACGCAGTTTCAGCGCAGCGACCTCCCTCTGCTGGTCGATTTCTGGGCGCCCTGGTGTGGTCCGTGCCGAATGATGGCGCCGGCTTTCGAACAGGCGGCGGGCAAGCTCGAACCCGAGGTGCGCGTGCTCAAGGTCAATACCGAAGAGGAGCAAGGGCTGGCCGCGCAATTCGGTATCCGCAGTGTCCCGACGATGATTCTGTTTGCCGGCGGGCGTGAGCTGACGCGCATGTCCGGCGCGACGGATGCCCAGGGTATCGTGCGCTGGACCCGACAGCATTTGGTCTGACCATGGAAGTGTGAAAAGCCACCCGGGCAAAGCACCGGCGCGGCTGTTAGAATGCGGACATGGCGTGGACAGCCCGGCGGGCCTTGCCGTAGAATTCCGCGCTGCAACATGGCGTTGCAGGTCCACGAGATTCAAACCTAGCTACGAGCGGCAGAGATAGCCTGCGGCGGATCCCTGCTGGTCGTTGTGCGCGCGTATTTAATGACAACACCGGCGATATTAGTTCTCGAAGACGGCAGTGTGTTTCAAGGCCGTTCCATTGGTTCAGACGGGCAGTCGGTTGGTGAGGTGGTGTTCAACACCGCGATGACCGGTTATCAAGAAATCCTGACCGATCCCTCTTACAGCCGACAGATCGTCACCCTGACCTATCCCCACATCGGTAATACCGGCGTCAACCGCGAAGACGAGGAGTCGGAGGCGATCCACGCCGCCGGTTTGGTGATTCGCGATTTGCCTTTACTGGTGAGCAACTTCCGCAGCGAGGGTACCTTGCAGGCGTATCTGAGCGATGCCGGCGTGATCGGTATCTGCGATATCGACACCCGGCGGTTGACCCGCATTCTGCGTGAAAAAGGTGCCCAGAACGGTTGTTTGATGGCGGGCCGGATCGACCGGGATGCGGCGCTCGCCGCGGCACGTGCCTTCCCCGGGCTCAAAGGTATGGACCTGGCGAAAGAGGTCACCACCTCGCGTCGGTACGACTGGCATGCCGGCACCTGGCGGCTCGGCGAGGGCCATGCCGAGCACGACGCGGCCGATGCGCGTTTCCATGTGGTGGCCTACGATTACGGCGTGAAGCGCAATATCCTGCGCATGCTCGCCGATCGCGGTTGTCGCGTGACCGTGGTGCCGGCGCAGACTCCGGCATCCGAGGTGTTGGCGCTGTCGCCACACGGCGTCTTTCTTTCGAACGGGCCGGGTGATCCCGAGCCGTGTGAATACGCCATCGAGGCGATTCGCGAGATCGTCGATCGTGGCCTGCCGACCTTCGGTATCTGTCTCGGCCATCAATTGCTCGGTCTGGCGTCCGGTGCCCGCACCGTCAAGATGAAGTTCGGACATCACGGCGCCAACCACCCGGTCCAGGATCTGGCTACCGGCGTGGTCATGATTTCCAGCCAGAATCACGGGTTCGCAGTCGATGAAGACAGTCTGCCCGATACCGTGAAAGCGACGCACAAATCCTTGTTCGACGGTTCTCTGCAGGGCATCCATCGCACCGACAGACCGGCGTTCAGTTTTCAGGGCCATCCCGAGGCGAGTCCCGGGCCGCATGATGTGGCGCCCTTATTCGATCACTTCATCGAATTGATGGAACAGCATTGATTCGCGGTGTCCGTCGGCCGGGTTGATGCCGGGCCTCGCGGATGCACCGCATAGCCTTCGCGGTTGGTAGATTATGCCGAAGAGAACAGACATAAAAAGCATCCTCATCATAGGCGCCGGTCCGATCGTGATCGGTCAGGCCTGTGAGTTCGATTACTCCGGCGCACAGGCCTGCAAGGCGCTGCAGGAAGAGGGCTTCCGGGTCATCTTGGTGAATTCCAATCCCGCGACCATCATGACCGATCCGGACATGGCGGACGCGGTCTATATCGAGCCGATCACCTGGCGCACCGTGGCCAAGATCATCGAGAAGGAAAAGCCCGATGCCTTGCTGCCGACCATGGGCGGTCAGACGGCGCTGAACTGTGCGCTCGATCTGGTACGCGAGGGCGTGCTCGAAGCGCACGGCGTCGAGATGGTGGGTGCCAGCCGCGAGGCGATCGACAAGGCCGAGGATCGCGATCTGTTCCGGCAGGCGATGCGCAAGATCGGCCTCGACATGCCGCGCTCGGCGATCGCCCATTCGCTCGAGGAGGCCTATCAGGTACAGGCCCAGATCGGTTATCCGACCATCATTCGGCCGTCGTTCACCATGGGCGGCTCCGGCGGCGGCATCGCGTACAACCGTGAAGAGTTCGAGGAGATCTGTACCCGCGGTCTGGATCTGTCGCCGACCTCGGAACTGCTGATCGAGGAGTCCATTCTCGGTTGGAAGGAATACGAAATGGAGGTGGTACGCGATCGCAACGATAACTGCATCATCGTCTGCTCGATCGAAAACCTCGACCCGATGGGCGTCCATACCGGCGATTCCATCACGGTCGCGCCGGCGCAGACCCTGACCGATAAGGAATACCAGATCATGCGCAACGCCTCCCTGGCGGTGTTGCGCGAGATCGGCGTCGACACCGGCGGTTCCAACGTGCAGTTCGCCATCAATCCGGACGATGGCCGCATGATCATCATCGAGATGAATCCTCGGGTGTCGCGCTCGTCGGCCCTGGCGTCCAAGGCGACCGGCTTTCCGATTGCCAAGGTCGCGGCCAAGCTGGCGGTCGGCTATACGCTGGACGAGTTGCGTAACGACATCACCGGGGGTGTCACCCCGGCATCGTTCGAGCCGTCGATCGATTATGTCGTGACCAAGGTGCCGCGCTTCGCGTTCGAAAAGTTTCCGCAGGCCGATGCGGGACTGACGACGCAGATGAAATCGGTCGGTGAGGTCATGGCGATCGGGCGTACCTTCCAGGAGTCGTTGCAAAAGGCCTTGCGTGGTTTGGAGACCGGCATGTCCGGGCTCGATCCCGTTGCGGACCTGGAAGCCGAAAAGGCGAAGAAGGCGGTGATTGCGGCGATCCGCCAGCCCAGCGCCGAGCGCCTGTGGTTCGTCGCCGATGCGTTTCGCACAGGCCTGTCCATCGAGGAGGTGTTCGAGCACACCAAAATCGATCGCTGGTTCCTGGTACAGATCGAGGATCTGGTGCGCGAGGAGGGCCGGGTCCGCGCCGAGGGCCCGGATGCCCTGGATGCCGATCGTTTGCGCCGGCTCAAGCGCAAGGGGTTTGCCGACAAGCGTCTGGCCGATCTGCTCGGTATGAGCGAGGCGGCCTTGCGCGAGCATCGTTATGCCCTGGGTGTGAGGCCGGTTTACAAACGGGTGGATACCTGTGCCGCGGAATTCGCGTCCAGTACCGCGTACATGTATTCCTGTTATGACGAAGAATGCGAGGCCGAGCCGTCGGCGCGGGAAAAGATCATGGTGCTCGGTGGCGGACCGAACCGGATCGGGCAGGGGATCGAGTTCGACTATTGTTGCGTGCATGCGGCCTTCGCGATGCGCGACGACGGTTACGAGACCATCATGGTGAACTGCAACCCGGAGACCGTCTCGACCGATTACGACACCTCGGATCGTTTGTATTTCGAACCGCTGACGCTCGAAGACGTACTCGAGGTTGTGTACAAAGAAAATCCGAAAGGCATCATCGTGCAGTACGGCGGCCAGACGCCGCTGAAGCTGGCTCAGGACTTGGAAGCGGCCGGTGCGCCGATCATCGGGACATCGCCGGATTCGATCGATCTCGCCGAGGATCGCGAGCGCTTCCAACAATTGGTCGAGCGTGAAGGCCTGATGCAGCCGCCGAACCGTACCGCGACCGATCCCGAACAGGCCGTGAACCTGGCGGCGGAGATCGGTTATCCCTTGGTGGTGCGTCCGTCCTACGTGCTGGGCGGTCGTGCGATGGAAATCGTGCATGACGAAGACGATCTGCAACGTTATATGCGCGAGGCGGTAAAGGTTTCGAACGAATCGCCGGTTTTGCTCGATCGCTTTCTCGACGATGCCATCGAAGTCGATATCGATGCGATCTGCGATGGGGAAGAGGTGCTGATCGGCGGCATCATGGAACATATCGAACAGGCCGGCGTGCACTCCGGCGACTCGGCGTGTTCGCTGCCGCCCTATACGCTGAGCAATGCCGTACAGGATCGGATGCGTGATCAGATCCGGCGTTTGGCCCATGCTTTGAAGGTCGTCGGCCTGATGAACACGCAGTTCGCGATCAAGGACGACGACATCTATTTGCTGGAAGTGAACCCGCGTGCGTCGCGCACCGTGCCGTTCGTTTCCAAGGCCACCGGTCGACCGCTGGCCAAGATCGCCGCGCGCTGCATGGCCGGGCGTTCGTTACGCGATCAGGACATCGAGGGCGAGATCATCCCGCGCCATTACTATGTCAAAGAGGCGGTGTTCCCCTTTGTCAAATTCCCCGGAGTCGATACGCTGCTGGGGCCGGAGATGAAGTCGACCGGCGAGGTCATGGGGGTCGGGCGAACCTTCGGCGAGGCCTATGCGAAATCCATGGAAGGCGGCAGCGTCGTGTTGCCGCGCGCCGGCAAGGCACTGCTGTCGGTTCGTGAGGCCGATCGGCAGCGCGCGGTTAAAGTCGCCAAGCAACTGGCCGAACTGGGATTCGGTATTGCCGCAACCCGCGGCACCTGTCGCTCGATCAGCGAGGCCGGTATCGAATGCAGCGTGGTGAACAAGGTCAAGGAAGGGCGGCCGCATATCGTCGACATGATCAAAAACGACGATTTTTCGCTGATCATCAATACCACCGAGGGCAAGCAGGCGATCGTCGATTCGGCCTCGATACGGCGTACCGCCTTGCAGCACAAGGTGAGCTACACCACCACCATCTCCGGTGCCGAAGCGACCGTACTGGCCTTGCAGCAACCGGACGAACTGAACGTCAGCAGTCTGCGCGAACTACACGGCTGATCATGAGGAGCCGATAATGGAAAAACATCCCATGACCAAGGCCGGCGCCGAGAAACTGCGCGCCGAGCTGAACGAACTCAAGACGGTCAAGCGACCGGCGATCATCGCGGCGATCTCGGAGGCGAGGGCGCACGGCGATCTGAAGGAAAACGCCGAGTACCATGCCGCGCGCGAGCAGCAGGGTTTCATCGAAGGGCGTATCAAAGATATCGAGGGCAAGCTATCGCATGCCCAAGTGATCGACGTCGCCAGTCTCGATGCCGGTGGCAAGGTGGTGTTCGGTGCGACCGTATTGCTGTTGGATCTGAACACCGATGAGGAAAAGACCTATCAGATCGTCGGTGTCGACGAGGCCGATCTGAAGCACGGTAAGATCTCGGTGACTTCGCCTGTCGCCCGTGCGCTGATCGGTAAGATGGAGGGGGACGAGGTGGCCTTGGAGGCACCCGGCGGTACGCATGAATTCGAGATTCTCGAGGTGCGCTACGAATAGGCCGGATTCGAGTAGCCTCGGATGAAGATTCTGCACGTCCTCGACCATTCGTTGCCGGTGCACACCGGCTATACCTTCCGTACCCGCAACATCATCCGGCATCAGCGCGCGCTCGGTTGGGAAACGGCACAGCTCACGGGAATCAAGCATCCCGAGGCCGGGCCCGATCCGGAGACGGTCGACGATTTGGTGTTCCATCGCACGCCCAAGCGGAACAATTTGTTCAGTCGTTTGCCGGTGTTGAACCAGCTCGAGGTCGCACGCTCGCTATCGCGCCGTCTCGACGACGTCATCGCACAGGAACGCCCGGATCTTTTGCATGCGCATTCGCCGGCGCTCGACGGACTGGCCGCCTTGTCCGCGGGCAAACGCCACCGTCTGCCGGTGATCTACGAATGCCGTGCCTTTTGGGAAGATGCCGCGGTCGATCACGGTACGACCAGCGAGGGCAGTTTGCGTTATCGCCTGACCCGCGCGATGGAGACGTCGGTATTCGAACGCGCCGACGCGGTGACCTGCATTTGTGAAGGGTTGCGCAGCGATATCGTCGCCCGCGGCGTGCCGGCCGACAAGGTGACGGTGATTCCGAATGCGGTGGATATCGCCAGCTTTGGCGAATCGGCCGGGTACGATGAATCGCTCGCGCGCGACCTGGGTGTCGCCGGTCATCCCCTGATCGGTTTTCTGGGTTCTTTTTATGCCTACGAAGGTCTCGATCTCGCGGTGGATGCGTTGCCGCTGTTGCGCGAGCGCATACCCGATCTAAAGTTGTTGTTGGTCGGTGGCGGTCCGCAGGAGGCCAATCTCAAAGCCCAGGTCGCTGCGTCGGGTCAGGACGATGCGGTCGTGTTCACCGGTCGGGTACCGCACGACCAGGTGCAAAGGTATTACGACCTGGTCGATGTGTTGGTCTATCCGCGTCACCCGATGCGGCTGACCGATCTGGTCACGCCGCTCAAACCGCTGGAGGCCATGGCGCAGCGCCGCCTGTTGGTTGCGTCGGATGTCGGTGGGCACAAGGAGCTGATCGAGGACGGCGTTACCGGGCGTTTGTTCCGCGCGGGCGACCGTAAGGCCTTTGCCGATGTGGTGGCCGAGTTGTTCGCGCAGCGCGGCGCCTGGGAGGACTACCGCCGTGCCGGGCGGGTGTTCGTCGAGAAGGAGCGCAACTGGATGGCGTCGGTCGAACGCTACCGGCCGGTGTTCGAAAGTTTGATGTGACCGGTTTAGCTCGACGGCAGTGCGATTTTGGGTTTCTTCGGATTACGCCGGAACAACACCAGCATTTGCCCGATACGGTGAATGGCCTCGGCCCGGGTCTCGGACAGGATGGCGTCGGCGATTCCGGTTCGGTTGTCGCGATCGGCGGCGATTTTTATCTTGATCAACTCGTGGGAATCCAGTGCCTGTCCGATTTCGGCCAGCACGTTTTCGCCCAGACCGTGCTGGCCGATCCACACCACGGGTTTGAGATGATGGCCGAGTGCGCGCAAGTGGCGTTTTTGGTTGTTGGAAAGCGTCATCACAGGGTCGGCTTGATGAAAAGGGTCGCAACTATACCGCCAAGCACCACGGCGATCACGCGAGATCGTGACGGCCAGATGGCATAATCGAGGTCCAGCTTTTTCATCGCGGATCCGCGAGAGTTTCCATGAGTCGTTCCAAAAGCAGCCACCGCTGGATGCAGCGGCATGTGAATGATGAATACGTGAAGCGTTCCAAACGCGAGGGCTACCGTTCGCGTGCGGCTTATAAGTTGTTGGAACTGCAGGAAAAAGATCGATTTATCAAGCGTGGCCGGGTGATTGTCGATCTGGGCGCCGCGCCCGGTGGCTGGTCGCAGGTCGCGGCCGACCTGGTCGGCCCCGAAGGCGAGGTCGTCGCCTTCGATCTCCTGCCGATCGAGCCTATGCCCGGTGTGACGCCGTTGCAGGGCGATTTTCGGGAAGACGATGCGCTGCGGCAATTGACGGATGTCCTGGGCAAGCGTCCCGTCGATCTTGTGTTATCCGATATGGCCCCCAATATCAGCGGGGTGGCCGCGGTCGATCAGCCGCGAGCGATGCTGCTGTGCGAGCTGGCCTTGGATTTTTGCACGCAGCATCTGCGTCCCGGCGGGGGCTTCGTGTGCAAAGTGTTCCACGGCGAGGGCTTCGATGCATGGATGCGTGACGTGAAGTCGCGATTCGGGCGTGCGGTTACTCGGAAACCCAAGGCTTCGCGGCCGAATAGCCGCGAGGTTTATCTGGTAGCCGGGAACTATCATTCGTAGTAGTTTACGAAACAATTAAGCTAAATTGGGCGCTCCGCGCGGGCGCTGTGACTGTGACCGGCCAGCGTGCCGGCGATAACGCCGACCAGGCATGAGGGATTCGTCGTGAACGACATGGCAAAAAATATCGTTCTTTGGGTCATCATCGCAATTGTGTTGATGACCGTTTTCAACAGCTTCACGAAGCCTAAGACCGGGGCGCCGCCGATCTCTTATTCCAAGTTCCTCGAACAGGTCGATCGTAAAAACGTTTCCAGCGTCATCATCTATAAAGACGGCCGTATCGACGGTACCATGACCTCGGGTAGCCGTTTCACCACCGAGTCGCCGAACGATCCGGGACTGGTCGGTGATCTGCTCAAGGCCGGGGTCGAAATCCGGGCCAAGCCGCCGGAGCAGCCGTCGATCCTGTGGCAGATCCTCATCAACTGGTTCCCGCTGTTCATCCTGATCGGTTTGTGGATTTTCTTCATGCGCCAGATGCAGGGGGGCGGTGCCGGTCGAGGTGCCATGTCGTTCGGCAAGAGCAAGGCGCGCATGCTGACCGAGGACCAGGTCAAGGTGACCTTCTCCGATGTCGCCGGTTGTGAAGAGGCGAAGGAAGAGGTCAAGGAGCTGGTCGATTTCCTCAAGGACCCGTCCAAGTTCCAGAAACTCGGCGGCAAGATCCCCAGCGGCGTGCTGATGGTCGGCCCGCCGGGTACCGGTAAGACCTTGCTGGCACGTGCAATCGCCGGTGAGGCCAAGGTGCCGTTCTTTACCATCTCCGGCTCGGACTTCGTCGAGATGTTCGTCGGTGTCGGTGCGTCGCGGGTGCGCGACATGTTCGACCAGGCGAAAAAGCACGCGCCCTGCATCATCTTCATCGACGAGATCGATGCGGTCGGCCGCCACCGCGGTGCCGGGCTTGGCGGTGGGCATGACGAGCGCGAGCAGACGCTGAACCAGTTGCTGGTCGAGATGGACGGCTTCGAGGGTAACGAAGGCGTTATCGTGATCGCTGCGACCAACCGTCCGGACGTGCTCGATCCGGCCCTGCTGCGCCCCGGCCGTTTCGACCGCCAGGTGGTCGTCGGTCTGCCCGACATCCTGGGTCGCGAACAAATCCTCAAAGTGCACTTGCGTAAAGTGCCGCTGTCCGAGGACGTCAAACCGTCGATCATCGCCCGCGGCACCCCCGGTTTCTCGGGCGCCGATTTGGCCAACCTGGTCAACGAGGCCGCCCTGTTCGCCGCCCGCGCCAATAAACGCCTGGTCGACATGGAAGACATGGAGAAGGCCAAAGACAAGATCATGATGGGTGCCGAACGCAAGTCGATGGCGATGAAGGAAGAGGAGAAGCGCCTCACCGCCTATCACGAAGCGGGGCATGCCATCGTCGGGCTCAAGGTGCCGTCGCACGATCCCGTCTACAAGGTCACCATCATTCCGCGTGGCCGTGCGCTGGGTGTGACCATGTTCCTGCCGGAGGAGGATCGTTACAGTCACAGCAAGGAACACCTGGAGAGTCAGATCTCCAGCCTGTTCGGGGGGCGTATCGCCGAAGATCTGATTTTCGGTGCGCAGTCGGTGACCACGGGGGCGTCGAACGACATCATGCGCGCGACCGATCTTGCCCGGAACATGGTGACGAAATGGGGCCTGTCGGACCGTATGGGGCCGTTGGCGTACGGTGAAGACGAAGGCGAGGTGTTCCTCGGTCGGTCGGTGACGCAGCACAAGGCCCTGTCGGACGACACCGCGCATGCCATCGACGAAGAGGTGCGGGCTTTCATCGATCGCAACTACGATCGTGCGGAGAGCATCCTGAAAGAGCATATCGACAAGCTGCATGCGATGGCCGAGGCGCTCATGAAATACGAGACCATCGACAGCGATCAGATCCGCGACATCATGGAAGGCCGCGATCCCCGTCCGCCGGCCGGTTGGGACGACGATTCGCAGCCGCGGCCCGGCGGTGGTGCCAAGGCCGATACCGGGGAGAATCCCGATGGCGAGGCACCGATCGGTGGGCCGGCCGGTCAGCATTGATAGGCTGAATCTTCCGTCTAGGGCATATTTAAGGGTCTACAGACCCTAAAGAACCGGGTGACATTCCTGTCACCCGGTTCTTTGTTTTATGAAACTGATACTCGACTGCGCCGGTAAACCCCTCGATCTGTCGTCGCCCAAGGTCATGGGGATCCTGAACATCACGCCGGATTCCTTTTCCGACGGCGGGCGTCATTTTGCGCCCGATGACGCGCTGCGCCAGGCCGAACACATGATCGCGAACGGGGTGGCGATCCTCGACGTCGGCGGCGAATCCACACGACCGGGCGCCGAAGCGGTGCCGTTGGACAAGGAGTTGGACCGGGTCATACCGGTCATCGAACGCCTGGTCGATGCCTTCGAGGTCCCCGTGTCGATCGACACCAGCAAGCCCGAGGTAATGGCCGCGGCCGCTGCGGCGGGGGCCGGTTTGATCAACGATGTCGCCGCCTTGCGTGCCCCCGGCGCGATCGAGGCCGCGGCTGCGGCGGGCCTGCCGGTGTGTTTGATGCACATGCAGGGCGATCCGCGCACGATGCAGACCGCGCCTCAATATGACGATGTCGTGGTCGATATCATGGACTATCTGACACAACGCGTGGCGGCATCCGAGGCGGGCGGCATAGCACGCGAGCGTTTGCTGCTCGATCCCGGTTTCGGTTTCGGCAAGACCTTGCAGCACAATTTGACCTTGCTGCGTCGTCTGGCCGAGTTCCGGGAGCCGGGTCTGCCTTTACTGGTCGGGATTTCGCGTAAATCCGTGCTTGGCAAGGTGACCGGACGTGCGGTGGATGAGCGGGTGTCGGCAAGCGTGGCCGCCGCGTTGATGGCGGTCGAGCGTGGCGCGCATATCGTCAGGGTGCACGATGTCGCCGAGACGGCGGATGCGTTGAAGATATGGCAGGCCGTAACGACAGAGCGGTTCGAGGGCGATTAGTCGCTTCGCCGTCGTGCATCAACGGTCTTTTGAGGAATAAGAAATATGGCTCGAAAATACTTCGGTACCGACGGCATTCGCGGGCGCGTCGGGGAAGGACCCATCAATCCGGAATTCGTTCTCAAGCTGGGTTGGGCCGCCGGCCGGGTGCTCGGTAACGGTCCGGGCAGCAAAATTCTCATCGGCAAAGACACGCGTATCTCGGGCTATATGTTCGAGGCGGCCTTGGAGGCCGGTTTGGCCGCGGCCGGCGTCAACATTCGTATGTTGGGTCCGATGCCCACGCCGGGCATCGCCTATCTGACGCGGACGCTGCACGGCAGCGCCGGCATCGTGATCAGTGCGTCGCACAACCCGCACGAAGACAACGGCATCAAGTTCTTCTCCGCAACCGGCAACAAGCTGCCCGATGCGGTGGAGGAGGAGATCGAGCGTGAGCTGGACAAGCCGATGACGACGGTCAGTTCGAGCGCGCTCGGCAAAGCCAAACGCCTCGATGATGCCCGCGGTCGCTACATCGAGTTCTGTAAGAGCACCATTCCGTCGCGATTGGACTTCCGCGGACTCAAAGTGGTGGTCGACTGCGCGCATGGTGCGACCTACCACATCGCACCGGAGGTGCTGGAAGAGATCGGCGCCGAGGTGATCACCATCGGTGCCGAGCCCAACGGGCTGAATATCAACGACGGTTTCGGTGCGACCAAGCCGCGTGCGCTGGCCAGCTCGGTGCGGGTCAACGGGGCCGACCTCGGGATCGCGCTCGACGGCGACGGTGACCGGGTGATCATGGTCGACGGTAACGGCGAGATTGTCGACGGCGACGAACTCTTGTACATCATTGCCGGTTCGCGACTTACCAACGGCGGGTTGAACGGCAGCGTCGTCGGCACGCTGATGAGCAATCTCGGCTTGGAGGTCGCACTGCGCGACCTCGGCGTCGGTTTCGAGCGTGTTGCGGTCGGCGATCGCTATATCCTGGAACGTCTGTCCGAACGCGACTGGACGTTGGGCGGCGAGCCGTCGGGCCACATCATCTGCCGTGACCGCACCACCACGGGTGACGGTATCGTCTCGGCGCTGCAGGTATTGGCCGAAATCAACAAGACCGGGCGCTCGCTCGCCGAACTGCGCCGAGGCATGCGCAAGTATCCGCAGGAACTGGTCAATGTGCCGCTTGGCGACATGCCGGCCGCCGACGTCATGGCCGATAGCATGGTCAACGATGCGGTCAGCGCCGTCGAATCGGATATGGGTGACGATGGTCGGGTCTTGCTGAGACCTTCGGGCACCGAGCCGCTGATCCGGGTCATGGTCGAGGGGCGCGAGGCCGATGTGGTGGCCTCCAAGGCCAATGCCATTGCAGACGCCGTGCGGGAATTGGTCTCGCGATAGGCCCCGGTTTTGCTTGCACGGCATTGATTTGACGGCGCCGCGCCGTTAAGCTACGCCGCTCGATTTTAAGCGGAGCGTCGCATGCGTCAGCCTTTGGTCGCCGGTAACTGGAAAATGAACGGATCTCGCGCCAGCATCGCCGAGTTGCTGGGTGGCCTAAAGGCCGGTATCGGACAGGTGACGACGGCAGAGGTCGCGGTTTGTGCGCCGGCGATCTACCTCGCGGATACCCGGGCCCAGCTTGACGGAACGCCCGTCGCTTGGGGCGGTCAGGACGTCTCGGTACATGCATCCGGCGCCTATACGGGCGAAATCGCCGGCCCGATGCTGGCCGATTTCGGTTGTCGCTTCGTGATCATCGGCCATTCCGAGCGTCGCGCCTATCACGGCGAGAGCGATCAGACGGTGGCGGAGAAATTTACCGCGGCGCAGGCTGCCGGTCTGGTGCCGATCCTTTGCGTCGGCGAGACGCTGGAAGAGCGCGAGCAGGGCATCACCGAGCAGGTTGTCGCGCGTCAGCTGGATGCGGTTATCGCGCATTGCGGCCTCGATGCCGTCGGCGAGGGCGTGATCGCCTACGAACCCGTGTGGGCCATCGGCACAGGCAAGACCGCGACGCCGGAGCAGGCACAAGAGGTTCATGCCTTCATTCGGGGGCGTCTGGCTGCCGTGGCCGACAAAGTGCGTGTGTTGTATGGCGGTAGCATGAATCCCAAAAATGCCGCCGAGCTGCTGGCCCAGGCCGATATCGATGGTGGCCTGATCGGCGGTGCTTCGCTGAAAGCGGACGATTTTCTCGCGGTTTGCTCGGCGGCAAATCGCTGATCGACTGAGGTTCGATAATGGAAACGGTATTGGTTGTCGTGCATTTGTTTCTGGCCATCGGCCTGGTTGCGCTGATTCTGGTGCAACACGGCAAAGGGGCGGACATGGGTGCGGCCTTTGGTTCGGGTGCATCGGCATCGGTATTCGGCTCGCGCGGCGCATCGAACTTCCTGAGCCGCAGCACGGCGGTGTTGGCGACGCTGTTCTTCGTGACCAGTATGACCCTAGCGGGCTTCGCGATGCGCAGCACGGAACCGCAGACGTTGATGGATGCGATTCCGCCCGCGGCGATCGAAAGCGAGGTGCCCGAAGTGCCGGCCGGGGTCGATCTGCCGCCGATACCCGAAGCGCCCGCGACAGGTGGCGATCTGCCGCCGATTCCGGAGTGACCGGCACGCGTTTCAAGTTCCAGCCGAAGTGGTGAAATTGGTAGACACGCTATCTTGAGGGGGTAGTGGCGAAAGCCGTGCCGGTTCGAGTCCGGCCTTCGGCACCAAATCTAAGGGTACTTCCAACAATTCGTACGCGATCATTTCAGGGTCGGGATTCCGCCGCTCGGCGTTGCAAAGTTTCGCGATAGCCCGCCATGGCGTGTACTTCGCGCCTTGATCGGCCAAATCCCGTTCCCGACCCGATTCGCGCAGAATTATCGGAAATACCCCGAACGGTATTACGGCAAGGCTCGTGATACCGTTTTTTTATGCCCGGCTAAAGCAATGATTAATGTTTAAAAACAATTAGATAGAAACGGCGCTTGATTTGACACTGACAGCGATGGATCGCTATGCTTTCGACCCACCCGAAAACCGGTCCTACAACGGCCGCAGCATTCGGATACCCGCCGGGGAGAACGCGTTAAATGCTCGAAAACTACCTGCCCGTATTGATTTTCATCGTCATAGGCACCGTCGTCGGTGCGGCCATGATCGGGCTGGGTTTCGTCTTGTCGCCGAATCGTCCCGACAGCGAAAAGAACTCACCTTACGAGTGCGGCTTCGAGGCCTTCGAAGACTCGCGCATGAAATTCGATGTGCGCTATTACCTGGTGGCGATTCTGTTCATCATTTTCGATCTGGAGATCGCCTTCCTGTTTCCCTGGGCGGTGGTGCTGGATGACATCGGCATGGTCGGTTTCTGGGCAATGATGATCTTCCTGGGGATTCTCGTGGTCGGCTTTATCTACGAATGGAAGAAGGGGGCCCTGGAATGGGAATAGAGGGCGTTCTCGAAAAGGGATTCTTCACCACCTCGCTCGACGGTGTCATCAATTGGGCGCGCACCGGCTCGATGTGGCCGATGAGCTTCGGCCTGGCCTGTTGCGCAGTCGAGATGATGCATGCCGCCGCGGCGCGTTACGACATTGACCGTTTCGGCATCATCTTTCGGCCGAGCCCGCGTCAGTCGGACGTGATGATCGTCGCCGGCACCCTGGTCAACAAAATGGCCCCGGCCCTACGCAAGGTCTATGACCAGATGGCCGAGCCGCGTTGGGTGATCTCCATGGGCTCCTGCGCCAACGGCGGTGGCTATTACCACTATTCGTATTCTGTGGTTCGCGGCTGTGACCGCATCGTGCCGGTCGATGTCTATGTACCGGGTTGCCCGCCGACCGCGGAGGCCTTGTTGTGGGGCATTCTGCAGTTACAAAACAAGATCCGTCGGACCAATACCATCGCCCGCTAATTTCTTCGGATAACCGAAATGACGCCTGAAGATCGATTGGATGAGCTCGAGGAAACGCTCGAAGAGCACCTTGAGGACTTCGAAGACTGCACCAGGGAACGCGCCTACGGCGAGTTGACCTTAACGGTGCCGCGCGAACGATTGATCGAGGTGATGACGCTGTTACGCACGAAGCATACGCTTGCATTCGAGGAATGCATCGATGTTTGTGGCGTCGATTATGCCGCCTACGGTAACTCGGAATGGGTCACCAGCAAAGCGGCGAATGCCGGTTTCGGCCGAGGTGCCAGTCGCGACGACATTCCGGAGACGGACCCGAAGAACCGTTTCGCCGTGGTCTATCATCTGCTGTCGATGACGCACAATGTTCGTCTACGGGTGAAGACCTTTCTCGACGCCGATCGTCCGATTGTCGATTCGGTCGTCGGTATCTGGGCGTCGGCCAATTGGTTCGAACGCGAGGCCTTCGATTTGTTCGGCATCATGTTTGCCGGTCACCCGGACCTGCGTCGCATCCTGACCGACTACGGTTTCATCGGCCACCCCTTCCGTAAGGATTTCCCTTTGATCGGTCACGTCGAAATGCGCTACGACCCGGAACAGCAGCGCGTGATTTACGAACCGGTCAGTATCGAGCCGCGCACCCTGGTTCCGCGCGTGATTCGCGAAGACAGTCGTTACGAGGCGGGCTGGAAGCCCGAGCCTTCAACCGAGGAAGCCGAATAGTCCGATGGCGGAAATCAGAAACTACACGCTGAACTTCGGGCCGCAGCATCCGGCCGCGCATGGTGTATTGCGTCTGGTGTTGGAGATGGACGGCGAGGTGATCGAACGCGCCGATCCGCATGTCGGCCTGTTGCACCGGGCGACAGAGAAACTCGCGGAAAGCAAGCCCTATAACCAATCGATCGGTTATATGGATCGTCTCGATTACGTGTCGATGATGTGCAACGAGCACGGCTATGTGCTCGCGATCGAGAAGTTGCTCGGTATCGAGGCGCCGTTACGGGCGCAGTACATCCGCAGCATGTTCGACGAGATCACGCGCATCCTGAATCACCTGATGTGGCTGGGTACCCATGCGCTCGATGTCGGTGCCATGACCATGTTCCTGTATTGTTTCCGTGAACGTGAAGACCTCATGGATTGCTACGAGGCGGTCTCCGGTGCGCGTATGCATGCGACCTACTACCGCCCCGGCGGTGTATACCGTGATCTGCCGGATCAGATGCCGCGTTACGATACGGCACAATTCGGCAGTGCGTCCGAGGGCAAACGCCGTAATCAGGCGCGGGAAGGTTCGTTGCTTGATTTCATCGAGGATTTTGTCGACCGTTTTCCCGGCCTGGTCGACGAGTACGAAACGCTGTTGACCGATAACCGGATCTGGAAGCAGCGCACTGTCGGTATCGGCGTGGTCACGCCGGAGCGTGCGATGCAGCGCGGTTTCACCGGGCCCATGTTGCGCGGCTCGGGCGTTGCCTGGGATCTCCGCAAAAAGCAGCCGTATGCAGCCTACGACCGGGTCGATTTCGACATACCCATCGGTACCAACGGCGATTGCTATGACCGCTACCTGGTCAGGGTCGAAGAGTTCCGTCAGTCGACGCGCATTATCAAGCAGTGCGTGCAGTGGCTGCGCGACAATCCCGGCCCGGTGATGCTCGAAGACCACAAGGTGTCGCCACCCAAGCGGGCCGACATGAAGGACGACATGGAGGCGCTGATCCATCACTTCAAGTTGTTCACCGAGGGTTATTGTCCGCCACCCGGCGAGGTCTATGCCGCGGTCGAGGCACCGAAGGGCGAGTTCGGTTGTTATATCGTTTCCGACGGCGCGAACAAGCCTTACCGATTGAAGATTCGCGCGCCGGGTTTTGCGCATATGGCGGCAATGGACGAAATGGCCCGCGGGCATATGCTGGCGGACGTGGTAGCGATCATCGGCACCATGGACGTGGTGTTCGGGGAGATCGATCGATGAACCGTCGGCGAGCGATCGGCATGTTGTTTGGGGATCTGATATGAGTATGCGCAGTGAGCCTATCGTCCGGGTAGACAAGTGCGAGGACAAAGACGCACTGTTCACCTCCGAGGTGCGCGCCGAAATCGATGGTTGGATCGCCAAGTATCCGCCGGAGTGGAAGCAATCGGCCTGCATGCCGGCGCTGACCATCGTGCAGGACATGAACGGCGGTTATCTCACGACCGAATTGATGGATCAGGTTGCCGATTACCTCGATATGCCGGCAATCGCCGTCTACGAGGTCGCCAGCTTTTATTCCATGTACGAGCACAAGCCGATGGGACGGCACAAGATCTGTTTGTGCACCAATGTGTCGTGCATGATCAACGGCTCGGACAACATTCTCGAACACATCAGCAATCGCTTGGGTATTGGTTTCGGCCAGGTCACGCCCGACGGCAAGTTCGGCTTGAAAGAAGTCGAATGTCTCGGGGCCTGCGGCGGGGCGCCGATGATGCAGATCGGCCATACCTATTACGAAAACCTCACCCCGGAACTGGTCGACCAGATCCTGGACGGTTTGGAGTAACACGATGGCGAACGAAGTCTGCTTCCGAACGCTGCACAAAGACCGTCCCTGGCGACTGGAGACTTACCAGTCCGAGGGCGGCTACGAGGCCTTGAAGAAGATTCTTCGAGAGAAGACGCCGCAGGAAGACATCATCGAGATGGTCAAACAGTCCGGCTTGCGCGGCCGCGGCGGTGCGGGTTTTCCAACCGGCTTGAAGTGGAGCTTCATCAATCGCACGGCGCCGGGCGATAAATATGTCGTGGTCAATTCCGACGAGGGTGAGCCCGGTACCTTCAAGGATCGCGACATCTTGCGCTACAACCCGCATGCGCTGATCGAAGGCATCATCATCTGCGGTTATGCCATCGGTGGCGTGGCCGGTTACAACTATATTCGCGGCGAGTTCTGGGAACCCTATGAGCGTTTCGAGGCCGCCTTGGCGGAAGCGCGCGAGGCCGGCTTGCTCGGTGAGAATATCCTCGGCAGCGGTTTCGATTTCGATATCCATACCCATCTGGGTGCCGGTGCCTATATCTGCGGCGAAGAGACGGCTCTGCTGGAATCGCTCGAAGGCAAGAAAGGGCAGCCGAGGTTCAAGCCGCCGTTCCCCGCGATGTTCGGTCTGTACGGCAGACCGACCGTGATCAACAACACCGAGACCTTGGCGTCGGTGCCCGACATCGTGCGTCAGGGCGCCGACTGGTTCCGCGAGATCGGTGTCGAGAACAGCGGCGGTCCCAAGCTGTTCTCGGTATCGGGCAATGTCGCCCGACCGGGCAACTACGAGGTGCCCATGGGCATGCCGTTTGCCGAACTGCTCGAAATGGCCGGTGGCATGCGTGACGGTCGGCCCTGCAAGGCGGTGATTCCCGGCGGTTCCTCGGCACCGGTGTTGCCGGGCGACGTGATGATGGATTTGACCATGGACTACGACAGCATTGCACGTGCCGGTTCGATGCTGGGTTCCGGGGCGGTGATCGTGATGGACGACACGAACTGCATGGTCAAGGTGCTCGAGCGCATCTCCTATTTCTACTACGAGGAATCGTGCGGCCAGTGCACGCCGTGTCGGGAGGGTACGGGCTGGATGTATCGCGTGGTACATCGAATCGAAACCGGCAAGGGTCGTAACGAAGACCTGGATCTGCTCGACGATGTCGCGGCCAAGATCATGGGCCGCACCATCTGTGCGCTGGGCGATGCCGCAGCGATGCCGGTAGCCGGATTCATCAAGCATTTCCGTGATGAATTCCAATATCACATCGATCACAAGAAGTGCATGGTGTAACCGGATGTCTGACGAACAAACCCTCACCATCGAAGTCGACGGGCAAACGCTCGAAGCCAAGCCGGGTCAGATGCTGATCGAGGTCACGGACGAGGCCGGTATCAGCGTGCCGCGCTTCTGTTATCACAAGCATCTCTCGGTCGCGGCGAACTGCCGTATGTGTCTGGTCGAGGTCGAGAAGGCGCCCAAGCCCCTGCCGGCCTGCGCGACGCCGGTGATGGACGGCATGAAGGTCTATACGCGCTCGCCGCTGGCGCGCGAGGCGCAGAAGGGCACCATGGAGTTCCTGCTGATCAACCATCCGCTCGATTGCCCGATTTGCGACCAGGGCGGCGAGTGTGAACTGCAAGACGTCGCCATGGGCTACGGCGGCGATGTTTCGCGCTTCACCGAGCGTAAGCGTGTCGTACGCGACGAGAACATCGGTGCCTTGATCGCGACCGATATGACCCGCTGCATCCATTGCACCCGTTGCGTACGTTTCGGTGGCGAGATCGCCGGCCTGCGCGAGCTCGGCGCGACCGGACGTGGCGAACACATGCGTATCGGTGTCTATATCGAACAAAGCGTGAGTTCGGAGATGTCCGGCAATGTGATCGACCTTTGTCCGGTCGGCGCCTTGACGGCGAAGCCGTCGCGTTATCAGGCGCGCGCCTGGGAACTGTCGGAACACGACGGCGTCGCGCCGCATGACGGTGTCGGCAGTAACCTGCATCTGCATGTGCGGCGCGACAAACTGATGCGTGTGGTGCCGCGCGAGAACGAGACAGTCAACCAGACCTGGATTTCGGATCGCGACCGCTTCAGCTACCAAGGGCTTTACAGCAACGATCGATTGCTGCGTCCCATGCTGCGCGATAACGGCAAGCTGCGCGAAGTCGATTGGCAGCAGGCATTGCAGGCCGCGGCCAAGGCATTGAAGGACACCGCGAGCGAACGCATCGGGTCGTTGGTATCGCCCAGCGCAACCCTCGAGGAACAGTATCTCACTGCACGTCTGATGCGTGGTTTGGGCTGCCCGAACATCGACCACCGTCTGCGCCAGAGCGATTTTCGTGCAGATGCCGCCGATCCGGCACTGCCCTGGCTGGGGCAGCCGATCGCCGCGCTGTCGAGCAACGAGGCAACTCTGTTGGTCGGTTCATGGTTGCGTAAGGATCAGCCGTTACTCAACCATCGTGTGCGCCAGTCGCAGCTTGACGGCGGCAAGGTCATGGCGATCAATCCGGTTGCCTATGATTTCAACTATGAACTGGAGGTCGACGTGGTTTGTAACCCGTCGGCCATGACCGCCGAGTTGGCCGGCGTTGCCGCTGCGCTCGGGGCCGACACGCTGGGATTGTCGGTCGAGCCGGATCAGGCGCATCAGGCGATCGCCGACAGCCTGCGGGAGTCGGCGCGCGGCATCGTGTTGCTGGGTACGGCGGCGATGATGCATCCCGATTTTTCGATGCTGCGCGCATTGGCGTCCAACATCGCCGAGATTGCGAAGGTGCAGTTCGGATTCGTCGGCAACGGTAGCAACGATTGCGGTGCCCGGATGGCCGGTGCCTTGCCGCATCGCGAGGCCGGCGGCAAGCCTGCCGACTCGAATGGCCTGAATGTTGCCGAGATGCTCGAGCAATCGCTCGATCTGTATTTCACGGTCGGTTTGGAACCGGAGATGGATGTTGCCGACCCGGCCGCCATGGCTGGGGCATTGCCGACGGCCAAGGTGATTGCGCTCGGCAGCTATATGTCGCCCTGGTTGGAGAAACACGCGGATATCCTGTTGCCGATATCGGCCTTCGCCGAGACCTCGGGCAGCTATGTCAATCTGCAGGGTGAGGTTCAGAGTTTCAAAGGGGTTGCGGTACCGCAGGGTGAGGCGCGACCCGCTTGGAAGGTCTTGCGCGTGCTCGGTAATCTCGTCGATCTCGATGGTTTCGACTATATCGATTCCGCCGAGGTGCGGGACGAGGTGTTGGCCGCTTCCGAAGGACTCGAGCCCGACAACACGCTGGGTGCGAAGGCGAATGCCAGCCCGCATTGCGTCAGCAGCGAATGGGAGCGCATCGGCGGCGTACCCATGTATGCGGTCGACGCCGTCACCCGGCGGGCGCATGCGCTGCAGCTCACGCCGGATGCCTGGGGCCACACTGTACGTCTCAGCCAGATTTCGGCGGCAAAGCTCGGGTTGGTTGGCCAGACATCGATCAGGGTGAGCCAGGGCGGGGCGAGCGCCGAGTTCACGGCACATATCGACGATGCCGTGCCGGACGGTTGTATCTGGCTGCCGACCGCGGTGTCGGGTTCTGAGATGCTGGGGCAGGGCTTCGGCGCGGTGACGGTGGAGAAGGTCTGACAGATGGAAACCGTATTGCAACTGTGGACCTCGCTGCCGGTAGTGATCCAGATCGTGATCAAGATTGTCGCGATCATGCTGCCGCTGATGATCCTGGTCGCTTATTACACCTACGCCGAACGCAGGGTCATCGGTGCCATGCAGGTGCGCAACGGCCCGAACCGGGTCGGTTTCTTCGGTCTGCGTTTATGGGGTTTGGGTCAGCCGATTGCGGACGCGGTCAAGCTGATGTTCAAGGAGATCGTGATCCCGACCGGGGCCAACAAGCTGTTGTTCCTGATCGCGCCCATGTTGTCTATCGGCCCGGCGCTGGCGGCCTGGGCGGTGTTCCCTTTCGATGCAGGTATCGTACTGGCGGACATCAATGCCGGCCTGCTGTACATCCTGGCGATGACCTCGCTCGGCGTCTACGGCGTGATCATCGCCGGTTGGGCGTCGAACTCGAAATATGCCTTCCTCGGCTCGATTCGTTCGGCGGCTCAGATCGTGTCGTACGAGATTGCGATGGGCTTCGCGCTGGTCGGCGTACTGGTCGCCGCCGGTAGCCTCAACCTGGGCGATATCGTCACCGCGCAGGAAGGCAGTGTCGTCCATTGGTTCTGGTTGCCGCTGTTGCCGCTGTTTCTGGTGTATTTCATCTCCGGTGTGGCCGAGACCAACCGTGCGCCTTTCGATGTTGCCGAGGGTGAGTCCGAGATCGTGGCTGGTTTCCATGTCGAATACTCGGGCATGACCTTCGCGGTGTTCTTCCTCGCCGAATACGCGAACATGATTCTGATTTCGGCGCTCAGCGCCTTGATGTTCCTCGGCGGTTGGTTGTCGCCATTCCCTAAAGAATGGGTCGATGGTGTCTTCCTGCTCGACGACGGTTTCCATTGGCTGTTATTGAAGACCTTCTTCTTCATGTTTCTGTTCCTGTGGTTCCGTGCGACCTTCCCGCGCTATCGCTACGACCAGATCATGCGGCTCGGCTGGAAGGTATTCATTCCGATCACCATCGTCTGGATTGTGGTGGTGGCGGGTATGCGGGTGACCGATATGCCCTGGTGGTTTAACTGATGAATGCGATCACGAACTATGTCCGCAGCCTGTTCCTGTTCGAGCTTTTCAAAGGGCTCAGCGTCACCGGGACTTACTTCTTCAAACGTAAGTTCACCTTGCAGTACCCGGAGGAAAAGGCACCGGTATCGCCGCGTTTTCGTGGCCTGCATGCACTGCGCCGTTATCCGAACGGCGAAGAGCGCTGTATCGCCTGCAAGCTCTGCGAGGCGGTGTGTCCGGCGCTGGCAATCACTATCGAGGCCGAGCCGCGCGACGACGGTTCGCGTCGTACCACCCGCTATGACATCGATTTGTTCAAGTGCATCTATTGCGGCTTTTGCGAGGAATCCTGCCCGGTCGATTCGATCGTCGAGACCCGGGTTTACGAATATCACTTCGAGAACCGTGGCGAGCAGATCATGACCAAGCAGATGTTGCTGGAGATCGGTGACAAGTACGAACAACAACTCGCGGCCGACCGGGCTGCGCAGGCCGATGTGCGCTGACCCCGGGGACGGATAGCATGACCTTCGAAAAGTTTCTTTTCTACGTATTCGCGGCCTTTTTGGTATTTGCCGCGGTAATGGTGATTACGCGCAAGAATCCGGTGCACTCGGCGCTGTTCTTGGTGCTCGCCTTTTCCAACAGTGCCGGTTTGTGGATGCTGGCTGAGGCCGAGTTCCTCGCGATCGCTTTGGTGCTGGTTTACGTTGGTGCGGTCATGGTGTTGTTCCTGTTCGTAGTCATGATGCTCGACATCAATATCGCCGAGGTCCGTGCCGGTTTCGTGCGCAATGCACCGGTAGCGATCCTGGTGGCGTTGATCATGGCCGTCGAGCTGGTCATCGTCGTCGGACCACAGCGGTTCGGCTTGGATGCGGTCGCGGCGCCCGTCGCCAAGCCGGCCGATTACAGCAATACCGAGACCCTGGGTATCGAGCTGTTCACCAGGCATCTGTATGCCTTCGAGATCGCTGCGGTGATCCTGCTGGTCGGTATCGTCGCGGCGATCGGTTTGACCATGCGCAAACGGCCCGAGACCAAGTACCAGGATCCGTCGCGCCAGGTCACGGTGAAGGCAAAGGATCGCCTGCGGGTGATCAAGATGGACGCCGAGGAGAAGGCCTGATGCACGCTAATGAATGGATCTTTCGTCCGACTGCTGCGTTGCGCGGTGCACGCTCCTTCGCCTATCCGGTTGATGTGTCTCAGTCGCTGCGCGTCCTGCGCCTTGCACTCGGACGCAATCTCCATGCATTGGGAGCGCGCTCATGATCGCCTTGTCCGATTACCTGATCGTCGGCGCCATCCTGTTCTCGCTCAGCGTCGCCGGCATTTTTCTCAACCGCAAGAACGTCATCCTGTTGTTGATGTGCATCGAGTTGATGTTGCTGGCGGTGAATATGAACTTTATCGCCTTTTCGCATTTCCTCGGCGATACCGCGGGCCAGGTG
>JANQLO010000005.1 GCA_028280505.1 Chromatiales bacterium | reverse complement strand
CGCGACCTCGCTTTCGATCGCGAATTCGAGAAAGGCGCGCGCAACCAGCGACAACTCCTTGCCACGCGGATAGACCAGGTACCACTGCCGCATGATGGGGAAACCTTTGACGTCGAGTATCGCAACCGGCCCATCGGTGCCTTCGAGCGTCAGGGTATGCAGCGACAATACCGACAGGCCCAATCCACCGACGATGGCGTGCTTGATCGCTTCGTTACTACCGAGCTCCATTCTTACCTGTGGTTGCAGGCCCGCTTGGTTGAACAGTTTCAGCGTGGTATCGCGAATACCGGAACCGGGCTCGCGCAGAATGATCGGCTCTTTTGCGATCCGAGATAGGGGAATGTTGCGCTTGCCGACCAGGGGGTGGTCGCGCCGCGCGAGCATGACCAGCGGATTCGGCGCGAACGAAAAGGCCTCGACCTCGGACTCGCCCGACGGCGCCTGTCCCATGATGTACAGATCGTCTTCATTGGCGTTGATGCGCTCGATGATGCGATCACGGTTGGTCACCTTTAGCGCGACTTCGATCCCCGGATATTGTTGACAGAACTCTCCCAGCACCTCGGGCGCAAAATACTTGGCGGTGGTAATCACACCCAAGCGTAGACGCCCGCGTTTGATGCCTTTGAGGTCGGCCATCTTCATTTCCAGATTGGCCAGGGTCTCGAAAATCTTGCGACAGCTATCGTACAGCTCGCGCCCCGCCTCGGTCGGCTTGACGTTTCGGCCGACGTGCTCGAACAAAGGCAGCCCCATCGATTCGGCAAGTTTTTTCGTCTGCATCGAGACCGTCGGCTGGGTCAGGAACAGTTCTTCGGCGGCACGGGTGAAGCTACCGAGACGGACGATCGCCTCGAACACCTGGAGCTGCCGCAAGGTTGCATGACGGATCAGGTAATCTGGCATGGCAGCCGGCGGTGTATAAGTCTGCTCGCTATAAGGGGGCATAACGTCTACCTTGTGTCCAAATCATCAACACCGGCCGTCTGAGACCTTTCGATTTGGCACAGGACCAGCCTTCACATTTGCGTCGACAGACAGCGGTTCAGTCAGGCCAAACCCGCCGCCCGGACTGATAGGGATCAACGGTCGTTGTCTTCGCAGAGGCGGTGGTTCGAGTGCTGCTGCGTGACTTCGCTGCCGGAGCCTTTTTACGCGTTGTGGTTGTACGTGTCTTGGGTGCGGCTGGCGACGCACCGGCCTTGGTCTTGCGAATAGACTGGACCAGCTTGTCTGCGGTCTTGTCGGACGTGGTCATTGCAGGTTCACCTCGCTGATCAATTGAAGAATCTCCTCAGCCGCGGCACGCCCTTGGCTGCCCAATTCAAACACACTCTTGCCTTCGAGCACGCTGACACGATAGGCAACCCGTCGACGAATGGCGGCATCGGCCGCAGGCATCGACAATTCGGCCAATCCCTGGCGAACCAGTTTTGATAATCGCGTGCGTGGCTCGAGCTGATTGATAATCAACAACGCACGCAACGTCGGGTTGTTTTCACGTGCCGTCTCGACCGCCTGTTCGATATGCACCGTTGCCCAAAGATCGAGCGGCGACGGTTGCACCGGAACCAAGGCAATATCGCACAGACGAAGCGCCTCATGGGTCTGCGACGCATGTACCGACGGCGGGCAATCGATCATGACATGCGTGTGCCCGTCCCGTGCCTGATCGACGGCCTGAGCCAAGTCGTCGACACCATCGAGCACGTTCAAGCCCTGTGGCGTATCACGCATGGCTCTCCACTGAAGGGAAGAGCGTTGCGGGTCGGCATCGACCACCACGGTCGACGCGGTCTGCGACATCGCGCTGGCGATATTGACCGTCAACGTGGTCTTGCCTGCGCCACCCTTGTTGCCCACCAGGGCGATGATGGTCACGCGTCGTTTCCGCTCAGTTGCTTGGTATCACCCGACTGATGTAATCGAGCTGTTCGGCAAAGCGACGTTGCGCCGGTGCGATGGCATCGGCACCTTCGTCCAGATGAATGGTAATGTTGACATAGTCGCGCCCGAATCCCATGTCGGGATAGAGCCCTTCCCGCTCGGACAATTCGGCCGCGCGATCGAGAAAATCCCGCAGGGTCGCATAGTCTGCGAATTCGTAACGGCGCTCCAAACGAACCGGGCGAACCCGTTCTTGCCATTGGTCTTCCATCGTTACGCTCCTCTAATGGATCAGGTTCGCGACATTTGTCGATCGTTGGGCTCGGTGAGCCGGCGCATCCACTCTACCAGTTCCTGACCATGCGACTGTTCTTCTTCCATCAGGGTCTGAAAAAACAGACGATCGTCGTTCAAACCCTGGCGGGCGCAATACCGCGTGGCGTCACTGTACAGCTTAACCAATTCGAGCTCGAAGGCATGATCATGTTGCAGCAGTTGCAACAGGTCGCTACCCAGGCGCACCGGACGCAATTGCGAAGCGCCGGGCGCAGCCCCCAAAGCCAACATGCGTCCAATGATGCGTTCGGCATGGCCCATTTCCTCGGTGGCCTCGTGCCGTAAACGCTCGGCAGGCTCGCCCAAACCCCAGGATTCAACGAGCTTGGCCTGAGTGCTATAGAGCTGAACCGCCGAGAGTTCGAGACTCAGGGCGCGACCCAGATAACCGAGCACATCTTGATCCGTCTGGCCGTAAAGCACCGGTATCACACCATCGAACGATGACCGGTGGCCGAACTACCGCCGGTCACCGATCAAATCTTCAGCTGCGCGCGGGGCGGTTGCTGCCCATTTCGCCGTCCAGCACCGGCTCGACCTCACGGTGCGGACGAGCAATGATGTGTGCCGCGACCAAGCCATCGCCGACTCGCTCACAGGCATCGGCACCGGCACGAACCGCCGCATTGACCGCGCCGGTCTCGCCACGAACCAAAACGGTGACGTAGCCTCCTCCCACGAACTCACGCCCGATCAGTCGTACCTCGGCAGCCTTGGTCATCGCATCCGCCGCCTCGATCGCAGGCACCAGACCTCGAGTCTCAATCATGCCCAGTGCAATACCGTAGGACTCAGTAGCCATCACGCGTTTCTCCTAAATGAACAGATTCGATCTGTTTGATTTATCAGGCCGCTTTGGCGGCACCATTGCTGCCGGTAGGCAATACCGGCTCCACTTCACGGTGTGGACGCGCGATGATGTGTGCGGCCACCAACCCATCGCCAACCCGCTCACAGGCATCGGCGCCGGCGCGCACCGCGGCATTAACCGCACCGGTCTCGCCGCGCACCAGCACGGTCACGTAACCACCGCCGACGAACTCACGACCGATCAAACGCACTTCTGCGGCCTTGGTCATGGCGTCTGCCGCCTCGATCGCCGGAACCAGACCGCGTGTTTCGATCATGCCCAACGCTATACCGTAGTTTTCTTCTGCCATCTTCGTATCTCCATCAATCGGAAAAGATCAGTTCGATCGGCCCAGGGTCGGCGCGTGCGCCAGCCGCTCAGTCGACCCTGTTATGCATTACCCAATACGGGCTCCACCTCACGGTGCGGGCGGGCAATGATGTGTGCCGCAACCAGACCGTCACCAACCCGCTCACAGGCATCGGCGCCGGCACGTACCGCGGCATTGACCGCACCGGTCTCGCCACGCACCATGACGGTTACATAGCCGCCACCGACGAATTCGCGGCTGATCAAACGGACCTCGGCGGCCTTGGTCATGGCATCCGCGGCCTCGATAGCGGGCACCAAGCCGCGCGTTTCGATCATGCCCAGTGCGATGCCGTAGTTTTCAGTTGCCATTGTCGTGTCTCCTACTGACTCGATTACTAAATCTTGAATGCGGGTGCTATGCCGAAAGACGGCCGCCGCCCACCGCTTGCTGCCCTTCCCCAGGCTCGGTAGTCCAGTTGTCGATGATGCCGGCGATCGTCAGATCGGTGAGCACCGCGAAGTCGCCGGTCGCATAACGCGCGGCCGATCCGCTGACGGTGAACACCCAGTTGCCCGGTCGCGCGCCAACCGGATCGACAGCGACGTGTCGGCGTCCCTTGCTGTCGCGCAATATCCGCAGACTCATCTGTTGCAGACCTGCGACACGGCGCGTACAGACCAGGGAATCATCGACCCGAAGAATCTCCATCAGCCCTGCCCCTGCTCGTCCGGTTCTTCCCAGTGATCGATAATGCCGACGATGGTCAAATCACTCGGATACTCTTTGCTGCCCGCAGCTTCCCTCGCCGCCGAACTGCCGACACAGATCACCCAGTCACCGGGAATACAGCCAACGGCATCGACTGCGACCAGCATGGTGGAACCGTCACGCACGACCTGCATGTGTTTGTGCTCCAAACCGGGTATGCGGTTGGTCGCGACCAGGGGTTTTTCGACCTGACAAATCTTCATCAATGTGCCCCTTGCACCTGCTGATGACGTACCGAACAACCGAGCACTTCGATCAACCCGCCGGCATTGCAGTCGCGCGCGACCAGCAGCGTGTGCAGCAGACCATCGTTGAACAACTCGGCGTAACGCCGTTGCAGGGCATCGGCGACCCGATTGCAATGTGCGATCGCACGCTCGCGCGCCCCCGGCACCTGGCCGTGATAGTCGTAACGCACGACCACCGGAATCGGCAGGCCGTGAGCCACATTCAAACCGGAAAAAATCTTGATCCCGACATCCAGGTCGGCGGCTGCCTCTTCGACCGTGTCCATATAGGCGAAATAGGTCAGATTGCGCAGTTGGACCTCTTCGAAACCGATACCGGCGCCGATAAAGCGCTCGGCATGTCCGACGTCGGCATAGTGCTCGCCGTGGTAGCTGCACACATAGTCGATCTGCGACAGATTGTTTTCGAGCAAACGCTCGATCAGTTGGGCGGTGCCTGCGGCCACGTCCGGCGAGACCTGGCGCACCCGTTCACCGATCATCCGCAGGGCATCGCTCGCCGTCGAACGTTGGGTATCACGATACAAGTCCAGCGCATCGACATAGCGATCGAGATCGAGCACGCCTTGCCCATCGGGAATATGTACGCGAATCGCATCGGTATCGGTGTCAAGCCCGATCAAAAGCAGGTCGATCGATGCCCCGCAACAAAAACTGTTTTGTACCGCACGCTGAAAGTCGAGCAGCTTCTCGAGACCCGCCTCGGCGGCACGCCGGGTATCCGAACCGTGTGCGGCACAGCCCTCGTGATGCGGATCGACCGAACTGAAGTGATAAACCACGGTCTTCAGATAGCGCGTCGGCTCGTCGGCGGTATTCGGCTTGCCTTCACGAAAACGGAGTAACTCGGTCTCCACCCATTTCTGAATGCTGTCCTCGATATCGAACATCGCGCCGGCATAGGACTTACGTCGCACGCCACGATGCGGCAAACGCAAGACATAACGGATCACGTGGGCCAAACGGCCGTCGGCGCATGGCGAAACATCCAAGGTGTGGAAACCGCAGGCCTGGAGAAACGCCTGAAACTCCGCATCATCCGCGACACCGAGCGGATCGTCGGTAAAAAACTGATCGCAATAGCGACGATAGGTCTCGAAGACACACCAAGCGAACAAACGACGCATATCCAGCTGATCGACCCACGCATCGGCCAGGATCTCGGCCGGCAACTCGAAACCGAGCGCCTCGCGGGCGATGATCTGGGCACGACCCTCGAAATCCTCTTCGTGCTGCAGCGCCGAGACGCGCTTCAACGTGGGCACGATGGCATCGAAGGCGGCTTTGACGCCGCGCTCATAGGCATACAAACGCGCATTCTCTTGCTCACGACACAAGGGATGCATCGCCTGCCCGTTCCTCGGCGCAACCGACACGGCGGCATGCAAGGACGAGGCACTCGCCGCACCCGGCCGGCGCAGCGGGGCCGCCCCCCCGTGAGAGTCGGTCCCTCGAAGTCGATTGCGATAGCTGCCTAACATGGCTATTCCACGCGTTCCCGTCAGCCCCGAGCGCCGCCGGAATAGGTGATCAACGCACCTTTTTCCGTATTGCCACTGCCGCCCGTCACTTTGCTGGACGGCTCGGGCAGGGACTCGTTACGCTTGAGATCGGCATTGATCATCGCACTCATCGGGCCGCCCTTCAGCGTGGGATTCCGTCGGGTCGCCGAGTTGCCCTCGGTACCGGTCACGTGATCGCCGCGTTCCCAATCGTCGCCGGTCACCTTGAGGCCGGCATCCTGACCTTCGCCGGTAATACGCGCCTTTACCCGGCCTTCGACGGTTTGGGCCTCGGCAGGGGGAAGTGTCGGCATCACCTTCGGGTTGCCGAAGCGTGCCTCTTCCGTACCGGTGACCTTACCGCTCGCCATACCGAACGGCCCTGTAATCTGACCTTGTTCATAACGCGTGCCGGTTACGTCACCCATTGCCGGCGGCGCCGGTTGTTGCGACGCATGCGAAGGTGTGTTGACACTGAAGCCTCCCCAGGCTGCATCGCCGACCGGCTGCGGAAAATCCGGGCTACCCGGTTGTGCCGGCGTCGCGGGACAGGCGTCCGCGAACTGATCGGCACCCACATAAGGCGTACCGGTCAACGGCTCGCAGGCACCTTTGCGGTCACCGGTGGTCTTGCCGCCCACGCCGGGCTGCAAACCGGTCATGACCGAACCCGGGGTCGAACGTAGCTGGCGTGTACGCGCCGCCGCCATGCCGGCATCGTCGGTATCACAATATTCACGGTATTGTTCGGCGCCTGCATAGGGCGTGCCGGTGACCGCCTTGCACGTGCCCGGCTCGTCACCCGTTACCCGGCTCGAGCGCCCGGTCATGGTGCCGGTTACGGCCTCGCCTTTCAGCGTCGCCGACACACCGACCTTGTCATCCTGCGGCGCCGGGGTCGATGCACAAAAGTCTTGATATTGTTCCTGGCCGACATAATCGTCGCCGGTCACATTGCGGCAGCTACCCGGCTCGTCACCGGTCACCTTGGCACCGCGACCGACCATGGTGCCCGTAACCGCACCACCGCGCAGGGTATCGCTCATACCGACCTTGGCGGGTGCATCGTCCCGGCCGAGCATCATGTACTGGGTACCCGTCAGTTCGCGGTCGCTGCCCACTTCATCGCCGGTCACCCTGGTCGACCGACCGACATTGTTGCCGGTCACGGCCTTGCCTTTATGCGTCTCGGCGAGCGTGATCTTCGACGGGCCTTTTACCGCCGGGGTACCGCAAAAAGCATCGCTTTGATCGGCACCCAGATATTCGGTACCGGTCACGCTCTTGCAGGTTCCGGGCTCGTCACCGGTGACCCGCGTACTGCGACCGACCTCATTGCCGGTGACCGCATTGCCTGACGTCGTCGGGCTGACGCTGACCTTGCGTGGCGCACCGGACGGTTCGGTCTGACAGAAATCCCGGAAGATATCGGCACCCAGGTACTCGGTACCCGTCACGCCACGGCAAGTGCTGGGTTCGTCACCGGTGACCCGGTGGCTGCGACCCACCATGGTGCCGGTCACGGTCTGACCATGACTGGTCTCGCTGGCACCCACCTTCCAACTGGCGTCTTGGGCGGCACCGGTTGCGCTCTCACGCGTTGGCCTGACGCGGCCGGTCGGCGCAGACTTCTTCTGCCCGGCACCTCCGCGTTGGCTGCGCTGACTCCGCAATGCCTGTGCGAGTTCACGACCCGACATTTGCGGGTTGGCGGCACGCGCGGTCTGCGCCGCGCTCATGCCATTAGCACTCAAGCCTGCCTTACCACGCGTCGATTGCGCCTTGCGTCGAGCGAGCGCGGCGGCCCGGCTGCTGGAACCGTTGACAACCTTTTTCACGGGCATGCGGCGGTTCCGCTTTGCGAGACCGTTATCGGATGCGGCCTGCCCGGGCGCCTGATCCGGCGCCGTATCACGCCCGCAATCCCCCCTGCCCTGACACCCGCAGCCACAGTCTTTTTTTATGTTCTCGTTGCTCGCTTGCGGCCCCGGCACATTCGGCTTCCGCGATCCGTCACGTACCCGGTCGCTCGAAGCCACCGCGCTCCTGCCCTGTTTGGACAACATGGCCCGGCGGGCACGCGACGCCGCGCGACCCGAACCCGATGGCGCCCTGGCGGCTGCCGATACATTCGCGGTCGGTGTCGACACCTTGGCCGGTGCGGCTGTCGAGCGGGTCGGCGCCGACGCGCCGCCTATCGCTGCTTTGCCCCCACTGCTCATCGCACGCCGTCTTGCCAACGCAAGCTGTCGTCCGCTCAGACCGGAATTGTTCGCCGTTTGTCCCATCGTCAACCTCGTTAGATCGGGAGTAACCTCACCTCTCGGTGCGCCTTGGTGCCAGGTCGATCAGACGCGGCCTTCGTAAACGACGAATGCCGAACCCTGACTCTGGGTGTAGTTGTCGTAGCCGAGCAAACGGATATGGTGGTCCGGGTAGTTGCGACGACAAGCCTCCAGTTCGGCAACCACCGTACCGAGGTCCGTCTCACCGAAGAACGGTAGTTTCCACATGGTCCAGTAGTGATTGAACGAACGGCTGGGATGCTCGTGCTCGATAGCCGGCGTCCAACCCTGGGCGATGATGTAGGCGATCTGATCGTAGACCTCTTCCTGCGTCATCTTGGGCAAAAAGCCGAAGGTCTCGAGCGTTTGTGCGGTCTGGAAATCGCCAATGTCAGTCGTGTTGGGCATGTTGTATTCCTCGTTTCAATGCCAATTCGGTTCAGTTCGGGTCTCGGTTGCGATCAACCGACGTCGAGCTTGTCTACGGTCTCGAACTCGAACTTGATCTCTTTCCAGGTCTCCATGGCGATCGCCAATTCCGGGCTGGTCCTCGCGGCCTCGGTCAGGATGTCGCGAGCCTCTTTCTCGATCTCGCGACCCTGGTTACGTGCCTTGATGCTGGCCTCGAGGGCGACGCGGTTGGCCGCGGCGCCGGCTGCGTTGCCCCATGGATGGCCCTGGGTACCGCCACCGAACTGAAGCATGGAGTCATCGCCGAAAATGGTAACCAGTGCCGGCATGTGCCAAACGTGGATACCGCCTGACGCAACGGCGAATACACCGGGCAAGGAGCCCCAGTCCTGATCGAAGAACACACCCCGCGAGCGATCTTCCGGCACGAAGGACTCGCGCAACTGATCGACGAAACCGAGCGTCGACTGACGGTCGCCTTCGAGCTTGCCCACCACCGTGCCGGTGTGCAGATGGTCACCGCCCGACAGACGCAGGCACTTGGCCAGCACGCGGAAGTGGATGCCGTGCTTCGGATGACGGTCGATAACGGCGTGCATGGCACGATGGATGTGCAGCAACATGCCGTTCTCGCGACACCACTTGGCCAGGCCGGTATTGGCCGTGAAGCCACCGGTCAGGAAGTCGTGCATCAAAATCGGCGAGCCGACTTCCTTGGCGAACTCGGCGCGTTCGTACATCTGTTCGGGGTCCGGTGCGGTGACGTTCAGATAGTGGCCCTTGCGCTCACCGGTCTCCTGCTGGGCTTTCTGAATGGCCTCACCGACGAATTCGAAGCGGTCACGCCAGCGCATGAACGGCTGCGAGTTGACGTTCTCGTCATCCTTGGTCATATCCAGACCGCCACGCAGACACTCGTATACCGCACGACCGTAGTTCTTCGCCGACAGGCCGAGTTTCGGCTTAATCGTCGCGCCCAGCATCGGACGGCCATACTTGTTCAAACGATCGCGCTCGACCTGGATACCGGCCGGCGGCCCGCCACACGTTTTGATGTAGGCAATCGGGAAACGGATGTCCTCGAGACGCAAATGCTTGAGCGCCTTGAAGCCGAAGACGTTACCGACCAGCGAGGTCAGCACGTTGACGATCGAACCCTCTTCGAACAGGTCGATCGGATAGGCGATGAAAGCATAGAATGATTCGGAATCGCCGGGAACGTCTTCGATGCGGTAGGCCCGGCCTTTGTAGTATTCGAGATCGGTCAGCAGTTCGGACCAAACGGTACTCCAAGTACCTGTCGAGGATTCAGCCGCAACAGCGGCGGCGACTTCCTCGCGCGGCACACCGGGCTGACCGGTGCATTTGAAACACGCGAGTAGATCGGTATCGAGCGGCACATAGTCCGGCGTCCAATACATATCGCGGTATTCTTTTACACCCGCGTCGTAGGTCTTAACAGCCATGGTCAACTCCTGTTCGGTTGCTGGATTTACCGATTAGTGAAAATCCGGTGTGGACGAGACGAAGAATAGGAATGGGTCCGGTCGATATTCCAATAAATCGTATCTTCGTTTTTTATAGATAATATTCTATGTATAGACGAAAGTCTTTGATACTGGCGCAGATAGATCATGATCGACGCTTACTCGAAAACCGATTAGCAATCATCGATGAATCACAAGACACGGCAGATAATAACGGGCATTGCGCTGATTGAGAATTCCTACTGACAAGCAAACCGCTGTACGAAGAACATCTGTAACCACCGAAACGAAGACACACGATGATCATCAGCCGGAAAAGTACACCCGCCAACGGTAAAAATCCTGTCGGAATCTGCTCATGATCGACTGGCTCGTTCTGACCCTTGCCTTTGCGCTCGGCCTGTTCAGCACCCTGCACTGCCTAGGGATGTGCGGCGGTGTGATCGGGGCGTTGTCATGCAGCGTGCCACGACCGGTGAGCGACGACGCACTAAAACGCAACGGCTATATCTTACTGTTTAATCTTGGCCGCGTCTCGATGTACGGTATTTTCGGACTGATCGTCGGTGCCGGCGGGGCAAGTCTGGTCGGTTTGATCGATCCCTCCTTGTGGCGAAAACTGGCTGCGGCCGTCGCAGGCATCAGCATGATTCTGATCGGCATCTATCTCGGCGGCTGGTTACCGTCAGTGCGCCGAATCGACCTCCTCGGTCGCGGCATCTGGCGACGAATGCAACCGTTGGCGCAACGCTTCCTCCCAATAAAAAGCCCGGGTGCCGCCATTGCTGCGGGACTCGTCTGGGGCTGGCTACCCTGTGGACTGGTATACTACGCCCTGTTGGTCGCTGCACCGCTTGGTAGTGCGGTCGACGGTGCCTTGTTCATGGTGGCATTTGGCCTCGGCACCCTGCCCGGCATGCAGACGACCGGTGTCTTTGGCGGCATGCTGACACGGCTTACCCGCCGGGAGCATATCCGGCAACTGGCCGCCGCGACCATCGTTGTGATCGGTGTCGGCGCATTGCTGATAGGCCAGACAGAGTTACCACATGAATGGATGCCGGCCCCGACCGGCCACGAAGGCGCTGCACATGAGCACCACTAAGCCGAATGATGACTTCTGGGACAGCCGGGAACCGGCCGTGCAGGAGGTTCTGAATACCGCACGAATCGTCGCTGCGGCCCAGGTTACGACGTTGATCCTCGGGGAAAGCGGGACCGGCAAAGAGCTGCTGGCCCGTGCGATCCACGCCGATAGCCCCCGACGCAAGGCGCCTTTCGTTTCGGTGAATTGCGGCGCTCTACCTGAAGGATTGGCCGAATCACTGCTGTTCGGCCACTGCAAAGGCGCCTTTACCCACGCGCAGCAGGCGCACGACGGCTATATCCGTGCAGCCGCCGGCGGCACATTGTTTCTCGACGAGATCGGCGAACTCAGTCCCGCAGTACAGGCCAAACTGCTCCGCTTCTTGGAGTCCGGCGAGATTATCCCCGTTGGCGAGGCCCTGTCCCGCTATGTGGACGTACGCATCGTCGCCGCGACGCACCGCGACCTGGCCCGGCTGGTCTCCAGCGGGGATTTCCGTGGCGATCTCTATTACCGTCTGAACGTAGTGCCACTGCACTTACCGGCTTTACGCAATCGTACCGCCGATATTCCGCGTTTGCTCAAGCGCTTTTTCGGGGAGTTGGCAGCGCAACACACCCAGCCGCCGGTACGTTTGGACAGTGCGGCCATGCATGCGCTTACCCAATATAGCTGGCCGGGAAACATTCGCGAGCTGCGCAATCTTTGTGAGCGCCTGGCCATTCTGATGCCGGGCAAACTGCTCGGCCTGAACAATCTGCCGGCCGAGTATCGTGAAACCGATACCAGCGACGGCGAATCGCTGATTGATCTCCCGAATGACGGTTTGGTATTGGCCGACGTCGAACGCGACTTGATTCAACAGGCCTTGACGCGCACCAAAGGGAATCGCAGCAAGGCTGCCCGTTTACTGGGCCTGACACGGGATACGCTGCTCTATCGCTTGAAGAAGTTCGCACTGAAGTAAACCCGGATTTCCGGCCCGACAGCGCAAAAAGCCACCCCAGCCGCCCGGGGGAGAGCGGCCGGGGTCAACAAAAGCAGTTTTACACTTGGGCTATCTGACTGCGTACTGAAACCCGGTTTGCTTGGCCGGCAAAGGGGCATCCACTGAAGGATTGAGCAGACCGCATGCCAAAAAACGTAACTGCTTGATTATTATCATCAAGACATGCCGACGCCGGAACCCCGTCAGCTAAAACTGTGTGATATCACACAGTTGCCGGGACAAATGAACCAAATCCGCCATCGACCGCCCGTTTCGTCCACAACGCCATCTTCAAACATGACCATCGGTAACATTTTCACGCCGCTACCGGCCGACCTCAGCGAAGAGATCATTGAGACATTGGCTCAAAGCGAGCACACCCACATCGAACGCATCGTTTCCAAAGGCCACCGTTCCCCGGCATCCGGCTGGTACGACCAGAACGACAATGAATGGGTCATTGTTCTGAAAGGCGAGGCAATCTTGGCATTCCCCGACAAAGACGACGTAATGCTCAAATCAGGCGACTTTCTCGACATTCCGGCACACCAGCTACACCGGGTGAAATGGACCACACCGGCATCCGAAACCGTTTGGCTTGCGATTCACTACTGACGGAAGTGGACACATGCATACGGGCCCGACGCTTCTCATTTTCTCCGGTCTGCCGGGCGTCGGCAAAAGCACCATCGCAAAAATGCTCAGCGACCACCCGAGCGCGGTCTACCTGAGAATCGACACCATTGAGCAAGCGCTGCGCGATCTTCTAAATGCGCAACCAAAAGGTGAAGGCTATCGCCTCAGCTATCGGATGGCCGCGGATAACCTGAACACCGGTCATCACGTCGTCGCCGACGCTTGCAACCCCATTGAACGCACCCGGCGGGAATGGCGAGCCTGTGCTACACAGGCAGGTGCGAACCACATCGATATTGTCATCGAGTGCAGCGACCCCAATGAACACCGGCGCCGCATCGAACAGCGAAAGACCGACATCCCGGGGCTGAAGCTGCCTGACTGGCACCAGGTGGCGGCAAGGCAATACGACGATGGGATAAGACCGAAACCCAGCTGGTTATCGATACTGCCGGCAAGACGCCTTTTGCCTGCCTTGCCGAACTCACGACCAAGCTCGAGGCCTACAACCCATCGGCACGATAGCGCTCGGTTTTACCGCGGTGGACGAAAACCGCTTCCAGATACGCACCCTTACGCCAAAAAGCCCAATCGGACCGACCACTGCCTACCGGAAAGAGCGCATACTTTCATGCGTCTACGGCAACTCATAAAGTATGGCCGACATCGGCACGGGCCGATCGACATCTTTTCCGCAAGGGAAAAACTTCACAAACGCTGTTTCAACATTAAGACACGGATTGCAATGCTGGAAATCAGAAATGCGACTGAAGCAGATCTAAAGGACATATTGCGCATTGAGCGCACGGCCTTTGGCGAGGCTGAAGGCGACGAAATCGTCGAACTGGTCGAAAACATCCTCAGCGACAAAAGCGCAGCGCCGCAAGTCTCGCTCATCGCACGCCAAAACAACCGACCGGTCGGCCATGTACTTTTCAGCAAGGCCCGTATCGACGGCAGGACACCGGCGGTTTCCGCCGCGCTGCTGGCACCGCTGGCCGTTATCCCCGAAGCTCAATCGGTCGGCATCGGCGGCCACCTGATCGACGAAGGGCTTTATCGATTGAAAGAAGCCGGAATCGAGATCGTATTCGTGCTCGGCCATCCTGAATACTACCCCCGACACGGATTCGTACCGGCCGGCCAACTCGGTTTCGAAGCACCGTATCCGATACCCGATAAACATGCTGACGCTTGGATGGTCCAGGCGCTGCGACCCAATGTACTCAACGGCATTGCAGGCAAAGTACGCTGCTGCAATGCGCTCGATCAGCGAAGGTATTGGATAGCGTAAGCTTTTCGACCGAACAGACATGCTCCGCAGCGCGTTACGAATATCCGACAACGCCAACATTCATGAGCCACCGCCTGCACTCACGATCATCCGCAAAGGGATACGCAGCAAACGTCAATCTAAACAAAGCCTTAACGACACGATCAACATCAGGCGCGCAATCGGCGAACGCGCATCACACGAAAGGCCGGGGATTGTAATAATATCCATATTACCCATGATGTTTTATTGCCGTATCGTTGTGAATGGAATGCCGACAGCTTCGTCATCTTTGGTGCCGATTACGTGAAACTCACAGTCATCATTGCGACATCGACCGCCGTGCTGTTCCTCGTGCTGATGTTCGCGCTTGGCATTATGTCGCGATCGGGAAGCGCACCGGGACTTTCGGCCGGCCGACTCAGCGCATGCCCCAGCAAACCGAATTGCGTATGCAGTGAACTGGAACCCCACGCGGCCGGTTACATACAACCGCTGCCGTTACCGTCATCAATGGACACTGCCGATGTGTTGTCCTTCCTGGGTGAGATCATCAGCACAATGGGCGGCAGAGTACAGAGGGCGGATAATGCCTACGTCGCCACGACCTTTAACTCGGCTGTTTTCGGTTTCGTGGACGATCTCGAAATTCGTGTTGCAGATGACGAGGGGGTCATACATATCCGATCGGCGTCGCGAGTGGGATACAGTGACGGCGGAGTCAACAAAGAACGCGTCGAGGCATTTCGTGCGCGCTTTTTCGAGGCCGTCCAAACCGCGGGCTGAATGCTGAGCGGCAAACCGGGCCGGCACTGATTCGGCGGCCAGCTTACCCACTCATGCCGAGTGAGCGCGCCCACGAGAACCGGTCTTTCACCGAACCAATCGTGCGACACGGTGCGTTATCGACACCGGTGCCTGCCTTGACCGTTTGCCTTGGAAGCTCTGGTCCTACCACACGGAAATCGTCCCCACACGGGCAACGCACATCTGACAAACCGACAAGGCCTGTTCACGACGTAATGTCCTTCTTCCAGGGTGGCGATCGTTAGATCGCACTCGCTAAAAGGACACTCCCGCGGCACGGTGAGATCGAAAACAGCCTCCAATCATGGCGACTCACTAGAAAATTATCGTTTACCGGCAAAGCCGACTGCCGTGTAGCGATTTTTCCTTACCATGACCAGTGTTGAAGAGTCGAACACAAGACCATAAATATGAAGTAACTAGGGATACCCGGCTGAGAAACTTAGATACCTAGTTCACAAGGGGCTTTCAAACGGCCGGCGTGCCGAATGCTGACGTGAAATCGGACCGCATGCCATTGGGAGACACCACGATGAACGAGCTGTACACCTGGATAAGTTTTTTCGCAGCACCGTTGCTGTTCATTCTACTTGTTGTTTACATCTATCGGCCTTCGGCACGTTGGAAGTATCAGGAAGCCAAAAAGGTGCCTTTCGAAGACCAAGACGACTAACTCATCTTTACGGGCGTGGGTCCCGCCGACTGGAGCAACCAAGCGGGATCGGCCGAGGTGGAGGCGCGCGACAGCGATTCTTGATATCGCGCTGACGCAAGCTTTGGACACGCCTAGCAAGTTGTAGCAACGGGACCGGGATTCATTCCGGTCCCGTTTTCATCTCAGCGTCGTCAGTCCATTGGCTTCATCACCCCATTGGGATTGCTTAGGCGTGATTCAAAGCAGGCCTTCGATCAGCGCCTCGACCGCCGGGTGATCAAATTCACGACCACCGATGGCCCGGTATCGAATCTTGCCTTGACGATCCAGCAGATAGGTCGTCGGTAATCCCTTGACCTTATATTGCTCGGCAATGCGGCTTTCACGATCGAACAGTATGGGAAAGGTCGGCGCAATGCTGAGGCGACCGGTAAACTCGAATACCAGATCCGGATCTTCCCATTGGTTCACCGCCACGACGACCAAACCACGGTCCTTGTACTTGTTGTACAAACGCTCCATCGAAGGCATTTCGCGTCGACAGGGCGGGCACCAGGTCGCCCAGAAATTCAACATGACGACCTTGCCATGGAAGTCGCTGAGCTTATGGGGTGCATCATCCATGTCCTGCAAAATGAATTCCGGTGCTTTTAGCGGCGGCGAAACCGGCGTCATGGTATGACCCAAGGGCGGACCGTCGGCAGCAAGCGCCACACCCGCAAACAGCAACAACAAAACGAATTTACCCAGCGGACGGCGGTGCGCATTCAAGTTGCGGGAAGTTCTTCTCATAGCGTGTACCCCCAATCGACCAAACCACAGTCAAACTCAAACGGCTGCCATGCGGCTCGGCCATGGTCGTGAAACCCTGTAACCAATCACCCACCTCGAAAGTCGGCTCGTCCGCCAGAATGGACCAACTGAAGCGCACACCCATACCGTGCCACTCCTCCAGCCATTCGCTCTTGGTCTTGATCGGCAGGCGCTCACCTTTCTCGTTGACATAGCGCCAATCGGCAACCCGGTAGCTCAATGGACGATCGGCGAGATTACGAACAATGGTACCGAATACACAGCGGCGCGCGACCGTCTCGATGAGTTGGGCCGGCAAACCACGCGCGCTATAGCTCGCACGGATGAAATCCGGCGGCACCTGGACCAGTTCGATTGACAGCCCTTCTCCTTCGTAGGACCAGCTTTTGAGGCCATTCTCGGGGTTGATCGACTGTCGAACGGCGTCGCCCGCCCAGGCCGTCGTCGCACTCAACGCCAGGCCAGAAACCAGTGCGACACTGACAAACCGCATAAAGATACTGTGGTTCATAGACATGGCAGCTCGTGAGTCTACTCGAAAAATGCCAACACCTGATCGAGCTCGCGGGTTCGCGCGAACGCCGGCATAGCGTCGAGAAAGGTTCGGCCGTAGCCTTTTTTGAGCAGACGCGGATCGCAAATCACCAATACCCCACGGTCGCTGGCATCACGGATCAAACGTCCCGCCCCTTGTTTCAACGCGATGGCGGCCTGTGGCACCTGGTGCTGCATAAAGGGGTTGCCGCCATGCCGTTTGATGGCATCCAGACGGGCCTGCAGAACCGGATCACCCGGTGACGCGAAAGGCAGCTTATCGATCAAAACCAGCGACAAGGCATCGCCACGCACATCGACGCCCTCCCAAAAGCTGGCCGTCCCGAGCAACACGGCATTGCCGGCATCGACAAAGCGTGTCAGCAGCTCGGCCTTCGGCGCACTGCCCTGCACCAACACGGGTAAATCGATGTCGCCTTCCAGCAGATCGGCGGCCTCACGTAAGGCACGGTGGCTGGTAAACAACAAAAACGCACGCCCCGCGCTGGCCCCGAGAATAGGCCTCACCAGATCGACGACCGCCCGGGTGTAAGCGGGATCGTTTGGTGGCGGCATGCCATGCGGCACAAACCATAACGCCTGTGCCGCATAGTCGAACGGGCTCTCCCATTTTTTTGTCGCCGCTGCATCCAAGCCGAGTTGACGTCGAAAATGGTCGAAACTCTCGCCGACCGCCAGGGTTGCCGAGGTAAACACCCAGGCCGCCGGGTGACGCTGCATCTGGAACTGAAAAACGTCGGCGATGTCCAGCGGCGTGCTGTTCAGACGCAGACTCTGCGGATGTGTTTCGAACCAGCGGATATCCTCGCTGCCGGACTCGGGCTCGACCATTCGACCCAATGTGGCGGACAATGCGACACAACGCGCATGACAGGCATCCAATCCCTTGCCGCGGCCTTCGATCGCCTCCAGGTCGTCGGCCAATCGGCCGAGTTGTGCACGACATTCGACAAGCGCTTCCCGGATCTCGTCTTTCTGCTCGATTTCGGCCCAGGCACCTCGACGCATTGCCTGGCCGAAGGACAAACGTAGATCGCGGGCCGCTTTGGCGACCCGGTCGAGTTGTTCCGGCAACTCGGGAAAATCGCCCGCTTCTCGATGATATTCCGTCAGCGTGTCACGGCTGAGTTCGACCAATTGACGCGTGCTGACACTGCTGCCGAAGAAATTGCTGGCAATCTCCGGCAATTGATGGGCCTCATCGATAACGAATGCATCGGCGCCCGGCAACAATTCACCGAAACCTTCCTCCTTGAGCGCAAAGTCGGCGCAGAGCAGATGATGATTGACCACCACGATGTCGGCCTCTTGCGCGCGGCGCCGGGCCTCGACCAGATGACATTTGCTCCATGCCGGACAATCCTGGCCCAGGCAATTGTCGCTGCTGGAGGTCACCAACGGCCAGATGTTGGCATCCTCGGGCACATCGCTCAGCTCGGCGATGTCGCCACGCTTGGTCAGGCCGGCCCAATCACGCACCCTCAGCAACCAGCGCAGACGCTCCCGGCCATGCCCGCGGGTATCGAGCAGCGCATTTTCCATGCGATGTATACAAAGGTAATTGGCGCGCCCTTTGAGTAACGCGACCTGAGCCGAACTGGCCATGGCGTCCCGCAACCTCGGCAGATCGCGCAGGTACAATTGGTCCTGCAGATTACGCGTACCGGTGGAAATGATCACTTTCTGACCGGACAGCAAGGCCGGCACGAGATACGCGAAGGTCTTGCCGGTACCGGTACCGGCTTCGGCGACCAGCACATTGCCCTCGCTTAGGGTTTCGCCGACGGCCTGCGCCATCGCCAATTGTTGTGGACGCTGGCTGAACCCCTCGATCGCGCGGGCCAACAAGCCATCCGGCCCGAGGACGTCTTCAACCTCCATGGACATCTCTGATAGGCATCGGCTCAGTCGGCCTGATTGTCCCAAACCTCTTGCCGGTGCCCGTTGACGCTGTCCCAAACGAGTTCACCGATGATCTTGAAACGCGCCACCGACATGGCACCGCGTTTGGACCGGCTGCTGCTCGAGGCATCGACGAAGGATTCCAAGTCTTCGCGCATGGCGCGGTAAATTTCATAAGGCTCGTAGTCTTCGTCCATCAGCACCAGAACCACCGCGTCCCAATCCTGATTCATCTTGAGTTGACCGATACGTTGGCCACCCTTGCTCTCATCGAAAATGGTGCGGCTCTTGATCTGGATGCGATGGCCGGTTTCGGGGTCGACGGCATCCCAACCGGCGTCCGGACTGGCCTTGGATTCGAGTCCGAGCAAACGAACCGCATCATGCTCGGCGATCTCATTGCTGATACCGGGCAACGGTTTGCCCATGGTGCGTCGATACTCGGCGGCAAGCTGGCGCGCTTGCGCAATCAGTTTTTCGGCGGCATAGGGCGTGCTCACGCGATGAATTCTCTCCGTGTCCTGCGGAGATTCTATACCGAATCAGGCATTTACTTCAGGGCAAGGGGGTACTCAGTTTTTCGACGGCTCCCAAATGCCGAACGCCTCCCCGGCCGGCGGCTGTTGCATCTGCTGCTGGCTTTGCGAAACATCGTCGTATACATGGCGCGTAAAGGCGCACAACTCATCCATCAAGGCATCGCGATTTTCCGGCAGCATGTTTTTCTGGCTGCCGAGCAGATAGCCCATGACGGCGCCCAGATACTGCATAACGACGACTTGGTCGGCATCCGGATGCTGCTTTTGAACGGCATCTTGGATGTCTTCAAAAAGTTGCGGGGAAAGTTGTATGTCAGCCACGAAACCTCCTGATCGGGATGTGCGCGGCCGGCCGCGCGGGTTTTCAACGCAATTCGGTAGCACGTTGCTCGGCAAGACGTGCACCCGACGCATCGCCCAACGCGCGCCGAGCCTGTGCGATAAGCGCCCAATTCGCGCCGCGCAGATTACGGTCGTCACGGTCGGCCAGCGCATTGGACTTGGCTGCGAGTTGAGTGACGAGCGTGTAGCTGCGCTGGCTCATTCTCACCTCGGCAAGACGATGCCACAGCACGGCATCATCCGGCGAAATACGCAGGGCGCGCTCCAGGCTGACAGTTGCCCCATCGAGGTCGCCGCCGCGATGTTGATCCTGTGCGCGCCGCATGAGCACGCCGACGGCACGTTTCGGTGCCGGTCGCGCATACGTCGGCTGAGCCGGCGGTGTGTAGGCGGCGACCTGAGGCGCTTCGCCGCGTACCGAACCTGACGAGGCGGCACCACGCTCTTCGACCTCGGCCGGTCGCTCGCTACGCGGTAAACCGCCGCAGGCACTGAGCAAAAGCGCCAACAAACTGGCAAACAAGACCGGCCAGGTTTTACAGCGTGTGAAAGCGGCTTGATTCACGGGCGGCACGCATTTTGTTTCATTTCCTAAAGAGTCGATAGATTAATCGAACAGGCCTCGCAAGAAACCCCCCAATCCACGCGTTTCCGCACAATCCGAGCGTTCGGTCGGCTCCGATCCGCTGATATAGGGGAAAGCCACCGCGCCGGCACAACCCTCCGCCGCCAACCGACCCTCCGGATCGACCCAGTGATACTCGACCCCCGGTGGCGGTACCAGCTGCAAGGAGGCATTGTCGATTCGACTCATCAAATCCCCCCACACCGGCAGCGCACCACGGGCACCGGTCAGGCCGGTCGAGGCATTGTCGTCACGACCGATCCAGACCACCGCCACGCGGTCGGCCGAAAAACCCGCAAACCAGCTGTCGCGTAAATCGTTGGTGGTGCCGGTCTTACCGGCGACCTGCAGACCGGCCGGCAGTTGCCGACCCAACGCAGCCGCCGTGCCACTTTCAGCGACTTCGACCAGATTACGATTAAGCAAGAAAACCGCCGCCGGGTCCGCCGCCTGCTCGACCGTGAGTGGATATCGCTGTAACGGCTGCTGTTGCGCATCGAGCACATTGCGGATGGCCCGCAAGGGCGAACGAAAACCGCCGGACGCGAGGCTTTGATAAACCTGGGTGACCTCAAGCGGCGATAGCGATACGGCCCCTAGCAGCACCGAAGGATAAGCGGGGACAGTGCGTTGCACACCGAGACTGCGCAACGTCCCGATCACCCGTGGCAAACCGAGCTCCAAACCGAGATTGACCGTCGCCAGATTAAGCGAACGCGCCAAGGCCTCGTGTAAGACCACCTCACCATATACCTGGCGATCGTAATTACGCGGCTGCCAGCGTTGCCCGCCTTCCAAAGTCAGATCGACCTCGCGATCTTCGATCCAGGTGCCGAGGTTATAGCGTTCGGGCCGCGACAACGCGGTCAAATAGACCGCGGGCTTGACCAGGGAACCAATCGGACGCACCGCATCCAGCGCACGATTGAAGCCGGCGAAACCCGCGTTGCGACCACCGACCAGCGCTTGAATCTCACCGTTCTGCGCCGATGCGACCACCAGTGCCGTTTGTAAACTGCCGGACGCCAGCTTGCGCGAACGCTCGATACTCGCCAAGCGACGTTTGGCGGTATCGCTCGCCTGGCGCTGCACCCAGGGATCGAGCGTCGAGAAGATCCGCAGTCCTTCTGAGGTGAGGTCTTCCTCGCGGTAGTCACGCCGCAACTGACGCCGCACGAGATCGACGAAGGCCGGCACCCGGTGCGCATGCACCACACCGCGTGTCGTCACGCCGAGTTTTGCCTGACGCGCCTTACCCGCCTCGGCCGCACCGACGAAACCCTGGGCCTGCATCTGATCGATCACCAAATTACGTCTCTTTAACGCACGTTTGGGATGACGTCGCGGATTATAGTAGGAGGCCCCTTTGACCAATCCAACGAGCAACGCCGTCTCGTGCAGACGTAGCTCCTTCAGCGGCCGGTTAAAATAGAAATGCGCGCCAAGCCCAAAACCGTGAATCGCGCGATCGCCGTCCTGCCCGAGAAAAATCTCATTGGCATAGGCCTCGAGGATCTCGTCCTTGTCGTACCGAGCGTCCACGATCAACGCCATCAGCGCCTCGTTCACCTTTCGCCGAAGCGAACGTTCCGGCGTTAAGACGAAATTCTTGACCAACTGCTGGGTCAGGGTGCTACCACCCTGCACCGCCTTGCCCGCACGCAGATTGGCCCATAGCGCTCGCGCAATACCACGCAGGTCGACTCCCGAATGTTCGTAAAAACGCCGGTCCTCGACCGCAAGCAACCCGTTGATCAAATGATCCGGTAGATCGCTGCGCGCAACCAATACGCGATCTTCATTGTGCGCAGGATAGATACTGCCGACCAGCGCCGGCTCCAGCCGCACCAAATCAAGCGACCGACCCGCCTTGTCTCTCAACCCGACAACCCCGGAACCACCGGTTTCAACCGACAGTTTGCGCGCCGTCTCCTCACCATCCCAGAAGGCGAAATTGCGAGTGTGAATAATGAAGCGGCGCCCCTTACGCGACCACTGCGCCGGTCCGAAGACCTTACCGACGTGGCGATAGCCCAGAAACTCCAGCTCGGTCTCGAGTTGGTCGGCCGACACGCCGGCCCCCACATAGAGTTCCAGCGGCCGCGCATAGATCTGCGCCGGCACGGCCCAACGTTTGCCGTCGAACTTCACCCGAACCGTCTTGCCCAGATAGACCGAGTAGCCACCGACAACCAGCACGGCCAACACCAGCAATGCGACCAGACCTTTCAACCAGCCACGCGAACCCGTGCGGCTTTTCGCTCGACCGCTTGTTTTTCTACGCGGCTTGCCGCGTTTGGTCGGACGCCTTTTTTTGGCAACCATCCCCTACCCCAATACACCATACCGTTCGTGTCTCGACACCCTGCCGGCGACCACCCGGGAAAGCCACAGCTTCGCATACCGGCATGCCCGCCGCAGGAGCTGTCTCGCAAAAAATGCCAATCAATCGCCGCAAAAGACGATGTTAAACATTTGCCGATGTGCTGATTTACCCGGCCGCTAAAGGTTCCTCATCCCCAAGCCGCTGATAGCTCAGTGAGATCCCCGGTATCACCGAAATACCGAGACCGAAAACTAGACCGGACACCGGCGCATGCATCTATCAATCGGCAAAACCATTGCGATCCTGGTCGCACTACTGATCAGCGTTGCCGTGATCACGACCGCGACAGGACTGTACCTGATCGACGACGACTATCGAGCGTTCGAAAATCGGCACGCAAGCGATGCCCGCCATACTGTGCGCAATGCCGCGATCGCCATCCGCAATCAGATACGATTCTATCAAGGGATACTCCAACTCATTGCGACAAATCCAGAGGCCATCAATTTAATCGAGTTTGGCGAAGAGCCGGAGATCGCCGATTGGTCGCGTGCGGTCGGACGTGTACTGCCCGGTAGTCTCGGCACCGCACTCGCAGGGCCTGACGGGGTCGTCTTCGGCAATCCCCTGGCATTACGTGTCGGTGCTGCGTGCCAGATGGACATGCACACCTTCCTCGACGGCGGTGCAATCGAATACCCCTTGCTGCACACCGATGTCAGTGGACTCGAACACTTCGACCTTTTGGCCAAGGTCACATCGCCCAGCGGAGAGCGGGCCGGCACGCTGTTCGTAAGCTTCCGTCTCGATGTATTGCAGGATCTGCTGCGCAACATGGCCCGTAACGGCGACCGCTTTTCGTTGCTGGGGCGCGATGGTCGCGCCAAACTGATCGTGGGCAACGCAGACACGGACACTGAATCGCAAAACTACCTCGCCGACGTACCGGATACCTCTTGGAAACTGGTGCTGACGCGACCGCTGCCGATTTCGCATTCGCCGATCGCCGATCGCGTCATGATCGACATTACCGTAATCTCCATCGCCGGTGTACTCATCGTACTCCTGGTAAGCCATACCCTGCTGCATTTCCGTAAAGACGTACGACGCATCCACGGCGATCTCCAAGCGATGCTCGCCGGAAACTACAATCCGTCCGGTATCCCAACGAAGTTGGCGGAAACACGACCCTTGCTGAGGGACTTGCAACAACTGGCGCTTAAGATGCGGCGCCAACACCAAGAGCTGCACCAACAATCGCTGTCCGATCCGCTGACCGGCGTATTCAACCGACGCTACTTCGATTTGATGCTCGCCCACCATCATGAGCAATCACGGCGCGAACAACCGGCGATACTGATCATCGCCGATCTGAACGACTTCAAACACATCAACGATGAATTCGGCCACACCGGCGGCGACGAAATGTTGGAACAAACGGCACATTTCCTACGCTCGCAGGTGCGTTCGACCGATCTTGTCGCCCGGCTTGGCGGCGACGAATTCGCGCTCATCCTTAGCCAAATGTCATCACAGGATCTGGACGAATGGCTGACCAAGCTGGTGCAAGAACATGACGAGCAGACCGGCAAAAAATTGCGGGATACGGCAATGCACTGCCATCTCAGCATAGGTGCGGCCCTCATCGATGCCGAATGCTATCCAAGCCATAGCGACGTATTCCGTGCTGCCGAAAGCGCTCTCTCTTCGGCAAAGCAGCGCCGCATGTTGAGACAAAGCCGCTTTGCCATCGCCAGATCCGACAACGTTAGGCCGATCGACGCGGTGCGGGAAACGCAGTAACCACGAAACGCTCCGTCGTGCCCGGATCGATTGCATCGAACGGATAACAGGTCAACAGTCGAAGCTGGTCTCCGGCATGCGCGTCCAGCAACGCCACCTCGGATTCATGATGCACGGCGAGACGGCCGACGCGATAGCGCCGCTGACCTCCATCGACCGTCTTTAGAACCAGTTCATCACCCAACACAAGCCGGTCGAGCCAACGAAAATGGGTATCACGATGGCCGCTCAGGACGATGTTGCCCCGCTCTCCCGGGCGAGCACTGCCAACCACATGCCCCGGCCCGAAAGCCAAAACACGGCCACTCGCACCATCGAGCACGATCTGGTCGATATTCAACCGCGGCTGTACCAAACGCGCCGCCGGCCGGGTATCCGCCCAGGGCCAGGGACGCACCTGCACCGAACCGGCCAGGCGGCGCTCCCAGGCATGATCGAGCAGGCGTTGGGCCAACCAGGCCTTGGCCGGGATGTAACCCGCATAGCCAAAACACAACACGCCGACCAACAGCGCCGGCAAGACCAATCGACGACGCATCATACGCGCGTCCAACGCGCCCAGGCCGCAATCAATAACGACACCAATCCGATCAATGCCAACAGCGGTGCCGGCGTCGCTGTGCGCGGTAACTGACCGAAAACCTTGGCCGCCGACCAACCTGCCGGCAAGCGGGTTGGCACAACACCTTTGTACAAGAGGCTGTCTTGCGGTCGGGCGGGAGTTTTGTCGATAGCGACGAGACTGGTGAAACGACTGACCAAATGATGTTCCAGAGCAAGCTCGAGCACCGCCTCGCGAACTTTGTCGGCGGATTCCCCCGTCACCCCGCTCGCCATCCAATCCTCGATGCGATGACGTGCCCATAGTGCGTGCACACCGACACCCGGCACACCGCCGGCAAGCGAGGCCTGGTGCCGCCATGGGCGATCACCGAGCATGCCTTCGATTTCGACACGCTGCGGCGCGGTGTCCGCGGCAATCGCAACCACCAAAGGCTCGCCGGCATACAGATCCGGCAGTCGCTCCGGGGTCTGGCTGAGCGAAAAGGGGCCGTTATCGGACTGCCAATGCAGACGCAAACCGGTCAACAAAGGCGAACCGAGCTGATCGAATAAAGCGCTCACCTTGGCCTCGACCTCGTCGGTCGCACCGATATAAGTGAAAGTACCGCGACCGAAGCGTGCCGCGCCGTTCATGAACAGCGCATTCGGCGCCGAACCGATACCGACCGTGAACAAACGACCGTCACCCAGGTGCCGCACGATCGCCTCGAACAAAGCCTGTTCATTGCCGACCGCGCCATCGGTCAAAAACACGATCTGTCGCAACAAACCGCTCGGCCGCGGATCTTCCAGCGCATAACGTAAGGCCGGCAACATTTCGGTACCGCCGTCAGCCTGCAGCCCATTGACATAGCGCCGTGCCTGGCGAAGATGCGCAATATCGGCCGGTCGAGCTTGCGGGAACAGCGCATCGAATCCGCTATTGAATTGAATAATGTTGAACCGATCGATCGGTCGCAGACGCTGTAATGCCTGTAGCAATGCCGCCCGAGCCTGCTCAATGGAATCGCCGTGCATGGAACCCGAAGTATCCACCACCAATACCAACTCACGTGCGACCGGATCCGGAGCACGCTCAGGCTGTGGCGGCATCAACATCAATAAGGCGTAATGGCGATCTCTCCGGGTTTCGGTAAACAAGGCCGCGCTGGGTTGTTGGCTCAATACCGGTCGCCAGCGTAATTCGAAATCGCGTTCAGCAGGTACGCTACCGTCCTTCGACACGACCGCATAACGCCCGGGCCCGATCTGTTCGACGTCAATCGGATGAAACGGACTATCGATGCCCATCAGCTCGATCCCACTGTTAAGCTCGACTCGGATACGTATTGGATTCAGGTGATCCGGGGGCGACAGCGCGACCGGCGGGGTAATCTGCGAGGCATCCGGTACCTGGTCGGTATCCGCCGCCCAACCCTGTGCGCTGAACCCCCCGCCCTCGGTCACCAAAGGTTCACCCGGAATGTAGCGCGGCCCGACGACCATCGGAAACCGCAAAGCCATTTCGCCATCACGCCAATGCAATTTCTGCTGGTACTCGATCTCGACCTGCACACTATCGCCCGGGGGAATATTGGCGACCGACGTAGTGAACACATTCGCCCGCTGCTGCTCCATTAAGCTGGCGCCCTGTCCCCTGGCCTTGGCGGCAGCGTAGCTTTTTTCCGCCTGTTGGCGTTCCTGGATTTCGCCTTCGATCAGACGCTCGGCATAAAGCATGCGCAGGCGGTCGACCGCGGCATCCTCCGGCAGCGGAAACACATAAACGCCCTCGACCCAGGCGTCGCTGGGGTTTTGAAAGCGTTGCTGCACCCGAACCCGGGCGAGCATGCCACTGACCTTGATCGCAACATCGGTATGCAACTGCGGTGCATACCCCAAGGACTGACCGGCACCGTTGTATAGCTTCAGTCCGCCTTCTTCGGCACCCGCATGGCCGGATGAAAACAGCACGGCCACCAGAGCCATAAGGCCGCATAAGATCTCGGCGAACGACGCGCGGGGTGCCGAACCGGGCCATCGATTCCCTTCAGGCATCGGCATCGCGCCGCTTGTGCTCGTGTTGCTCACACCAACGGCAGGTGTGTCTTCCGCGGTTTTGCGCGGCGCGATAGAGAAACTCTTCGCTCAGCGGCTGTAGAATGCCGCTCGCCCCCAGGTAGAACCAGTTGGATGAATTGCCGTTCGATGGCCGTTGCGGTGAGTGCGACATACGGTTCCCCTGCTACGTGAATTTGTCCCAGCGCGCCCTCCGTGGCGAAAGACGGTCTCCAGACCTGCGCCGGTGATGAGTTTGATTCAAGCAGGCCCCCATGGCGGGCCGCTCGCGGCGCACGGGCAATGCAATGGCAGATTGTGGCGATACGCGGGCAAAGCCGAAATTGCGGTTAAACTGCGAGTCAAGCTGTTGATGACGTGTAAAACCATGGCCCGAACCATTGCCATCGTCGAAGACGAACCCGCCATTCGCGAAAACTATGCCGACCTGTTTCGACGCCAGGGCTATCGCGTGGAGATCTATGGCGAGCGAGCCCAGGCCAGTGCCGCGCTGAGCCGCCAGCTACCGGATCTGGTGATCCTGGATATTGGTCTGGGCGAAGAAATCGACGGGGGATTCGAACTGTGCCGTCAGCTGCGCAGTCTCTCGGCGACGCTGCCGATCGTATTTCTGACCGCGCGGGACAGCGATTTCGATACCGTTGCGGGATTACGGGTCGGTGCAGACGACTATGTCACCAAGGATGTCAGTCTGCCGCAGCTCAGTGCCCGCGTCAGCGCACTTTTTCGCCGCGTCGACGCATCGCTCGCACCCCCGCCGGGCGAACAAATCGTGCGTGACGGCCCACTGGTCCTGAAACCCGAGCAGATGCGTGTGACCTGGCAAGATCAAGACATCGACCTGACCGTCACCGAACTCTGGATCCTGCATGCGCTGGCCAAACACCCCGGCCATGTCAAAACACGCGAGCAACTGATGGCGGCGGCCGACACCTATGTCGACCTGGCCACCATCACATCGCATATCAAGCGTATCCGTAAAAAATTCCTCAAAGCCGATCCGGCATTCGATGCGATCGAGGCGGTCTATGGCGCGGGTTACCGTTGGGTGCCTCAACGATAAACAGGCGATGACGATGCATACCGCATGAGGCCAAAAGCATGACCTTTTCCGATCGGGATTGACGCCCCATGTCCCGGCCCCGCTTCTGGCATCGTGTCAGGTTCAAACTGCTGTTGGTCTCACTGACCCTATTGGGTATCCCGTGGGCCGGCTATCGTTTTATCCAAGAGACCGAGTCTTTTCTGCGCGAGGCCCAGGATCAGTCGCTGCGTACTACCGCGAGTTCGGTCGCCAACATCATGCATGGCTATGCGGATGAATTTCATGGTGTCGCCCGTCCCGGTTCGGTGTTGACCTTCCGTAACCTATTTGCGCATCCACTGAAAAAGGCACCACAGCTCGACGGATACCGTGACGAATGGCTCACCTACGAGCGTAACTTCACTGTACTGCAATCCATCGACGAAACGCTCGAAGCCCGTATCTTCCTGGGCGAGGATAAGCGTTACGCCTATCTGTTCTTGGGCGTGCAAGACCCAACCAACGACCTCGGCACCGATGGCGATGCGGTCGAGATCGCACTGACCGACCTGGACGGTGAACTCCAACGCTACCGCATTCGCCCCGAGGCTCCGGGCTGGGTGGTGGCACAACGACTGCCGTCGGACGGCAGTCCGATTGAGACCGCGGAATATGAGCCGGCGATACGCGGCGAATGGCAGCCGGACCAGTCAGGCTATACCCTGGAGCTGCGATTACCGCGCGAACTGGTCCGGGAACGCCTTTCGCTACGGATATTCGATAGTCGCAGCCGACAGATGCTGGCCAACGGCAGGATGTATCCGGCCGAGGCGCTGGGCTTGGTGGTCAGGCGATCCGAGCCGCTGCAGAACGCCCTGGTCGGTTTGACGCCGCCGGCGACACGTATTTGGGTGACCGACCATCAAGGACTGGTACTTGCGCAGTCCGGCCGCCTGGACAGCGATGCACCATTGCACGCCGACGAGGCGAGAATGCCATGGTTCATCCAAGAGTTGATTCTCGCCGTGTTACCCCGCGACGCCGACACCCTGGCTGAGCTGTCCGGACGTCGCACTCATTTGTTCATGGCCCCTGTGGTCGAGGCGCTCGCCGGCCGCTCCGGCAACTTGCGGCGCCAACCGCCACAGGGTAACGCGGTCGTCGTGAGTGCCGCGGTACCCATCCGCAGCGGCGAGGGTATTCAAGGTGCGGTGCTGGTCGAGCAGACCACAAACGCTATTCTGTCGATTCAGAACCTGGCATTGCAGCGGCTGTTCGGCGTGACGCTACTCTTGTTCGCCGTCACCAGCCTCGGGCTGTTGGCTTTCGCCAGTCTGCTTGCGTCGCGCATCACCCGCCTGCGCGACAAAGTGGAATCCGCGGTCAGCCATGACGGCCGCATTGTCGGGCGGCTGGACGCCGACCAATCGAAAGACGAAATCGGCGATCTCGGGCGCAGCTTCGCCAGCGTGCTCGATCGGCTGCACGACTACAACCACTATCTGGAGGCGATGGCATCACGCCTGGCGCATGAACTCCGTACCCCGCTGGCCGTGGTCCGCAGCTCGCTGGACAACGCCGATCAGGCTGTCGACACCGAACGCGCCGGATACATTCGACGCGCACGCGACGGCGCCGAACGCCTGGAACTCATACTCATGCGCCTGCGCGAGGCGACCGGGTTGGAACAGGCGATGCGCCAGGCGGAACACGAGCGCTTCGATCTCGCCGCCCTGCTGCGCATGCAAACCGCCGGCTTTCAGACCCTGTATCCATCGATCGATTTCACGGTAAAGGGCATCGATGAACCCCTGATGCTCGATGGCGTACCCGATCTCATCAGCCAAGCCCTGGATAAATTGGTCAATAACGCTGTCGATTTCCATATCCCCGGCAGCACCATCGAACTGGCATGCATCGCACGCGACAACCGCGTTACGCTGTCGGTTGGCAACCAGGGACCGCCTTTACCGCCGGACACCGATGTCTTTCAATCGATGGTCTCCGGCCGCCGCGGACGCCAGGACGAACCCCATCTCGGGCTCGGCCTCTATCTGGTGCGGCTGATTGCCGAATTCCACGGCGGTGGCGCCGTCGCGGAAAACCGGGACAGTCCACCCGGTGTCGTCGTGAAACTCAGGCTACCCGGGGGCAAATGAGAAGATATCGCCAATCCCGCGTGACTTGTGCGTTATACGTTGCGGGCACAAAGGCCTGATCCATACTTAAGGCTACTTCTGACAACTCGTGACCGAACGGCTTGAGCGTCAAATGTGTCGACCCTTCGTTGCAAACCTTCGCAATAGCACACTGTTACGTACGCTTTGCACCTCGACCTGACCCATTTCGCCGCTCAATCTGACGCCCGGAGTTACCTAGAAGTCCCATTGAGACGTCTCTCGACTCCCGTATGGAGGTGACCCATGTTTCTCAAAGATCGCAGCAACGGCGAACTGGTCGAAGTGCTCGATACGGCGGCGCTTTTCGATCCCTTCCAAACCGGCATCACCGGACGTTACAACTTCGGTGAAGAAATGCCCGACCCGACGACTTTCACCAAAACCGGTTTGGTATTCTGCTCCGGCGAAGCGCTACCGCGCTGTTGGATGGACCCGGATTATCGCAGGGACGAAATCCGGCGAACCGGTACACACGGCTGATCACAAACCGAAAATCCGGACAGGCCGGCGCCCTGGGGACGCTGGCCTTTTAACCTCCGTCAATCGCCACCACACCGATCCCAAAACGCTCAATCCGTCGCACCAAAGACCCGCAACCGCTGTAACATGTCGGCCCTCTGTCAGCCGTGGTAACGACATGTCCGCGATCATTCGGGTCGACAACCTCATCAAAACCTTCCCCGGGGTACGCGCCGTCGATGGCGTGAGTTTTGCCGTGGACGAGGGCAGTTGTTTCGGCCTGCTCGGGCCCAACGGTGCCGGCAAGACCACGACCCTGGAGATCCTCGAGGGCATCACCGATGCCAACGGCGGCGAAATCCGCTATCGCGGCACACCGCGCAACGAAACCTATCGCCAGGTCATCGGCATCCAGTTCCAAAGCACCGCGCTGCAGGATTTTCAGACCGTGCGGGAAGCCCTGCACCTGTTTGCCAGCCTGTATACACGCCAGCGTCCCTTGGACGAACTGATCGCGCTCTGCAATCTCGGTGAACTGCTCGATCGCGACACCCGCAAGCTCTCCGGCGGCCAACGCCAGCGCCTGTTGTTGGCGATCGCGCTGGTCAACGATCCGGAACTGGTGTTTCTGGACGAACCGACCACGGGCCTGGACCCACAGTCCCGGCGCAACTTCTGGCAATTGATCGACGGCATCAAACGTGAGGGCAAGACCATTCTGCTGACCACGCATTACATGGAAGAGGCCAGCGTGCTGTGCGACGAAATCGCGGTGATCGACCGCGGACGAATCATTGCCCAGGGCGAACCGACACAACTGCTTGCCGAACATTTTCCGCGTGCCTTGGTGCGAGTCCCTTGTGACGCGCTACCGAATGGTATCGAAATGCCGGTAGGCTTCGAAAACCAGGGCGACTACGCCATCGCCGCGACCGACGACATCGATCAAACCTTGGCGATGTTGAACAAACTCGGGGTCGCACTGGACGAACTGCATGTCAGCACCCCCACGCTGGACGACCTGTTTCTGAAACTCACCGGACACGGATTGCGCGAGGCATGAATTTCAAACGTATCTCGGCGGTCTTCGTCGCCCGTAATCGCGAGTTCTACCGCGACAAGGCCGGGCTGGGCTGGAATATCTTCATGCCGGTCGTCATGGTGCTGGGCTTTGCCTTCATCTTCAGCAATCCGGACCAGAACCTTTTCAAGGTTGGTGTACTGGGTGACCCCGAACAGGCACGACAAACCGCGTTTCTCGATAGCCGCCATATCCAGTTCATCACCCAGGAAGACGAAGCCGCAGCGATCGACAAGGTCCGCTATCACCGTATAGATCTCTTGCTGGACCTGCGCGATACGCCGCGCTACTGGGTGAACGACGATTCACCGGACGGCCATATCGTCGAACGCCTGTTGTGGCAAAGCTTCAACGCCCTGCCGGACACCCTGACCCGCGAGGTCGTCAGTGGTCGCGCAGTACGCTACGTCGACTGGGTGTTGCCGGGTGTCCTTGCGATTAACGTCATGTTCAGCAGTCTTTGGGGCGTCGGCTGGGTCATCGTGCGTTATCGCAAGAACGGCGTGCTACGGCGCCTGCACGCGACACCCATTACCGCAGGAGAATTTCTGGTCGCACAAATTCTTTCGCGCCTACTGGTCGTGATCAGCGTCACCTGCCTGGTGTTTGTCGGCACTGACCTGCTGCTCGACTTTCCGATGCGAGGGTCCTATCTGGCCCTGGGTCTGGTCTTGCTGGCCGGATCGGTGTCCTTGATCAGCCTGGGCCTGACGGTATCCGCACGCGTGCGCAGCGAGGAATTGGCCGATGGCGTACTCAACCTAATGTCCTGGCCGATGATGATCATGTCCGGCGTTTGGTTCTCGCTCGAAGGCACGAATGTTTGGGCACAGCGAATCGCCGAGTTCCTGCCGCTGACGCATATGGTCGATGCCGCACGCCGAGTAATGCTGGATGGCGCCGGTCTGGCCGACGTCGCCTTCGAGATCATCGTGCTGTTTGCGATCGGTGGCGTTTTGCTGGCTGCATCGGCGCGGGCCTTTCGTTGGCAATAGCGACGATCAGCCGCTCACGCCGGCACGTATTTTCGCAGCCAGATCCTGCGCATTCCGTTCGAGCCGGCCGATAGCGTCACGGCCCAAGCGTTTTTGCTCCGCATTGACCGTTTGTAACAGTTCGGCGTCGGAAAGCACCCGGCCGTCGTGGCTCATCGCGAACGGCAAGGTCTCGTAGGCATCGATCGGGTTTGCCAGATTGACGGCGGTGTCGTCGAGCGCCTCATAGGCAAAATGGCACGCGGAGGTCTTTTGGCTCGCTTTGCCGGCCGTGATGACCTCGTAATGCAACGTGGTCGTCGCATACTCGGGACGACGGAAGGTAAACGCGGTCTCGCCCCATTCGATCGAATTCGAACCTTGTAACGATGTCGTCAGATTCTTACACAGCGTAACCCTGACATCTTCGGTAGAGCCGGAACATCCCACCAGCGGAACGACGACCGCCACTGTCCCAATTATTCTCGCCAATACTGTCATTATCGATTCACCTTTCAGTCGTCCAACTCTATGCCATCGACCTTCTGGAAGCCCCGCGGCAATTTATTGCCGCGTCGACCTCGCTCGCCTTCATACGCATTGAGATCCGCGGCACGCAGGTTCAGATGGCGCTTGCCGGAATTCAGCTTCACCTTGCCACCGTCGGGAACCGCAAGGACATCGACCACATATTCGCTGCGTTCAGCGACCGCTTTTGCCGGAATACCGATGATCTTATTACCCTTGCCGCGCGTCAGTTCCGGTAGATCGCTGGCCGGAATAACCAGCATACGCCCACTGCTGGTTACCGCGACCAGGCGGTCCGTATCGGCATCGATGATCGGACTCGGCCGGAGTACCCGCGCACCGGACGGCAGACTCAGCATCGCCTTGCCGGCCTTTTTGTTCGCCAGCAGATCTTTGGCCCGGACGCGAAAGCCATAGCCGGCATCGGAAGCCAACAACCACCATTGTTCCGGATCGCCGCCGAGCACTGCGGCAAAGCCATGGCCGGCAGGCGGATTGAAACGTCCGGTCAGCGGCTCACCCTGACCGCGAGCAGACGGCAGCGTATGCGCCGCGAGGGAGTAGCTGCGACCGGCGGAATCGAGAAACACCACCTGTTGATTGCTGCGCACGCGCACCGCCTGGCGGAAACCGTCACCGGCCTTGTAGCTGAGTTCAGCGGCGTTGATTTCGTGCCCCTTGGCGGCACGTACCCAACCCTTTTCCGACAGCACCACGGTTACCGGTTCGCTCGGCGTGAGTTCGGCCTCGTCCATGGCCTCGGCGGCATCACGCATGACGATCGGCGAGCGACGCTCATCACCGAACTTCTCGGCATCGGCCACGAGTTCCTTGCGGATCAGGGTCTTCATGCGCTGCTTGGAACCGAGCGTTTTTTGCAGCTGATCACGTTCTTCAGCGAGTTCCTGCTGCTCGGCACGAATCTTCATCTCTTCCAACCGAGCCAGGTGCCGCAACTTGGTATCGAGAATGTAATCGGCCTGGCGCTCGCTCAGATCGAAACGCCGCATCAAAACGGGTTTGGGCTCGTCCTCGGTACGAATGATCTTGATAACCTCATCGAGATTGAGAAAGGCGACCATCAGGCCTTCGAGCAAATGCAGACGTTCGAGCACCTTGTCGAGACGGAACTGCAGACGGCGACGCACGGTCTCGAACCGATAGTCCAACCACTCGGACAAAATCTCACGCAGATCCATCACCCGCGGCCGGCCGTCCAGACCGATCAGGTTCAGATTGACCCGGTAGCTGCGCTCCAGATCGGTCGTGGCAAACAAATGGAGCATGATCCGATCGATATCGACTCGGTTGGACCGCGGTACGATCACCAAGCGCGTCGGGTTCTCATGATCGGATTCGTCACGCAAATCCTCGATCCACGGTAGCTTCTTTGCCTGCATCTGCGCCGCAATCTGCTCCTGTATGCGTGCACCGGATACCTGGAACGGCAGCGCGGTAATCACAATCGCACCTTGGTCCTTATGCCAACAGGCGCGCATACGTACCGAACCGCCGCCGTTGGCGTAAATCCGACGCAGTTCCTCGCGTGGCGTGATGATTTCGGCCTCGGTCGGAAAATCCGGCCCCTGGATATGTTCACACAATTCGTCGAGACTCGCCTTCGGCTGCTCGATCAAGCGGATACAAGCGGCGGCAACCTCACGCAGATTATGCGGCGGTATATCGGTTGCCATACCGACCGCGATACCGGTTGCCCCGTTCAACAGCACATTCGGCAGGCGGGCCGGCAACATCGCCGGTTCCTTCAAGCTGCCGTCGAAATTCGGCACCCAATCGACGGTACCCTGCCCGAGTTCTGACAGCAGCACCTGCGCATAGGGCGTCAGCCGCGCTTCGGTGTAGCGCATCGCGGCGAAGGACTTGGGATCGTCCGGAGAACCCCAGTTTCCCTGACCGTCGATCAGCGGATAGCGATAGGAGAACGCCTGCGCCATCAACACCATGGCCTCGTAGCAGGCGGTATCGCCGTGTGGGTGGAATTTGCCCAGGACATCACCCACGGTACGCGCCGATTTCTTGTGTTTGGACGCGGCCGAAAGACCGAGTTCGGACATTGCGTAGACGATGCGTCGCTGGACCGGCTTGAGTCCGTCGCCGATGTACGGCAGGGCTCGGTCCAGGATCACGTACATCGAGTAGTCGAGATAAGCCTTTTCGGTGAATTGACGTAGCGGGAGCTGTTCCACGCCGTCGGCATTGTAATGTGGTGGTTCTTGATCCATCGAGTCTCTGAACGCTGGAAATGCAGCCGGGATTTTACACCGGTCGGCGCGACATGACGGCGCCAGTGGGCCAAGCGGTAAGTTCTGTCATGCTCAGCCACGCCACAAACATTGTGGGCAAGACGCAGTCCGCAGGGAATGGCAGGCCCTTTTCAAGGACTGCAACGCAGCCCACGATGTTTGTGGCGCGGCCCTTCGGGAGCCGCTGTGCGAGCGCGACTCGGTGTTGCGTATTTTGCCAAGGGAGCGACCATTGCCCGCAATACGCGCCTTGATTCGCACCCGCACAGTGGCTCTGAGCATGACAGAACTTACCGCTTGGCCCACTAGGTATGCAATTTATACGAGAGACAACGTCTTGAACGCCCGTCAACCGCTCAATGTCTCAAAGACCTATGATGTGCTCATAAAATGTCAACCCTTAACACCGTGATGCGAGCTGCCACGCCGATCGAACAATTAGAGGCCTTTCTCAGTACCTATCCGCGTTTGTTCGTGCTGACCGGCGCCGGTATCAGCACGGGTTCGGGGATCCCGGAATACCGTGACGAAAACGGCGATTGGAAACGCCCCCCGCCGGTTCAATACCGCGACTTCGTCGACCGCTTGCACGTTCGGCAACGTTATTGGGCCCGCAGCCTGGTCGGCTGGCGCTGGTTTCGCGAGGCACAGCCCAACGCGTGTCATATCGCCCTTGCACAGTGGGAGGCGAATGGCATGGTTTCCCAATTGGTCACACAGAACGTCGACCGGCTGCACCAAGCCGCCGGCAGCCAAGCGGTAATCGATCTGCACGGCCGGCTCGACCGGATAATCTGCTTGGACTGCGCCTCCCGCTTCGAGCGCGATCCACTGCAGGCCGAACTGCTCGAACGTAATCCAGCCTTCTCCAAACTCAGCGCGGACGTCGCACCCGATGGCGATGCCTATCTGGAACACAGCGATTTCAGTCGCTTCGCGGTACCTGATTGCCCGGCCTGCGGAGGCATCTTGAAGCCCGACGTGGTGTTCTTCGGAGAGACCATTCCGAAATCACGCGTCGAACAGGCTGTCGATGCCCTGTATGACACCGGCGCATTGCTGGTGATCGGCTCGTCACTAATGGTCTACTCGGGCTTTCGCTTCTGCCGCCTGGCCGACGAACGTGGCATACCCATCGCAGCGATCACACCGGGGGTGACACGCGCCGACTCGCTGCTACAACTCAAACTCAGCACACGCTTCGAAGATGTCATCGACGGCCTTGGCAAGGTAAGCCGGGCATAAGCGGTACCTCAACCGTAAGCGCCCTGTAAAAACGGGTTGTGCGCCCGTTCCTCACCGACCGTCGTCGTGGGGCCATGGCCCGGCAACAGCGTTACGTCGTCACCCAACGGCCAAATCCGTTCACGGATCGACTGGAGCAAAGTGGCATGGTCGCCACGGGGAAAATCGGTGCGCCCGATCGACCCTTGAAAAATGACGTCACCGACTACCGCGATACGCTCGACACCATGGAAAAACACGATATGTCCCGGCGTATGCCCCGGACAATGGTGAACGTCGAGCATTTGCTCGCCAAAACGGACTCGGTCGCCCTGCTTCAGCCAACGCGCGGGCTCGAAGGCCTCACCCGGCGGAAAACCGAACTGGCTGCACCATTGCGGGACCGTTTCCAGCAAAAAACGATCGTCTTCGTGCGGCCCTTCGATCGGCAACGCCAACTCGCGCGCCATCCGCCCGACCGCACCGACATGGTCGAAATGTCCGTGGGTCACCAGAATCTTTTCCAAAGTGACCCCAGTCTTGTCGACGACGGCCAGGATCTCTTCGACATCGCCACCGGGATCGACGAGGGCAGCGCTACCACTGGTCTCACAACACAGCAGTGAGCAATTTTGGGCATAAGCGGTAACCGGAATGATTTGAATATTCATAAAGAAAATCCTATCGCGGCCGATAGCCGAGGGCAAAACCAGTCTGCCCGGCGCGATCTTAACGGGCGCAAGGAACGCATTGTAGGTGGTATCCGCCTGTAGACGCCCGCTACCGATCCGCGTCACCGGCCTGGACGAAACGGTAAGGAAGGGCAATGTGTTCGCGAAATGGCTAGGCCGTAAACGTTCGCCACGACAGGTGGAGATCGCCGATCTCGCACCGCTGGCGACTTTTGCCCATGCCAAACGTGCAGACCTCGCCACGCTGGCCATGTCCGCCCGTTGGATCGATATCCGACCCGGTGTGGTCGACAGCGCCCTACCCGACGATCAGTGCCTATTCCTGAAACGCGGCAGTATTCAGATCCAGACCGCCACGGGCTATTTGCTGCACTTGCACGCCGACACGGCGCACGCACGATACCCTCTGCCATCGCATTCGGCCGTCGTAAGCCTGTTCGCTGCAGAGCCCTGCACCTTGCTCGCCGTTGCTGGACCGGCCGATAAGGAAACCAAACACCAAGAGATCAAGCCAAGCCGGCCAAATCTCACCAAAGACGAAAGCGAAGCCCTGACCCAGCTAACCAAGTATTTCCAAACACAGCATTGCGAACTGCCCAGCCTGCCGGATCTCGCCCTGAAGATCGGCAAAGCCATCGACGACCCGAACAACGGAAACGCCGACATCGCACGCATGATCCAGCTCGATCCGGCACTGTCGGCTCGCGTGGTCAGCGTGGTCAACAGCGCGGCTTTCGGTGGTATACAAAAAATCACCAGTATTCAGCACGCGACAACCCGGCTCGGACGCCACAAAATTCGCAGCCTGGTCTATAGCTGTCTGCTCAAAAGCATTTTCAAAATCAGCTCCGAATCGTTGAAGACGCGTATGGAGGAGCTTTGGCAGCACGCTGTCCACGTCGCCGCACTCGCCTATGTGCTCGGTCGCGAAACGCCCGGTATTGATCCCGAACAGGCCCTACTCGCCGGCCTGATTCACGACATCGGTGCGGTGGCGGTGATCGGCGGTATCAACCGCTATCCGATACTGGCACGGCGTAAGGTCGTGCTCGACTATGCCATCGATAGCCTGCGAATGGATGCGGGTGCCCTGACACTCAAACAATGGCGCCTGGAGGAAGCTTTCGGCGATGTCGTACGCCACGCCTTCGATTGGTACCGCACCGGTTCGGCCATTCCGGAAAGCATCGATGTGGTGTTACTCGCCCGCCTGCACGCCCTGGTCGGAACGCCGGGGCAAGACGAGCGACCCTTCATCGACGCAATCCCTGCGTACGGAAAATTGGCGCGAGGCGAACTGACACCCGGACATTCGCTGCGTTTACTTGATGAAGCCGAAGCCGATATACGTGAGGTTCGCGCGTTGATCGGCGGCGACTGATTCAACCCTCAGCGAATGCTCAACTGCGCAGCACGCTGCGCATCTCGTCTATCTGGGCCTTGGCATCGTGCAGTACTTTCAAACTCTTCTCTGGCGTTGCAGTATCACCGAACACACGGCGGATCGCCGATACGTCGTCTAACGGTGGTAGCCCTTCCAGGGTGTGTTTGCGAATGAACTCGTGCACCTGCGCCACAATCACCAAGTCGCTGAAATCAGCCGCACTATTGTGGCGGCGGGTCCAATTCTCCGCATCGCGCGCGGCCGCAACCACCTCGGGGGGAAAATGCCATTGACGCAAGATCATCGCGCCGAGTTCGCCGCGCATACGTTGAATGGTCGCATCAAGCGTCGACGGATCTTCGGTCAGCTCAGGATATTTGTCGGCATAATTGAAAATCGGAATTACGCCGACATCGTGCACGAGACCGATCAGCAATGCCTCCTCGGCCTGCAAACCTTTAATCTCACGGGCCAGAACGAAACACAAAGCCGCGATATGGGCACTGTGCTTCCATAATTCCTGCATACGCCGTCGAATGGCGGCATCCTCACTTACGAATACCTCCTTCAACGCGAAAGTCATCACTAATTGACGCGTCGTCTGCATACCGAGCCTGACCACCGCTGAAGAGGTCGTCTCGACGCCGCCAAGGCCGCCGTAGAGCGCACTGTTCGCGGCCTTCAACAGCTTTGCAGCCATCGCAGGATCCGATTCGACCAATCGCGCGATAGTGCGCGCATCACTGGTTTCGTCATCGATGGCACGGCGTATGCGCAGCGCCAGATCCGGCAAGCTCGGCAATACTGCGACATCATTTTTCAGATCGCGATAGAGATGAAAACTCAGACGCGACTCCGCCTGATGTCGCGCCTCCTCCAAGGGGCTTTCGACAGTGATAGCGGGGCCACCCAAGCGACTACAGCCCGCCGCACTGAGCACGACGTCCGGCACCCGAATCACCTGCACCCGCGTCATGGTCTCGACGTCGAAAATACGTGGCCGCAAATTCGCCAACGGCGCCTTTACGGTATCGCTGCCGGAAACGACGGTACTGGCATCTTCGCCGGCGGCAATCAGATTGACATCCCCTTCAGTGAGAAAATACGTATGCCCGTCGTCGGAGCCACGTTCGAGCAAGCGCTTACCCTTTTTTAGCTCGATGACATCGACCGCCTCGGCGACCACTTCGAGCTGCCAGGGAGGCAGTTCCGAAAGCATGCGGACTTTTCGAAGTACATCAGGATCACGATAGTCTGGCATGCTGAAATTATCGGCAAAAGTCGCCTTGAATTGAGACGACAAAGTGCTTGTCGTCATTGCTCGCAGTTTAGCGTCAATCAATCCGTCATAAACCGGAAGCTCGTCCGTAGCATACCTTCAAATAACGCTTCCGCCGCGACGCGGCCAGGTGTCTGCGAAACCGAAAAACCGGGCTGCATGCCGGGCGAGAAATCCGCCAAACTCAGGTTTTCGGGATACTCGATGGCAAGACTTACCCGCATCGGATAGTAACCGTCCAAAAAGCGTCGCATGAAGGGCCCGTTCTTCAACTCGAATACATCGTTCGCGACCAGCCGCAGGGCCTTGGTTTCCAGCCGCAAACACACCCGTGAGTGCGCCTGCACGCCACGCAACTGAACGGAGTGATCTTCGGCGACAGCCGACTGGATATTGTCGAAGCTGATGACCTCCAACAAACGTGAACGTTGAGGATTGAAAATGATCTGCAACGCGGCAACCTGATCGAGATTATCGTGGCACTGCTCCAAAGCCACCCAACCATCGACCAGCGAGTGTTCGGAAATAACAATACGGTTGTGATGGTGATGTACCGGCGAGGTGGGCTGGTTCGCCAGAAACGTCAAATGACCTTCATTCACCTTGGCGATACGCTGATGCAGGCTTTCCTCGGCCTTAACCCAGTCCGGCCACTCGTCTTCGGCAGCATTCGCGAATACCCATGCGGAAAGGCTTGTCAGCGACAAACAGACGAGTAGGCGAATTGTCCATACGTTTTGTATAGGAAACATGTCGTAACACTAGCGCACTTATGCAACGAGTAATGAAGAATGACGCGAAAACGTCGTAGACATTCCACCGGTCAGTAGCGGTAGTTCGCAAAACCGACTTCGGTGGGCAACTCAAAAACCTGCCCTCAGACAGTATCGCGCATCTTTGGCGACGGACGCCCTATGTAATAGCCCTGCGCAAAATCCACCCCGAAATTTTGGAGCAAACGCAAAGTCTCGGCGTCCTCGACAAACTCCGCAACCGTGATCTTGCCGAGCCCCTTGGCAACATCGGTCAGGGCCTTGACAAACAACTGATCCTGGTCGCTGGTAGCAAGATTCTGGATGAACGCACCGTCAATCTTGACGATGTCCACCGGCAACTGTTTCAGATAAGCAAAAGACGAAAAACCACTACCGAAGTCATCCAGCGCAAAGCGGCAGCCGAGTGCCTTGATTTCACGCATGAAAGTAATGGCATCCTGCACATTGGCCACTGCCGCGGTTTCGGTGATCTCGACAATCAATCGCGACGGATCGATCGCACTCTCTTGCAACTGAACATGGAACCACGCCAGTAATGACGGATCATCCAACACCCGGCCGGACAAATTGACCGCCAGCGACAAGGTCGGATTGTCCTGCACACATTCGATTGCCTTGCGAATGACCCAACGGTCGATATCACGGATCTGCCCGGACTCCTCGGCAACCGGAATAAACTTGTCGGGGAAGATCAGCGTTCCGGAAACATCACGCATGCGAACCAAGGTCTCGTAGCGTGTAACACAGCCGGCACTGAGATCGTAAATCGGCTGGTAGTGCAACACAAAGGCGTCTTCCATCAAGGCTTGAGTGATACGTTCACGCCATTTTGCCTGTGAGGCCAAAAGTTCCTTCGCCAACTCGTCCGGCGAATACATATGCCAGCGAGCACCACCGGCCTCCTTTGCCTGATACATCGCCATGTCGGCATTGGCCAACAAATCGTTCAACTCATTGCCATGATCGGGAAACAGCGTTATACCGATACTGCAGCTTATCTTGTGCACACGCCCATTGGACGAAAACTCGACCTGCTTGAGATCATGTTGCAGTTTATTCGATATGTAGATCGCATCGCCGGCATCGGCTTCGGGAAGAACCAATGCGAACTCATCTCCACCGAGACGCGCCAAAATATCAGTATGGCGAATCGCATCACGTAGCGTGGCCGATACCAGCAACAGCAACGAATCACCAGCTTGATGACCGCTGAGATCATTGACGTACTTAAATTGATCGAGATCCAGAAACAACAATGCACCCGTGCGTTTATAACGCACCGCAAGTGCCAGAATGCGATCGAACACTTCCTGAAAACGTCGACGGTTGAACAGATTTGTCAGGGGGTCATGATCGGCCAACCAAACAAGATTCTTCTCGGCCTCGCCACGCGCTTCCAACGCGCTCTCGAGATCATCCGACAACTGTTGCACTGAATCGACCACAACATCGATTTCATCTTTGAGCACGCCACCGCGCCGCTGCGGCAACATTCTGCGCAACATGGCGAAATCGCTACGGGCTAATGCAGGCAGGGCCGCTACAATCTGATGGATGCGGTTCATCGGCGTCCACAAGAACACCAAGAGCACCGAGCCGGTCACCAACAGCCCCGCGATGCCGGCGGTAAGAATCATACGATTGGCGGATGCGAGCTGTGCCAGGTCTTCACTAACCGGGCTGATGACCATAAACGCCGTGCCTTCACCGGCCGCCTCATCATAGCGCAACAGGCAGGCATACCATTGACCTTTGCTTTCGACGAAGACCGGTTCGCGCGTCAATTCCTGCAAGCGGTATTGACGCTGCAACACTTTCAGTACATCGAAGGTAAGATCCGGATGACTGAGCGCCGGCACGTCGACGCCCCAGACATCAAGACGGCGGTCGGCTTTTCCAGGCTTTGATCGGATATGTGACTGGTGGACAACCAATACCGCAGCCTCGGAGCCGGATAGCCGATGAAACTCCAATACACCATCGGCAACCGATCGACTAAGCACCAAAATTCCACCGCGCAGGCTACCTTCCAATTGAGGTAAAGCCAAAGTCAGCACACAATTTTGGACACATTCGAGCCAGCCGGTCGGCCCGTCGGTCTGGGCGGCTTGGCGAGCTAAGCGTAAATGGCTTGCACGTTGGGCTTCACCCGCCCAACTGTACTCACGCTGTCCCGCGGCATTGAAATAGGATATCGCCTCGATACCCCACTCCAGACCGAGCAACGCGCTGTGGCGTTCAAGTATTGCACGCAATCCGGTTGCTGCATCGTCGTCATCATCCATACCACCACTCAACAAGGGGATGAAATTGGCGAAGCCGGTCAGCTGTTCATAATCTCGCTGTAACAAGCCGGACATCATGCGCTGTTGCTGCTGCAACAACGCCAATTTTTGTTCATTGAACTGCAGATTGGATTGACGGTAGACCGCAATCGTAATGGACGAGTTGATAACGATCAGAATCAGGCTGACGATCAGACCTATCTTCCACTTGAGGCTGAAGAACTTCGACGAACCGGAGGTATTGCCACGCTGCCCCAGCTGCATCCAAAGCCACCATCAGAAGCGATAAGAGCCCAGCAAAGAGAACATTTCCCAGTCCTTCTCCGCAGCCATGGGATTTGGATTTTCACGCAAAGACAAATTCCTCGTACCAGTATTCCATTGATACTCGGCACGTAACATGAAGCTTGGTGTGACATCCCAGCGCACCCCAAGCATCCAGTCCTTGCCGAAAAAACTATGACGCGGTGCGCGCCCACCGGTCAGCGCGGAACGTTCAGCCCCACTACGATCGTCCTTTTCCGCAAAACCTTCTGCATATCGCACCAACAGTTCCAGATCATTGCGCAATAGATAACTTCCTTGAAGATAGTATCCCTGCGCCGTCGCATCGTTTACATCCAACGGAGTACCAAAATCAGAAAACTCGACCGGCTCCTCAATGTATTCCGCCGTCAAACTCCAGCGTTCGGCATTATATTGTGCCGAAGCAGCCAAAAATCCAACCTCGATATCGCCGTCACCTAAGGGGTCCGTCGCAACCCCGTCGAATGCGAGACCGACATGTGCGCCACTCAGTGCAAAACGCCAAACACCATCCGCGGTCTCAAACCCGATACGCCCGACATAGGCCAACCCATCCGTATCCAACTCACCGCCAAAATCCCTGCTGAGAAACGCAATTTCGACGTTCTTGTCTACCGTCCCGACACCAACGCCGAAGTCGAAATCCCAGGTTCCAAAGTCGGAGTAACGCCGTGCATAGACATGCACGCTGTCCGAAGAATGCAACAAATCACGCACACGATCGAAGTAAATCTGTTCCGGCAGAAAGATACTCGGTCGGGTAAAGGCAACGTCACGCGTATCGTTATAAAGACCCAACGGATTCTTGACACGTCCGATCTTGAACCCCCAGGCCAAATGCTCGTCACTAAAGACATTCCAATCGACCAAGGCAAAATCAATCGAAGGTGCGCCGTCATCCATCTCGCCGGCACGGCGCGACAACACCTGACCCGAAACCAATATCGACGGCGTCACTTTGTACGATGCGTTTACGCCAATCTCGGTGAAATCGAAACTGCCATCTTCGCTATCGCCGAAAAAGTTGTTGTCGCTGGTGTTCACGTAACCTTGGGTGACAAATCCGTGAATCTGCAGATCATTGCCGAACCCGGCTGCCACACCTTCCAGTGGCAAGGCGCACAACAGTGCGGCGGCGATCACGCGTATCCGCCGCATGACGCGTTCAACGAATACTGAGGACTTGAACCGAATCATCGATTTCCTCTCTCGATAGATAACCTACGGCACCCGGCGTAGCGGCTACTTTCTGACGCATTTCAGCTTCACTGCTGACAGTTTCCGGCGGCTGCCCCGTTCCGGAGTAAAGCTGCCGATCCCAAACCCGCCGCAACTGCCGGGGGTAAAGGTTCAAAAGATTTTTGGCGAAATCCCGGTGACGCTGATGGTCGTCCGGCAACACGAAGACACGTACCGGTGCACCATTCGGCCATTGCGGCATTTGCATGCTGAACATCAACCGGGCGGTGTTGAGCGATAGCTCACGCTTTACAACCTCCGGGTGTGCGACGAGCGCCTGATCGGCTCGGGCTATGGAAACACACAACAAGAACAACAGCCACCAACGTCGACGGGGCAAAAACGACGGACGCACGGGATTAATCAGCTTGTTACCCGAACCAAGTCTAAGCTACCGCCCACCGAGTGCAGTCCAGCCAACGACGATTTTTCCGACATTCGATTGTTGACTCGACACTGAACTGGCTCTCCAAGGACAAATGATTTTGATATCAACCGATTAAGTTTAGGTGATTCGTATAGAACAGCAACAGGCGGCCCGATAGAAAGGACACGCAGTACATCGAGATATTTGCCCGGACATTCGCTCATCGCATCATTACAAAACATGGCACGGGGTTGACGAAACGTAGCCGTTTGTATTCCATCATCGACCTTCGGCAGATAAGCGAGCCCGAGAGCACGGTGTTAGCAACGTTAACGCCCAAAACCTCAGGACCGAGGTGTTCCGTGGCTTGCCGTCTGACGGCGGACGTCACTGAAGATGCTCTCCAGGTCGCTCTGCCAGCGACCGAGTTGAATCTGGATCGCCTCGTCGGCAAAGAACGGCACCAAGGCCTCCGGGTTCAAAACCGTGAGCAGGGTCTCATCTTTTTCGGCAATGACGGCGATTTTTAAAGGCAGATAGGAAACCAGTTCCGGATAGTCCCTGCTGATCCATCGCACCTCGTCGATCTTGCCGAAGAAGACCACGCGATAGAGATCGGACTTATAGCCGAAATCGGTCATACCGCCGTCACACAGTTGAAGATGCGCAATGGTGTAGCCATGCTCTTCAATGCTGCTCTGCACATATTCCAAAACGATTTCGGCACGCAGCGGAATGCGCCCCATGATCATATTGTCCGCAATTGACAACGGACTCAGCAGCAACACGCATGCGAGCGACATCAGTCGCAGGGATCGACAGCTCATAGCGTCACCTCATCGATGATATCGATAAAGGTCTGCTCTATCCGATCCCAGAGACCGACCAATTCATCGTTGTTGAACCAGCGTGACACCACACGCAGATTAGGTACCACCAAAAGCACCTGACCATCTTCACGTTCCAGGATAGTGATCCGACAGGGCAACACCACACCGAGCCTGGGTTCTATTTTCAACATGCCGTACAGAACGTTGAAATTGCAAAAACGCACACCGATCTGTCGGGTGTTCACGCTGAATTCGTCTATCAGACCCTGTTCCAAAAGACGATCGGGAAAGATACGGAAATTCGCCCCGGTCAACGCTGCTTTGACATTGTCGACCGTCGTGTCGAAATCGTAGGGCGATTCATATACGTGGGTCGGTTTCTCGTCTTCCTCGAGTGAACGATCTTCGTGCGCATATCCCTCGAATGAACGTACATAGGACACGAGATCGTCAATTTCGGCGTCGCTGAGCTTGCCTTTCGAAGCCGGCATGCCAGAGGATTTTCGCCCCACCTCGATCACGCGGCGGATCATCTGATCGGGCGCCGAAGCCAGGAAGCCTTTATTGGAGATCGACGCCGGCATCACCAGAAAGCTACGTTCCCTCGACAGCGTTACCCCGGTACCCTTGCCTTCGCCACTACCGTCCGCGCCATGGCATCTGATGCAGTGCTCTTGATAAAGCACCTCGCCCTTGACCGGATCGCCGGCGATCGGTTCGTCACCGAACACACTCTCGACGGTACCGGAACGTTCCCTAAGAAACTTCACGACCGCATCCACCTGCGCGTCGCTGAGACGTTGAAATCCAGGCATCACCCGCCCCGGTCGGCCGATGCGAATGGTCTTGCGTAGATAATCGTCGGATACGTCCGCGAGTTTCGTATTCACCAGCGGTAGGCCGATACCACCCTGGCCTTGCATGCGATGGCAGGCGCTGCAATGCTCGACATACAACGCCTGTCCGTCCGGTGCCGCGGCAATGTTGAATGCAACGCCCAACCAAGCGACTGTTATCAAAGTAACAATTCGTATCCAGTAAAACATCATGCCAGAACCCGAGATGAAGCCGATAGGCGTCGCAATATTAGCGAACACTGATTGAAAAAGTGTAGTTCGGGACAGTTTTTTCTTGCGGCCGATCAAGGAATATCGGCAAGATCGCCGCGTTCTTGTAGCCAGGATTTACGGTCAGCCGACCGTTTCTTTGCCAGCAGCATGTCCATGACCCGATTGGTGTCATCGCCATGCTCGATCACCAATTGCACCAAACGCCGCGTATCCGGATGAATCGTGGTCTCACGAAGTTGGGCGGGGTTCATTTCGCCCAGCCCTTTGAACCGCTGAATATTGACCTTGCCCTTGAGTTTTTCTGCGGCGACGCGGTCCAATACCCCCTGGCGTTCATGCTCATCCAGCGCGTAGAACACCTGTTTGCCAACATCGATCCGAAACAACGGCGGCATGGCGACATAAACATGCCCACCCAATACCAGGGCGCGAAAATGACGCACAAACAGCGCACACAACAAAGTGGCAATGTGCGCGCCATCGGAGTCGGCGTCGGCCAAGATACAGATTTTGCCGAAGCGTAATTTCGCCAGATCGTCACTCCCCGGCTCGACGCCGATTGCAATCGAGATGTCGTGCACCTCTTGTGAAACCAGCACTTCGGTCGAGTCCACCTCCCAGGTATTGAGGATCTTGCCTCGCAAAGGCATCACCGCCTGAAAATTGCGGTCGCGTGCCTGTTTGGCCGAACCGCCGGCCGAATCGCCTTCGACCAGAAAAAGTTCTGTGCGCGTTGGATCATCGGATAAACAGTCCGCCAACTTTCCTGGCAGCGCCGGCCCCTGCGTGACCTTCTTGCGCACGACCTTGCGCCCCGCACGCTGGCGCGCCTGTGCGGCATTGATCGCCAACTCGGCGATGCGCTCGCCCGCGTCCGTATGCTGATTCAGCCATAACCCAAAGGCGTCCTTAACCACCCCCGTGACAAAAGGCGCACATTCACGCGACGAAAGCCTTTCTTTCGTCTGGCCCGAAAACTGCGGATCGTGCAGTTTGACCGAAAGCACATAGCTGACCTGATTCCAGACATCGTCCGGTGCCAGTTTCACGCCGCGAGGCAATAGATTTCGGAACTCACAAAATTCACGCACCGCCTCCGTCAGTCCGGTGCGTAAACCGTTGACGTGGGTGCCGCCTTGCGCGGTTGGAATCAGATTGACATAGCTCTCGGTGACCGCCTCACCCCCTTCGGGCAACCACACCAATGCCCAATCGGCGGCTTCGTCGTTGCCGCTGGTACTGCCAACGAAAGGTTCTTCGGGCAGGCACGCGGCGCCCTCCAATGCATCCACGAGATAATCGCGCAAGCCATCGTGATAACACCACTCGTCGTGATCATCCTCCCCCTCACGGAAAAAACGGATGGTCAACCCGGGGCACAGCACTGCCTTGGCTCGCAGCAAATGCCGTAGCTGACGAACGCTGAACTTTGGTGAATCGAAGAAGTCGGGGTCCGGCCAGAAGTGTACCCGAGTGCCCGTATTGGTCCTTCCGACCTTGCCGACTTTTTCCAGCTCGGAGACCTTTTCACCATTCGCGAAGGCCATGTTGTACTCCAAGCCGCCGCGCTTGACCCAAACCTCGAGATGCTTGGACAGTGCATTGACGACCGAAACACCCACGCCGTGCAAACCACCGGAGAACTGATAGCTTTTGTTCGAAAACTTACCGCCGGCATGTAACTTGGTCAGAATTACCTCGACACCGGGGATACCCTGCCCGGGGTGAATATCGACCGGCATGCCGCGACCGTCGTCAGTCACTTCCACCGACCCGTCTTTGAACAAGCGGACGTCGATACGGGTTGCGAATCCGGCGATCGCTTCGTCGACGCTGTTATCGACGACCTCCTGGGCGAGATGATTCGGACGACTGGTGTCGGTGTACATGCCGGGGCGCTTGCGTACCGGCTCCAAACCGCTCAGAACCTCTATCGCAGAGGCATCGTAGGCACTCATAACTGATCGTGAACCCGTGACTGCTGTCAGTGAGACATGAAGGTTTCGCGCTCGAAGGTACCGGTCATCGCCTGAACGATTTCATCCGGTTTGCGCGTACCGCGGATACCGCAGAAGTAGTCCTGCAACAACTCGGCCCTATAGTTACGTCTCAGGCCCGATTGCGCCGACAACCAACGCGGCCGCTTGGCCTTGCTGACAGGAGGCGAACGCTTAGGGTTGGCATAAGCGTAAACTTTGTATTCGCGGGTTTCGCAACGATAACCTTCGAAGCTGCCATTCTCGGCGCCCTGATCGCTGCGTACCCACAACCATAAACGCACCACCCGGTCCTTCTCGCCCACTGTGATTCGCGACATATCGACCGACAAGTGCAGCCCCGACGGTATCGAGTCAATGTCGAGTTCGACCAGGTCGTCTTCCTCCGGTACCGCCAGTACCTCGGTCTCATTCTCGATCCAGGGAATATCCTCGCTGTCGTCGTACTGGAACTCCCCTCGATCCACTTCGTCACGATGCTCGTAATAAGGATCGGCATCGCGTGCCATGGCCGGAACGGACAACAGGCCACAAAGCACCAAGCAGCGCAGGCTATGTCGAAACAATGAAAAATCGCGCGATCTGTACATGGCACGCTAGTTTACCGCGGACTGCGTCAGTCCACATCATCACCGCGGTGGTTTACGACATCACACGGGTACGGTAGCTTAGCCCACCGAACTGGAAGCCCTTTATGAGTAAGAAAAAGACCGACCCCATATCGTTCGAAGACGCCCTTAGCGAGCTCGAAGCGCTGGTCGAGCAGATGGAAGGCGGTGAAATGAGCCTGGAACAGTCGCTCGGCGCATTCGAACGCGGTATCGCCCTCACCAAACAATGCCAGCAGGCGTTGCAGGCCGCCGAACAAAAGGTCGAAATCCTAACTGCCAAAACCGCCGACGCCCCCGCCGAGCCCTTCGACGATGACGCTTGATCCGGCGTTCCAAGTCTTCCTCGGCGATTGTCGGGTACGTGTCGAGCAGGCGCTGGACCACTGGTTGCCGGTTGAAACCACCCAACCGAGACGCCTGCATGCCGCAATGCGTTATGCCGCACTCGGCGAAGGCAAACGGGTACGCCCGGTATTGGTCTATGCCACGGGTCGGGCGCTCGGGGTCGAGCCGGCGTGTTTGGATGCCGCCGCCTGCGCCGTCGAACTCATCCACGCCTATTCGCTGGTCCACGACGACTTGCCGGCAATGGACGACGACCAGCTACGCCGTGGCCGTCCAACCTGTCATGTCGCCTTCGACGAGGCCACGGCGATTCTTGCCGGCGATGCACTGCAGACTCTGGCTTTCCGCCTTTTGTGCGAAGCCGACGACCTCTGCATAGCCGCTGCCGACCGGCTGCGTATGGTCGACGTGTTGGCACAGGCGAGCGGCTCACGCGGTATGGCAGGCGGTCAGGCCCTTGACATGGAGGCAACCGGTCAGGATATCGACCTCGCCCGCTTGGAAAATCTACATATTCATAAAACCGGCGCACTGATCCTCGCCAGTGTGCGCCTCGCAGCACTTGCGGCCGGTGCGGCAGACGACGAACGGCTGCCTCGATTGGAACGCTATGCCAAATGCATCGGGCTGGCATTCCAGGTTCACGACGACGTCCTGGACGTAGAAGGAAGCACGGCCGAACTCGGCAAAACCAAAGGTAAGGACGCGGCCACCCACAAGGCGACCTACCCGGCACTGATCGGCCTCGATGCGGCGCGAGACATGGCGCGCCGCCTTACCGCTGAGGCCTTAGACAGCCTCGAACCGCTCGGCGAAGCGGCAGAGCCCATGCGCCAACTCGCCAACTACATTGTGAGACGCAAGCACTAACGCAGGCCTTCCATTGTCCCGAAAATAAACCTTGTTTCTGCCTCGGCAGGACAAATTGATAGCGCTGGCCGATACTTAGCGCGATAATGGGCGGCTCCGCCACAGTTTTTCCGGTGTTTGCCGGTATCTGGGGAACCGATATAATTCCGAGTAATTCACTCGACTATAGGCAGAGGTTGGGCAAAGTCCCTTTTATGCAGCACGTAACCGTAGCAAGCCCTAAACCGACCGGCGGCACTGAGATCGAAGACGTACAGGGCAGCGCCGACACGCGTCGCATCGCCATCAACAAGGTGGGAATCAAGGATATTCGCCATCCCGTGCGCGTCCAAGACCGTAGCGAGGGCGAACAACATACGGTCGCCACATTCAGCATGTACGTGTATCTGCCTCACAATTTCAAAGGCACGCACATGTCGCGTTTCGTGGAGATCCTCAATGGCCACGAACGTGAAATATCGGTCGATTCGTTCAAGGATATGCTCAGTGAAATGGTCGAACGGCTCGAATCCGAGCGTGGCCACATCGAGATGAGCTTCCCCTATTTCATCAGTAAACGCGCACCCATATCGGGCGTCGAGAGCCTGTTGGATTACGAAGTGACCTTGATCGGCGAGGTCAAGAGCGGCAAACCCGAAATGTTCATCAAAGTGGTGGTCCCAACGACCAGCCTTTGTCCTTGTTCAAAGTCGATTTCCGATCGGGGAGCGCATAATCAGCGTTCTCACGTCACCCTGACGGTACGCACCTGCAGTTTCGTCTGGATCGAAGAGCTTATCGAGCTCGTTGAAGAAGAGGCGTCATGTGAATTGTACGGCCTGCTCAAACGGCCGGACGAGAAATACGTTACCGAGAAGGCCTATGACAACCCTAAATTCGTTGAGGACGCCGTGCGCGATGTAGCCGCCCGGCTGAATGCTGACGATCGCATTTGCGCCTATACGGTCGAGGCCGAAAACTTCGAATCGATCCATAATCACTCGGCTTACGCGCTGATCGAACGAGACAAAGAGGCAGAAGAGGACGCGGCTCGCTAAGCGGCTGCCGCTGAAAATCTCAAAACTTGGTGCGTAAGATCAGCAGGTTCTCCCGCTGGTCCATCTCAAAGCGTGTCAGGACGTTCATTCCCAGCAGAACCTCACTGGGGCTGTCGCCATCAATCACCACGGCACCCACATTGTTCACGCGGAGCCCGGCGATGGACATCGATTTCAGTACGACCGCATGGGCCCCCGCCACGCCGGACGCGGTACCTACATCAACTCTTCGGCCTTCCACACGATGTGGAATCCCCAGACTCGCGGCATGGCGTTCACTCATTGCCACACTGGTTGCACCGGTATCGACCAAAAACCGGACCGGCTGGCCATTGATCAGACCATCGACGAAATAACCGCCGCGCGGATCTTTCAGGATACGTATCTCCCGCCGCTCGACCCGTTGATAGCTCGCGCTAACCGACGAGCCCAACTGCAACTCTTCTCGCCGGCCGTCTATCTCGACCACCGCGACACGAGAATCCGCGCTGATCAGGCGCACACCACCGGGGCCCGTTGCACCCGCCGCCAACACCTTACGCTGGCCATCTATCTCGAGCATGGCCTTATCCGGAAAAAGCGCTAAAACCTTGACCGAAGGTCCGGCCAAAACGTTGGCAGACCAAAAAAGCAACAAGAGAACCATCAACAGCTTCATGAATACGGCCGTGCAGACAAAGAATACTCCCTGCGACTATAGCAATACGACCAGAATCTGCAGACAAACGGCGGCAAATAAACCGGCAACCACATCATCCGCCATGATGCCGAGCCCACCGCCGACACGGCGGTCGAGCCAGCGAATCGGCCAGGGTTTCCAGATATCGAAAAGCCGGAAAAGGACGAAGCCGATCACAATCCACAACCAACCTGACGGTGCGGCGAACATGGTCAGAAGAAAACCGGCAATCTCATCCCAAACGATGCCCGGATGATCATGTACGCCCAAATCACGTGCCGCCTTACCGCACAGACCGACACCGGCCACAACCACCAGCAACAGCGCAAAACCATAGGCCCAAAGCGGCAGTTGAGACAGCGGCAGATAGATACCGACTGCCAGCAAGGTACCCATGGTGCCCGGTGCTTTGGGCGAGCATCCGGCACCGAAGCCAAAAGCCAACAAATGGACCGGATTGCCCATTGAGGGCTTGGGCAAAGGATCAGTCCCGGAAGTGGTCGAAGCCACCGGGCACCTCCTTGCTCTCATTGCCGTCCGGATAGATCAACCGGATACCGCTATCATCGATAAATCGGCCGACTGCGGATACTCGGTGACCGGCCTCCGCACAAGCGGCCCGCATGGCACCCACTCTATCCGGCGGCACGCTGAACAGGAGTTCGTAGTCGTCGCCACCCGCCAACGGCAGCTCCCAATCACCATTGGCGCAAGCCGTAGCGACTGCATTGGATAACGGCAGATTGCTCAACGCCAGACATGCACCTACCCCGCTTGCATGACACAGATGTCCCAGGTCTGAAACCAACCCATCGGAAACATCGATCGCCGCGCTCGCAAAGCGTCTCAGCAATATCCCTAGCGCAACGCGAGGAATCGGCCGTTCGAGCCTTTGTTTCTGCACTCGACCCACTTCACCGTCGTGGACCTGTCGTAAAGCCAGCGCCGCATCGCCCAGGGTGCCGCTGACGAAAAGCCAATCGCCGATCTGCCCACCCGACCGGCGCAAAGCTGCTTCGGCAGCGACGAAACCATGGACCTGCACACTGACGCTTAGGGGGCCGCGTGTGGTATCCCCCCCAACCAGCTGCACCCGATGCTCGGCAGCAAGCGCCGAGAAGCCCGCCATGAAAGCCTCCAGCCAATGCTCGTCGGCAGTCGGCATAGTTAGTGCGAGGGTTGCCCAGGCCGGCGTTGCCCCCATAGCCGCAAGGTCGCTGAGATTGACCGCCAGACTCTTGTGACCGAGGGACTCCGGGTCGACATTGGGAAAGAAATGCCGACCGGCGACCAGGGTGTCCACGCTTACCGCCAGAATCTGGCCGGGCGGGGGTCGCAACAGCGCGCAGTCGTCACCTATGCCCAACGCCACGTCATCGCGACCCGCGGTCGCCCCGGCAACGTATCGATCTATCAAATCGAATTCGGAAATAGACACGATCGGCGGTCAGCGCCGCGCGGCTGCCTCGAGCGGGCGCAGGGCGCGTGCTGCCTTGTCGAGCACGCCGTTGACATAACGATGGCCCTTTTCGGCGCCGAAGGTTTTGGCCAACTCAACCGCTTCGTTAATCACCACCCGATAAGGAATCTCGGGGTGTTCGATCAATTCGTAGGCACCGAGTCTGAGAATCGCCCGCTCGACGGGATCGACGGCATCGAGATCGCGGTCGATGCAGTCCGCCAAAGCCTTATCCAGCTCGTCGAGCCGTGTCGGCACGCCACGCACCAGTTCACCGAAATAATCGCTATCGAATTTCTTGACATCTTGCTCCAGCATAAAATGCTGAATGATGACACCGACGTCCTGACCGGCCATCTGCCACTGGTAAAGTGCCTGGATCGCCAGGCTGCGCGAACGGCTGCGTTGCCGACTCACAGCAGCCTCACAACTCACGCATCAGATTGACCATCTCGATCGCGCTCGCTGCTGCCTCACCGCCTTTGTTACCGGCTTTGGTTCCGGCGCGTTCGATCGCCTGCTCGATAGTGTCGACCGTCAACACGCCAAAGGCAATGGGCACACCGTGCTTGAGCGTCACCTGGGCCATGCCCTTGACACATTCACCGGCGACATACTCGAAATGCGGCGTTCCACCACGGATCACCGCGCCAAGCGCGACGATGGCGTCATACTGACCCTTAGCGGCAATCTTTTCCAACACCAAGGGCATTTCGAAGGCGCCCGGCAGGCGAACGACCGTGATGTCTTCATCATTGGCTCCGTGCCGCTTGAGGGTATCGATCGCCCCCGCCTCCAGGCTGTCGACAATGAAGCTGTTCCAACGCGACACCACGACGCAGAAACGGGCATTGGTGACGGTCAGGCCACCTTCGATAGTCTTGATGCTCATGCAATACTCCTCTTCAACGATCGGCCGGCGCCTATTCGGTGCTGACGAACTCAACCACTTCGAGATCGAAACCGGCGAGCGCATGCAAATGTTTCGGCGCGCTCATCACACGCATCTTGCGCACGCTCAGGTCGTGCAGAATCTGTGCGCCAACGCCAATGGTGCGTAGATCATCATCCTGACCTTTATCGCGCTCCGGAATCTGATCGTCGACGCCGTGCCATTTGTAATCCTGGATGCGATGCACGATGTCTCTTGCGGTATCGTAATTGCGCAACACCACGATCACGCCTTCGCCGTGCTCGGAGACTTGCTCCATGACCCGGCGTATGGGCCAGCCACAATCGCGCGTACTCTCGAACACGTCACACAGGGTATTTTGCACATGCACCCGCACAAGTGTCGGGCGGTCCGGACTGATCTCGCCCTTGACCAACGCCAAATGCATTTCGTTGCCGATCACGTCCTGGTAGGCATACAACTGAAAATCGCCGCGCTGGGTGGGCAAGCTACACGACGTCACCCGCTCCACGGTCTTCTCGTTCTTGATCCGGTACTGAATCAGATCAGCGATGGTACCGATTTTCAGATCGTGCTCCGCGGCGAAACGCTCCAGGTCCGGACGCCGCGCCATGGTGCCGTCCTCGTTGAGAATCTCGACAATCACCGAACTCGCGGTGAACCCCGCCAGACGCGCCAGATCACAGCCGGCCTCGGTATGGCCGGCGCGTACCAGCACGCCGCCGGGTTGTGCCATCAGCGGAAAGATGTGGCCCGGTTGTACCAAATCCTGGGGTTGTGCATCGGGCTTGACCGCGGCCAGCACGGTGGTGGCGCGGTCGGCCGCCGAGATACCCGTGGTGACGCCTTCGGCGGCTTCGATCGACACGGTGAAGTTGGTCGCTTCCAACTGGTTGTCTTTGTTGACCATCAAGGGCAATCGCAATTGACGGCAACGCTCCTTGCTCAAGGTCAGACAAATCAGTCCGCGGCCGTACTTGGCCATGAAATTGATTGCCTCGGGCGTGGTTTTTTCCGAGACGATAACCAGATCGCCCTCGTTTTCGCGGTCTTCATCGTCCAATATGACGACCATGCGCCCGAGTTTGAGATCTTCGATAATTTCTTCTGTGGTATTGAACGCCATATGACAGCGACCGATTCGGCAAACGACATAGTTTATCAGGCCTGAGCTTCGATGGAGAACGTTCGAATGATACAGACGGAAGGCGTCATCCAATATCAGTTGACCTACCGGCCCGGCAAACTGCCGACCGATACGCCTGTAGCAGGGCTTTTGAACTGGTTCTCGATATGTCGCCGACATCGGCTGATCGGCCGGGATCCGGCTCGCTATGACGGCTATGCCTACGGCAACATCAGTATCCGGTGCAAGCACGGCTTCATTATCTCCGGCACACAAACCGGTGGCCTCGCACGACTCACCCCGGCCGATCTCGCCTGGGTGAGCGATTTCGATATCGGACAAAATCAGCTGACGGCGAGCGGACCCGCACGTCCGTCGTCCGAGGCGATGACCCATGGCCAGATCTACCGTGCGCTGCCGACCGCGAAAGCGGTCATCCATGTGCACTCATCACCATTGTGGCGACACGCAAAAACCCTCGAGTTTCCAATCACCCCACCGGAGTTTGGCTATGGGACACCGGCGATGGCGAACGCAGTCGGCCACTTGCTCACACAACGCGACACGAACGTCGGGATATTCGCCATGGGGGGCCACGAAGACGGCATCGTTGCCTACGGGCCCGACATGAATGCCGCCGGCGATGTTCTGCTGAACGCAATGGCGAGGGCGGAAACGATCGAAAACAGCACGACAGAACAGCATCAGCAATCCGATGACTGAAAACGATAGCAAGACCGTCTCGCTCGTGCTCGGTAGCGGCGGTGCACGCGGCCTGGCACATATCGGCGTCATCAAGGTGCTGGAGGAACAGGGCTGGCAAATCGGCGCCATCGCCGGCAGCTCGATGGGCGCGCTGATCGGCGGTTTCTATGCCGCCGGGCGTCTCGACGACTATACCGAATGGGTCGAGGAGCTCAGCGAGTTCAACGTGCTGCGTTTTTTCGACATCGCCTGGGGCGGTGCCGGTATGCTCAAAGGCGAAATGCTGATGCGTACGCTCAAGGAGTTCGTCGGCGAGCATCGCATCGAGGATCTGCCGATTCCCCTGACCATCGTCGCCACCGACGTCCTGACGCGGCGCGAGGTCTGGTTTGACCAAGGCAATCTTTTTGATGCAATCCGCGCCTCGATCGCCGTGCCCATGGTGTTCACGCCACACAACATCGACGGCAGGCTGCTGCTGGACGGGGGCATACTCAACCCGGTACCGATCGCGCCGACCCTGCGCGACCATACGGACGCGGTCATCGCAGTCAGTCTATCCGGTGTCGAAAAGCGTATCGGCAATGCCAGTCGACGCCAAACGCCCGAAAAGAAACCCCGCCACCGTTATCAACAGAAAATCGAGGCCTTCATCGATCAACTCCAGGAACGCCTCGGCCTGGCCGATGAAGATGACGCAGAAACACCCAGCCTGTCGTTCAGTGAATCGGCCTTGCTCTCGCTCGATGCCATGCAGGCCAGCATCGCGCGTTGCAAACTGGCCGCTTATCCGCCCGATCTGTTGATCGAGATACCGATCAATACCTGTGCCGCGCATGAGTTCTATCGCGCACACGAAGTCATCGACGCCGGAGAATACTGGGCGAGGCGCGCACTGGCACGCTATCTCAATGACAACTGATCAACCGCCAAAGCAGTCGGTTACAGCTCACTCCCTAACGAAGCCCGTGCGTACCAAAGTCGCCAAATCGATTCCGTCCGAAGACGGCTCTGCAGCGTGCTCGCCCAGCAGCAGACGTTCGAGATAACGGGCAACAAGATCCACTTCGAGGTTGACCTCACGCCCGGCTGCATAACCGTCCATGATGGTCTCCTGCAATGTATGCGGCACGATATTCAACTCGAATTGCTTGCCGCGCACGGCGTTTACCGTGAGACTGATACCGTCGACGGCGATCGAACCCTTGTGGGCGATATAGCGTGCCAGGTCGTCCGGCGCCTCGATGGTAAAGCGCACCGACCGCGCATCGTCGTGACGCTCGATGACGGTACCCAGGCCATCGACATGACCGCTGACCAAATGCCCGCCAAGCCGGCTCGCCAGCGTCAAGGCCTTTTCTAGATTCACCTTGCTGCCCGAACCAAGCTGCCCGAGGCTGGTCAACGACAGGGTCTCGCGTGACACATCGGCAACGAAACCATCACCCGGCAACGCCACCGCGGTGAGGCAGACGCCATTGACCGCGATGCTGTCACCCAATCGGACATCACCCAAATCGAGCTTGCCGCTTCGTATCCGCAGGCGGACATCGCCACCCCGCTGCTGCAGCTCGGCAACCTCGCCTATCGCCGCGATAATCCCCGTGAACATGACAACTCCTCAAACAAGCGGTTCGGGCACAAGCGTCAGGCGTAAATCGCCACCGACCATCCGTACATCGCGATACTGCAAATGCAAGCGATCCAACATCTGAGACAGACCCGGCAGGCTCACCAACTCACGCGCCTCGTGACCCATGAGATGCGGCGCGATATAGACCAACAGCTCATCGACCAAACCCGCCTGCAGTGCCTGCCCGGCCAAGGTCGCGCCGCTCTCGATCAACACCTCGTTGACCTCACGCGCCGCCAATGCCCGCAAGGTGGCCGCCAGATCGATTCGCCCGCCCAATTGCGGCAGACGTTCGACATCGGCACCGGCCGCACGTAACTCGGCCTCGGTCTCGGCGGGCGCACCTTCGCCACAAATGATCAATGTCTCACCGGGCAACTCCAGCATTTTCGCACGCGGTGATATGCGCAGGCGGGTGTCCATCACCACCCGTAACGGTTGACGCACATGCTGCGGGCGTTCGACACCCTCCAATTCATCAAACGCCAAACGCACGTTCATCGACGGATCGTCGGCCATCACGGTACCCACGCCGGTCAGAATGGCGCTGCTGCGCGCCCGCAGGCGCTGTACATCGCGCCGCGCATCCTCGCCGGTAATCCACTGGCTCTCTCCGTTTGCCATCGCCGTACGCCCGTCCAGGCTCATCGCAAGCTTGCAACGGACCAACGGAACACCTTCGCGCATACGTTTGAAAAAACCGCTGTTGAGCGCCTCGGCGGCATCGGCCAACAAGCCGGCCTCGGCCTCTATCCCCGCCTCCCGCAGCATCGCCACACCCTTACCGGCAACCAGGGGGTTGGGGTCGACAACCGCCGCGACGACCCGGGAAACCCCGGCCTTGATTAACGCCTCGGCACAGGGCGGTGTGCGGCCATGATGCGCGCAGGGTTCGAGTGTGACGTAAGCGGTCGCACCGGCTGCTCCATCACCGGCGGCAGTCAATGCAAGACGTTCGGCATGGGGTTCACCGGCACGGCGGTGCCAGCCTTCACCGACAATCTCGTCATTTTTTACCAGCACGCAGCCGACACGGGGATTTGGATCAGTGGTGTAAAGACCGCGCTTGGCAAGGCGCAGTGCATGCGCCATGTAACGATGATCATCGGCGCTGAACGCAGTGCTCATTTATCCTCATCGAGGAAATCGAGTTGCTGGCGACGCGCCTCCGGTGTCGGCTGCTTCTCCAGCTTTTCGATCTCTTCACGGAAAGCATTGACGTCTTCGAATTGACGATACACCGATGCAAATCGCACGTAAGCGACCTGGTCGAGCTTCTTCAACTCGTCCATGACCAATTCACCGATTTTGCGTGACGAGACTTCGCCCTCGCCACCGGCCATCAAACGCCGGGTGATGTGGTTGATCGCCGCATCGGTGGCCTCGGTGGACACCGGCCGCTTTTCCAGTGCCCGTTCGACGCCCGCACGAAGCTTGCGTCCATCGAAATTGACCCGGCGACCATCGCTTTTGACCACCCGGGGCAAATTGAGCTCCGCGCTTTCATAGGTCGTGAATCGTTCTTTGCAAACCGTGCATTCGCGCCGGCGGCGCACTTGGTCACCGTCACCGTGCAGGCGCGAATCAACCACCTTGGTCTCCTGAGCGCCGCAGAACGGGCAACGCATGGCTCAGATCCGGCCGCGGGAAAACCGCAAGATTGAACCGGGTCGAATCACGAACCCCACATCCTCGCGTCGGGCGCCCCACCCGAATCACCCGTTTGATAAACGGGGTGACGGGCGCAGATCTCCAGCACCTTGGCTTTGACTGATTCGATCGTCGCGGCATCACCGCGTGCGTCGATCAGATCGCACATCCAGCCCGCGAGATCGCGACATTCGGTTTCGCCGAAACCGCGGGTAGTCACCGCCGGCGTACCCACCCGGATACCCGAGGTCACGAACGGCGATTGAGGATCGTTCGGGACCGCGTTCTTATTGACCGTGATATTCGCCGCACCCAGCCAGGCATCGACATCCTTACCGGTCAGTCCGGCCTCGATGAAACTCACCAGGAACAGATGATCGTCGGTGCCCTTGGAAACCACGTCGTAACCGCGGTCCATGAAAACCTGGGCCATGGCCCGGGCATTGCTTACCACCTGCTTCTGGTATTCGACGAACGCCGGTTCCATGGCCTCTTTGAACGCCACTGCCTTGGCGGCGATCGCGTGCATCAGCGGGCCGCCCTGGCCACCGGGGAACACTGCGGAGTTGAGCTTCTTCTCGATCTCCTCGTTGGCCTTGGCCAGGATCAGGCCGGCACGCGGGCCACGCAGCGTCTTGTGGGTCGTCGTCGTGGTGACGTCGGCGATCTGCACCGGGCTCGGATAGATACCGGCGGCAACCAGGCCCGCGATATGCGCCATATCAACGAGCAGATAAGCGCCTACCTCGTCGGCGATATCGCGAAAACGCTGCCAATCGACAATGCGCGAATAGGCCGAGAAACCGGCGACGATCATTTTCGGCTTGTGTTCCCGCGCCAGACGATCGACCTCGTCATAGTCGATCTCGCCGGTTGCGGGATCGAGCCCATACTGCACCGCGCTATAGATTTTGCCGGAAAAATTCGGCTTGGCACCATGGGTCAAATGACCGCCGTGCGCCAAACTCATGCCAAGCACGGTATCGCCGGGCTGACACAAGGCCATGTAAACGGCGGAATTGGCCTGCGAACCCGAATGCGGCTGGACATTCGCATAGTCGGCGCCAAACAACGCCTTGGCACGATCGATGGCCAACTGCTCCGCGCGATCGACATATTCGCAACCGCCGTAGTAGCGCTTGGCCGGATAGCCTTCGGCATACTTATTGGTCAGCACCGAGCCCTGCGCCTCCATAACCCTCGGGCTGGTGTAATTCTCCGATGCGATCAGTTCGATGTGTTCTTCCTGGCGTCGCTCCTCGGCTTTGATGGCCGCGAACAGCTCGTCGTCATAACCTTCGATTTGCATGTCTTTGCTGAACATGGGCCACCTCGATAACTGTCAAATCAAAAACGCAAACGGCCCCGGGGAGGGGCCGCCAACCGGGGGCAGCCAAGACACCCCGGACAATCTTCGGAGTCTGCGGCACATCATGTCCGCGGTCAAGCAGCCCCATCGGCGACGCAAAAACGAAAAAAGCGGTGCGTTACCGCTACCGCTCTTTATCCGTATTATGGGGTGGACGATGGGGCTCGAACCCACGACCACTGGTGCCACAAACCAGGGCTCTACCAACTGAGCTACGCCCACCATAGTTACCGGTACTCTACGCTCGCAACGACATGCCCGATCCACCCGTCGTCGCGGTACACGCCTCGCGGCGGTGATTGGCGCCCCGAGGAGGACTCGAACCCCCGACCAATAGCTTAGAAGGCTACTGCTCTATCCAGCTGAGCTATCGGGGCGGAATTCCGACCTTTCCCGAATTTGGTCGGGGTAGAGAGATTCGAACTCCCGACATCCTGCTCCCAAAGCAGGCGCGCTACCAGACTGCGCTATACCCCGGTTAGACCGATCGCTTTTCGCGAAGGGGCCAAATGATACGCCTGGGCCTGTTAACCGTCAAACAGGCCGCCTGCTCTGATATCATCCCGCCTTTCGCCAGTAATGACCATAGCCGGTGGGTTGTCCATGAGCGCTCAAATCCTTGACGGCAAAGCGATTGCCGCCGATCTCCGTGAACAAATCAAGGCCCGGGTCGCCGACCGGGTAGCGGCCGAGCAGCGTCCGCCCGGTCTGATTGTCGTTTTGGTCGGCGACAACCCGGCATCGCAGGTCTATGTGCGTAACAAACAGAATGCCTGTCAACAGGTCGGCTTCCAATCGGAGCTCATGCAACTGCCGGCCTCTACCGGCCAGACGGAGCTACTGGCACTGATCGACCAACTCAACGCCCGTGAAGACGTCGACGGCATCTTGGTGCAATTGCCGTTGCCGAAACAGATCGACGAAGACACGGTCACCGAACGCATCTCGCCGATTAAAGACGTCGACGGTTTCCACCCTTACAACATCGGCCGACTCGTACTGCGCCAACCCTTGCTGAGGCCCTGCACGCCTAAAGGTGTCATGACGATGCTCGCGCGCACCGGTATCGATCTGACCGGCAAGGATGCCGTCATCATCGGCCAGTCGAACATTGTCGGCCGGCCGATGTTTCTGGAGCTGCTGATGGCGCGCTGCACCGTCACGGTCTGCCACAGCAAAACCAAAGATCTCGCGGATAAGGCACGAAAAGCCGACATCCTGGTTGCTGCGGTCGGCGTTCCGCGCCTGATTCAAGGCGATTGGATCAAACCCGGTGCGATAGTGATCGACGTCGGCATGAACCGCCTCGAAAACGGCAAGTTGTGCGGCGATGTGGATACCGCCGGGGCGGCCGAAGTCGCTGCTTGGATCACGCCGGTGCCAGGTGGTGTCGGTCCGATGACCGTCGCGACCCTGCTGGAAAATACGCTGTTGGCGGCCGACCTGGCCAGTGGCACGGAAAACTAATACAAAATCCTATTCGCTCGCCTCCGCAAGTTTTGCCTCGGCACATACCCCGAGGTGTGCAAGCGTCTCATCGGGCCTATGCAGAGCAATCCCCATCGCGACGGTGACCTTGATGACGTCACCCTGCCAATCGAGCTGCTGGGCCGCCAACAGCATCGCAATACGACGACCGAAGGCCTGTGCCTGTTCGATCTCCCGGCAATACAAATAGACGCCGAGTCGGCGAGACGTATAGCGAACCGCCAGATCACCGCTGCGTATCTGACCCCGGATCTGCGCACCCAGAAGACGTAGCAGTTCGTTGACGGCCGCACGGCCATAGCGTGCTTCGATCCTATCCGAATGATCCAACTGCATGACGACCAGGGCGACACGTAATGAAGCGTGGACCCGATCGTCCGCAAGACGTTCCTGCACCATGCGATCGGCATAATCCCGCTTATAAAGTCCGGTCACAGCATCGAGAGCGTCGGGATCATTGGCCGGGATGCGTGACCGCCATAACCAGACACCGGCAAAAACGGCCAGGAAAATGCCGCCGAACAACAGCAGCGTGTTCGCTGCCGGCGTCGCTGTGCTATCGACATTGGCTATGCGACCGGTATCCGGGCCCAATGCCATCGACAAGCCGATCAGGCTGCACCCGATCAAACCGACCAGTACCGGTACGCGATTCAATGGCCTGGCGATTGGTTTCAAACGAACACCTTCCATCGATGCATTCCTCCCCCAAGGTTTGCCGGATCCCTCCGTGCACTGCGACTAACCCGCCTATTGCACGAAGGCGGAGCCGGAATGATCGAAAAAACCCGGGTTAATCAGACAAGCGTACATCGCTTTAGGGCACCTCTAACAATTCTGAGTACATCGGATTGGATGCCCAAATGCAGGCCATCAAGGCACGAATCGCACGTAATAGCAGGCTATTGCGAAGATTTGTCACGCCGAGAGCACGTATTTGAGCGCCCAAGATGCGTGCTCATGAATGGTTAGAGGTGCCCTTTACTCTCGATGGCGCAGATACGCTTTGTCCTATTCGGTTTTGTGAAAGAGCCGGCGTCGCGTCTCGGCCGACGAGGCGCAGGGACGCGCAAGTGTCGCGAGAGGCAGGACGCCGGGAGCGACACCCCCTCGAGCCATAGCAACGGCTATGGTTCTTCGGGCGATCGCCCGACCTGCCCAGCCGGCTCTCCCACAAATCCGACGAAACCGCCGGGAGCGGTTTCGAACAGCCGACAGGCTGGCCCGAAGGGCGAAAGGCAGAATGCCTGAAGCCATCCTTCGTGCAATAGACGGGCTAACGGCCGCAAACGCTTTTTTTAAACCGCTACAGTCTGTGTACAATCGCGGCCTTCCCAACCCAGGTAATCCGCTTCGGACCGCTACGATGGCTCAATACATTTACACTATGAACCGTGTCAGCAAGATCGTGCCGCCAAAACGGCAGATCCTGCGCGATATCTCCCTGTCGTTTTTCCCCGGCGCCAAAATCGGTGTGCTCGGCCTCAATGGCGCCGGTAAATCCTCGCTGCTGAGAATCATGGCCGGCGTGGATACGGAAATCGACGGCGAGGCAAGACCACAGCCGGGCATTAACGTCGGCTATCTGCCACAGGAACCCCAGCTCGACCCCGACAAAGACGTGCGCGGCAATGTCGAAGAGGCACTTGGTCACATCACCGAGGCACAGGCCGAACTCGATAAGGTCTATGCGGCCTACGCCGAGCCGGACGCCGATTTCGACGCCTTGGCCAAACGCCAGGCCGAACTGGAGAACGTTCTGCAAGCCGCCGACGGCCACAACCTGGAGCGCCAGCTCGACGTGGCCGCCGATGCCTTGCGGCTACCGCCCTGGGATGCCGATGTCACCAAGCTGTCCGGCGGGGAGCGCCGTCGGGTCGCATTGTGCAAACTGCTGCTGTCCAAACCCGATATGCTTTTGCTCGACGAACCGACCAACCATCTGGATGCCGAGTCCGTCGCCTGGTTGGAGCGTTTTCTGCACGACTATCCGGGTACCGTGGTCGCGGTCACCCACGACCGTTACTTCCTCGACAATGTCGCCGGCTGGATACTCGAACTGGACCGCGGTCACGGCATTCCATGGGAAGGTAATTACTCGTCCTGGCTGGAACAAAAGGAAGCCCGCCTGGCGCAGGAAGAAAAACAGGAACAGGGCCGGATCAAGGCCATGAAAGAAGAGCTCGAATGGGTGCGTCAAAACCCCAAGGGCCGCCAAGCGAAAAGCAAGGCCCGCCTCGCCCGTTTCGACGAACTGCAGAATCAGGAGTTCCAGAAACGTAACGAAACCAACGAGATTTATATCCCACCCGGTGAACGTCTGGGTGACCTGGTGATCGAGGCGAGCGATCTCACCAAAGGCTACGACGACCGCCTGCTTTATGACAATCTCAATTTCAATCTGCCCAAGGGTGGCATCGTCGGCATCATCGGGCCGAATGGTGCGGGTAAGACCACGCTGTTTCGTTTGTTGACCGGCCAGGAACAGCCCGATGGCGGCGAACTGCGCATCGGCCCGACCGTGCAACTGGCCTATGTCGACCAGAGCCGTGATGCGCTCGACGGCGACAAGACGGTCTGGGAAGAAATTTCCGACGGTCAGGAAATCATCACCGTCGGCCGCTTCGAGATGCCGTCGCGTGCCTATTGCTCACGCTTCAATTTCCGCGGCTCGGACCAACAGAAAAAGGTCGGCGACCTGTCCGGCGGCGAACGCAATCGCGTCCATTTGGCCAAACTGCTGAAATCGGGTGGCAATGTGTTGTTGCTCGACGAACCGACCAACGATCTGGACGTGGAAACCCTGCGCGCATTGGAAGAGGCCCTGCTGGCCTTCCCCGGGTGCGCTGTAGTGATCTCGCACGACCGCTGGTTCCTCGACCGCATCGCGACCCACATCCTCGCCTTCGAAGGCGAGTCGTCCGTGGTCTGGTACGAAGGTAACTTTGCCGATTATGAAGAAGACAAGAAGCGTCGGCTCGGCGACGAGGCGGTCAATCCGCATCGGATCAAATACAAGCGGATCGACGCCTAACACACGGTTACTCAGACACCACCAAGGTCTCGGAGCCCGGCGCGAAGTGATCTGAATCTGGTCTTACTCGGCTTCGTTCGTGACCGGCGGCGGCACGGGCGGAAAGCCGTAAGGCGCGCCATAGTAAGGGACATAGGCGTTGTAGCCCTGACCGTAACCATTGCCGTATCCATGCCCATAGCCGTTACCACGACCCTCACCCCGCATGCTGGCGGTGAAGTTGAAATCGAAGGTGAAGTCGGCCTCGCCATCCGCGTTGCCGACACCGTCGAACCAGCCGTTGTTGTAGGCGTTACCGTAGCCCCTGTTGTCATTCCAGCCCCAAAAGGCCGAGACCTGCGCGGAGCTGAGCAAGACACCGATCGCGAGCATTGCGATGGTCTTTTTCATGTTTAAATCCCCGAAAGCTTTGTGATCCGGCGCCCGTTAGGCGTGCCGAACATCGATATGAACAGTATATTAGTATTTTATGAAATATCAAGTTAGAACAGATTGGCTTGTCCAGGACCGAAAAGTTTTTCACCGAGAGAGCGGCGCCGCATGAACCCCTCCGACGACTTTTTTCAACGCGCCAATCGACTACTGGAGCGCTGGGAAAACCTGCTGCAAGGCCGTCCGACCCCGACCGACTGGACCCACGATGCCTACCGCTGGCGCAACGATCGCCACGGCATGCGTCTGGCGCCGGTCAAGAACCCGCATCGGGTAGCGCTCGACGACTTGCTGTGCATGGACCAACAAAAGGCCGAGGTCGTGCGTAACACGGAACAGTTCGTGCGCGGCAAACCGGCCAATAATGCGCTGCTCTGGGGGGCACGCGGTACCGGCAAATCGACCCTGATCAAAGCGGCATTCAATGCCTATGTCAATCGCGGGCTGCGTCTGATCGAGGTCGAAAAAGAGCATCTGGTCGATCTGCCCGAGATCGTCGAGGCACTCGGCGATCGGCAAGAACGTTTTCTGCTCTTCTGCGATGACCTTTCGTTCGGCGCCGACGATGCCGGGTACAAATCGCTCAAGGCCGTACTGGAGGGTTCGATCGCCGCGCCCGCCGACAATGTGCTGATCTACGCCAGTTCCAACCGTCGTCACCTGCTGCCCGAGTCAAAGGCGGACAATCAGGATGTACACGTCATCGACGGCGAAATTCATGCCGGCGAAGCGATTGAGGAAAAAATCTCGTTATCGGAACGCTTCGGACTTTGGCTGTCGTTCTATGCCTTCAATCAGGATCAATACCTGACGATCGTCGAACACTGGCTGCAAAAACTCGAAGCCGGCAGCTGCACGGACGAGGAGACACGACTGGCGGCCTTGCAGTGGGCACGCCAACGCGGCTCCCGCAGCGGCCGGGTCGCCCGTCAATTCGCCATCGATCGGGTCGGCCGCCATGCATGAGATCGACATCGATATACGCCCCGTCGACTTCTCCCAAGCCGATGACGTCGACCGCTACCTGGATCTGCTCGACGCCTACGCACGCGATCCCATGGGCATCGGCCGACCGCTGCCTCCCGCAAAACGCTATCGTTTGGCGTCGGACCTGGCCAAGAATCCCGCCACACACTGCCTGCTGGCCGAGCACGAAGACCTGGCGATCGGCGTTGCAACCTGTTTTCTCGGCTATTCGACCTTTCAAGCCCGTCCGTTATTGAACATCCACGATCTCGCCGTGCTGCCGGAATGGCGCGGCCGGCGTGTGGCGGCGAAACTACTGGACGCGATCGCCGAGTTGGCAACCACACTGGATTGCTGTCGGGTGACACTGGAAGTTCGCGAAGACAACCCGCGCGCGCTACAGGCCTATCGCCGAGCCGGTTTCGTGCCGGGCGAGTGCAGTCTGTTCATGGCAAAAGAACTATGAACCCGTGATTCAGCGTGCGTTCGCAAGGCTGTTTGCCTGCGTCGAACGTCGCAGCCATTGCGGTTTCCAGCGCACGAGTAACAACGACGCCAGCACGCTCGCGTAAATCAAAGGCTGCAACAAGTCCGCTTTCACCAACCAGATGTAATGCAACACGCCGAGTATCGCAATCGCATAGATCGCCCGATGCAATCGCTGCCAGTTGCGTCCCAGGCGACGCATCATACCGCGCGTCGATGTCACCGTCAGCGGCAACAGCAACAGCCAGGCGGCAAATCCGAAGGTCACAAACGGCCGCTTCGCAATATCGGCAATGACATTACCCCAGATCAATTCCTGATCCAGCCACAGCCAGGTCAAAAAATGCAAGCTGATGTAGAAGAAGACGAACAGGCCGAGCATGCGCCGGAACCGCAGCAACCAGATCCAGCCGGTCAGGCGACGCATGGGCGATATTGCCAGCGTCAACAGCAAAAACCGAAGCCCCCATTGGCCGGTGATATCGGTCACCCGTTCAACCGGATTAGGCCCCAGATCACCGATCAAGGCGCCGTAGAACAGCAACCCGAAGGGTACCAAGCAAACCAGAAAAATCAGCGGTTTGGCGACAAATCGCATCCAGGCATCGGCGGAAAACACAAACATCAGTAAAACTTGGTCAGATCCATCCCGCGATAGAGGTCGGCGACCTGATCGGCATACCCGTTGAACATCAACGTGGGGTGCTTACGCGAGAATAGGCCCTCGCCGATCATACGATGGCGCGCCTGGCTCCAGCGCGGATGATCGACCTCCGGATTCACGTTCGCATAAAAACCGTATTCATGCGGCGCCGACTCCCACCAGGTCGTGGTGGGTTGATTGAAGGTAAAACTGATCCGCACAATCGACTTGATGCTCTTGAAGCCGTACTTCCACGGCACCACCAAACGCAATGGCGCGCCGTTTTGATTCGGCATCAACTCCCCGTACAAACCGGTACCGAGAATGGTCAGCGGATGCATCGCCTCGTCCATGCGCAACCCTTCGCGATAAGGCCAATCCAGCACCGCACGTTTTTGGCCCGGCATTTGTTGCGGATCGACCAGTGTTTCGAACGCGACATACTTGGCTTTCGAGGTCGGCTTGAAACGGCTCAATAGGCTGGACAAAGGGAACCCGACCCAAGGCACCACCATGGCCCAGGCCTCGACGCAACGCAGTCGATAAATGCGTTCCTCCTGCGGAAAGCGCTTGAGAATCTCCTCGATATCGATCGTGCCGGGCGCCTCGCACTCACCATCGACCACGACGGACCAAGGTCGTGTCTTCAACTGATGTGCATAACGGGCGGGATCTTCCTTACCGGTGCCGAACTCATAGAAGTTGTTGTATGACGTAATGTCGTCATAAGACGTCAAAGCGAGACCATCGCCATGGGTGGTATCGACCAAGCCCCGCATCGGCACTCCTTGACCACTCGGTGTCACCAAGGCCGACACAGGCCCGCCGATCAAACCACCCACGCCCAATGCGGCCGCGGCCTTGAGAAATTCTCTGCGTTTGGCATATGTCTCCGGGTCGGTAATCTCGGACGGTTTGATATCGCTCGGACGCTTGATCAGCATGTCTCTAATCCTTCGGCACAACTCCCGATTTAAGACCGTTGTGATGGGCCGAAGATTTCACTGGGGTCCGCGCGGACTGACACGACGTCGACGCGCCCACCAAAGCAGCGGCCCCAAAGCGCCGAAAAAGGTTGCCGTCATCGAGAGTTCGCGTGAACCGCCGTAGTGCAATACCGCCAATCCCGCAGCCGCACCGAGCAAAACCGATAAGGCGACGGTACGTAAGGTACGACAGAGAGAACATGGTTTTTTCATTATCCGACCGATGACCCGACGATCGCATCACGACATGATAAAACGTAGCCCATGAAGCCACCCCCGAACGCCCCGACAGTACGGTATTTTGTTCAAAGGATACTCAATCCTTTTCGCGGCATCGTGCATTACGTGGTAAGCGGTCGAGTCGATATCGCCTTATTATCTGGAAGTTACCGACGACCGATTATCGCTGACGGGAAATTCAGTAATGCGGCGGCTCATGTCCGCCGTCCTCGCCCAGTGGCGAAGGCCGCAGCTCTCGCAGCACCTGACGTAACTGCGATACCTCTTCGCGCAAGGCATCAATCGAACGATCCTGACGCGCAACCGTCTGATTCAACACCTCGATCACCAATTCCTGATGCATCAGGCGTGCCTCGATATCGTCGATCCGGGAGTCGGTCATGCCAACCACTGCCGCGCATTACGGAACAAACGCCGCCAGGGCGCATCTTCGATCCAGTCGTCGGGATGCCAGGAATGCTGGACCGCGCGCACCACCCGTTCCGGATGGGGCATCATAATGGTCACGCGCCCGTCGCGACTGGCCAAACCGGCGATGCCTTCCGGTGAACCGTTGGGATTCGCCGGATAACGGCTGGCTCGACCGCCGTCGTTCTCGATATAGCGTATCGCCACCTGCGCATCCGCCGCGGCCAATTGTTCGGCATCACCGAACTCGGCCCGGCCCTCACCATGCGCAACCACGATCGGCAGACGCGAACCGGCCATGCCGTCGAGCAGCATCGAGTTGCTCGACTCGACCTCGACCATGAGTAACCGGGCTTCGAACTGTTCGGAACGGTTACGTACGAAATGCGGCCAGTGTTCGGTACCCGGGATCAGGGACTTCAGATTGGACAGCATCTGGCAGCCGTTGCAGACCCCGAGGCTGAAGGTATCGTCGCGTTCAAAGAACGCACCGAACTGATCGCGTGCCCGGGCATTGAACAATATCGATTTCGCCCAACCCTCGCCCGCGCCGAGCACGTCACCATAGCTGAAACCGCCACAGGCAACCAAACCCTGGAAGTCCTCCAGTGCAAGCCGGCCACTGAGGATATCGGACATGTGTACATCGACACATTCGAATCCGGCCTTGTTGAACGAGGCTGCCATCTCTACCTGACCGTTGACACCTTGTTCACGCAGGATCGCGATCCTCGGCCGCCGCTGTTCCAAAAAGGGAGCGGCGATGTCGTCATTGTGATCAAACGTCAGCTGCACCGACAGACCGGGATCGTCGACTGCGATACGGTCGAACTCCTCTTGAGCACAAGCGGGATCATCACGCAGCATTTGCATTCGCAACGTCGTCTCCGACCAAGCCTGTTGCAACGCGATCCGTTGACCACGGTAGACCTCGCGTGCACCGTGCCGAATGACGATGTCGCCATCCTCGCTAACCGTACCGATCAATTGGCAACAGTCGCCGAGACCGGCGCGCTCGAGACTGCAGAGCACATCGTCACTATCACTGTGCCTGACTTGCAAGACTGCACCCAGTTCCTCGTTGAACAACACGGCGAGATCGTCTTTCGCCAGACCGGCCAGATCGATGTCCAATCCGCAACGGCCGGCAAAGGCCATTTCACATAAGGTCGTAAACAATCCGCCATCGGAACGATCGTGATAAGCCAGGATCAGACGATCGCGATTCAGTTCCTGGAGCGTACCGAAAAACGCCTTCAGCAGCTTCGGCTGTTCGATATCCGGCGAACGATCGCCAATCTGTTTATAGACTTGGGCCAGCGCGCTGCCGCCGAGCCGATTGTTGCCCAGGCCGAGATCGATCAGCACCAGATCCGTATCGCCTTGGTCGGTACGCAATTGTGGGGTCAAGGTCAGTCGTACATCGGCGACTGGAGCAAAGGCGGATACGATCAACGATAGCGGTGCAGTCATCTCCCGTCGCTCGCTCTCGTGTTCCCACACCGTCTTCATCGACATCGAATCCTTGCCGACCGGTATGGCAATACCCAGCGCGGGACAGAGTTCCATACCGACTGCCCTGACCGTTTCGTAGAGTCTTGCGTCCTCACCCGCATGGCCGGCCGCCGCCATCCAGTTCGCCGACAGTTTGATATCACCCAATGCATCGATCGATGCCGCCGCCAGATTGGTCAACGCCTCACCAACCGCCATGCGCCCGGACGCCGCGGCATCCAATAACGCGAGCGGCGTGCGTTCGCCCATGCTCATGGCCTCACCGCAGTAACCGTCGTAATCCGCCACGGTAACCGCGCAATCCGCCACCGGCACCTGCCAGGGCCCAACCATTTGATCGCGGGCAACCATGCCGGTGATGCTACGATCGCCAATGCTGATCAGAAAAGTCTTGTTGGCGACGCCGGGTAGGCGCAGCACGCGTTCGACCGCCTGTTCTACCGAGACGCCATCGAGCTCGAGCGCCTGCAATGCGGGTTGCACCCGCACCACATCACGCTGCATGCGCGGCGGTTTACCGAACAATAGCGACATCGGCATATCGATCGGCCGTGTATCGAAGTGACGATCGCCGAGTTCCAGACGCTGCTCGTCCAGGGCCTTCCCCACGACCGCATAGGGGCAGCGCTCGCGTGCGCAGATCGCCTCGAACTCGGCCAGTCGCTCACGCGCGACCGCCAGCACGTAGCGCTCCTGTGCTTCGTTACACCAGATCTCCATCGGCGACATACCGGGGTCGTCGTTCGGTACGTCGCGCAATTCAAACCGTCCGCCACGCGACGCATCGTGTACGAGCTCCGGCAAGGCGTTCGACAGCCCTCCCGCACCGACGTCATGAATGAACAGAATCGGACTATCATCGCCCCGCTGCCAACAACGATCGATCACCTCCTGACAGCGACGTTGCATCTCGGGGTTGGCACGCTGCACCGACGCGAAATCCAAATCTTCGGCCGAGGTACCCGAGGCCATCGACGAGGCCGCACCGCCGCCTAATCCGATCAACATCGCCGGACCACCGAGCACAATCAGCGGTGTGTTCGCCGGGAACGGTTTTTTCTCGACGTGCGCGGCACGGATGTTACCCAAACCGCCCGCCAACATGACCGGCTTGTGATAGCCACGCAACTCATCACCATCAGCTGCGGGCACACTTTCTTCAAAAGTACGGAAATAGCCCAGCAGGTTCGGACGACCGAATTCGTTGTTGAATGCCGCCGCGCCGATGGGTCCTTCAAGCATGATATCGAGCGCGCTGACGATCCGCCCGGGTTTGCCGAAATCCGTTTCCCAAGGTTGTCGGGCATCAGGAATCCGTAGATTCGAAACGGAAAAACCGCACAAGCCGGCCTTTGGCTTGGCACCGATCCCGGTTGCGCCCTCATCGCGAATCTCGCCACCTGATCCGGTCGCCGCACCCGGATCGGGCGAAATCGCGGTCGGATGATTGTGGGTCTCGACCTTCATAAGGATATGGATGTCCTCATCATGCCGACCGTAAACCCCATTCTGCGGATTGGGATAAAAACGGTAGCCGGCCGCACCGCGAATCACCGCGGCATTGTCCTTGTAAGCCGATAGCACATCACCGGGCGATTGCTCAGTCGTGTTGCGGATCATCGCGAACAAAGAGTGCGCCTGAGCATCGCCATCGATGGTCCACTCGGCATTGAATATCTTGTGTCGACAATGCTCTGAATTGGCCTGCGCGAACATCATGAGTTCGACATCGCTCGGATTGCGTGCCAGGGCGGTGAAACTCTCGACCAGGTAATCGATCTCATCGTCCGACAGCGCCAAACCCAGTTCGCTATTCGCCGCGAGCAATGCCGGTCGCCCACCCTCTAGCACGTCCACTTGAGTGAACGGAAGCGGCCGGGCCTGACGGAACAGCACCTCGGCCTGCTGAAACTCGTCCAGCACGACCTCGGTCATGCGATCGTGAATCTGTGCCCGGATCTCATCGGTCGCACCCGTATCGAAGGTACCGCCAATCCAATAGGCAATGCCGCGCTCGATACGCCGCACCCGATCAAGACCACAGTTGTGTGCAATGTCGGTCGCCTTGGTGGACCAGGGTGAAATCGTCCCGGGGCGAGGGCCAACCAGGAACAGTCGGCCTGCGGGATTTAAATCCCCATGCGCCGGCCCGTAATCCAGCAAACGCCTCAGGATATCGCCATCGGTCTCGTCCAACTCGCCATCGATATCTGCGAAATGGACAAAAGCGGTTGTAACCGAGACCTCACCGATCGACGGCCGCCAGCGGTTTTGCAGTTTTGTAAGCCGAAAATCGGAGAGTGCGGGCGCACCGCGCAGTGTCAGCATGAAAACCCCAAGAGAAAGGCTGATGGGAAGCGTTGAATTATATGGCAGCAACGCAGACGGCGTCAGGCGTCTATCGCAAACCAATCGCTAGCCCGGTCCTGAACCAGCAGGCTGAGTCGCTCGCTCAAAGCGTCCGACACGCCGATCAACGCGGTCCCCGCCAATTCGGGCGAATTGTTCTTTTCGCTGAGATGGCCAGCCACCAGATGACATAGGCGTTGGTGATCGATACGACCCAGAAGATCGGCCGCCTGATGATTACCCAAATGGCCGTAAAGCCCGCCCACCCGTGCCTGCAGACTGGGAGGATAAGGCCCGGCAGCCAACATCTCGGCGTCGTGATTGCACTCCAACAACAACGCATCGACACCGTCGTAGGCCGCGACGACACGCGGGGTAATGCTACCCAAATCGGTCAAGAGTCCGAAACGCAGGCCACCGTGGCCGAATACGAACTGGATCGGCTCACGCGCATCATGTGGCACCGGAACGGGCTCGATCACCAAATCACCGAGCTGAAAGCTACCCGCATGCCCCGCGAAGAGATGGAGCTGATCGATACGGCCAAAACTCGTTGCCTGCCAGGTGCCCCGCGACATCCAGACCGGTAACCCGTATCGCCGCGCGACCGCACCCACACCACGAATATGATCGCCATGCTCGTGCGTCACCAGAATGGCGTCAAGACCGGCGGGATCGATACCGAGCACGGTACAACGCACCGCGAATTCACGTGCGGCGAAGCCGCAATCGACGACAACTCGCGTATTACCGGCTTCGATCAGGGTTGCATTGCCACGGCTGCCGCTACCCAGCGAGGCGAAACGAAACCCCATCGACGATCAGCGGATCTGCTCTTTCAACAACGTAAGAATGCGAAGCGCGGTGGGAGAATTGTCTGGTTCCCCCTGTTCGTCACCAACACTCACCACGGTCAGACCCGGCTCACCCAGGACCTTGACCTGGTAACGGTTGACCTTGTCGATATCGTCATCGCTACGCCAGAAGGCCAAACTCGACAGCCATCCCTTGTCCGCATCCTCTTTCGACGGGTCGTTGTAGCGGACATAGTAGATACCGGCCGAACGGTCGCGATCCTCGACCGCGAAACCGACCCGGTCAAGCGCCAGACCGACAAGGCGCCAGGCACGGCTGAACTGTTCCTCGATTCGCAGCTCGGTACCGGCACGCGTGTTGATCAGCTCCGAACGGGCCTCCGCGCGCTGTCCGCGCGCCGCAAGCTGAACGCGCGCGCGCTCGTCGGCGGCACCGAGATAATTCATCAGACGCCGTAACATCTCGACCTCAAGCTCGGGATCGCGCTCGCGCGGCACCCAGACGGTACGCTCGATCGTGCCCCCCGTTCCCTGAATCACCTGTTCTTCCATACCGAAATGGGTGAGATAAAGCTCGGTGCCGTCCTGTCTGGTACGTTCCAAGCGGATACGATATTGATCGCGGGTACCTGCCTCATAAAGACCGTCTAACACACGCCGGATGGAGTCGGTAATAAAATCGCGGCCAATGTCGGCACGGTTTTCCAGCCAGGAAGTGCGCATGATACCGACCGTCGGGTCCTGCTCCACCATCAGAATGCCATTTTCCTGCCAAAAATCGATCACACGCTGCCATACGTCCTCGACCGGCGCACCAACCCGTAGCCAGCGTACATCACCGTCACGCATTACCTCGATGTCACTGAGCTCCGGCAGCACACTGCCGGCGACCGCGCGCGTTTGGCTACCGTCAGCACCACGTAACTGGCGATCGGTGACATACTCGGAATAGCTGGTGGAAACGCCACCCAAATTATCCGGGACCGCCATACGGTCATTGATCCGATCGGACGTGAGATCGGGTGGTATCTCGAGGTTCACTTCCGCCTGGCGCTCACGCTTGTACTCGACCCTTTTGTCCGGCAGGACATCATCGACGTTAAAACTACCGCAAGCGACGAGACCGGGCACGGTCAGGGCCAAAAGAAAGTAACGAAAAGGCTTCTGCATCATAAATAAAGAAATTCCCGCAGACCGCCGACTTGATTCAGCGGACCGTAGATTGACGTTCAGATTATGCCGGCCTGCTGCATGGCGCTGCGCAGCTGACTGTGAAATTCTGCCGAAAACCAGGTCAACGGCAGGCGAATGCCTTTGTCGACATGGCCCATTTCAGCCAAGGCCCACTTGACGGGGATCGGATTGGCCTCGAGGAACAGATCGCGATGCAAACCGGCCAGCCGGCCATCGATCTCTTCGGCCTTGGCCGCATCGCCGGCCAGTGCCGCAGCACACATTTCGTGCATCGCCGCCGGTGCAATGTTCGCGGTAACCGAGATATCGCCGTTCGCGCCCAGCAAAATGGCCTCGCGCGCGGTCGCATCATCGCCGCTGTAGATCGCGAAATCGGGCCCGGCCAGGTTGCGTAGACGCGTGATACGATCCAACTGCCCCGTGGCCTCCTTGACCCCGATAACGTTGTCGATCTCGGCAATCCTGGCCACCGTCTCGGGCAACATATCGACCGCTGTGCGGCCCGGAACGTTGTACAGGATCTGGGGTATCGGGACAGCCTCGGCAACCGCTTTGTGGTGTTGGTACAGACCTTCCTGCGTCGGTTTGTTGTAATAGGGCGTGACCAGCAGACAAGCATCGGCCCCGGCATCGCGTGCACAGGAAGTCAGCGAAATCGCCTCGCTGGTCGAATTGGCGCCGGTACCGGCGATCACCGGGATACGGCCTGAGGCGTGTTCGACCGCCAACGCGATGACATCGCAATGTTCTTGCTCATCCAGCGTCGCGGACTCGCCGGTGGTGCCAACCGCAATGATGGCATCGGTTCCCTGCGCGACATGCCAATCGATCAGGCGCCGGAAGGCCTCACGGTCGACGCCACCGTCGGCACGCATGGGGGTCACGATGGCGACCAGACTGCCCTGAATCATCTACTGGCTCCGCTAGGGTTCAAGCCGCGCATTTTATCCTGCGGCGTTGCCAGGCACCAGGGACCGATCATTTTACGCCCCTGCGATTCGATGCCCCCATTAAAACGGTCAGCTTGAGCCAAACCCCGGCTGCCAGTAGAACTTTGCTGAGAAGCACAGTGGGAAACCGACCATGAGCGACGCTGAAGGCGACAACATCCGAGAAATCAGGATCAATCCCATCGTTCCGACCGAATCGGTCCTGGTTGCGACCGCACGCGGCATGCGGCCCAAAAAGGCGGAAGAGCGCGTCGAGCGCGATACCCGGGCCGTGGTCGACACGTGCCCGTTCTGCCGGGGTAACGAAGAACGCACCCCCCCCGAAATCAAAAGCTACCCGGATAGCCGGGACTGGGACATCCGGATCGTACCCAATCTTTACCCCGTGCTCGGCGACGACCGTGCACAAACCAATATCGCATTCGGCCTACAGCAGGTCATTGATGGCTACGGTCGCCATGAGGTGGTCATCGACAACCCCAATCACGGGATCGCCCTGCACGAGATGGGGCGCGAACATCTAGCCAACCTGTTCTCGGTTTACCAGCAACGCATGGCCGAATTGTACGCCTCGGACAGCCGGCTCAAATATGTACTCATCTTCAAAAACTTCGGTGCGGCCGCAGGTGCCAGCATCCCCCACACCCACAGTCAGATCATCGCGACACCGGTGGTGCCGGAAAACGTCCAAAACGAGGTGCGGCACAGCCGCGAGTATCACAGCAAGTTCGGCCATTGCGTTTTCTGCTCGCTGATCGACGAAGCGCTCACCTTCGAAGCGACCATTTACGATCGCGAATCCGGCCAGATCCGGCGCAAGATCAGCGTAGGCCAGTACGTGGTCGAACGCGGCACACGTTTCGTCGCGATCAAACCCTTCGCCAGCCGTTTCGAATGGGAAATCCACATCCTGCCGCTGCAACACCAGGCGGACTTCCTCAAGGCAACACGCGAGGACCTGGTCGACTTCGCCCGCGTGCTGCGTCGAACGATGGCAAGACTGGACAAGGTCGTCGGCGGCGTTCAGTACAATTTCTTCCTGCACTCGATGCCCCACGGCAGCGAGTACGATCATTGCGACGCGAGCTACCACTGGCATCTGGAAATCTGTCCACGTACCAGCATCCCTACCGGTTTCGAACTGGGCTCCGGTCTGTTCGTGAGCACGGTCAGTCCCGAATTGGCCGCTGAAGCACTACGTGCCGCGACGATCGACGACGATTGAAGCGGTACACATCATCGTGCCCTACGGGCGGAACTCGCTTTCGACGCATACCAGACAGCGCTGACGTCATCAAACCATCACGACACCAAGCCGGCGAGACAAGCGCCAATCCGCGCAGTACACTCTGAGCATATCCAGCACCCTTCGGCCGTCCCCCATGCCAGCAAAAAACAATCATCTCGTCATCTCGGCTCTGGGCAAGGACCAGCCCGGCATCGTCAATCAGTTGTCCAAAGCGATCTACGAGCTCGATTGCAATATCACCGACAGCCGCATGACCGTACTGGGCGGCGAATTCGCGATCCTTTTGATGGTCGAAGGGCCTTGGAATCTGCTGGCCAAGCTGGAAGACCAGGTGCCCGACCTACAAGAGCGACTGGGGCTTGTCATCATTACCAAACGCACGGAGGAGCGCAGCCCCGAAGGCAATTTACTGCCCTACGGCGTGGATGTCGTTGCGCTCGATCACCCGGGCATCGTATACAGTCTCGCCAGTTTCTTCTCGGATAAGAAAATCAATATCGAGGACATGACCACCAGCAGCTACGCCGCCGCGCACACCGGCACCCCCATGTTCTCGGTACGCATGAGCATCGGCATTCCGGCCGATATACACATCGCCGCACTGCGCGACGAATTCATGGACTTCTGTGACAGCATGAACCTCGACGCCGTGCTCGAACCCATCAAGGGCTGATAGGAGACCCCGACATGAGTACCCCCGCGATCGGCAAGAAGGCACCCAAGGTCGATTTGCATCTCACCGGCGATCGCCAGGCCAATTTGGCAGATTACCGCGGCAAACCGCTGGTGCTGTATTTCTATCCCAAAGCAAGCACACCCGGCTGCACGCAGGAAGGCCTGGACTTTACTGCCGCGATCGCAAAGTTCCGGCGGCAGTCTTGCGTCATCCTCGGCGCGTCGCGTGACAGCCTCAAAGCCCAGGAGAACTTCAAGGCGAAGCAAGGTTTTCCATTCGACTTGGTTGCCGACAAGGACGAAGCATTGTGCACGGCCTTCGGCGTCATGAAAATGAAGAACATGTACGGCAAGCAGGTACGCGGCATCGAACGCAGCACCTTCTTGATCGATGCCGACGGCGTGCTGCGGCAGGCATGGCGTGGCGTCAAGGTCAAAGATCATGTCGACGAAGTTCTCGAAGCCGTCAAAGCACTGAACAAGTAATCAGCCGACCACCGTCTGTTACCCTCCGGAGCACCATGGGCATCAAATCGCGCCAAGATAAAAAGCTTTTCGTCCTCGACACCAATGTGCTGATGCACGACCCCTCCTCGATCTTCCGTTTCGCCGAACACGACATCTTTTTGCCCATGGTCGTGCTCGAAGAGCTCGACAGGGCCAAGAAAGGCACATCGGAGGTCGCGCGCAATGTTCGTCAGGTAAGCCGTTTCCTTGACGAGTTGATGAGTAGTGCATCCAAGCAGGACATCGATTCCGGCCTACCGCTGCCCTGCTCGGCCAAAATGCGTAACGGCAGTAATGGCAACGACAACGGCAGCAATTGCGGCCACCTGTTTTTCCAGACCCAGCTACAACCTAAAGAGCTGCCGCCGACGCTGCCGGGCAATATTCCCGACAACAACATCCTCGGCACGACCCTGGCCTTGGCCGAAATGGCACCACAGCGCCACATAACCCTGGTATCGAAAGACATCAATCTGAGGATCAAGGCGTCGATCATCGGCATCCACACCGAGGATTACCACAACGACCAGGTCCTTGACGACGTCAATCTGCTCTACACGGGTGAATTCGAACTGCCGACCGGTTTTTGGAACACCCACAGCAAAGACGTCGATTCTTGGCAGGAAGACGGCCACACCTACTACAAGGTCACCGGCCCGGACACTGACGGCTGGTACGTCAATCAGTGTTTGTATATGGATGGCGACCAGCCGTTCGAAGCCATCGTGCGCAAAAAGGAAGACGAGCACGCCATCATCGAAGTGGTCAACGACTACCGGTCCTCCAAACATGCCGTCTGGGGTATCAGCGCACGTAATCGTGAGCAAAACTTCGCCCTGAATCTGCTGATGGATCCCGACATTGATTTCGTTTCTCTGCTGGGTACCGCAGGTACCGGCAAGACCTTGCTGGCGCTCGCGGCCGGACTGGCCCAAGTCCTCGATCAAAACCGTTTTCGCGAAATCGTCATGACCCGGGTCACTGTGCCGGTAGGGGAAGATATCGGTTTCCTCCCCGGCACCGAAGAGGAAAAGATGACCCCTTGGATGGGCGCGCTGATGGACAACCTCGAGGTACTGACTCAGACCGAAGGCGGCCAATGGGGCCGAGCGGCCACTGATGATCTGCTACGCTCTCGCATCCGCATCCATTCGCTGAACTTCATGCGCGGACGAACCTTTCTCAACAAATACATCATTCTCGATGAGGCGCAGAATCTGACGCCGAAGCAGATGAAGACTTTAATCACACGTGCCGGACCCGGTACAAAAATCGTTTGCCTCGGTAACGTGGCGCAGATCGACACGCCTTATCTAACCGAAACGACTTCGGGCCTGACCTATGTCGTCGACCGGTTCAAAGACTGGCCGCACGGCGGTCATATCACCCTGTTGCGCGGTGAACGGTCGCGGCTCGCCGATTTCGCATCCGAGACGCTTTAATCAGCGCTAGCCCGCATGTTGCACGAAGGATGACTTCAGGCGTCCTGCCTCTCACGACACTTGCGCCTCCCCGCACATCGTCGGTCGAGACGCGACGCCGGATCTTTCACAAAACCGAATAGGACAAAGGGTATCCGCACCATTGAGCGCAAATCGTTGTACGAATGTTT
>JANQLO010000001.1 GCA_028280505.1 Chromatiales bacterium | reverse complement strand
CTCTTGCGTCTCATAGCTTCTCTCTAGAGCCTATTGCTCATGATGGAGGAAGCACTTATCTCAGTCCATTGACTGTCCAATCAGGTGGGTCCAGCTCTGGTGATGGCTTAGATAAGTTAACGGAGTTGGCTAGGTCGGCCACTAAGAGGAAGTCGGAAGAGCCGGGGCAAGAGGGGTGTCTGGTTTCAGAAAGCATTAAAAATAAGCTTATAATGGAAGTGAATTTTGATAATTTAGATCGAGTTTTCGAGATGGTTTTGCCTAGTGACAGCCCGCAAGATGCAAAAATATTCACTTCTGTGAAAGGTAATCATTGTAACCAATGAATTGCAGGATGTAATAGTTAACTTAGATTTTTTTAAAGCGAATAAAATCTGAATATTTTTATAGTAGAATTTTTATTTATACATGCTTTTTTGGTGTAATTAACTGGGATTGATTTCCTGTTCTTTTTGTTCAAGGGGCTGAGCCTGTTCGATGACGTTGGGATTGTTTCTGATTCTTACTTTCTCGTCGGTATTTCGTCCCTTTGTAAAGGGCTTAAGATGAAGAAAGTTATCGCAGTATCCATGTTTTCCGTATGCCTATCGAGCCCCGCAATGGCCGAATTTTTGTTTCAGCCATATTTGGGGCTTGTCGGTTCTTATTACGACATCGATGCGGAGAAGTCTTTTGACGATACCCAGTTTTTCAGTGCCGATAAGGACGATGAGGGGTTTGGTGTCGTTCTGGGTGCGCGTGTATTCGAATCCGGTCATGTTTTCGCCGAGTTGGAATACAATTACGATCATATCGATGCGGATTTGGATACCTCGGATACACTGCCGGGGAACAAGGGGTCCAACGAGGCCAAGGACACCCATACCTTGGCGACGAATCTACACTATGCCTTTACCGCCAAAGACTCGGTTTATGCGCGTCTTGGTGTCGTACACGGTAGGTTCAGTACCGAAGGCGCAGCCGTTCCGCTCAAACATGGCTTTACGGAAACCGGTTTTCTCTATGGCCTGGGCTATCGGCGTGCCTTGTCGGAACATTGGGCTGTGAGACTGGATTACAGCGTGGTGGATTTCGAGTCCGATACCAAGATAAACAGCAACGGCTCTGTCATACGTATCGAGGAGGCGGAGTTCGAAAAGCTGAGCTTGGCATTGACCTACCGCTTCTAGTTATGGAAGTGTGGTTTATTCTTGTTTTGTTTAAGTCGAGCTGCGGTGGTTAGCTGTGGATCAAGTATCCATGATGTCGTATCCGAGCGTTTGAGCGGCGTTTCAATGAGGCCACGGGCTGTTAGCCGTGGATCACGCCAGCGGCACATACATCGCCCTGTGGCTCCAGCTTGCTTCAATGAGGCCACGGCTGTTAGCCGTGGATCACCCCTAATTTGGCGTAGGTGGGCGCGGTCACTTGATCGCTTCAATGAGGCCACGGCTGTTAGCCGTGGATCACATTACGGGTCCGGGTGAAGTCCGCCCGAATGACGTGGCTTCAATGAGGCCACGGCTGTTAGCCGTGGATCACCCAACACGGCACTGAAGCGCTTCTGGAACGACCCGATGCTTCAATGAGGCCACGGCTGTTAGCCGTGGATCACGCCGGATGTTGCGCAAGCGACGCAAGGAATACAGCGCTTCAATGAGGCCACGGCTGTTAGCCGTGGATCACGGAGTTGGTTGATACCGTCGGCCCGGTGCGTATCGTGGCTTCAATGAGGCCACGGCTGTTAGCCGTGGATCACCGCAAGGGGTCCGCATGACCAGCAGACACAGGTTACAAGCTTCAATGAGGCCACGGCTGTTAGCCGTGGATCACTCCTTCGGGAGGCGGCGAGAATCTACCGACTACTCGCGCTTCAATGAGGCCACGGCTGTTAGCCGTGGATCACTACGTGTTGGAAGAGAAAGGCGGTAAACAAGTACCGCTTCAATGAGGCCACGGCTGTTAGCCGTGGATCACTTCCACCAATGTGCTGACCGGTATCGTCCGCAATCTCGCTTCAATGAGGCCACGGCTGTTAGCCGTGGATCACCGAAATTCGACAAGCATTTACCGAATCTGAATCCGCAGAGCTTCAATGAGGCCACGGCTGTTAGCCGTGGATCACGATAAAACATTAAAAATTAAATGCATACCCCGGGCATGCTTCAATGAGGCCACGGCTGTTAGCCGTGGATCACCTGGTTTACCGCGTGCTGTTCGAGTATTACCAAGACGCTTCAATGAGGCCACGGCTGTTAGCCGTGGATCACAGTGATTGATTGTTATAGCCCCGAAGTTTGCCGGTACAGCTTCAATGAGGCCACGGCTGTTAGCCGTGGATCACTGCCGGTACCGATGACCCAACCAGGGGGTAACGAACTGCTTCAATGAGGCCACGGCTGTTAGCCGTGGATCACCCGGAAGAAGATCGTATGCTACAGATACGTATGCAATGCTTCAATGAGGCCACGGCTGTTAGCCGTGGATCACAATGGAAGTGGACGAGCACACTGATAATTAAAATAAGCTTCAATGAGGCCACGGCTGTTAGCCGTGGATCACTCAGTCCACGCCGAGCGGCAGCCTAGTGGTCTGGCTGCTTCAATGAGGCCACGGCTGTTAGCCGTGGATCACAAAACCTGCAGGCCATGCCCGGCCGACTCGCAGCAGCTTCAATGAGGCCACGGCTGTTAGCCGTGGATCACCGGTGCGCGACCGGCGATGGGCAAGACCGCCTTGCTGCTGCTTCAATGAGGCCACGGCTGTTAGCCGTGGATCACCGTTCGACGCGACCTGATAGGAGGAACGCATGTCAGGGCTTCAATGAGGCCACGGCTGTTAGCCGTGGATCACACAACCTCAGGGACAACCTCGGGGACAACCTCTGGGCGCTTCAATGAGGCCACGGCTGTTAGCCGTGGATCACACCAGTGAATGGTATGCGGATTACGACGATACAGCAGCTTCAATGAGGCCACGGCTGTTAGCCGTGGATCACACGTCGGCGCTGCCTGGAAAAGCCGTGCCACGATCCAGGCTTCAATGAGGCCACGGCTGTTAGCCGTGGATCACCCGACCCCGGCCAAAACGCCAAAAAGCTTGACCCGAAGCTTCAATGAGGCCACGGCTGTTAGCCGTGGATCACCTCGCCCCTTCTCCCAGTCGCTCAAATAATGCCCAGGCTTCAATGAGGCCACGGCTGTTAGCCGTGGATCACAGCCAATTGATTGCAATGAATAGCTACGCAGCAACGTTGCTTCAATGAGGCCACGGCTGTTAGCCGTGGATCACGTTTTACATAAAAAAGATGTACCTAATAATTCTAATTAGCTTCAATGAGGCCACGGCTGTTAGCCGTGGATCACCGGTCGCGAACGAACCATCCTGATAACGGTACTTACAGCTTCAATGAGGCCACGGCTGTTAGCCGTGGATCACACTCTTTAACCCGACAGGGACGACACCATGAATGCGGCTTCAATGAGGCCACGGCTGTTAGCCGTGGATCACCCAGGTGTCGGCGGCATGCCCGCCATAGTCTGCTGTTGCTTCAATGAGGCCACGGCTGTTAGCCGTGGATCACATCGCTTCAAGTGTCATCGTATCCCATCGATTTTCCCGCTTCAATGAGGCCACGGCTGTTAGCCGTGGATCACCGCCGCGTGGTCCTTAAGATCTGTGTTTAGATCTTGCTTCAATGAGGCCACGGCTGTTAGCCGTGGATCACCCGTTGATTTGCTCTACGGCTACAAAGCGGCCGTGCTCGCTTCAATGAGGCCACGGCTGTTAGCCGTGGATCACTGGCAAGTATCTTCTCGACAACGCCCTGCGGTATCTGGCTTCAATGAGGCCACGGCTGTTAGCCGTGGATCACTTCGGATCTTTGACCACCGCAGCGAATCCAATGGACTTGCTTCAATGAGGCCACGGCTGTTAGCCGTGGATCACATCGCCGACGGTCACAGAGGGCGGCGAGGCTTCAATGCTTCAATGAGGCCACGGCTGTTAGCCGTGGATCACATTGATCGAACCTCGTGGGACAACTATGCCGCTAGGGCTTCAATGAGGCCACGGCTGTTAGCCGTGGATCACTCAGGAACCGTCTCGCCTTCGACGATCTCGCGATACGCTTCAATGAGGCCACGGCTGTTAGCCGTGGATCACACGAACCGTTCCGCCAATCGGGCTAGAGGCATCTCGCTTCAATGAGGCCACGGCTGTTAGCCGTGGATCACCGGAAACCAAGCTGTACTTGGGCCGTAAGCTCCACCGCTTCAATGAGGCCACGGCTGTTAGCCGTGGATCACATTGTCATCTAACCAAAACTCTTTTTGCTGTGCCTGGTGCTTCAATGAGGCCACGGCTGTTAGCCGTGGATCACGAGCTTGAATCCGAATGCGACGCATGCCCATTGCGTAGCTTCAATGAGGCCACGGCTGTTAGCCGTGGATCACTTCCTCTCCCTTGGCTTTGGCGATTGCCACCTCTGCGGCTTCAATGAGGCCACGGCTGTTAGCCGTGGATCACTTTGGCGTACGTGGGTTCCGTGTGGGTCGTGAGATCGCTTCAATGAGGCCACGGCTGTTAGCCGTGGATCACAACGAAGGACTTCGAGATCATCGCAGACATCGATAAGCTTCAATGAGGCCACGGCTGTTAGCCGTGGATCACTGATCTAATCCTTCCGCACTGGCGTCGTACACACCCGGCTTCAATGAGGCCACGGCTGTTAGCCGTGGATCACCGGTCACTGCCGGCGCATGTCATGTTGTCGGGATACCCGCTTCAATGAGGCCACGGCTGTTAGCCGTGGATCACTCCTGGGTGCGTTCATGGGGTCGGGCAAGACCGCCAGCTTCAATGAGGCCACGGCTGTTAGCCGTGGATCACCCGGCGCGGCTGGCGGCAATCCTGACGGTATCGCAACCGCGCTTCAATGAGGCCACGGCTGTTAGCCGTGGATCACTCCCAATTCGAGGGGACTAAACACCTTTCCTGCAATGCTTCAATGAGGCCACGGCTGTTAGCCGTGGATCACAGCCCAACCGTAAGCTATTGATTGCTCGATATGCAATACCGCATTTGCGAGCGGTGGCGCATTCGATATGCAAACGGGTTTGCTAAATTGCAAATTCATGACGGGCTGTAGAAATAATCCAAGTTTTTAAATAGCTTACAGCGTGCGAGTGGTCACTGGGAATCTTGCAATGACCTCAGTGCTCGCACAGCCGAGGCAAACGATGCTGCATTGCCTCGAATCAATCTAGACAATGACGGGTTCACGCTCAACTGGCCGAAACGATTTGCCGAGACTGACAACCCTGGGGCTCACACGTTCTGCCGAGCCTAGGTCAAGCATTAATACATGATCGTCTTTGTGGTGAATGATTTCATCGAGGGTCGCCAGGAGTTCGGCATGGCGTTTGCGGCTCAGCCTGCATTGGAATACCGATAGCTGCAACCATTCACCGTAGCCTTTCATAAGCTTGAATACCGCGCGCCAGCGTTTGGTGTCGCTGATGTCATAAGTTACGACGTAGAGGTGTTCTTCCATGGTCGTCACCGTGTGATGAATTCGGGATAGTGGTCGATATCTTCAAGCAGGAAACGTCCCAGCAGTCGTGCCTGTACTTCCAGGGTGCGTCGATAACTGATGCGATAACCGAATAAAGGATGTGTGACCTCTTGACCCAGGCGCCGCTCGATCACGCCCAGAAAACGTTTTCTACCCTCGCTGGTCAGCGCCACGCCACCACCGGCGGTAATGAAATCGGCCGGCCGAACCTCGCCATTGTTGATAGCGGAGATTACCGCCGATTCGGCAATCAACGATCTGAAGGGCTCCATGAGGTCGAGCGACAACGCGGGCCGGCCGTATCTCGGTTGATGATAGAAGCCGCGATAGGGATCGAAGCCGACTGCACTAAGGGTGACCGTCCAGGTACGCACCAGCACGGTGTAGGCGTAGGACAATAAGGCGTTGACCGCATCGGGTGGCGGTCTGCGTTTGCGCCGAGCAAAGTCGAAAACAAAGCTTTGCGGATCCTTTTCCTGTTTGATCAGATTACCGAACGCCCCGAAATAACGGGCCGCGGAAGCGCCCTCGATACCCAGCAGGGTTTGTTGATCCTCGGCGCGGGCGACGCCTCGCGCATCGCCTTTGAGTGCGTCCAGCAAGGGTTGAACATCTTCCTCGCCCCGCCAGTTTCGTCGCAGCAGTGTTCGACAATTCAGGATTTTGTTACGCACCAGTGTCTTGGCCAACCTCAAACAGGTCGCTTCATCGAAACTTGCCTTGTATTGCGCCGTGCGCAACTCGACGTTCTTATGACCAAGGCCTACGCTGTGCCCGAGAAACCAGCCGCCGTAGGAGTGCCAGGAAATCGGAATCTCACGCCGCATGAGTTCATGCAGGCAGGGTGTCGTGACATACACATTGCCCATGAGCACGACTTGCGACACGTCCAGCAGGCGTATACTGGTTACGGCTTTGTCTTCGACCGAAACTTCGAGGGTTTCACCTTTCTTGGCCACTTTGGCGCGATTGGCCTGAACATATAAAGGCAGTGCTTCGTCGCGGCTGACGGCCATGGGGCGGGGCGAGCTGTCGGGCTTGCGCAGAAAGTTGACTTCATCGGGTAAGCAGATACCCACGAGTGAGCAGCGTGGGCATTTGGGGCTGTCCTCCAATGGCGCTGGCATGCGCCCACCCGCGGCGATCAGGCGCAGGCCATTGATCGCCGACAGGGTGCGGTTGCGTAGCTCGTCATCGAATTCGACCCGCACGCGCTCTTTCGACGCGGCGAAATACAAAATGCCGGTATCGCATTGGTAGCCATGCTCTGCCAGCAGCATGCCTTGTACGCAAAGTTGGATGCGTTCCGGGTCATAGGCACCTTTGGCTACGTGCGGGCGTTTGCCGCGTTTGTAGTCTACCGGTATGACTTCGCCGTTTTCGCCTTCGACCAGATCCAGCCGGGCGATCAGGCCGAGGCGGTTGGACGACAGCTCGATCGATCGGGCATGGAACTTCTCGAAGTCGTCGGTTTGTTCGGGTAGTTGCCCCGACTTTTTGTCTACGCGACGGTGAGTGTGACGTCCTTCAACGGTATCGCCCGAGTCGGCCCATTCGCCTTGCACCCATTCCAGATAGGCCAACCGTGGACAGTACTCGAACTCGTTGACCATGCGTGCCGGCAACAAGGGAGAATCCTCGGCCAGTTCGGGAAACGGGAGCGGCAGTTCCTGCTGACTGTCCTGGTCCATGGCGTTCTTGAATTCGTTGGTCCCGCGATTTATCTCAGCGAAACCAAGGTGCTTTTATTGCTTCTAAGCCGTTAAAGCTAAACAGGATGGGCTGGTGCAAAATTGCTGTAGTACTGATTCTGCTGAATACGTTGGCTACGATATACCTCAGCAATACCTGCCGCATTCAGCTCTTCTCTATTTGTTTCCTCCTCTACGATAGCGGGGTGACTGAGTAGAGATTTGATGCACTGTATATCGAGCGGTACGGTCCAAATCGGCCATGTCATAAACACTTCTCGGCGCCTGCTTCGATAAAATGCGGTCGTACTTGCCGTGCTTCCGTTGGTAATAAAGGTAGGGAAGTATTGTAGTGCTTCGATGGCAAGGCCATTAGCGCCGATCATGGTGCCGGGGCCGTCATTCAGGGTGGATTTGCTTGGATCGCGCCAACGCAAGGCATAGCGTTGGTCATCGATCGGGTCCCAGCGCAGATTAAGGTTGGCCTTAGGGTCTTGGTAATCCCAAGTGCGAAAAAGGGTGCGCCGTAAATGTTCAATGGTTGTGCTGTTGCGGATGTTTTCGGCGTAAACAGGTAGGCCTTGGCCAGCGCTGTCGCCACTGCGCACCATGCGAAACTTTGAATCTTGGAATATCCCGGTTTTTTCATCCGGATACATTTCGGTGCCGAATGCCGCAAGAAAATCGCAGGTGCGGCGGTGTGTTGCGCTACAGTCGGATTGAGCCTCTATCAAGCCTTGTTTGAATTCTGTGGCATTGAAGGGAAGCTTCTTGCTCAGGCTAAAGGCTTCATTCGAAGCTGCCATTAGGGCTTTATATAGATTATCGAGAAAAGTGTCTTCATCGACGGGACAACCAGTCAATGTTGGACGCCAACAACCGTCCGTGGCCTGCCAAAGTAGCTGTGCCATCGACCATTTCTCAGTAGCAAGACCAAGGGTGCCCAGGGCAACAAGAAAGCCTAATGGGTTACCTCCATCGATACCTGAAAAAGTCAGACTTATCGTCTTTTGCTCGCTACTGTTGTCCATCATTGCATTTGCTCCCATTCGCTGCGCCGGTGGTCGGCGAGTCTGAGCAGAGATTCCAGCCATGCGAGCCCCCACCACCCAAAGCGCCGAACCAAACGCCAATAGCGCTGTGCCACGCCGGAATCCAGGCTTTCCAGCTTGGTTGCTCCAGTCCATGTCATGGACTGCTCGTGAAGTGCCAACGTTGTTGTTGGCGCATCATCGTCTAAAACAACAGGCGCAAATGGCCTGCAGTGGCCGTGATGGCTCGCAATTAAATGCAGGATCAGGTCTTGGAGCCAGGGCTCTTTGGGTAGCAGATCGGGTGCCGATTGCGCCAAACGTATGGACAATAATTCGTGACGGCCGCCTGCGGGGTACCCGGATGCTTCGCGTGCGCGCTCAAAAGCCTGGCGATCTTTTGGTATCGCCGCAGATTTGGCAAGTGGTTCTGTTGTGGCTAAAAAGCGGTTTCCTCCTTGAAGCAATGATTGGAAACGGTGATCGGCCTTACCTAAGTCATGTAGCAACCCGGCTCTGGCTACCGCGGCGGTGATTTCTGCAGAAAGTCCACAACCTTGGGCAAACCGGCGTGCAAAGGATTCCACGCCGGGCAGGTGATCACGTAACTTGATTGGCTGCCCCTGCTTGTTACTCATTCCCGATGAGTTGACATCGTCATCACTGCTGAATGTATCCGCTTGATGCAGGAGTTCTGGAACCAAGTTCTGTCCGATGATGATTAGATGGCCTTCGTCAATCTGATGGATGTTTCGGGAGAAGCTTTTACGTTTTGATTCTTGATTCAGATGATATGCCGCTTTGTTCAGCCAACCGAATTCCCCCATGCCTTCTGTTTCCTGCACTAGTACTTGCAGCATCTTCCGTACCGCCGCAAGTAGGTCTTCTGGGTTTAACCCCTCTGGGTTGTCGTTGTCTGTTGTCAACAAGGAAAGGGCTTGTTCTTTAGCCGATCCCTTGGGCCAACAAGAGAGCAAATCACGCTGCAAGCGCAGTACGGGTTTTGCACGTGCGATTAGGTAGGCTTGATCACCGATATCGAGTACAGGAGTGTTGTTTTCTTCCACAGCAGGTATATCGCCCAATACAGCTAAGTTCGCTGCATCGACAGATACAACAACGACATCGCCAGGTCGAATGGCTGTCGGATCGTTTGTGAAATCGCTTAACTGCGTTTCCTTGCCGCGCCAGCGTAGAACGTTACCTATGGTATTCCCAATCGGGCGTTTTTCCTGAATCGAATCAGATTCCGAGTCTGCACCTTCAATATCACCGCTTGTGTCGCTAATCAGGTTTCCGGTTAACCATTGCTTAAAAATCCCGATAGGTACTGGTAACGTCTCGCTGGAGGTTGGTGGGCAGAGTTTGATTGCATCGAGATTCAAGTGGACACGTAAACAAGCCTGGACGTCTGCTGTACCTGAGCTAGGGCCGCGAAGAAAAGGTGCAACATCTGGAGATGGGACAGGTTGAGGTGCGGTTTGTGCCCAGCAATCGATATGTGCTGGTAACATGATCGCGGCATCTCTAGCCGGGGCGCTCAAAGAGGCGAGCAGATCTTCATCCTGGGGTAGAAGTGCGTTGATGTACTTAATGCCAAAGTCGATGGTTTTACCTTCGCCCATTTGTTCATTGAGCCATGCCCATGTATTGGCTAGTGCGGGTCCGTATATGGGGTCTTCATGGTTTTTATTAACCTGGTCGCCACGCATGAGTATGACGGCGCAGGCTTCGATATCGCGCCCCATGCGATTCAAGCGGCCGAAGCGTTGTCGCAATGCATCCAGGCTGGCGCATTCGGTGACCAATGCGTCGAAGTCAAGGTCGGCGCCGACTTCAAGTGTTTGGGTCGCGACGACGAAGCGGGGTTCATCGAGCTGACGCGTTGTCGAATTGGCAGACGATAGTATCGTCAGCTTGTCTTTCGCTGTTGTCTCTTTGTCTATTCCACGCATCCGGCCGGTCAGCAGAGTGACGCTATCGCCATACTTATCAGCGAGCTGCTTGTGTGTTGCTCGCGCCGTTGCCACACGGTTAACAAAGATGACAACGGCACGCCGTTGTTCATTGATCAGCTTTTCCGCCGCTTTTGCCAGTTCCTTTGCCAAAATCCGCGTTGCGTTTTTTCCTTTTGCTTTGGTTACCAAATCGAGCGTTGTCGGTTTGCAGGCTAATTGCCGCCGTCCCAGCGGATGGTCCGGATCTTCTGGTTCACCCGATTCGTCTTTGAAGATGTTCAGTCCATTCGGTGGTGTCGCCGACATGACTACGGGGTAAAAACTGCGATTAAGCGGTTGTTCGGCCCAGGCCCGATAGCGGTCAATGGCCTGTAGGCTCTGCATGAATGGCTGTGCGCAGTGTGCTTCATCCAGCAGGATCAAGCTGTCGTTGGCGATCAAGCCCGCGTAGACCGGCGCCATATTGGCACTCCGTCCATAGGGACGAAAAAGTAGTCGCGAACCCAATTGATCAATCGTCGAGGCAACGACTGTCGGTTGCAAAGGGTTGCGTGCCCAAGATTCCGAACGGTACATGCCCCCACGCAAGGTATGGACAGTTAAGGGAGGTTCATCCTCTGCTCTATCCGATTCGCCGCGCGCTAAAAATCTCAAGGCGTCCGCAACCACTTTTAGAATGCTGTCATCAGCGGACCTTAGCGCATTGGCAAGTTTCCGCGCTCGCTCAAAGGCCTCATCGACAATGATACGGCGGTCCACGACAAAAAAGATTCGCCGAGGTGCCGTAACAGTGTCGCCTTGTAGCATTCTCTGTGCTTGTGCGGCCAGGGCGAATACAGCGATGTCGATGCAGGCTGTTTTACCGGCTGCGGTTGGTAGTGCGATCGCTTGAGGCCAGGGACATTCTTCGTTGGATAAAACACGTTCGGCCAGTTTCTGTTGCCATGCGAATGGTGCATAGCCCCAGAGTTCATTGAAGAAACTGCTGAATTCCTTTGCGGTTAGATCAGTCATATGACTGGACCGTATTTGTCGGTCTAAACAGACCGTAGCCTCGAAATCGACCTGCTCCGACGATCACCGGGCCTTGTACGGGTTGGTCGAAAATCAATACGGCGTGCGTATGCTGACGGCGGCCGCCATCTTGTTTGCGGACGAGAGATGGAAATTCACGTGCGTGTTGTACGCCCTCGATCAATGATACGGGGTGTAGCACTACCTCACGTGGACGCGGTAGACCGATGCGCTCACAGCTTTTTTTTATGCTCTCAGCGGCATGTTCCCATTTATCGTCACCATCGAAATGACGGTCGAGGACTACCGGTGTGGCACTGGCCCACATGTTTGCGGCTTGTGTCCATGTGTTCGGGTTTAAATTAACAGGTGGTTTCTCTCGCACCTCCAATGTAAGCCGTGACTCTAGCCATCGACCTGCAAACAGCTTTAGTTCACGCGGTAATCCATTCTCCTCATACAAGAATTGACCAAGCCAGTGCGCGCTGTCTTCCGGGTCGAGCTCACGGGGTAACGCGATACCCAAGCCTAGGATACGGCCATCCGCATGTTTTGATCCCACGAAGGGTAAGGGCAGCAGGGCAACGTGTGCTTGTTTGGTGGGTTTGCCATCAGTGGTGTGGCCGCTTAACCATTCCGGTAATGTCTCGTCTGCGATGCGCGCACAGGTTGACATTAGAGCGCCTCGCAGCGCCTCGGTGAGCTTGAGTGTTGCGGGTAACGACGGGCGTTTGCCCAGCAAAGTAAAAACCAGCAGATTGTTGTCGAAAATACTTCGGGAACAGTCTGTATTGTCAGCGGCTGTCGCACGTTTATAACCAATAAAGAGCCCCGGTTGTGGTCGCGAAGAGCGCGGAGGGTTTTCGCCGAAACGTTCAGAAATGGCTGTTTTCATCTTTGTCTTCTCCTTGCCCTTTAATGTTTTGATTTGCTCAGTCATGTCGGCATAGGCAATGACGTCAGCTCGGTTGTGCTGTCGCTGTAGCGCATCGAGGTATCCCCTCGAAGGAATGCGCAAACGGAGTGGCGTCACACCCTCGCTGGCTGTCCACATTGCTCCGGGTGATGCGTTGGTGACCCACAGTTGCACCAAAGATGCGGAATGCCCGACACAAATGACTTTCGTGGCGAGTTGTTGCAAGGCTTCTCGATGTTTCTCGTTCGGCGTGTTGTTCCAGATCAGATGAACAACAGGATTGTGCGGAATCGCTACGGGGAATCTGCGCGGTTGGCGTGGACGAAACTCCGGTAGGGCGGCGAGTCCGGCTTCTTTTAGTTTGCCGAGATCGTTTTTCTTTGGTGGTTTTCGCCCGACTCGTGAGTCGTTAACCGGCACGTAACTTATTGTCGGCCGGTCAGTGCTTTGACGTATCTCGGCATCCGTGCACGCAATATCGGGTGGCGGTTCGGCTTCTAGCCAGCGCAATGCGTCACCTTCCGCTGGATCTTCACCTGTCTCGAACCAGGCGGCGGCTAAGGCCATGAATACACGGCTCGGGTGTGGCGGCCATTCCGCTTGCTCTTTCTTGGCCCCGTCTGCTGCCGCCATCGCCCAACCGTTCAGGTAGCGTATGGCCAATACAAGCATTACTTGTCTGCCTCAGCCGAAGTAGTGGCTAATTCCTGGCTTCGACGAACCAGCTCCACCAGCTCGTCAGAGGGTGTCAGCTCGATCTCCCCCTCCCACGGTAATCCTGCGTCTCTTGCCATTTGAATCGCGTCATTCAGCAATCCAATTGCCGCTGTGCTGTTCAACTCGTATTGGACGGGTGTTTGGCCGGGCTCGTTCAATAACTCCCATACAGGTGCTTCTTGAGCAAACAAATGGCAACGCGAACGCAGGTCGCCGTCGGTGCGCGACATTGCGCCTGCAGCCAAGCCGAGAGCAGCGAGTGTTGTACGCGCGGCAATATCGACGTCTGGTTTAGAAGCTGCTTCGCCATTAAGCGGGAAACGCAGTCTGCGAAGTGCCGCCAGCGAGAGCACCGTGGTCTGAACGGCCTTCGAAATCGTGAAACCGCCGTCAACGAAGCTTGGTGTGACGTTGCCGTGGTTGGCTTCTGAAGGCTTGCCGTCTTTGCCGAGTTTCTTGCTGCCTGATGCACTATCGAGTGTCCAGTCAGGCGCATTGTCTTTTTCTAGCTTACGCGTGTAGAGCGTGCCTGCGCCTACCGTAATCTGTGCTGGATCAATACGACTGCTCGTTTTGCTACCTTGGACCGCATTCATACCGATCATTTCGGATACGAGCGCGCGCTGGAATTTTGCGCCCAAGCCGCCACGCGGACCCGTCGAATCCCAAAGGCCAAATACCAGTGCGGTCGGGCAAAGTCCGAAAATATCGGTTGCATTACGGATATCGGCGTAATCGAGAACGCGCCCTTTGTCGGATTTTCGGAACATCACATCACCGAGAAGGCTGTCTCTGAAGAGGGCATCAGCCACCCGATGCGGTGCTTCCAGGCTGCTTACCGAAAACTTTTTGAGCAGTGATTCTTGGTCGAAGTTTGCGACTATCAGAGGTAACTCAACCTTTCCTGCGCGATGTGCATCGAGCAAGGCCAGTTCCATACGGTTGGCTTGGGACTGGACCGAATCCAAAAGTACACAGGGCGATACTTCGCCCGTTTCGGGGTCGACCCGGTCCTCGGTAGCGTATTGGCCGCCCTCGTATGTTGGTGGAAACACTTTGTCTCCAAGGCCGCCGGCCGGTTGGTATTCCGTGATACAGCGAAAGGCGGCTGCATTTCCGCTAACTGCCTGTTTCAGCAAATTAATATCGAGTTGCACCTTGTGTCTCCTGTACTTTGGTAAAACGTCCCTTCAATGAGGCCCGGCTTATTGCCGCAGCATAGCCTTGTGTTTGGGTACACTGGCGAAGATGATGAAACTATTCGGTTTATCTCGGCGCGAAAAGCGAGCAAAAGTGAAACAGCACTCTTCTTTCAATGAATCGGATAATGCCGGTGAAACGTCCGACAATATCCGGGATGAATCGATCGATTTTTCGGAGATCCCCGAATTGACGCCGGAACAGTTCGCCAAGGCCATTGTTCGCAAAGGGCTGAAGCCGCAAACCGGGAAACAGCAGATTACTTTGCGCTTGGATACCGATGTGCTTGATTGGTTCAAGGGCTTGGGCAAAGGATACCAGACGCGCATAAACGAACTTTTGCGCGCATACATGGAGGCGCATCGGCCAAAGTAATTTTCTTGGCAGCATTGGCTCATTCCCCTGGTGCTCTCCTCGGTTCGTCGGCTATGGGATCACTCTAACCGTACTGCCTAGTCAAAAACTGACCAGGCCAACGAATTCATTTGTATTGTGCGAGTGCAGCCCTCAGCCTCGCCTCGACCTTGTCCCTTAGCCTTTTCGGCCGCATCACCTGAACCTCGGGTCCATACTTCAAGATATCCATAACCAATTCCCGATCGTCGTTGTAGGGCACCTGTAATCGGTAGCTGCCGTCGGTTTGCACTTTGCCTTCTTGTTGCGGGTGCCATTGTTCGTCCACGACCCAGCGTGCTGCATCGGAACTGAAATGCAGAACCGCTTTGTGTTTGGGTACGCCGGCGAAGATGCCGTAGGCAGTGGCGTAGTGTTTGTCGAGGATGTCGTCGTCGATTTCCTTGGCGCTGTCGTCGTGCAGATAGGCCAGGTGCAGTCGGTCGAGCGAGAAGCTACGCAAGGCCTTGCGTAGATGGCACCAAGCGTCCAGGTACCAGTTGCTGCGGTAGTAGACCAGGCGTTGTGGTGAGATCACGCGTTCGGTGAGTTCGTCGCGTTCACGACCGCGGTAGAGCACACGCACGCGTTTGCGTTCGAGCAGCGCATCGGCGAAACGGCGGAACTGTTTCAGATCAGTTGGTCTTGCGGCGATCTGCAAGATGCGCACGCGGCGCGCGATGTCCGGTTTGGTGCCGCTGTGTTTTTCGAGCAGTTCTTCGATCTTGTCTTTGACCGGTTCGATATACGGGCTTAGCAGGCCGGGTTGCAGTTCGTTGAGTAGATGGTGCGAAACCAGCAAGGCATAGAGTTCTTCGGGGTTGAACCAGAGACCGGGGATTTCGTAGCGTTGTTCCGGCTCGTTCGTGTAATGCCAGCCGTTTCGCTCGCGATCGTATTCCAGCGGCGCAGAAAGTTGATCGCGCAGGTAGTACACCGTGCGGCGGGCGGTGGAGTCGGAGCACTCGAGTTCGCGGCGGATTTCGTCCAGGGGGACGGGATGTCGCCGTGTCGATAGCAACTGGTGCAGTTCACGTATGCGTTCGACTTTGCTCAGGCCGGACCTCCATGACAGGCACTGGTTCCTTGTCGTTCTTTAAAGAACTTTCGAGACCTTACAAGATGTTACAACGGATTCGCGGTGGACGGTACAGTGTTCGATGAGCTGAATCGTGGCCCTGTTTTGTCGCGTTTGATTTCGACAGTGTTGTTCATCAATCCGACTGGGCAGCGGACCGATAACGTAGCACCCAAGGGTTGCATACGTTCTGTCTCATTCGTGCGCTATGCTCCGCGGCTCGAAGCCAGCGTGTTCAGAGGATGAGAGAAATGACGACGGGTGACCAAAGGCAGCGTTCGCTTGAGGCCGAGGCTGCGATGGCGGAAACACCCTCACAACCCCCCACATCCGTCTCACTCATCGAGGCCTTCCGTTACTGGCTCAAGCTCGGTTTCATCAGCTTCGGCGGCCCCGCCGGTCAGATCGCGATGATGCATACCGAGTTGGTCGAGCAGCGTCGCTGGATCAGCGAACGGCGTTTTTTGCATGCCTTGAATTACACCATGGTGTTGCCGGGCCCCGAGGCGCAGCAGTTGGCGACCTATATCGGTTGGCTGATGCACGGTACCTTGGGTGGGATCATTGCCGGCGTGTTGTTCGTGTTGCCGTCATTGGCGATTTTGATCGCGTTGACCTGGGTGTATCTGGTGTATGGCGATCTGCCGGTGGTCGCCGGGATACTTTACGGCATCAAACCGGCGGTGACGGCGATCGTGGTGTTCGCGGCCTATCGTATTGGGTCGCGCGCGCTGCGTAACGGGGCCTTGTGGGCGATTGCCGCGGCGGCCTTCGTTGCGATCTTTGTGTTACAGGTGCCGTTTCCGTACATCGTACTCGGCGCCGGCATCATCGGTTATCTCGGTGGTCGGTTCGCACCCGATAAGTTCAGTGCCGGCGGCGGTCACGATGCGACCGACAAGTCTTATGGTGCGGCATTGATCGACGACCGTACGCCGTCACCGGTCTGGGCCCGGTTTACCTGGCGGTCGACGGCGATTCACGCCTTTGTCGGGCTGTCGCTTTGGTTGTTGATGGAGGGCGTGCTTTTTCTTGCTTACGGTTGGCATGGCCCTTTGACCCAGATGGGTTGGTTTTTCACCAAGGCTGCGCTGGTGACCTTCGGCGGGGCCTATGCGGTGTTGCCTTATGTGTATCAGGGCGGGGTGGAGCAATACGGTTGGTTGACCGGTCGTCAGATGATCGATGGTCTGGCCTTGGGCGAGACCACGCCGGGGCCGTTGATCATGGTGGTGGCCTTCATCGGTTTCGTCGGGGGTTGGACCAAGGAGATCTTCGGGCCGGAGAGTCTGTTTTTGGCCGGTGTCGCGGGTGCCGGCGTGGCGACGGTGTTTACTTTTCTGCCGTCGTTTTTGTTCATTCTGATCGGCGGGCCGGCGGTCGAGGCGACACGCGAGGAGATCAAGTTCACCGCGCCGTTGACCGGTATCACCGCGGCGGTGGTCGGGGTGATGCTGAATCTGGCGGTGTTCTTCGCCTGGCACGTGTTGTGGCCGCAGGCTACCGAGTCGGCACCGTTTTCGGGGTCGTTCGAGTGGTTCTCCTTGCTGATCAGTATCGCGGCGTTTGTTGCCTTGTGGCGCTACAAGCTCGGTATCATTCCGGTGCTCGCCGGATGCGCGGTCGCCGGTCTTACGTATTCGCTGTTGGTCTAGCCTGTGACGTTTGCCTTTAGCCGCCGGGAAAGACGCCGGCGTGTGATCGAGGCATCTTCCGGTAAGCGTGAGCCCGGTGCCGGCCATCAGTTTTTCAGGGCATCGGCATGGTTGAACGGTTTCACGCAAGGTGCGTCATTGCGGCCATGACAAATCCATTCAAGCTCTCCGGTGCATCGACGGTGACGGCAAAGCCGATCATTCCCCGAGCGCGTAAATGCGAAAATCCCTGTCAAACATCCACATATAACCATTCGCTATGCCGCAAAAGGCGGGGTCGGTATCGATCACCTGCCATCGATTCCCGCCATCGTTACTGAAGGCAATACCTTCACCGTCTTCGCCGATCAGTATGTTGTTCAGTGTGTCGTCGGCGCAGAGAAAACGGACCGAACCCTCCCAGCCTTTCAAACGCAGATCCGACCACGATTTCCCGTAGTTCTTTCCCACGTGCAGATAAGCCCGTTCCAACCGATCACGGCTGCTGGCGAGAATCTTGCCATCGTGGTTGACCTTACGTATGAATAGATCTTCATGGGGCACAGGCCGTTCGTCCCAGGTTGAATCGCCTTTCTCATTCACCAAGATACGCGCATTTTCGTCGTCATAGGCGATGACGTCGCCGTTATCGACCGTCATCCATTCGATTGCCATGTACTCGTATTCCGGCATGGATGTGTTGGCCTTATCGGAGATACGCGGCGCTTTGTCGAATAGTTCCGCCGTTATCAGGTTGCCGTCCTTGGTCAATATCAGACAGCTTGGCGGGTTGTTTTGGCAGTGCGCCATATCGATGCCGCGCTCGTAATCCGGTTCATCGCCTGATTCGATCTCAAGTGCGGTCCATGTAATGCCGCCATCGCGACTCAGTAGCAAAACGGGCTCGTTACTCTCAATCCAAAGTAGTTCCTCTGACGAATCGTGATTGATCGTGGCGAACTCATCGACAAGGTATGGTGTGGGCACTTTTTTCCAACGCCCTTCCGCGACCGCATCGATTACCCACAGTTCCCGGTCGCTGGTTGCCCACAGACGATTGTGCTTGGCCTGGTACCAGTGCTCGTAGATGCCGCTACCCGGTGCTCCCAGCGGCTGCCAGGTGACTCCGGCATCATTGGTAAGGAATGCGCCGTAATCGTCGATGCCCAAGGCCTCCGAGCGAGAAACAGGGTACAGGTGTTCCAGGCGCGGCATATTGGAAACCACTTGCCAGCGGTGGTCTGTGCTTTCATTCAGTTTCAATGCAAGCTGCCCACGGAACGAAAGCCATTGTCTCCTGCCATTGTCCTGTAGATTGATCCCATCCAATCGCTCGGATGCCCGGGGGGTATTGAGTTCACGTAGATCGAAAGCCTCATAATCCATTGGTGGCAGAACGCCAAAGGATTCGAATCGGGACACGAAGGACGTGATCGCCGGATCAATCACATCCGCGCAATAGCTTAGCTCGAGAAGGATGGCATGCGTTTTGTCGAAATCGCACATCGTTTGCCAGCGCCCGTTGGCTTGGCGCTTGTAGACCGCATCGCCGCCGACTCGAGTGGCGACTATCAGGCCATTGTCGAAATCGACGGCGAAGGGTGATTGAGCGATACAAAGTTTCTTGCCGGGCTCTCGCTCTACGCTGTGCATCGACCAATGCCTGCCCATGTCCTCCGTGGTGAAGTAGTGGCAACCGGCACTGAAGGCACCTTCACCGCTCTCGGGGGAAAGCTGAATCGCTGATGACCAATCGATCGTTTGCTCGTCCAATTGCTTGCCCGTCAGTTCGGTAAAGATCGCTGCGGGATCTACCGTCCGCCACTGTTTCCCGCCATCGTCGGTAACCTCCAGCAAAAAAGGTGAACCGGCGTAACCGCGTTGGCCGCTTTGCTCGAACTGCACCCATTGCGCCCGTTTCGGTAGCTCGACAACGGGTTCCCAGCTCTTGCCGCCGTTAGTAGAACGGTGGAGCCAGTGGTCGCTGACAGCGTAGACAACATGTTTGTTGATGAACCAGACGCTGTTGAAGATAGGGCGCCTTGCAATTAAGCGAGCGCCCATAGGCGTGTTGAAGTTCTCGTTGGGTTTCAGTTCGACCCATTTGCTTCCATTGGCCAAAACGTCTTTTAGTCCGTCGGCCAGGTTGTCGAGCCAGTCAGCTTCGGCATACGTAACGCATGCAAGGATCGCGGGCATGAAGAGTAAAGTTCGCAACCGGCTGTGTTCCATGATCCTGCTTTCCTTTTTTCCTTGTGACGGCACGAGATCCAATCATACCAGTCGTTGTCATTATCGGTTCCTTTAGGTCACTACGCTTTAACTCGAAGTGATTCCGAGCGGGGCGGCAGTCGACCGATCGAGTGTTCAGCTCCGGTAAGAAACCAGGGACTTCAGACGGCGTGACGTTATCTCGCTCTGCATCGGGTGAACGGGGTGGGGTAAACGTTCTCAGCCAGAGACCTTGGCTTTCAAACGTTCTGAGAGTCGCCTGAGCGCGATCGAGGTATCGTCCGGCGACAGCCGTACATTGATCACCGAGGGTCCCGACCGGTACGCCAGTGCGGATTGCAAGGCCTGTTCGAAAGCCACTTCGTCGGGCGCGTCGAAACCGCGCACCGGCCCGAACAGTTCGCCCAGCTTGTGGAAGCGCCATTCGCTGATGTCGTTGAACGGTCCTTCGAGGATGAAGCGTTCGGTCGTATAGCCGCCGTTGTTGAATACGATCACGAGGGGGTCGAGTCCGAGTCGGGCGGCGGTCGCCAGTTCGGTGCCGGTCATCTGGAAGGCGCCGTCGCCAACCAGGATCAGGGGGCGCAACTCGGGGCGAGCGGTTTGCGCGCCCAGTGCAGCCGGTACCGCAAAGCCCATGCTGGTGTAGAAGGCCGACGCAAGGAACTCGCTGCGCTCGTGCACGCGCAGATCGATCGCGGCGAACAGGCAGTCGCCGGTATCGGCGATCACCTGCATGTCCGGTGTGAGCGCCTCGTTCAGGCGGGCGATCAGGCGGTCGATCGACATGGCTCGTTTCGGCTGCGGGAACGACGGGGTCGGCGTTTCGACCGTAGCCTCGGGCAAGTGCCTGGTGCTCGGTCGCGCCTTGCTTGCCAGGTTGCGAATGAAGTCGCCCAACTCGACATGGGTATAGCGGTGGTGATGCACCCAGATCTCGTGTTGGCTGGCGCGAATCATATGCATCGGGTCGAGTCGTGCGGTATAGATGCCCATATCGACGTCGTTGAGCGTCACACCGAGCAGCAGCAGAACGTCGGCCTGTTCGATGACCTTGCGCGCGATCTCGCCGCCCATCGCGCCTTCGTAGATGCCCAGGTAGGCAGGGTGGCGTTCGCCGACGACCGATTTGCCGGTCAGGGTCGCGGCGACCGGTAGCCGGGCGCCGAGCAGGAAGCGGGCAAGATGCCCTTGCAGACGGCGCCGGTGGATCTCGAGACCGGCGAGTACCGCCGGTGCCTCGGCATGATTGAGCCGTTCCGCGGCTTCGGCCACGGCATCGGCCAGTGATGCCGGATCGCTGATCGGCATGGCCTTGGGTTGAGCGGGCAGCGGGAAGGCCGGTGTATCCACGCGATCCCTTGGTATTTCGATATAGACCGGCCGACTGTGCCGGTGCGCCGAGGCCAAAACCCGATCGATCTGGCGAATGGCGGTGTAGGGATCATCGAGTACCGCGCTGTCGCAGGTGATCCGTTCGAAGATCTCGCGTTGAAAGCTGAAAGGCCCGAAGCGGTGATGCAACAGCGGGTCGTTACGTTGTTCTTCGACGCCGGGTGCGCCACTGATGATCACCACGGGCGATTGTTCCGCGTTCGCGCCGGCCAGGGCGTTGACGGTATTCAACGCGCCGACGCCATAGGTGACCGCGACGACGCCCAGACCGTTGCAGCGGGCATAGGCATCGGCGGCGAAGGCCGCGGTGTCTTCGCGCGTGGTACCGACATGTCGAATACCGCTGTGTGAAAGCATGTCGTAAAAGCGCAGGATGTAATCGCCCGGCACCCCGAAGACGTGGCCGACGCCGGCGGTCGCGAGGCGATTCAACAGATGTTCACCGATAGGTGGCCAGTCGGCCTGTGGGATGTCGTAACCTCGAGGGTCGGCCTTCGTGCGTGCCATAGGTCACCTCCACAGATATGGCGCTTTAGATTGGCCGAGGGCTGTTATGGTTCCGGCGGTTTACCGGTAAACCCGATGGTTGATTCTTTGGAGTTGCTGGAAACGTTCGCTTAGGCAAATGCTTAGCATCTGTCGTGCGATACTTGCGAGCACCTAGGGCCTGTTAACACTAAATGCTTTAAGCTTTTTGGATGAGAATCACGGCGCAAGACTTCAAACTGATCGAACAACTTCTGCCAAAACAACGCGGTAACGTATCACTGTCGAATTTGCAGGTGCTCAACGCCATCCTGTACGTTTTCACTTCCCCCCGGCAATGCCGGTGATGCACCGGAAGGCAGGAAACCGCTGGAGACGTTTGAAAACGCTGGCTGGGAGGGGGGTCATGTCCTGATGGACAAGGCCTATGAGGGGGACGAAACGCGACAGCTGGTACTTGATCTGGAAATGATTCCGGTCGTTCCACCGAAGGCGAATCGACTGACGCCGTGGGAATACGACAAAGCGATGTACAAGAAGCGCAACGAAGTCGAGCGGCTGTTTCGCCGGCTCAAGGGTTTTCGCCACCTCTTCTCTCGCTTCGATAAGCTGGACGTCGTGTTCGTGTTCTTCATCCACTTCGCGCTCATCACCGATACGATCATCAGTGTTAACAGACCCTAGGGAAAGATGAAAAAGCGGCTATGCGAAAGAAGCTACTCGAAATGAAGCAAGAATTGCTGCGGCTGGCCGAGACCGGCGACGAGGCGGCCGCGGTGGTCGAACTCGATCAGACCAAGGTCGGGCGCCTGTCGCGCATGGATGCCATGCAGGCGCAGGCCATGGCGCAGGCATCGGTACAGCGGCGCGAGGCGATGCTGCGTCAGATCGATGCCGCACTCAAGCGGATCGATGACGGCGAATACGGTTATTGCCGGGATTGTGGCGAGCCCGTCGATCCGCGACGGTTGGAGGTCGATCCGACGGCCTTGTTATGTATCGATTGTGCCAGCCGGTCCGAGGCGTAAGCGGGAAAGGAGAGTCCCGTCCGATGACTGAGATGAAACGCGAAGGGGTCTTGCCCAAGCTGTTACGCGACCTGATGGCGCAGGCGAGATACGCCGAGGAAAAGCGGCAAAGCCAGGACATTGACTACACGCCCGCCGGTATGCGTGAAAACCTCGACATGATGATCCGGCGTTTCGTTACACGGATACCGCCGATCGAGTGGGTTCACGATACCTCGGTAGCCGGGAATGGACATGCCGGGTTCGAGGTGCCGGTGCGGCTGTATGATCCTTGTCCGAACGAACCCTTGCCGGTATTGGTGTTTGCGCACGGTGGCGGACACATGGCCGGCAGTGTGTCCGCCTACGATCCCATCGCCCGCAAGCTGGCCGAGGCAACGGGTTGGCTGGTGGTATCGGTCGAGTATCGTCTGGCACCGGAATACCCGTACCCCACGGGTTTGAACGATCTCGTCACGGTGATTCGTGGAATCCACGCGACGCTCGATCGATTGGGTGTTGCGTACCAACGGCGATTGGCCATGGCCGGCGACAGCGGCGGTGCGGCCATCACGGCATCGGCGGCACACCGGCTCGCCGGGGAGTCGGGTGTCGCTATCGAACGACAGGTGCTGATCTATCCGAGCCTGGACTACACGCTGTCTTGCGAATCCATCGATACCCTGGCCAAGGGTTATCTGTTGGAGCGTGACCGGATCGTCTGGTTGTTCGATCGGTATTTTCAACAGGCCGAGGATCGACGAACGGCCTCGCCCTTGTTCATGACGTTATCAGAAGGTTTTCCGCAGACCTTTGTACTCACGGCCGGTTATTGTCCGCTACGCGACGAAGGTTTCGCCTATGTCGAACGACTGCGAAATGCCGGCATTGCGGTAATGCATCGGCACGAGCCCGACATGGTGCATGCCTTCCTTAATTTGGAAGATGTGGTGCCCGAAGTCTGCGCGGCCTGCTATGACGCGATCGGACATTTTCTGAATGCCGAATGATCGGTCGTCGCGCCGGGTTGCTCAGTCCATCTCGAAACAAACACTGTTGATCGGTGGCAGATGCGTGCTGACGCATTGCCAATCGTCACCCCGGTTCTCGCTGACCCACAGGCCACCCGTCGTGCTGCCGAAGGCCAGGCGTTCGCCATCGGCCGAGATATCGAACGCATGGCGATAGATCAGGTCGTAGGCCGGTTCGTCCGGCAGTCCGTTGCCGAGTACATCGAAACTGCGGCCGCCGTCGCGAGTGCGTGTGACGACCAGCCTAGCATCGACCGGCACGCGTTGTTCATCCTTGGCAGCCGGCACGAACCAAGCGGTGTCCGGCTCGTCGGGGTGTACCACGACCGCGAAGCCGAACGCCGACGGTGGGACATCGGTGAGTTCACGCCAGTCGATGCCGCCGTTGTCGCTGACGAAAATGCCATTGTGATGTTGCATCCACAGACGGTCCGGCGCGGTGGGGCATTGCACCACCCGATGCGGATCTTGCATCAAGGGGTTTTCGCCCATGCCCGGCGGGGTGTAGTCGTTGCGCAGACCGTTGCCGATTAACGTCCAGTTCGTACCGGCGTCATGCGTGGTCCAGACGCCGCCGACCGAGATCGCGACGGTGATATGTGCCGGATCGCGCGGGTCGACGAGGATCGAATGAATGCCGGCGAAATCATAACCGCCGCCCATCCATTGCCGGCGTCGCGGGTCGTCCCATAACGCGCGTATCAGTGTCCAGTTGTCGCCGCCGTCGACCGAACGGAACAAACCGCCGGGGATGGTGCCGCACCAGAGTTCATTCGGTGTGCCGCCGAGCGCCATGGACCAGATCAGCTGGGTGCTCCAGGGGATATCGATGCCACGCATGGGATCTTTGTCTTCGATGTCCGCGGGCTTTTCCGGATAGCCGGGCACGGGTGCTTCCTGCCAGCTTGCGCCGCCGTCTTCGGAACGTTGCATCTTGACGCCGAAGTGGCCGAGTGCGAATGCGGCATGCAGCCGCCGGCTGCCGGGTTCGGACAATACCAGCGAAACCGGGTCGCCGATGAACCGGCTGTCGTGCATCGCCCAACGGCCCTTGTCGTCGCGTGCGATGCGAAACAGCCCTTTTTGGGTGCCGATCAATAGCCGGTTGCTCATTGGTCTGTCCTCTCGTGGGTTACGGTCAACCGCCCGACAGCGCCTGCATCACAAAGATTTCGTCACCCGCGTCGATCTTGTCGGTCAATCCGATGCGGTCGCTTATCAGGGCCTGATTGATGAAGATCGCCACGTGTTTGCGCACCATGCCTTGATCGTCGAGCACATAGCCCCGGACGCTCGGGTTTTGTCGGAAGTATTGGTCGAGGGCGTCGTGCAGGGTTTCGGCCGCGACCCGGGCGTCCGGGCAGTCGAGATGCCGGGCCAGGTTCGGCGTAAAACGCAGTACGATCGACATGGCTTTACCGGGATCGGTCGTGATGCGACCGAGTATAGGACAGCCCGGGGCTCAGCGTTTAGAGAACGGTAGGGTGGCCCGACGCGGTATTATCTTCGGCCGGTTTCCATTGCTCTGATTTTGTTTTCCAGCTCGGCAATGCGTTGTTGTCTGGCGGTTTCGTCCATGTTTCGGTTGGCTTTGACGGCTTCCAGTTCACCGAACAAGTAAAGAATGCGCACGTACTCGAGTTGTTTGTTGCTCGATGGCTTAAAGCCCGACCATCTGGATTTCGCGAGGCGTTGCCGTTCCTGTTCGATTTGCCGATGGGTTTTTTCGCGACCGGGTTTGCCATAGGACATGAAGAAGTCGCGAATCACGGGTTTAAGACTCGGATCGAGCGAACGGCTCCAAATCAAAGGATCGGACGGAATCAAAGGCGAGGCCCAGATCACCCGGACAAGGTCGGCCTTTGTCGGATGACGCTCTTTGAAACGTTGCAGCATCACGCTGCTGATGGTTGCCACGTCAACCGTTTTATCGGCGACCTCGAGATAGTTGTCCTCGTGATTCGCGTGGCGAAAGCCACCGAGGTCGTATTGGCTGATATTGTTCTGGGCGAACAGGAAGTAAAGTGGGACCGTGGTTCCCGAGGTCGAGTGCTTGTCGCCGAGCCCGAACAGAACGTTTCGTTTGTCGGCGATCACATCGCCGAAGTTTTCGTATGGACTGTCTCTATGGGTGATCAGCAGGCTGTAGTATCCCGGGATGCCCCTGGTGCCCACAATTTGTGCGAAGATTTCCGCGTCGGCATGGTCTACCGCTTCGATGGCGTTTTTGTTTCCCAGCCAGGCCAACTGCACCTCGCCTTTTTTGATCGACGATACGGTGGTGGCGTAATCTTCGAACAGCGCGGCTTCGACGGGGCGCCCGATTGTCTTTGCCATATCGGCGAGCAGGGGCTTCCAGATCGATTCCAAAGTGGCTCTGGTGGCCGCTCCCTGGATGCCGAAGCAAATGGCACCGTCCGCGCGTGTCAGCAATGGGAAAAAAAGCAGGAATAATAAGAATAAAAATCGAAATCCGACGTCTTTGTTCTTTACGTTTTTGTGACAATAAACGATTGAAGTAATTCGTGAATCAGCCGTTACATTAGCCATTCTGCAGTAGCGTTAATCTTCGATGTCTTCGTTAAAGATTGCCAGAAGCCTGAGGATCAGATACATCATCGGCCTGACGATGATCGCGCTTCTGGTTACGGCGTCCTACACCATGATGCAACGCATCGTTTCGGAGCAACGGAACTTCGCGACGATGGTCAATCTTGCTGGTCATCAAAGCGGCTTGTCAAATCGCATCGCCTACTTCGCCGGACTGATGGCGACGACCGATGACGACGACGAGTTCGATATGGCGAAGGCGCAGGTCGGGCGCACCATCAACAAGATGGAACGTGCCCATGCCATTCTTCGTCAGGGCGATGCCGAGTTGGGTATTCCCAGGCTGACGAACGACAATCTGGATTTGATCTTCGAAGATCCCATGGTCGGTTTGGACAACGCGGTGGAACGTTATTTCGAGCGTGCGCGTAATCTCTATAACCAGCCCATGGACCAACTGAGCACCAGTTCGGTTGCGTACATTTTTCTGATCACCTATGGGCCGCATGTCCTCGAGCCCATGTTCGATTCCGTGGTCGACGAATACGAGCGCATAGGACGCGAGGCCATCCTGCGCATCGAGCGCATGGAGTTCATCATATGGCTCTCGACGCTCGTTGTGCTTGCGCTCGAGGTGGTGCTGATATTCCTGCCGTTGGAAAGGCGTCTGCGCGATGTCCTGGCGACGCTGCAAAGCGAACGCAACTTCTTGCAGCATGTCATCGATGGCGTAAACGACCCGATTGTGGTCGTCGATCGAGATCACGCCGTATTGCGAATGAACCGCGCCGTGCATGAGATTGCCGGGCAATACAACGACGCGCCCGAAAAGCTTCTGGCTTGCCGCAGGGACGCCCAGGATCGCCATGCCGTGTGTGCCTGCGACGAGGCGCGCTGTCTTTTGCAGGAAGTGATCGATATGGGTTCGCCGCGTAAGATCGTTCGAACCCTGATGGCGCGCAACGGTGAGCAGCATACCCTGGAAGTGTCCATGAGCCCGTTGCTCGACGATACGGGCGAGGTCATGGGGGCGATCGAGGCATACCGCGACATTACCGGTCATCTGGCGCTTATGGACGAGTTGAAGGCCAGCCAGCTCAATTATGCCCACCTGGCGCAGCACGATGCCTTGACGGGTTTACCCAACCGCATGCTTTTCAATGATCGGCTGGGTCAGTCCATGCACATGGCGCATCGGGAGGATGCCAAGCTGGCGGTGCTGTTTATCGATCTCGACGGGTTCAAGCTGGTCAACGACAGCTACGACCATAGCTTCGGCGACGAAGTGCTCAAGTTGGTGGCCTTGCGGATCAAAGGCCTCATGCGCGAGGACGATACGGTCGCCCGGATGGGGGGTGATGAGTTTACCGTTATCCTGCGTAATGTTTCGCACTCGGAAGATGCCGGTCTGGTTGCGGAAAAAGTGCTGGCATCGTTCAGAGAGCCGTTCGAGATTCGTGGCCGCACGGTGTTCCTGGGGGCCAGCATCGGCATCAGCGTGTACCCCAAGCACGGTTCGACCATAGACGATTTGGTACGCAAGGCCGACACGGCGATGTACCGCGCGAAGGACGAAGGCCGCAATACCTTCCGCTATTACTCGAAGGGTATGACCGTCAAGGCGTTCCGGCGGATCACGCTCGATACGCAACTGCGCCGGGCGCTCAACGAGCATCAGTTCGCGCTGCATTATCAACCGCAGTTCGATCTCGCGGACAATACGGTGAGCGGCATCGAAGCGCTGGTCCGTTGGTATCATCCCGAGAACGGCATTGTATCGCCGGCAAAGTTCATTCCGGCCGCGGAGGAATCCGGATTGATCATCGGGCTGGGCTCCTGGATTCTCGAAGAATCCTGTCGTCAGATGAAAACCTGGCTCGACGACGGTTTGCTCGCGAAAGATGCGCTGATGTGTGTGAACATCTCGGCGAAGCAGTTCGATCAGGAAGACTTTACCGGGTTGATCAGTCAGACGTTGGAAAAGACGGGATTGGCGGCGACCAACCTCGAACTGGAGATCACCGAATCGACCATGATGCGATCGGCCGATTTGACCGGGCAGGTGCTAAAAGAGCTGCGCAAACTCGGTGTCAAGGTGGCGATCGACGATTTCGGTACCGGCTATTCGTCGCTCAGCCATCTCAAGCTGCTGCCTTTGACCAAGTTGAAAATCGACAAGTCCTTTGTGTCCGATATTCCGTCCGACCCCAACGATATGGCGATTACCCGCGCGGTGATCTTGTTGGGTAAAAGTCTGTCGCTCGAAATCCTGGCAGAGGGCGTCGAGACCGAAGAGCAACTGGCATTTCTTCATGACGAGGGCTGCAATAACGGTCAGGGTTATTTGTTCTGTAAGCCCATGCCCGCGCCCGAACTCGAGACCTATCTGCGTTCCTCGGACGAAGGCTCGATCGGACCTGCCCGGGCCGGTTCGGTATGACGGCCCGTGCCGTCTACCAGATGCCGGGTAGCAGTCGACAACGAACGTGTTCGGCGTAGTGCCCGTATCCTTCGAGTCCCTGGCGTAGCAGGTCGTCTTCCATGGCGGTACGAACAACCATGAGTAGTGCCGACAAGCCCCCCGGGATCAAGGCCCATGGCGTACCGAGCGCTGCAAGTACGGACTGTCAATGCGGGTTCGCAAAATCGAGACATCGGGTCGATTCAAGGGCGCCTCCGGCAATTCGTGCCTACGCATCCCATCCAATGTACCCGGAACGATTGGCGGTGCCCTAAAGTAATAGGTTGTCAGCCATTACGCAGGAATACCTTCGGTGAAGTCGAATCACACAGACGGACTCGAAGCCCGCATTCAGGCGCTCGGCGGCGCTTTATTGACCAAGGTCCAAACGCGGCGCCATGAGCAGTCGATGGTCGAACAGTGGATCGAAACGCTGCTGCGGCGTCTGAACGCCGAACCGGCATTTCGTATCCAAGCCCTGCGGTTCATCGATGTATTGCCGAGTCTCGACGATGACGCCGATCTCGTCGCCATTTTCGATGAATACTTTGCGGCCGACGATTTTCCGTTGCCGCGCTGGGGCGGTGCGGCACTCGGTGCCGGTAAATGGCTCGGCAAGCATGCGACGGCGAGCGTGATACGCCGCGCCGCACAGGCGTTGTCGGGGCGTTTCCTCGCCGGACGAGTTGCGGCCGAGGTTTTCTCCAAGGTCGATGAACTCCGTGCGCAGGGACGTGAGTATTCGCTCGACCGGGTGGGCGAGGTCATCCTTTCCGAACACGAAGCGGCAGGCTATCTGCAAGGGTATCTGGATCTGATCGAGACCGCGCGCAAGGCGGGTCGGCGGCATCTGCATCTTTCGGTCAAACTGTCCGCGCTGTATCCGCGTATTGCCGCGCACACGCTGGATCATGTGCGTCCCATCGTGCTCGAGCGTCTGTTGCGTTTATCGCATGCCGCACGTCATGCCGGTGCCGGTATCACGCTCGATATGGAAGATTACGACAGTCGTCCGCTGACGTTGGCGGTATTCGAAGATTGGCTGTTCACACCCGAAATGCAGGATTGGCCGGATGCCGGCATCGCCTTGCAGGCCTATCTGCGTGATACCCCGGCCGATGTCGAACGATTGATCGAACTGGCAAGGCGCCGGCAGACACCGTTTATGGTGCGCCTGGTGCGCGGTGCCTATTGGGATCGGGAATGTGTCATTGCCGCGCAACGGGGTTGGCCGGTTCCCGTCTGGCGAAGGCAGGCCGATACCGATCGATGCTATGAGGCCTGTGCCGAACGGCTGCTGTATGCGCATGCGGCGGTTCGCACCGCGATTGCCACGCACAATCCGCGCAGCCTGTCACATGCAATGGCGGTAGCGGCGTCTCTCGGTTTGGAGACATCGGCATTCGAGTTTCAGATGCTCTATGGCATGGCCGAGCCGATGCAGGCGGCCCTGGTCGATATGGGTTATCGCTTGCGGGTCTATCTGCCTTTCGGCGAACCCATTCCGGGTATGGCCTATCTGGTGCGGCGCTTGCTCGAGAACGCCAGCAGCCAGTCGGTCGCGCGACTCGATGCCATGGACGGTGCGACGACGGATGCACTGATCCGGACGTCGGTCGATGCCGATGAGCCGCCGCCGTTTGTCGCCGGGGCATTCGTCAACACCCCGGTCCATCGTTTTACCGACGCGGCGGAGCGCCGGGCCTTTTCCGATGCGATCGCGACGGTCCGTGCGGCTTTGGGTCAAGAGCACCCGTTATGGATCGATGGCCGCGTGGTCGAGACGCCCGATCGTATTCGCTCGATCTGTCCCGCCGACCCCGAGCTCGTGGTCGGAGACGTGGCCATGGCCGGCAGGGAACAGGTCGAGGCCGCGATAGAGGCTGCACAACGGGCCTTTCCGGCATGGCGGGATATGGGGGCCGCACAACGCGCGGCCGTCTTGCGTGCCGCCGCCGATCGTCTGTCGGCGCGGCGCGACCAATTTGCCGCGTTGCAGATTTTCGAGGCCGGCAAGAACTGGATCGAGGCCGACGCCGACGTCTGCGAGGCGATCGATTTCCTGCGTTATTACGCCGATCAGGCCGAGCGTCTTGCGGAGACCGTCGGGGTTTCGGTACCCGGTGAGCACAATCGCAACGGCTATCGGCCGCGCGGTGTCGGTGTGGTGATACCGCCGTGGAACTTTCCGCTGGCGATTCTGACCGGCATGTTGTCGGCGACCCTGGTCAGCGGCAATTGCGCCATCCTCAAACCTTCGTCGGACACGCCGGTGATCGCCGCCGAACTGGTCGGACTTTTGGTCGAGGTCGGGGTGCCGGCCGGGGTGATCGGTTTTCTGCCGGGGTCGGGCGCGGACGTCGGCGAGTATCTGGTCGAGCATCCCGCGACGCATGTGATCGCCTTTACCGGTTCGCGCGAGGTGGGTTGCCGTTTGATCGAACGTGCTGCGAAAACGGCGCCGGGACAGCGGCATGTCAAACGCGTCATCGCCGAGATGGGCGGTAAGAATGCGGTGATCGTGGATGCCAGTGCCGACATCGACGAGGCCGTCGCCGGCATAGTGCAATCGGCCTTCGGTTTTCAGGGCCAGAAATGCAGTGCCTGTTCGCGGGTTATCGTGGTCGGGCCGCATTATCGGGCGATTGTCGAGAGACTGTGCGACGCGACGGCCGATTTGCTTGTGGCCATGCCCTGGGAGCCCCATTGTGACCTCGGGCCCGTGATCAATGCCGCTGCCGCGCAGCGTATCGAGGCGGTGATCGCCGAGGCGCAGCAACAGCGCCGGGGCACGCTGGCGTTTCGCGGCCGATTGCCTGAAGGCCTGCCCGGCTGCTATGTCGCACCGGCGATCTTTGCCGATGCCGACCCCGACAGCCCGCTCGCGCAAGAGGAGATCTTCGGTCCGGTATTGGCCGTGATGCCGGCCGATGATTTCGACCGGGCACTGGCCATCGCCAATGCGACCGACTATGCGCTGACCGGCGGGGTCTATTCACGCAGTCCGGCGAACCTGCGCAAGGCCGAGGCCGAGTTCGGCGTGGGCAATCTTTATCTCAATCGCGGGATTACCGGCGCATTGGTCGCGCGTCAGCCTTTCGGTGGTTTCAGGATGAGCGGTATCGGCAGCAAGGCCGGCGGTCCGGATTATCTCTTGCAGTTCATGGAGCCGCGTTGCGTGACGGAAAACACGCTAAGGCGCGGGGTTGCGCCCGACCTCGCCGGACCTGCAGCTTGAGCCCGGCATGGCCGGTATCGAACGGCTCGGGCTCAATCCGATCGCCATCGATACGACTGATACCCGGGTTTGTTACGGCTCGATTCACGGTGACGACATTCGGCGGATACGGGCGCGCGATCTCGCCAATCCTCCGTTGTCGGCGACAATCTCTACGTGACCGATATTGCGCGCAACGCCATTGGCGTGACCGGATCCGACGGCGTTCATCGTCGTCTGTTAGCGGACGATCGTGACTCGGTCTGGCCGGATGGCTGGATGTATGCCGCGGTCAACATGCTCAATCGTTGCGCCGTATCGAATGCGGGCAAGGATGTTTCCGATCCGCCGTACTGTATCGTGCGGTTCAAGGCGTTGACGTCGTCGGTGCTCGCCGACGTGTAAACCCCGAGTCTGGCATATACTCAGCGGAGAGGATCAAAAGCCATCGGGGTCGGTATGCGTCAGTCCGCATTGACCCGGCAGCGCTTGGTCGGTGTCTTCGTGCTCGGTCTGCTGTTGTTGTATTCGCCGGTACTGGCATTGTTCGACGTGGCTGCCGAGTGGGCCGGGTTTCCGGTCAGCTATCTGTATTTGTTCGGTGCCTGGTTGTTGCTGCTTTTGCTCGCCGCACTGACGGTCGAGGGCGGGAAACAATAGCGCGATGGAGCGGCCATGCTGACTACGCCGTTCATCGTTCTTTACTCCTTTCTTTATCTCGGTCTGTTGTTCGCGATTGCCTATTGGGGCGATCGGCGGGCGGACCGGAATCGGTCGGTGGTCGCCAGCCCGACGGTCTATGCTTTGTCGCTTGCGGTCTATTGCACCGCGTGGACCTTCTACGGCAGCGTCGGCCGGGCCGCGGCGACCGGTGCCGGTTTTCTGCCCATTTACCTGGGCCCGACCCTGATCGCCGCATTGTGGGGCACCCTGTTGCTGAAGATGGTGCGTGTGAGCAAGAGCCAGCGCATCACATCGATCGCGGATTTCATCGCCTCGCGCTATGGCAAGAGTCAACGCCTTGGCGGTGTCGTGGCCGTAATCGCCGTGATCGGCGTCGTGCCCTATATCGCCTTGCAGCTCAAGGCCATTGCGCGCAGCTTCACCATATTGCAGAGCGGACCGGAGGTGCAGACCGACACGCTGTTGACGACGATGCCCGTGTTGCAGGACACGGCGCTTTACGTGGCCCTGGTGCTGGCGGCCTTCACGATTCTGTTCGGCACCCGGCATCTCGATGCCAGCGAACGCCACGAAGGCATGGTCGCGGCGATTGCGTTCGAGTCCATCGTGAAGCTGCTCGCCTTTATTGCGGTCGGCGTTTTCGCGACCTACTTCCTTCACGACGGTTTCGCCGATTTGTTCAACAAGGCCGAACGGGCCGGTTATTTGAACCCGCTGGTCGGCGAGGGCATGGGCGGTTACGAGAACTGGTTCGCGTTGACCTTGCTCGCGGCGCTCGCGGTCATGGTGCTGCCGCGCCAGTTTCAGGTCGCCGTGGTCGAGAACAGCGACGAGGATCATCTGCGCCGCGCGGTCTGGATGTTTCCGCTGTATCTTTTTCTGATCAATATCTTCGTGATTCCGATCGCGCTCGCCGGTCAGTTGTCGTTCGCGGGTACCGGTGTGGATGCCGACACTTTCGTGTTGACGCTGCCGATGGCGCACGATCAGGCGATGTTGTCGCTGTTCGCCTTCATCGGCGGCCTGTCGGCGGCGACCGGCATGGTGATTGTCGAAACCATCGCGCTGTCGACCATGGTGTCGAACAATCTGGTGATGCCGTTTCTGCTGCGCCGCTGGAAGCGGCTCCCGCCCGATGCCGATCTGGGTCAGTTGGTGCTGCGGATTCGACGCGGCGCCATCATCGTGATTCTGTTGTTGGGTTATCTCTACTTTCGTTTTGCCAGCGGGGCCTATGCGCTGGTGAGCATCGGCCTGATCAGTTTCGCCGCGGTCGCCCAGTTCGCGCCGGCGATGATCATCGGCCTGTATTGGCGGGGCGGCACGCACCGCGGTGCCATGGCGGGGCTGCTGATGGGCTTCGGTGTTTGGGCTTACACATTGTTGTTGCCGTCGTTCGCCAAATCCGGATGGTTGCCGATGGACTTTCTGCTGTATGGCCCCTTCGGCATCGAACTGTTACGACCGCAGGCCTTGTTCGGTCTCGACGGTATGAACGAGATCACCCACTGCCTGTTCTGGAGCATGACGTTCAACATCGGCGGTTATCTGTTCCTGTCGCTGTGGCGCCCGCCCAATGTACACGAGGCAACGCAGGCGACGTTGTTTGTCGACGCGCTGAAACACGAGCGACCGATCGGCATTCGTTTGTGGCGTGGTAAGGCCGAAATCAAGCAACTGCTCGGTCTGGCAGAGCGTTTTCTCGGCAACGCACGGGCACGTCGTGCCTTCACGGCCTTTGCGGCGCGGCGCGACGTGCAAGTCCCGGAAGATCTGCCGGCCGATGCGGAGACGGTGCATTTCGCCGAGACACTGCTCGCCGGCGCAATCGGGAGCGCCTCTGCGCGGGTGATGGTGGCCTCGGTGACCGCCGAGGAAACGCTGGGTCTGGACGAGGTGTTGCATATCCTCGACGAGGCCTCGCAGATTCGTGCCTACAGTCACGAACTCGAACAAAAATCACGGGAACTCGAAGCCGCGACCGCCGAGTTGAAAACGGCAAACGAGCAGCTCAAGGAGATCGATCGCATGAAGGACGATTTCATGTCGTCGGTCACGCATGAGTTACGCACGCCATTGGCGTCGATCCGTGCCTTTTCGGAAATCCTCTACGACGATCCCAAGGTGGCCCTCGATGAGCGGCGGCGTTTTCTCGGCATCATCGTCGACGAGACCAATCGTTTGTCGCGTCTGGTCAACCAGGTGCTGGATTTGGCCAAGATCGAATCGGGTCATGTCCAATGGCGCGACGATGCCGTCGACCTCGGCGTGCTGATCGAACAGGCCCTGGCGGTGACGGAACAGTTGATCAGTGAAAAGGGGGTCCGACTCGAACGCGCGCTTCCGGAAAACCCCTGTGTCGTTACCGGCGATACCGATCGATTGATGCAGGTCCTGGTAAATCTCTTATCGAATGCAGTGAAATACGCGCCCGATCGTGACGGTCGAATCGGTGTGACCCTGTCCCGCTCAAAGGACCGTTATCGGATCAGCGTTCGGGACAACGGCCCGGGCATCGCGCCCGCCGATCTGGAAAGTATCTTCGAGAAGTTTCGCCAGGCGAGCGGTGGCGAGGACAAACCGATCGGTACCGGCCTCGGGCTGCCGATCAGCCGGCGGATCGTCGAGCATCTGGGGGGGCGCATTTGGGTCGAAAGTGTCGAGCGGAAAGGTGCTACCTTTATTTTTGAGTTGCCGGCGGGTCGCGAGGGCGACTAGGGAGAGGTCGATGTCCAAGAAAGTGCTGGTTGTGGATGACGAGCCCAATATCGTGCTTTCGGTCGAATTTCTGATGAAGCGCGCCGGGCACGAGGTGGTCACGGCGGGCGACGGCGAGGAGGCGCTACGGGTGTTGGCGGAGACCAAACCCGATTTGATGATTCTCGATGTCATGATGCCGCGCAAGAACGGTTTCGAGGTTTGCACGGATGTGCGGGCCAACCCGGAGACCGCGGATCTGCCGATTCTGATGCTCAGTGCCAAAGGACGCGAGGCCGAGCGCGAGAAAGGATTGGCCCTGGGCGCGAATGCCTATATCACCAAACCCTTTTCCACCCACGAGCTGGTCGCTCGGGTCGACGAATTGTTACGAGGCGTGATACACACATGATGCCGCGCAAAGCCCCGGCCGCTGCGCCGCCCAGGCCGTTCGAACCGGTCGAGGCGATGAGCCACGAGACCGGCGGTGCGATACCGCTGTGCGCCCTGGTTCGCCAGCCGCCGTTGATCGTCAAGCCGGATGCGAGCCTCCGCGACACGCTGTTCGCGCTGAACCAGGCCGGTGTCGAGGCCGGCGTGGTGGCGGAGGACCGTGATGTGCCGCTCGGTATCGTGACATTGCGTGATCTGGTCGATGCGATCACCATCAAGGGCGCGGACCTGGGCGATCCGACATTCGGTTTCATGACGGCCGCGCCGGCGAGCCTGCCCGCCGATGCGTCGATTCATCGTGCACGGGTGGCGATGACGCGCGGTCGGCTCACCCATTTGGTCCTGCTCGAGCCGGACGGTCGGTTGAACAATCTGATTTCGCAATCGGATCTGCCGGGATTTCGCGAGGGCGGGGCCGATGAGCTGATCGAGCGTATCGCCCTGGCCGACAATGTCGACAGCCTCGCCGAATTGACCCGGGAGGTACGTCAGCGGGGGCGTGCGTTGTTCGACGGCGGCATGGGTATCGAACCGCTGTGCCAATGGATGTCGGGGCTGAACGACCTCGTCAGTATGCGGGTGATCGAGTTGGTCGCGAACGAATTCGATCTGCCGCCCGTACCCTGGTGTTGGATGGTGTTCGGTTCGGAGGGACGTTTGGAGCAGACCTTCGCGACCGATCAGGACAACGGTCTGATCTTTCAGCCCGACAAGCCGTCCGATACCGGGGCATTGCGCGGCCAGTTCGTCAACTTCGCCAAGGCCGTCAATCAGGCGCTCGACATCTGCGGCTTCATGACCTGTCCCGGCGACATCATGGCCGGCAATCCGACCTGGTGTCTGTCGGCCGAGGAATGGCGACAGCGGTTTGGTGCGTGGATGAACACGCCCGAACCCGAGGCACGTTTGAATGCGGCTATCTTTTTCGATTGCCGGCCCTTGTACGGACAGGACGATTTGGTGGACGAGTTGCACCAATGGTTGTTGCCGAGGCCGGCCGAGCATCCGCGTTTTCTCCATGCCATGGCGGCCGAGGCGCTCAGTTGCGTCCCGTCGCTCGGACTGCTCGGCAACTTCAGCTACGACGGTGGCAATCGCTATCCGCACACCATCGATATCAAAACGCGCGGCATCCGTCCTTTTGTCGACGCGGCACGCCTTTGGGCCTTGCGCTACGGTGTCTGGACGACGAACACGGCCGACCGGCTACGCAGCGTCGGACCACATCTGAAACGCTCGGCGCACGATACCGCCGCTTCGATCGAGGCCTTTGAATTGATTCAGCGCATACGCATTCAACGCCAGCTTGCCGGCGGCGCCTATGACGAAATCAATCGTATCGATCCGGACGACTTGACCGCACCGCAGCGCATCATGTTGAAAGAGGCATTCAAGCAGGCCAAGACCCTGCAATTGCGTCTGCGCCAGCAGTTCGATTTGTAGGGTGTCGGCCGCTGCCGGCGCCGATATCAGCGGTGATTGCTGCCGGCGAGTAAGACACCGGCGCCGATGAATGCCGATCCGAACAACCTCCCGGCGAGCCGATCGGACGTCAGCCTGGTCGAACGGTGGCGTACCTTGTGTGCGAGCAGTGCATACGCGAACAAACAGGCCGCGGAAAACGCCATGAAGGTCACGACCAGGATGGTGAATTGGGTCGTCAGCGGGTCCGACACCGAAATGAACTGCGGGAACAGCGCGGTAGTGAAGGCGATCGCCTTCGGATTGCTGAGCGCGACGAACAGGCCTTGCGAAAACAGGCTGCGCCGACGGGGCGGTGTCGCCGTCGCGGTGATGCCGGAGAAACCCAGGCCGTTACGCCACAGCCTTATCCCGAGGTAGATCAGGTAGGCGGCACCGATGAACTTGATGACGGCGAAAGCGGTGTTCGAATAGAGCAACAGACTGCTCAGCCCGAGAACCGAGGCCGACGACATCAGAAACAGGCCGCTGACGTTTCCCGCGATGGTCATCAGCGAACGGGACGGCCCGTATTGCAGGCTGACGCTGGTTACCAGCAATATTGCCGGACCGGGTGAAATGGTCGCGATGAATGCGATGGATGCAAAGGCCAGCCAGGTTTCGATCGGCATCGGGATATCCGTATGTCTAGTGGTGCTCGGCCCGATGTGGTCGATTCGCTGGGACAACGCCAACCGGGTATTCCAACCCCATTATCCGCAAGTGTTCGGGTTTTTGTACAGTGCCCGAAACGATGCGGCGGCCCGGCCGGGAAAACAGCGTGGCGGATACGGATTAAGGGAATTTCCGCGCACGCAGGCCGTCTACGTTTATTGCCTGATTCGGAGGAAATGGGATGAATCGAGTCAATCGGCCGATGTTACGTTCGGATCGCCGGGATAGCGGCGGCGCAGGCCTTTTTGGTCGTCAACTGTTTATCGCCGCCTTGTTTCTTTTCGCCGCCGGGGTTCAGGCCTCGGTCGACCCGCCGCGCGGTACCCTGCATGGCGCGGTTACCTCGGTGCATCCGGACTGGTTCAAACAGAGCTTTCTCGACATCGCGGAGGATGTTGCCGAGGCTGCCGAAGCCGACAAGCATGTGATGCTGTTCATGTACATCAACGGCTGTCCGTATTGTCACAAGATGGTCGAGGAAAATCTCAAACACGCACCCTATACCGCGTTCGTGAAAGAGCACTTCGACGTGATTGCGTTGAACATTCTGGGCGATCGGGAGATCGCGCTGAACGAGGAGACGAGCCTGACCGAGAAGGCCCTGGCCAACAAGCTGCGGGTACGCTACACGCCGACGATCGTGTTCCTGGATCAGCAGAACAAAACGGTCGCGCGAATCAACGGCTATCGTTCGGTCGAGGACTTCAAGCACGTACTCGATTATGTGCAGCAAAAGGCCTATCGCAGCACCTCGCTGGCGGATTACATCGACCGGGCCAAGACGGCCGTTTACCGGTTTCGCGTGCATCCGCAGTTGCTCGAGGCAAAGGATCTCGAATCGCTGACCGACCGGCCCCTGGCGGTATTATTCGAAGACCGGGGTTGTGGCGACTGCGCGGCATTGCATGACGGCCACCTGAGCGATCCCGCGGTCAATGCGTTGTTGCGGGGGTTCAACTTCGTGCGTCTCGATGCGCAATCGACCGATGCCATTGTCGATCCGGACGGCAATGCGACGACACCCCGAGACTACGCCCGCTCGCTCGGGCTGACCTACCGGCCGGGCCTGGTGCTGTTCGATCGTGGTAAGGAAATCGCGCGTATCGAGAGTCTGCTTTATCGTTTTCACTTCACGGAGTTGCTTCGCTACGTCGGTGAACGGCATTATGTGCAGTATCCCAAGAGTTTTTTCGACTACCTGAACGTACGTACGGCTGAGTTGCTGGATGCCGGGCAAGACGTGAATGTCGGTGAGTGACAATGCTCTGCCTGCGCGCCGGTCGACGAACCCGGCAATCCGACCGCAAGCGAATAGAGAGATGGAAAACGTGATGAAGCTGTTTAAATCGTTAGTTGTTGCCGGCTTGCTGGCCGTGTCCCTGACTGTCCATGCCATGTTGCCCGGTCCGCTGGTCGAAGGCGATTGGCTCAAATCGAGCCTCGATAAACCGGAACTGGTGGTGTTGGATGTCCAGGAGATGCCGATGTTCATGCGTCACCATATCCCGGGTTCCATCAACTGGCCGTTCTCGGAATGGCGCACGGACGCCAAAGCGGTGCCGCCAAGCTCCTTGCCCCCCATCGAATCGATCACGAAGCGTCTGGGCGGCAAGGGGATATCGTTCGATTCGCCCGTCGTGATCGTCGGCACGGGCACCAGCAGTAGCGATATGTCGGCAGCGGCGCGGGTCTACTGGACATTGAAGGTGCTCGGGCACGAGCAGGTGGCGATCCTCGACGGCGGCCTGCTCAGCTATGTCAACGAATACCGCGGCGGTTATGCGAGCGGCGCGGAAAAATCCAGTCGCAAGGCGGTCGTTTACGAGGCCAAACCCAATCTCGCCCTTCTGGCGAATGCCGAATGGCTGAACGACTCGGACATGCAACGACTGGATGCGCGCAGCCTCGGCGAACATGTCGGCCTGATCGCCGGCCCCGGTGAAAGGCCGGGCACGCTGAGTGGTGCGAAGCATCTGCCGTTCGACTGGCTGACCAAGAACAGCAGCGGCCGTCTGCGCCCGAAGGCCGAGCTCGACCGCTTGTTCGAACATGCCGGCATCGCAGGGCAACCGGCAGTGCATTTTTGCCATACCGGCAACCGCGCGTCGCTTACCTGGTTCGTCGACTACGCACTCATGGGTAACGAAGCGGCGCGCTTATACGATGCCTCGATGATCGAGTGGGGCAAGACCGATTTGCCGATCGAGACCAAGTTGAAAATGCGGTAATAGCTACTCTGAATCCCTTGGCTAATACATCAGGGCTTCCACATAGGTTGGTCGTCATCCATCCGGCAATCGGATTGCGCTGATCTTTGTATAGGAAGCTCTGCGTGAGGGCACCGTCGATCTTTTTGCCGACCCGTCGGTTTCCCCGTCGATGACATAGTCGATCCGGGTGCCGTCCGCTAGCGTGACGCTGGTGAGGTTACCCAGCATGTCGTACTGATAACGGGTGGTTTCGGTGCCGTCGCTTTTTTCGGTGAGCTCGCCGTTT
>JANQLO010000008.1 GCA_028280505.1 Chromatiales bacterium | reverse complement strand
CGCTGCAGCATATTGGTGACCTCGTCGAGCGCACCTTCTGCGGTCTGCAACAGCGAGATACCGTCGTTGGCGTTCCGGTTGGCCTGTTCCAGACCGCGGATCTGTGAAGTGAAACGTTGGGAAATCGCCAGACCGGCGGCATCGTCCTTCGCGCGGTTGATCCGCAGGCCCGATGACAGCCGTTCCAGCGAGGTCGCCATGCTCGAGCTCGAACCCATCAGCACACGCTGCGAGTTCAGCGACATTACGTTGGTGTTGATTACTTGTGCCATTTATTTTCCTCCTTCGGTCCGATCAACTGCACGACATCGATCGAGGAGTGAGTTTTTGGCGGATATACGAGATGTCGTATCTACCGCCTCCCGTTGGCTTTTGGTTAAAGCCTGGATTGCCGAAACATCCGACGATCCGAATCTCGAGGCGGTAATGGCAGGGTTTCAGTAGACGCGGCGCCTTGCCGCTATGTGCTCGACCAGGCCCAAAGACCTGAAGAACCCCTTGGGGTTCGGAAGTTGCCATGCTTGGATGGCGGAACAACTCGGGCGTAAGGCCGGAACTGTCAACTTCTATAAACGATTGTTCGGCGCTCAAAGCTGCCGGAATAATCGCATTGTGCCGAGCGGATATGCTGAACCTTTAATGTCTGCATTTACCGCCTTCGTGTCCGTGAGCGGCCGTGTATCAGCATTCTTTAACACTTAGAATCCCGACTTTGCCGCCGGCCCATGCGACGACCTTGCAGACCGGCTCGACCGTCACAAAATACAAACTTGGCATCGATTCTGCATCTCAACCTCACAGACAAGTCCAGCGTCAATTTTTTGTTATTTTCCGCGGGACGGCTGCTAACCGACTGATACCAGACGATTTGGTGACGTTTAAGAATTTGAGGAGACCGCCGATGCCTTCAGCACAGAACCTAATCGCCAATGGAGACGAACCCATGGAGATCAACACCCGTTTCGGGACACAGGAAGTCGACCCCGCGTCCGTTATCCAATTCCCGAACGGCCTGGCCGGCTTCGAAGACCTGCACGATTTCAAATTGTTTCACGAGGACGGCAAGCCGACGGTGTTCTATCTGCAGTCGCTGGACGACCCGGAGATTCAGTTCCCGGTCGTCAATCCGGATGCCTACCAAGTCAGCTACGAATGTGTACTGACGGACGATGAGGCGGCCATCCTGCAACTGGAAGATCCCGCCGATATCGCCGTATTGGTCACCCTCGCACAAGGTGGCACCAAAGACGGCGGCATTCACGCCAATTTCATGGGCCCGATCCTGCTGAACACCAGCAAACGCATCGGATTCCAGAAGCATCTCAACCAGGTTCGCGGCAGCGTGGTGATCCGCGCCGAGTAAACAGACACGACAGGCAAGAGCCCGCCGCTCCCTCGCATTCTCGGGCGGCAAACCCTTGCCACTCCCGGCCCGGCCGGCAAGCTCTTCATAGCGCTCCTCCCTTTTCCCCTTTTGTCAAAACGCTCAAAAGGGGATTTTCTTTGCCGGTTAGCGTATTTTTGCACGCATTTCAGCACCTCATAACCACAATTCGTTACTTGGCACCAAGCTTGCTTTGAGTATGCCGAGACGCAATCGCCCGGTGCACCAGGACCGACGCGAGCTGCCTGAATCGGATTAATTATGAGGCCCTGAAAATGCCACAAGTAATCAACACCAATATGATGTCGCTGAACAGTCAGCGGGCGCTCGACTCGTCCCAGATGAGCATGCAGACATCACTCGAACGGCTGTCATCCGGTCTGCGAATCAACCGCGCGAAAGACGACGCCGCCGGCCTGGCCATCTCAGAGCGTTTGTCAGCACAGATCCGCGGTCTGGAACAGGCAAACCGCAACGGCTTCGACGGTATATCACTGATGCAGACCGCTGAAGGCGCGCTGGACGAAGTCGGCAACATGCTGCAGCGTATGCGTGAACTCGCGGTGCAATCGGCCAACGGCACGGTCAGTGTCGCCGACAAAAGATCGCTGAACGACGAATACCTCGAACTGCGGGCCGAAATCGACCGTGTGTTCAAATCGGCGGAATTCAACGGCGTGAATCTGCTCGGCAATACCGCATCACTGACGCTGCAGATCGGTTACAAGGCCGGCACCAATTACCAGGTGACCATCTCGACCGTGAACATGGGCAGCCGTACCTTTGCCGGTGGCGGCATCTCGTTCGTCATCGCCGGTAACGGCACCGCGTCGCGCCAGATTTCGGCAACCAGCAAAGCGTTGTGGATGCTCAGCAAGATCGATGCGGCAATCGACAACATCACCCAAAAGCGTGCCGACTTCGGTGCCAAGCAAAACCGTATCGAATCGATTTTGCGGAACAACGCTAATGTGGTCGAAAACCAAAGCGCTGCACGCAGCCGTATCCGCGACGCCGACTTTGCCCGCGAAACCGCGAACCTCACCCGCACACAGATCCTCCAGCAGGCAGGTACCGCGATGCTGGCACAGGCCAATCAGCTACCGCAGAGCGTGTTGCAGCTCATTGGCTAGACTTACAGCGGTACTAGCAGCTGGGCGGCGTTCTCATTTGCCGGCCATGTCTGACCTCTCGGACATGGCCGGCCTTGTCGGCATCGCCAAATGAACATGGACAAACCCCAATTCTACGTCAATGCGTTCGGCGACCGTTATCTCTACGAGGTCAACCGCAGCACTTTTAATCAGCTCGGTGCAGCCGCCGTATTCCAAAAGCACTTCGGCATAAAACTGCTTGCTGAGGATATCCTCAATATCGTCATCGGCACCGATTCGGGTGTATTAGTTCGCCACGTCCACGAACAGGGACTCCCCAAGGGCACACGCTATCTGTTCGTCGAACTGGATGATCTCATGCCGATCATTCGCGAAACTCTTGCCGATCTGGAACTCGACGAAAACATCAGCATCGTCGGCCAACACGAGATGGCCGATAACCTGAAAGCCGTGCGTTTTTCCGACTACGCCAATATCGGTCGCATCAACGTGATCGAATCGATCGGCGCACTCGACGCCTATAGGGGAGAATACCGCGTCGCCATCGCCGATATCAGGCAACAACTCGACGCGATCTTGTGGGCGTATAACTCACAACTGAGTAATCCCTCGTTCATTCGCTGCCAACTGCACAACCTGCTCGAAGAACATGTCCCGGCGAGCGTCCTCCGTGACAGCTTCAGCGGCCGGACAGCAGCCCTGCTCGGCGGCGGCCCATCGCTGGACGACATATTGCCCTGGGTCGCGAAGCACCAAAACGATCTATGTATTTTTGCCGTCTCACGCATTACGCGTCGATTGCACGAGATCGGCGTGACGCCTCACGTCGTCGCGTCTATCGACCCCAATGACGTCAGTTTCGATGTCAGCAAAGAGTTTCTGACCCTCGACCCTCGTGTCGTGCTCGCTCACGCTAACCATGTTCACCCGAAACTACTGGCCCAATGGCGTGGGCGGAGTGTCTATATGGACCGACTTTATCCGTGGCAACGAGAAGAAGCGACGGACAACGTCAGTTCGCTTGGCCCAACCGTAACCAATACCGCATTCGGGTTAATCCGCGCCATGGGCTTCGAGCGCGTTATCTTCGGCGGTATCGATCTCTGCTATGGCAACGACGGTTACTCGCATGCCAAAGGCAGTAACGAGTACGATGCCGGTCCGCGTGTCGCCGGCAACGAGATACGCGTGCCGACCAACGGCGGCGGAAGCGCCGAGACCCCCCCCGATTTTTACACCGCAATCAAATCGTTCGGCGACCAAGCCATGTCCGCGGTAGAACAGGGCATGACAGTGATCAACCCTGCCGCAAATGCTGCCGTCATCAAAGGCGTAACCTACCAGCCCCTCGACTCGATCGACCTAACAAACGCAGAAAGCGACCCGTTCGAAATCCTGCACGCGATATTGCCGCCTGATACCGCCGAACTGCGTCTCAACAATATCAAGGCGATGCAACGTGAACTCGCCCGGATCAATGGTCGTCTAAGAAAAATCGACCATCTCGCGACCGAAGCCTTGGCATGCAACGACGGCCTATTCGGCCGCGCCGGCAAAACCGCCGATTTCAAGTACAAGAAACGGATGGACAAAATCGAGCGTCAGCTCGATAACAAGTTCAAGGACGTCTCCGAGATCGTACGGATGTTCAGCGCGCGCGCCTTTCTCTACATGCCGCCATCCGATCGAGAATGGACCGACGACGAGATCGAGCGTGCCGGCGACACTTACTATACCGCTTACCGGGAAAACATCGGTCTGTTGCTTAAACTGGTCGAAGAAGCACAAACGCGACTCAAAAATGCCGTCGAGGAAGAAAGGGAACACCCGAACTTCGAACAACTCTTGGAACAATGGAACAAAGACGATGTACCGGGCCGCGCTCAAGTATGGCGCTATCGCCACCCGGATGCTGCAGCCCACACGCCAGCTGATGTCAAACCCCGCCTTGAAGCACTCGACCGCTTATTCCAGGAAACGCTGCAGTCTCGAGACACAGGCCATGCGCGCAGGGCCAAGGAAGATGCGTCACTCGCACCCGTTGCAAGCCGGCTGCAGCTACTCTTCAAGCAAGGCAAAAGAGCGGAACTGGCAAACATCGTCGAATTGCTCCGCCAGTTGTCCAAAGACGAAGCGGCGGAACTGGTTCAACTCGGGCTTGGCTACATCACCGAATTAGATGGTGACCAAGCCGCGGCTTTCGATCACTATGCCGAATTGATCGAGCTCGTGCGTAAAGGCCTGCAGGCGAGTGACGAAGACTCTCCCAATCAACGCCTTGAGGACGCGCTCGGCCGAATGGCAGTGATCGCCATGGCGCTCGACCAACACGAGCAGGCCTTATTGGTACTGCAGACATTGGCCGATCTTTCACCGGCTTATCAACCACAGTACGCCGAGCTGTTACGCCTGAGCGGTAACACCAACGCGGCCATCGATGTCTATACCCATTATCTCAACGCCGCACCCGGCGACCTGATTTCGATGTTGCGTCTGGGCAAGCTTTACCAGAGCATAGGGGTCAAAGAGGCTGCGAAGACCGCATTTGATTACGTGTTGGAAAAAGAACCCGACAACAAAACCGCCCGCTCGTTGCTGGATCAGCTGGACTCGGCCGCCTGAGTCATGCGCAAATTATTGGTTACCGGTGCCGACGGCTTTATCGGATCGCACCTATGTGAGGCCCTGGTGCGCGCAGGCCATGAAGTACGTGCCTTCATTTTCTACAACAGTTTCGGTCACTGGGGCTGGTTGGATAACTCACCCGCCGAGATTCGCGACCAACTCGATGTATTCGCCGGCGATATCCGCGATCCCCACGGCGTACGCACGGCGATGCAGGGTTGCGACACCGTGCTGCATCTCGCCGCCCTGATCGGCATCCCCTACTCTTATCACTCGCCGGACGCCTACGTCGATACCAACATCCGCGGCACCCTCAACATCCTTCAGGCGGCTCGAGACCTCGAGATCGAAAAGATCGTGCACACCTCCACCAGCGAGGTCTACGGCACCGCACGGTATGTTCCGATCGACGAGGCGCATCCACTGCAGGGGCAATCGCCCTATTCGGCAACCAAAATCGGCGCCGACCAGATCGCTTTGTCTTTCCATCGTTCTTTCGGCACACCGGTTACGGTCATTCGCCCATTCAACACCTTTGGCCCCCGACAATCCGCTCGTGCGGTCATACCCACGGTGATCACCCAAATCGCAGCCGACGAACGCCGGATCAAGCTGGGTTCCTTGAGTCCGACCCGCGATTTCAGCTATGTCTCGGATACCGTACATGGTTTCGTGAAAGTGGCGGAAGAATCGGCGGCAATCGGCGAAGTTATCAACATTGGCAGTAATTTCGAGATCAGCATCGGCGACACCGCAGCGCTCATCGCCGAACTCATGCAGGCGGACATCGAGATTGTCAGCGACGACCAACGCATACGCCCGGCGGATAGCGAAGTAGAACGACTCTGGGCCGACAACAGCCGAGCCCGCGAGTTACTTGGTTGGCAGCCGACGTTCGGCGGCGTAGACGGCTTTCGTCGCGCCCTCGCAGAGACCATCGACTGGTTCACCCAAACTGACAATCTGCAAAACTACAAACATCGGCACTACAACATCTGACTTCATTACTGCGTATCGATGTCAATTTCCGATGCGGGCTGCGCCATCGACCGGGCCGTAGCCATGATAGACTCCCAACACGTTCGCAATTTCGGTGTAAGGCAAACGCAAAAAAACACTCGGCCAAACAGCGATTTCCACCGTTCAGGAACGAGATGCATGGCCGATACAGGGGAGACAATCCTGAAGGAACAATAACGACCTGAATACCCATGTCGATACAACCCTTTGCCCGCCTCCTCTTGCTGTCGCTCGTGCTGTTACCGCTCGCCGCCTGGCCGGTAACGCTCGGCGAGGCGCGTGTTAAGTCTTTTCTCAATCAGCCACTCGACGCCGAGATCGATCTGATCGGACTCGAACCCGGCGAGCATCAGGATCTGCGTTTACGGCTCGCCAACCAACGTCATTTCGACCGTCTCGGCATCATGTACGATCATGCGCTCAGCGATCTCAGCTTCGACGTCGTGCAGTCCGACGGTCGTTGGATCGTACGCGCACGATCGAGCCGCCCGATCAACGAGCCTTTCATCGACTTTCCGCTGCAGATGAGCTGGCCCGGTGGCCGGATGATCAAGCAATTCACTTGGTTGCTCGATCCGCCCAATCGAGTACAAACGGCTCGCATCGGTAAAGCCGGCACCGTCCCGGCAGCGACGAGCACGTTCGAACCGGCAAACGTGGTAGACGAACAATACGGGCCGGTGCAGAAAGGTGAAACCCTTTGGCCTATTGCGCAAAGGCTCAAACCGCAGGGCATCACTACCCGGCAGATGGCAATGGCACTGCTACGTGCCAATCCGCAGGCCTTTATCGACGGCAACGTCAACAAACTGCGGGCGGGAGCGGTCTTGAGCATCCCCGCAAGACCTTTCATCGAACAACTGGACGCGGCCACCGCACGCGCCGAGTTTGCCGCACAAACCCGCCGTTGGCAGGCGCCGGTCGCCACGTCGCCTCGCGCGCTGCCACCTGCCACGGCAGCTACCGCATCTGAACCCGCCGAAATCGAACCGGCGCCACCGACCGCAGAGCAAGCGACCGGCGTCGATCCGTCACAAAATAACGAACAGGCGCAATTGCGCATCGTCACCGAACAGCCGGCTACCGCAACGTCCGAAGAAGACGATCAGGCGATCAAGGAACAGCTGCTGGTCACCATGGAGGAAATCGAGACCAATCGCATCACAACCGACGCAATCGAATCGCGCTTGGCGCGACTCGAGGACGAGTTGTCAAGAATGCAGCAACTCGTCGATCTCAAAGACGCACAAATCGCGGCGCTGCAAGCGGAAATCTCAGCCCGTGAAGCCATTCAGCAAGCGGCTGCACAGGCCGAACCGCCACCGCCGGTGGCAACCGTTACACCGATTCCGGCACCTGTTACGGCAACGCCGCCTTCACCCCCGCCATCGACCCCGGTTGTGGCCATAGAATCCGTACCGGTCATCAATCCCGATGTACCGCAAAAGACCTGGTATGAGCCCTATCTCTGGCTCGTTTGGGCAGTGCTCGCCATGCTCGGACTTTTCGCCATCTATCTGATGGTCCGGCGCCCGCAGCAGGATGCGCAAGAGCTCACCCTGGCCGAACTTCCGACAACGAGCCACAAAAATAGCGTCTTGTACCAAGCCTCTCAGGCACCCGCCCAGGATGAAATCGAGAAGGCCGAAGAGGACTTCCGCAAACTGCACCAAGCATCGCCCCCGCCGCCCGAGACCGAAGAGGAGCCTGAAGAGGCGCCGCTACCCGACCTGGATATCGAAGAGGTCGCTCGGATCGACAAACAGGCTCGCGAGGGTTTGACCAATTCCCTACTCGATGAAATGCTCGAAAAAGAGGCGCGTTCGGCAACGGCCAAGCCCGTCGAGGAGCCCGATATCAGTGATGACGATATCGCCTCATGGGTCGAGGAACTCGGCGCCGAAGTCGAACGTAGCCAGCCAAACGGCGCCAACGACGAACAAGCGGCGCTAAATGACGATATTCCGAGCATTCTCACCGAACTCGATGACCAGCTGACCTCGACCAACCCGGCCTCGACAGTCACACCGGCCGATATCGACCTCGATCCGATCGAAGAAGGCCCTGAAGACGACACCTTCAGAATGAGTTTGGACCTCGCCCGCGCCTATCTCGAGATCGGCGATCAGGATGGAGCAAGAGACATGCTCAAACAGGCACTGGCCAGCGCTCGCGATCCCGATCATCGTAAGCAGATCGAAGAGTTGCTGAGCCAGATCGATTGAACATGCTCGGACAGGCACTCGTCATGACAATTATCGGAATCGGCTAACCGTGCGGCTTTGTGCAGTCACCGGGTCGCGCGCGGACTGGGGGCTGTTGCGGCCGGTACTGTCTCTGCTACGCACCTCATCGATCGACGTCTGCATTGTCGCGACCGGCAGCCATCTCAGCGCACGCTTTGGGAACACCGCGACATACATCGAACAAGACGGGTTCGACATCGATGGGTGTGTACCGCTCGACCTCGAACAAGACGATATACTCGGTGTATCCACGGCGATGGCGCAAGCCGTCAGCGGCATTGCGAAAGCCCTTAGCGAACTGCGGCCCGATTTACTGCTGATTCTGGGCGACCGCTACGAAATCTTTGCCGCCGCGCAGGCCGCACTGATCGCGCGCGTCCCGATCGCCCATATCGCCGGCGGAGACGTCAGTGAGGGCGCTTACGACGACGCTATACGGCATGCGATCACCAAACTTTCGCACTTGCACTTCACTACCAATGCTCAGGCAAGACAACGCGTGAGACAACTCGGCGAACCCGACGAACGCGTATTCGATACGGGCAGCCCCGGCATCGATGCAATACGAGAAACATCGCAATGGACCCGCGAGGCATTGGAAGAGCGGCTCGACTTCAGTTTACGCCGGCAAAATCTCGCGATAACTTTTCATCCGACGACCTTGGATTCCGCTGAGCCGGCAATGCAGATCGCACCCTTGCTCAATGCCTTGGCGGAGCTATCCAAAGACATCGGGTTGATCTTCACCGGCGCCAACGCCGACGATGGCGGCCGGACGATCAACCGTGCGATCGAATCCTTTGCAGCTACGCACGAGAATGCGTGTTACGCGGTGTCGCTCGGCCAAGCCGGCTACCATAGCCTGGTCGCACAGGCAGACATGGTCGTCGGCAACTCATCTTCCGGGCTATACGAAGCACCGTCGTTGGGAACACCGACACTCGATATCGGCATACGCCAGCAGGGACGACTCCGCGGACCCAGCGTACACCATGCCCATAACAACAGCGACGCGATCCACGAAGGCATAAAGGCACTGCTCCGGCAACCATTGAAGGACTTCACCAACCCCTATGGCGATGGCAGGGCGAGCCAGCGCATCGTCGACATCCTGCTCACGATCGACGATCCCGCCAAACTACTGATCAAGCACTTCGTCGATATCAGTGGTTAACGCACACCGCCATCGGGCAGTCCCATGCGCCTCGGCAGGTCGCTCGGTTACTATAGGTCTAACAATTCATGAGCACGCATCTTGGACACTCAAATACGCGCTCTCGGCATTACAAATCTTTGCAATAGCGGGCTGTTACATGCGGTTTTTGCCTTGATAACCGGCATTTGAGCATCCAATCTGATGTATACAGAATGGCTCAGAGGCGCCCTATAGGGTCAACCTTGGCAAGAGAGTGTCATGGTATGGATAAATCGGTCTACCTGATCGCCGAGGCCGGCGTGAACCACAATGGCAGTGTCGAGCGTGCGCTCGATATGGTCGAAGTGGCGAAATCGTCGGGTGCCGACGCCATCAAATTCCAAACCTTCGTGCCCTCGGCACTGGCGACCGCACATACCGCCAAAGCCGCTTATCAAAGCCAGCGAGGACCGGTCGACGAATCACAATTGGCCATGTTGGAAAGTCTGGCGTTGAATTTCGACGCGCATGCCGTTTTACTCGACTGTTGTCGCGAGCGCGACATCGACTTTTTATCCTCACCATTCGACGAAGCAAGTGCGGACTTGCTGCTAAACGAACTCAAACTGCCGACGATCAAGCTGGGCTCCGGTGAATTGACCAATGCGCCGCTGCTGTGGCGCATCGCGACCAGCGAGGCCAAATTGATATTGTCCACCGGCATGGCGACCATGGACGAGATAGAGACAGCGCTGGGATTGTGTTGTCTGGCATTGGACAACAGCCCTCCGGAATCCGAAGCACAATGTCGTGCCGCCTTCGATCCACAACGTCTGATCGATAGGGTCACGCTGATGCATTGCACGTCGGAATACCCTTGCCCGCCGACCAATGTCAATTTGCGCGCAATGGACCGCATTGCCGAACACTTCGGCCTGCCGGTCGGGTATTCCGATCATACCCGGGGCATCGACGTCAGCCTGGCCGCTGTCGCACGCGGCGCATGTATTATCGAGAAACACTTCACCCTGGATCGCGGCCTGCCCGGCCCGGATCATGCCGCCTCGTTGTTACCCGAGGAATTGCGCGCCTTGGCCGGCAGTATACGAACGATATCCGAGGCCCTCGGTGCAACCGAGAAAACACCCAGCGCCGTCGAATGCGATAATGCGCGGGTCGCACGCAAATCGCTTGTGGCAGCGCGCAACATCACGCAAGGCGAAACCTTCACGCAAGACAATCTGACCAGCAAAAGACCCGGTACCGGCGTCACCCCCTTGCGCTACTGGGCGTTACTCGGCAAGCCGGCCACTCACAGTTATGCCGCCGACGATCTTATTCTGGAGGACGAATGATCCGCCGTAGCCGACCAGCAAAATCGTACTCGACAGTTTCACGGTCCGCGACCATGGAAGATTTTCGTGCGGCGCTGATAACACGCCGTCGTTTCCTGATCGCCGCTGCGGGCGGCTCGTTAGCGCTGCTGTTCGGCACAAGCCCGTCGGCACGCGCGGCCTCAAACGACCCATGGAAGACTTTGGCGGCCGTGCTCGATCACTTGCTGCCGACCGAACCCGGCGCGCCCGGGGCACGCGAGATTCAGGCCTTGGATTATCTGCGCTTCGTCGTTAGCGACCCCTGGATTGACCAAGAGGAACGCGACTTCATTCTGCAGGGTGCGCAATGGCTGGATGATCTCGCCGGCAAACGCTTTGACAACCCGTTCCCGAGTCTCGACGAAAAACAAAAAGAAACGCTTTTACGTCAGGTTGCGCAAAGCGGCGCCGGCGAAAACTGGATTTCGACCTTGCTGACCTATCTGTTCGAAGCCCTGCTGACGGCACCCGCATACGGCGGCAATCCCGATGGCATCGGCTGGCGGTGGCTCGAATACGTTCCGGGCTTTCCATTACCGGAGCCCGGCACGCGTTATCCGGAGCTACCGCTATGACAAACGATTTCGATGTCTGCGTGATCGGTAGCGGCGCCGGCGGCGGCCCCGTGGCCCATCGTCTGGCCGATGCCGGTTACCGCGTCGTCGTATTGGAGAAAGGGCCCTGGTTGAAAGATGAACACTTCACCAAGGACGAACTGGCTTGTTGTCGCCGCAATGTGTACAGCTCACGACTACACGATGAGCAACACGTGATCGAGGAAGCGGACGACAAGGACTGGCGGGCCACAGCGACGGCCGAGTCCGGATGGAGTTTCTGGAACGGCAATTGCGTCGGCGGCTCCAGCAATTTCATGAGCGGTTATTTCCATCGTCTGAAACCGGTCGATTTCAAATTGCTCAGTACTTTCGGCCCGATCGGCGGGGCCAACGTCGTCGACTGGCCGATCGATTATGACGACCTGGAGCCCTATTACGACCAGGTCGAACATCTGGTCGGCGTATCCGGACGAGCCGACAGTCACCCCAATACCGAACCCCGCTCGAGTACCGACTTCCCTTTTCCACCGACCGTCGAGCATCCGATATCGCAACGCATCGACGAGGCGGCCAAAGCACTCGGCTATCATGCGATGCGGGTACCACGTGCAATTCTGTCGCAACCGGCGATGCAGCGACGGGCCTGCGAATACTCCGGCTATTGCGGCGACTTCGGCTGTTCCAGCGGCGCCAAGGGCAGCTCGCGCGCGGCGCTGCTCGATCACGCCGTCGCCGGCGGGCGCTGCGAAATCCGACCACATGCCAAGGTTTATCGCATTGCGAGCGACGCCAAGGGGCGCATCACCAGTGTCGATTACTATGACGCCGAAGGCCAAAAGCGCCGAGTTGACGCACGAATCTATGTCGTCGCCTGCCAGGCGATCGAGAGCAGTCGACTCCTACTGGCATCGACCGGCCCGGCTTTCGCCCGGGGACTGGCCAACAATCACGGCCAGGTCGGACGCAATCTGCTGTTTTCGGCCGGCGGCGCCGGCAGCGGCGATATGGCATTCGATGACTTCGATGCGGAGACGGTGCGTCAACTGCGTGTCGTCGGCCCCTTCGTCAATCGCGCACTCGACGACTGGTACACCTTTGACGATCCCGAACTCGGCAAGGTCAAGGGCGGCATGATCGAGTTCCTTTGGGACCACCCGAACGCGGTCGTGCGCGCCCAGAACGCGAAATGGAACAACGGCCAGCTTGTGTGGGGCAAACCGCTCAAACGTCAGCTCGAGACCTGGTTCCGCACCGATCGCACATTGAACTTCGAGGTATTCAACGACTGGTTACCGACCGACGATTGTTTCGTCACCCTCGATCCGGCGGTGAAAGACCGCTGGGGGAGTTCGGTGGCCAAGATCAGAATCGGCGCCCATCCGCACGACCTGGCGATCGGACGCCGACTGGCGGAGAAAGGTGAGTTACTGCTACGTCAACTCGGTGCCCGCCGTATCGGCTCGTCGGTCGGACCGGCGCCACCGCCGAATCTACAGGCCGGCGGTTGCCGCTTCGGGAACGCAGCCGAGTATTCGGTGCTCGATGCCGACTGCCGTGCTCATGAGGTCGACAATCTATTCGTCACCGATGGCAGCTTCATGCCCACCGGCGGCAGCGTACCCTACACCTTTACGATCTATGCCAACGGCTTCCGGGTTGCGGACAAAATCGTCGGTCAGCTCGGCGGGATCAAAAAATAGAAGCGTAAGCGGGCCGCGCACCGAGTCCGCCGACGTGATTACACACCTCGTCCCACAAAGCCTGATAGGCACGGCCCGCCGGTGAACGCCGCGCATAGTCGGTCACCGGACGACGTTCCAGACCCATGCGTTCGACCTCGGTGGCATAGGGGATCACGGTCTGCAGGATCGTGCAGCGGGGATCACCGGGCGTCGCGATCACGTCCTGATGCAGGCGCTTGCGCCGATCCACCATGGAGTAAAACGCATAAACCGGCGTTTGCAGTTTATGCCCTTCCATGAAGTCGAGTAATTGCGCCATGGTACGCAACGACAGCGTCGTCGGAATGGTCGGCAACAGCAGGGCGTCGGCGGCGCGAAAGATGTTTTCGGATACCAGAGAAATGCTGGGCGGGCAGTCCAGCACCACCAGATCGTATTGCTTCGACAAAGGCCGCAACAGCTTCAACAGTTGGAGTGCCGGCTTCTTGTTCTCACCCAACATCAAATCCATATTGCGGTACGAGAAGTCCGCCGGCAGCAGATCGAGCAAAGGATAGTCGGAGCCCTTGAGCACATCGTCCAGATCACGCTTGCCGCGAATCAACTTGGCACTGCCTTTCACCTTGGGCTTGACCCGCAGATAGAAGGTCGCGGCAGCCTGTGGGTCGAGATCCCAGATCAAGGTACGCAAGCCGGTTCGCGCGGCCAAATGGGCAACGTTGACCGCGGTCGCCGTCTTACCGACGCCGCCCTTGATGTTGTAAACACCGAGAATTTTCATGAAGCTTGTCGTCTCGTCTCCTTGAACAGCCGGGTATATATCTCACGATTCTCAGACGCATCGAACGCGGCGAAACACTCGGCAAAACGCACATGCGCCGCCTGCTGATGACGCAAAAGATCGGCGACCAGCGCGCCGATTGCCATCACGGTAGGCAGATGACGCGGATCGTCGTTTTTGAATGCGCGCGCGAAATCGCGCAGCTTGTCTGCCTGAACTTCCAAATCCTGGAAATCGCCCAGATTATCGAGCAGAACCTTCAATGACTTCACCAGTCGTTTGACCTCCTTCTCGGGATAAAGCCCCCGAAAGAATTCGATCAGATAACGCAGTTTTTTACAGTCCTTGCGTAACTCGTGCATCTGCTCGGGTGGCCCGTCGAACTGCACCGCACGTCCGGCTTTGAGTACCCGTTTATACATTCGCCAAATACGCTTTGATGCCACACGTGAAATCGGCAGATCGGCAAACCACCCGGGCTCACCCGGTAGCGCTTCGGCTTCCAACATTGCATGCCAATCGGCAAGCAATGTCTTCATCTCCGGCGACATCAGCTTACGTTTCAGCTTGCCTTGTTCACTGCGATGCATTGCATGCAAATGCTCTTCGAGAGCATCCAGATCACCGGCCATGGCCTCCGGCAGACTGGCACGATAACGCGGCAGCTCGAGCAGAAACACATCCAGATCGCGCGTCGGCCCGGTGATCTGACCAACCCAGGCGAAACGTTGCTTGAAATCCTCGACCACCGCATCCGGCAATACCCGCTTGACTTGGGTAAGTGCAGAACGGGTACGCCGTGTCGCCACACGCAGATCGTGTAGAAACTCCGAATCGAGATCGGCACGCGTGCCTTCGATATTGCATTCGAGCGTATCGAGCAAATGTCGCAATATCTTGCGCAAAGCATCGACCGCCATTTGCTCGGGATGCAAAGCAACATTCAACTTGGACGAATAATCACCGCCCTCGCGACCGATCGCGGCCATGGCCTCGGAAAACAGGCATTCTGGCGCACGCGGCCATTCCTGTTCCTCGGCGAAATGCGCGCTCAAGCGTTGTAGCTCGGACTCGTAACCACGCACAGCCAACAAACGCACACGCGGCCACAAGGTACGCGGCTCGTCCAAATGCGGCGCACGACACACCATACGCAGGTATTGCAGCCGGACCACGGTTTTGCCGTCTTCATTGAGTACGCGCAGTTCGGTCACCTCGACCTGCACCTGAACCAGTTGCAACAACACGCGCATTTCGAATAAATCGACGACCTTCTCCTTCAAGTCGCCAGACGGCAGATCGGCCGGCCAAGCCGGCATCGGCTCGAACCCGAACACCTCTTCGACCTTGCCTTCCTCGAGCGGCTTGAGACGTAACAAAGTGCCTTGCGGCGACGCAATCCGCAGCATGGCCAAGCCGGCCTGAAACAGGCGCCAATCAAAACTGTCGAAAAACCGCACTTCGAAAGTGCTGGTGTCGTCGATTTGGCAAGCACTCGGGCCGCCAAGAGAATCTGCGAGGCGCGCGGCATCGAAGCGCTGCGGCAGCAGAAAACCGTCGGCAGTTACATCACTCATTGCGAAACAGTCCTGGCCGGGCGGGCTGAACGAACTTCAGTCGAATAGTCGATTTGTATATACATTGTACATCAATTGGCAGCGCTAGGGTATTGACCGGTACCCCGGAACGCACAATCTTAACCCGCCGGCAGCATGATGACGGAACCGACATACGCGTTGAATGCAACGACATGTGAGGATTTGTCGTAAATCTCTCGGACACGCGCCATGTCAGGCTGTTTTGGCGATGCCTCGGTTTACGCCGATGAATGCGCACGTATCGGCAATCAGGGTTACCATTCAACGACGTGTGTCGTCGGCCATAAGGAAACCGATATGTTCAGGTCCTCGTTCATTGCCGGCAGCCTTTTTACGACGCTGTGCATGCCGCTTCCGTCGATCGCATCGTCCGAGGCGTTCGATATACAGCCGTCAGCGTCGCAAACAGCCGATACTTCGACCATTCCCGGCTGGATCAAACAGCGGGCCGCGACGCCCATCGACACACCGCAAACATCTTCCCAGCCGGCGCCACCGCCGGTACCGGACTGGGTCAAGGAACGGCCCGCGCCACCGGCTGCCATGGGTGCACCGACACCACCCGAGCCACCGCCACTACCGGCATGGGTCAAGCCCTTACCCGCCACAGAAACCGACACCGCACCACGAGACACCGGTACGCTCGATACCGATACCGATACCGGGACATTGGCCGAAACAACAGCAGATCAAATGTCGGACCCGGCCAAACCGGCCCCGCCTCTGCCCAAAAAAGCGGACAGCGAACGACTTGTGCCCAAAGAACCGCCCGGTGCCGAAGAGACAATGCAACCGGGGGGTGGCTATTTCATCCCCACACCGGCCATGCCGTTCAACGCTACCCCGCTACCACCGATACATTCGCCACGACAGCCCTCATATGGCGGCTGGCCCCACCCTCATCGCGGATGGCAACGTGGCCGGGTGCCCCGGAACAACAATGGTGATGGAGGCGGATACGGATATCAGGGACACCAACTTTATCGGCCACCGCCTTTGTTCATACCACGACGTCCCCACGGCGGCCCGCTCGCACCACCGGTCAACAGGTGAGCGAAACAAACAACGAAAAGGACGCGACCTTTCGGACGCGCCCACGGAAAAACCTCTGGTATCGGCACGGTACCGTGCGTGCCGGAAAAGAACTCAAGCCTCGTCTATACCTTCTTGGGTAGGGTTGTGAATGATCTCGTGTAATCGGCTGTTACGGACTTTGGAACTCAGAATTTCGATATCCTCGCGTTCCAACTCAGCCATTTCGGCATCGTAGTATTCCTCGGTGCGTTTGATCTGCCGTTCGTAAGCGGTCATGCACGTCTCCTCGTGTTGGCATTGAACTCATGAGAAAATTTATACGCCGATTAAGCGCGTTAACACCTGTACCGACTGATGAAATGCTCATGTCCCATGCCTCACCATCCGCATGGGCCGCTAAAATACACAGATAACTCGGAGCATCGACAAATTTTGGAATCACCGGCGACGACGAGAACAACAGAATAACCACGTGGCAGAGAACGTAATCATCCTCGGTGGCGGCGGCCACGCACTCAGTGTGGCCGATGTGGTGTTTCGACTCGGTCACAGGATCGACGGCTGCGTTGCACCGGAGGCCTCGTCGAGCATCCAGGCGCTAATGCCCTGGTTGGGCAAAGATCTTCCACCCAGCGGCGATCAAGCACCGCCTCCACTCGTCAACGGCATCGGCTCGGCAGGACCGATCGGCGTTCGCCGGCGGCTCTATCTGGCTGCGATCAACGCCGGATATCACTTTGTCACCCTAGTGGACCCCAGCGCTCATGTCTCCGAATTGCAGACCCGAATCGGCAACGGTTGTCTGGTGTTACCCGGCTCGACCATCAACATCGGCACACAACTCGGCGATAACGTGCTGATCAACACCGGCGTTATCGTCGATCACGGCTGTCACATCGGCACTCATAGCCATATCGCCAGCGGCGCGACCCTTTGCGGCGACTGCCGTGTCGGTGAATCGGTGCACATCGGCGCCGGCGCGACCGTATTGCAGGGCATCGAAATTGGATTTGGCGCGGTAATTGCAGCTGGAGCCGTGGTGACAAAAAATGTCGAGCCGTTGACACTGGTAACAGGCGTCCCGGCCCGCAAGCAACGCAACATCGATGAGCAAGAGTTGGCGTGACATTACGATCAGTCCCGATGCCTCGGTCCACCGGGCCTGGGAGGTCATCGACCAGGGTGCGATCCAGATCGCGCTGGTGATCGACCGGGACTGCCATTTGGTCGGCACCGTAACCGACGGTGACATCCGGCGTGCGGTTTTGCACGGCAAGGGCCTGGACATCCCAATTACCGAGGTGATGAATGCCAACCCGGTCACCGGACTTCTCGAAGAAACCAACGACAGCTGGCAACGCACGATGCACCGGCATTCGCTGCGCCATCTGCCAATACTCGATACCCGGGGGTGTGTAGTGGATCTCGCGCGTTACAGCATGCCACTCGAGCCGGAGCGCTCTACACCAGTCGTCATCATGGCCGGCGGGCTGGGCACACGCTTGCGCCCGCTCACCGACAACACGCCGAAGCCCTTGATTCCCGTCGGCACCAAACCGGTGCTCGAAACCATTATCGAGAATTTCGCCGATCAGGGTTTTATCAACATTTACCTTTGCCTGAATTACATGGGCGACAAGATCCGCGAACATTTCGGCGATGGCAGCACACTCGGCGTCAACATCACCTATCTCCAAGAAGACCGCCGTCTCGGCACCGCCGGTGCGCTCAGCCTGTTACCGCAACATCCCGACGAACCGGCAATCGTTATGAATGGCGATCTGCTGACCAAAGTCGATTTCGTGCGCCTGCTCGACTTCCACAATCGCCAGGGTTTCATTGCGACCATGGCGATGCGCGAGCATAAGCAGCAAGTGCCTTATGGGGTGCTCAAGATCGGGGACGGCTATGTGGTGCAGGAACTGGTCGAGAAACCGGTCGAACGCTACTACGTCAATGCGGGGATTTACATCCTCAATCCGGAAACCCTGGTACACGTACCGAACCAAAGCTTCTACGACATGCCGACGCTGTTCAACACCCTGATGAACAAGGGCGAAAAGGTCGGCGGCTTTCCGCTTCGAGACTACTGGGTCGACATCGGCCGTCTTGAAGACCTCGAACGTGCCAGCGCGGAGTTCGCGGAGATGTTCGGTTGATAGACGGTCTGAAGGTGCTGGCGGTAGTGCCGGCACGTGGCGGTTCCAAAGGGCTGCCCAGAAAAAACGTCCTTGACCTCGCCGGCCGGCCACTCATCGCCTGGACACTGGACGCCGCACGAGAATCCCGGCTGATCGACCGTTGTGTCGTGTCCACTGACGACGAACAAATCGCCACAGTCGCTCGTGCCTATGGCGGCGACGTACCTTTCATGCGCCCGGCTGAACTCTCCACCGATACCGCCGAGACCTACGACGCCCTCAAACATGCGTTGGAACAACTGCCCGGCTACGACATTCTCGTAACCCTGCAACCCACCTCGCCATTGCGTATCGCCGAAGACATCGACCAGGCGTTACGAGCGATGCAGCGTCATAATGCGCCCGCCTGCATCAGCGTGGTCGAGCCGGCGAAGAGCCCGTACTGGTCATACCGTATCAATGACGACAACCGCCTGGAACCGTTGATGCACCCCGAGTACTCGACCATGCGACGGCAAGACCTGCCGGCCGCCTACGTGCTCAATGGCGCTGTCTACGCCACGCGTATCGGCTGGATGTTGGAGCATCAAAATGCTTTCAGCGAGCTCACCGTACCCTATGTCATGCCTGCCGAGCGCTCGATCGATATCGACAATGCGTTCGATATGGAAGTCGCCGCACTGATTCTTAAGCGATAAAAGACCGCTTCCGTCGTCAGCCCCGCTATCGGCCGATCACCGAATGTAGTTGAACAGGTTCAAATCCTGAATCTTGATGAAAGCCTGCTGCGAGGCCTGTAGTGCGGTCAGCTGTTGATTGAATCGACTGAGTGCCTCGGCGTAGTCGAGATCTTCCAGCGTCGAACGCACGTCCGCCAATGCCAGATCGAAGGAATCATTCGCGATCTTCTGATCCTCTATTGCGTTCATCCGGGCACCGACATTGGAGCGTGCATCGAATAGCTCGGTAAAGGCGGTATCGATATCGGTCAGCGCGTCGAGATCAGGATTGCCGGCCTCGAGATTCGCCGCCAAATCGTAGATCACTTTGCCGATGTTGGTGGTACCGCCGGCGGCTGCTGCGAAATCCATGAATATCGTGCCCGGATCGTTAATCGCCACCTCGCGGTTATCGCCTATCTGTAGCTTACGTTGGCCGTTGTCACCGTGATACGTAAAGTTGCCGACGCCATCATGGCTCAGACTGGCGGTATGGGTTTTGTAGCCGGAAAAGACATACTCGCCGTTGGAGTCCTGAGTGTTCGCAAGCTGTACGAAACTGTCCAAGTGCTGTCGCACTTCGGCGGCTATCGACTGCCGGTCGGCAAGGCCCTGCGTACCGTTCGAGCCACGGACCGCCAGCTCTCGCACTGCCTGCAAAAGATCGACGATACCGTTGAGCGCCACCTCTTCCTGATCGAGTTTGGCCAATGCCATATCGGCATTGCGTTGGTATTGTTCAAGCCGCTTTTGTGATTCGTTGAGATTCAGCACACGCACCGACGCCGAAGGGTCGTCCGACGGCTTGAGGATACGTTTGCCGCTGGCGACCTGAAGTTCGGTCTGCGACAAGTCGCGTTGATTACGCAGCATTGCGTCTACGCTTTGCTGGAAGAACTGAGAGGTAGAGATACGCATGACTATCGCCTCACTGCACTGATCAGCGAATCGAACAGGGTGTTGGCAACATTGATCACCTGCGCGGCGGCCTGATAGGCCTGCTGAAAACGCACCAGATCGGCGGCCTCTTCATCCAGGTTCACACCCGAGACCTCGGCCTTCGCAGATTCCGCTTGGGTCAGCAGGTTTTTTTGCACTTCGGCATTACTGTTGGCCTGATGAGTCTTGGTACCGACATCGGCGATCATGGCACCATAGGTATCGGCAAAGCTCGCCGTACCACCGATCATGACATTGGCGTTCTGCATATCGGCCAAACGGCGGGCATTACGATTGTCGCCCACACCACCGGTATTGTCGTTCAGCGTAAAGGTATCACCGGCCTGTGGCCCGCCGGTCATGGTGAACTCGAATGTCCCCAGAGTCGGAATCTCTACCCGGTAGGTCTGACCGGGCGTAAAGGCGACGCTGCCAACGATCGGGCTGCCGTTGGCATCGACAAACTGGGTTCCGGCCGGACCGCCGGTAATCGCCAATTGATTGCCGGCCTGGTATTCCAAGGTAACCGCCGGCGCGGTCGGCACCGACGGACTGGCGACCAGCGATGTCAGGTTGCCGGGCGAGATCACGCCACTGCCGGCATTGCTGGTGGTTGCGCTGGTACGAATGGGATCAGCGGCAGCAACGGTTCGCGGGTCGGTGATCAAAAGGTCGAGACCATCGGCACCGTTGCGGGTCGGACGTATCAAATAACTGTCGCCGTTAGCCGGCGCGCTCACCACGATACTCATCCCGTGGGCGACGAGCGGATCGCCGACGGTGCCCGTGCCGGACAGCGGAACCGTGGCGCCGTTGTTGAGGTCGGTCAGTGTCCAAGCACCGCTGACGTAATCGAGTTGATAATCATGGGTGGTCAGATCGGCAACATCGTCGAAACCGACCGTAATCGTGCCGCTGTTGGTCGGCAACGCCAGCACCTCGGGCGACGCGAGCGTGAACATGTTCCCACCGAGCTGGCCATCCAGGTCCATGCCGGTACGATGCTCTTCGTTGAGATAGGTTCCGATACCGATAGCGACCCGACCCAAGGCGTTCTGGGTTTCATTCAGCACCTCGTCGCGGAACCGCAACAAGCCACCGAGGCTACCACCGGTCATTTGTGCGGTGACGTTGACGTTGATACCACCGGTCTGCTGTAGCACCAGTTCTTTCTCATCGGTCGCACGGGGGTTGTTGGCCACCGCCAATTGATTGTAAGCCGAGCCCACCACCAATGCCTGACCGGTGCCGATGAACACGTTCAAGCCACCATCGCTCTGCTCTACCGTGCTCACCGATGTAAACTTGCTGAGTTCGTCGATCAGACGATCACGCTCATCGAGGACATCACTCGGTACCGTACCGGTCGTACCACTGAGATTCTGCACACGCGTATTAACGGTGGCCAAAGCACGGGCAAGCGAGTTGATTTCGCTGACTTCGGTTTCCAGGTCGCGATTGAGCTGATTGCGCATATCGTCGAACCAGCCGTCGAGCGCCGAGAAGCGATCCGACAACTGCTCGCCTCGATTGAGCAACACCTGGCGCGCAGATATCGACGTCGGATCATCCGCCACGTCGTTAACCGCCGCGAAAAACTGTTGCAGCATTTCATCGACGCCGGCCGACGCATCGGCAATGACATTGTCGATCTGACGGGCACGCTGCTCGTAAACCGCAAACTCTTCGTAAGTCGCCCGGTATTCGCGCACACGGTTTGCAAGATAGGCATCGTAACTGCGGCTGATGGACGCGATATCGACACCAGACCCGACCGCGCCGGCAGTGCTTGTTTGCGGTTGGCGCGCATCGAAACTCACCACCTGACGGGTGTAGCCCTCGGTATGGACGTTGGCAATGTTATGCCCGGTCGTCTCCATCTGCCGCCGGAAGGCGTTTAGGGCACTGACACCAGTGTTGAGTACGCTCGCCATGGTTTAACTCCCGGCTCTCATCGTCTTAGAGAGCCGCGCTAGCATTCATTGCCGCCTGGCGCTGCTGATGTATGGCATCGCCGTCGAGCAAACGTAAAATTTTGTCGGCATAAATCGGATCGGTGGCGTAACCGGCTTCCTGCAAGGCCGAGAAATAGGCCGCCGGATCGTCGGTGCGTTGCAATGCCTGTGCGTAGCGCGGATTGCTCTGCAGGAAATCGACATAGTCCGCGAAACTGTCCTGATAAGAATCGTAAGCACGGAAATCGGCACGTGTTTTAACCGCGACGCCGTCCTGGTACTCCAGGGTATTGACCTTGACCTTGTCACCGGACCAGCGTGAATCGGCCTTGATACCGAACAGGTTGTGACTGTTCGCACCATCGCGATGACGCATGACATGTTTACCCCAGCCCGTTTCGAGTGCCGCTTGCGCCAACAAGGCTTCGGGGGCAATGTTCAATCGTGCCGCAGCGGCTTCGGCAGCCGGCCATAACTGCGTCAGGAAAACATCGGGCGAACCGTCGAATCCAAGCTCTTCGATAGCATGAGATTCAATACCGTCGACTGTCGTCGAATCGGATGTACGGCCGGTGGGTTTGGCTAAAATCGGCATACCCAGATAGTCCTGAGGCGACAACTCCCGGTAAGACGTATCGACGGCCTCGCCGAGCTGACGTTTGATCACATCAGCCAATCCGATGCCCCGGGTCTGCGAGATGTCCATCGCAATCTGCTTGTCGTACATCTCACGATAAAAATCGCTCTGTTTGCTATCCATCAGACCGCCACCCAAACCCGCATCGCGCATACTTTTAAGCATCATCTGCACGAACAGGGACTCGAACTGATGGGCAACCTCGTCGAGCGCGGCCTCTTGATCCTCCCGGGCCTGTGCACGCAAGGCGGTAAGACCTTGGAAATCGGTGTAGACCTTTGCCATGTCCAGTTCCATCGCGCGACCTCAGATCACCACCAGATCGGCTTTCAGGGCGCCGGCCTGCTTCAACGCTTCCAAGATCGCGACCAGGTCGCTCGGGCCGGCTCCGACACGATTGACCGCACGCACCACGGTATCGAGCGTGACACCCGGATCGAATACGAACATACGGCTACCCGATTCCTGTACCGAAACATTCGACTGCGGCACCACCACCGTGTCGCCGCCACCGAGAGGATTCGGTTGCGAAACCTGGGTGTTTTCACTGATCGTGACGGTCAATGCGCCATGCGATACCGCGGCCGGGCTCACCCGAACGGTGCTATTGATGACGACCGTACCGGTACGCGAGTTGACAATGACCTTGGCGACCGCCTCGGCCGGATCGACGACCAGGTTCTCGACCATGGCGATGAAGCCAACCCGTTGTGCGGCATTTTTCGGTACGTTTACCTTGACCGATGTCGCATCGACCGGATAGGCGGCACCTTCACCGACCGCCTTGTTGATCGCATCGGTGACGCGCTGCGCCGTCGTGAAATCGCCATCCTTGAGATTCAGCGTCAGAAGCGGCGTCTGGGCAAAGGCTGTCGGCACGCTGCGCTCGACCGTGGCACCGCCGGGGATCCGCCCCGAGCTGGGAATGTTAATGGTGACCTTCGATCCGTCTGCACCCTCGCTGGACAAACCGCCAACGACGAGATTGCCCTGGGCAATCGCATAAACCTGGCCGTCGATACCTTTCAACGGGGTCATCAAGAGACTACCGCCACGCAAGCTCTTGGCATCGCCGATGGACGACACGGTGACATCGATCGCCTGTCCCGGCTTGGCAAAAGGCGGCAGATTCGAGTGCACCGTGACCGCGGCGACATTCTTCGGGTTCAGCGTGACATTCGGCGGCACTACGATACCGAGTTGCGTCAGCATGCTGCGCAAGCTCTGTTGGGTGAACGGCGATGAATTCACTTTGTCACCGCTGCCGTCCAAACCGACCACCAGACCATAACCCAGCAACTGGTTGTCACGCACACCCTGGATAGTCGCCAGATCTTTGATGCGTGCGGACTGAACCGGCGCGGTCGCGACCAGGCAAGCCACTAATACCGCTATGAACAGTTGGGTGAGCCGATTCGAAGTGTCCTTGTTCATCGTTGCTACTCAGAAAGGCATGATTGCCGAGATAAAGAACTTGGCCAGCCAGCCCATACGCGAGGCCATCGACACCTGGCCGTCACCGACGTAGACCAAGGTCGCGTCGGCGATACGGGTCGACTCGACCGTGTTGTTGAGATCGATATCTTCGGGCCGAACGATGCCGGATACCCGGACGTATTCATTGCCGCCGGTCATACCGATGCGCTTTTCACCCCGTACCTTGAGATAGCCGTTGCTGAGCACCTCGGTGACGGTTACCGACAAGGAACCGGTGAATTGGTTTTCCTGGGTGTTTTCAGCCTCGCCTTCGAAGCTCGTGCTGGACTGCAAATTCTGCGAAAGGTTGAATACGCCGCTCTGGGTAGGAATGCCGAAACTGAAATCACCACGGCCAAACAGGGTCGGCTGGGTAACGCTGGTGTTGTTGCTGCGCGAGACTTCGCCTTCGTTCGATTGCTTGGCCTCGGTGTCTTCGGTCAATTGCACGACCAGGATGTCGCCGACCCTGCGGGCACGCACATTTTCAAACCAGCTACGCTCGAAGCCGGCCTGATAGATCGAGCCGTTGCCCTGGGGTATGGCAGGGATCTCTGCCGGCGGTACCGCGGCATAGTCGGGATCCCGTTTGGGCGCCGAGTTGCATCCGATCAACGGCATGACGACCATGGCGATCAGCAGCCACAAACCGAACCGCCGGTGGACGACCGTATCGATGTTTGGTGTGCGCTTCATGGTCAGCTACCTATGTAAACGTTGCTTAGAGCTGCTGATTGATATAGGCCAGCATGTCGTCGGTGGTCGAGATCGCCTTGCTGTTCATCTCGTAGGCGCGTTGCGTCTCGATCATGTTGACCAGTTCTTCGACGACATTGACATTGGAACTCTCCAACGAGCCCTGGATCAGGGTACCGGCGCCGTTTTGTCCCGGAGTATCCACCTGCGGCGCACCGCTGGAACCGGATTCGCGGTAAAGGTTGTTACCGATTGCCTCGAGACCGGTGGGATTGATGAACTGGGCAAGCGTGATATTGCCGATCTGGGTCGGTGTCCCGCTACCGGCGATCAGCGCGGAAACCGTACCGTCGGAACCGATGGTGACGCTCAGGGAATTCGCCGGTACGGTGATCGATGGATCGAGCTGATAGCCGTCCTGCGTCACCATCTGTCCGCTGGAATCCAAGCCGAAGGAGCCATCACGCGTATAAACGATGGTGCCGTCCGGATGGGTGATCTGAAAGAAACCGCTACCCTGTACTGCAATGTCGAAGCTGTTGGCGGTCTGTACGATGTTGCCTTGCGTATGCAGCTTCTGGGTTGCCACGGTGCGCACCCCGGTACCCAGGTACAGCCCCGACGGCAGCGTCGTGTCTTCCGTCGAGTTGGCACCGGTCTGGCGAATGTTTTGATAAATCAGGTCTTCGAACACCGCGCGATCGCGTTTGAAACCGGTGGTATTGACGTTGGCCAAGTTGTTCGAGATCACCGACATGCGGGTCTGTTCCGCGTCGAGTCCGGTCTTGGCAATCCACAGTGCGGGATACATGGCACAAACCTCGTTGGTTCAGGGCGACTCGATCGTTTTGCCGCCGGCTGGTCTTAATTTAAAAGCTGCAAAACTCTTGCCAGAATCACATCGGCCGCACCAGACTGGCCGAGGCATTGGCGTTTTCCTGCGCGTGCTTCATCATCTTCACTTGCAACTCGAACCGGCGAGACAGCTCGATCATTTTGACCATCTCGTCCACGACGTTCACGTTGCTCGACTCGAGTGCCCCGGAAACAAGGCGTTGTTCGGGATCGGCGTCGGTATTGGCACCCTCTTTCAGACGCATCAAGCCGTCTTCGCCCTTGGTCATCTGGTCGTATTGCGGCGCAACGAGCTTGATTCGGTCAACCAACGCGAGCTGTTCGGCGGTCGCACCCAAGGGTCGAATCGACACACTGCCGTCGGCACCGATGTCGATTTTCTCGAAAGGCGGTATTGCAATCGGCCCGCCATTGCCCATGACCGGCAAGCCGTTGCCGTTTACCAGCAGGCCGTTTTCGTCGACCCTGAGATCCCCACGCCGGGTATAGGCCTCACTACCGTCCCGAGCCTGAACCGCCATCCAGCCGCCGCCCTCGATAGCAATATCGAGATCGCGACCGGTGTACTGCACGCTGCCTTGATCGAAGCTGGTGCCCGGACGCTCGCCCATTGCATAGACGCGGGTGGGATGTACACCGCCGAATACCGGCATGCTGCGAAACTGATTGAGATCGGCCAGAAAACCGGAGGTACCGGCATTGGCGAGATTGTTGGTGGTGTTCGCCTGCGCGACCAGAGTCTCTTTGGCACCGCTCATCGCGACGTACAGCATACGGTCCATGCGTGTTTCCCTCCGGTCGGCAGGGCTGGGGCCGTTAATCAGCCCCAATCCTGCGGCTCAATTTATCGGATATTGATAATGGTCTGGGTTACCGCATCGGCGGTCGAAATGACTTCGGCATTTGCCTGGAAGTTACGCTGCGCCGTGATCAGGCTGACCAACTCGGCCGCAATATCGACGTTGGATGCCTCGAGCGCTCCGGACTGGATCTGACCGAAACTCGATGTACCGGCCTCACCCAATTGCGGTGTTCCCGAGGCGAAACTCTCGGTCCAGTTGGTATCGCCGGATTGGCGCAGACCCTGCTGGTTGTTGAACTTCGCCATTGCGACCTTGCCGAGCGCCGACGACTGTCCATTGGTGTAACGTGCGAACACCACGCCCTCGGCATCGATGTCGACACCCGCCAAACGTCCCGAGGCGAAACCATCCTGACTCAGGTTGTTCACCGCAAACGCCGAACCATGCTGGGTGGTGCCGACGAAATCCTGGGTCAGTTGAATCGGTGACGCACCGGTGCCCGGGTTGTAGCTTGCCGTCAAGGCGGTGGTTTGGGCCACGCCATTGACCTGTGTCAGCGCGCCGGTGGTATCGAAGGTCAGCGTAAAGGGCGTTCCGGTGGCCTGACCGTCCGGCGGGATGTTTGTACCGTCAACGTACAGATATTGTTGCCAGACGTTCGGTGTCGCCGTCTTACGGAAGTAGACCGTGGTGGTATGGGCGTTACCCAGGCTGTCGTACACCGTCGTCGATGTCGAACCGTTGTAGCTGGCCGGATTGGCCGGATCGAAGGCCACGCCCGGTACGCTCTGCGACGAATCGAGATTGACCGCGGTCGACAGGGTAGTCGAGGCATTCGGCGGGTTCGGTGTCGTCGGCAGTTGCAGATCCTGCAGTACGCCGGTGTTGAAGGTGGTGGCGCCACCGACCCCCGCAACCGCTTGATAGATCTGCAAGCGATCGTTCGCATGGTTGGTCACATAGCCGTCACGGTCGACGCTGTAAGCGCCGGCTCTGGTGTAGGCCAACGTGCCGTCCGGCGATTCAAGCACAAAGAAGCCCTGACCGCTGATCGCCAAATCAAGATTATTCGACGTAAAGTCGATGGTCCCCTGCGAGAACTGTTGCGCAACCCGCGAAACCCTTACACCCTGACCGGACGCATTCGTGGTGTCCTGGATCGAGCTGGCGTAAACGTCGGCAAACTCCGCTCGCGACTGTTTGAAGCCATTGGTCGCCGAGTTGGCGATATTGTTGCCGGTTACCTCAAGGCCGGTCGAAGCCGCGTTGAGTCCACTAAGAGCGATACGAAAAGGCATGATGGCTTCTCCGTTTTAGAAAATCTGTTGTACGTAGTTGAAGGGCATGGGCCCGATACCGTCGAGATTCAAAACCACACCGTGGGTATTGCTGAGACTGACGCTATCGACCTCGGCGAATAAACTGGTGTACAGATCAACGGGCTTGTCACCTTGAACGGCCTCGACGCTCACGGTGTACTTCCCTGGCTTGACATATTCACCGGCCTCATTGGTGCCATCCCAGCTGAACTGCAGGTCGCCGGCGGGGGCCGAGCCCATAGGGATCTCTCGCACCAACTGACCGACTTCATCTTCGATGCGTACCGTGACTTGCGGGCTGCTCTGTTCCAGCGTCACTTGACCACGCAACGTACCGCCGGCAGTCAACTCTCCCGTCGCAATCGGTGCCAACACCTCGCGACCGATCAGTGCACTCGCCTGCAGTCCCTGGTCAGAAGTGATGGTTGCAGCCAGCGAATGAAAACTCTGGTTGAGTTCTTCGAGACCGGTGACCGAACCGAACTGCGCGATCTGACCCAGAAACTCGCCGTTGTCCATCGGCTCGAACGGGTCCTGGTTGTTCAACTGGGTGACCATCAGCTTGAGAAAGTCGTTGAGGCCGAGGTCACTGGCGTCGTTTTCCGGGATCGACTCCCGCTGCTGACCCTGGGTGCGTAAACCGAGATTGGCAAACACGTCTTCTTGGGTATTAACGATACTCACGGCCGCTTACCTCCCGAGATTGATGGTCGCGGACAACATCTGTCGGGTGGCGTTAACCACCTCGACATTGTTCTGATAGGCACGCGACGCGGAAATCATATTGGCCATCTCTTCGACCACGCTGACGTTCGGCCGATAGATGTAACCCTCTTCGTCGGCCATCGCATGATGCGGCGAGTATTCGCGCACCAACGGCGCCTGACTCTCGACCACACCCGCCATGCGAACGCCGACAGCCTGTGTATCGCCGCTTAACTCGTCCAGCACCGTCTGGAACACCGGCTGACGTGCGCGATAGGTCTGGTTCATACTGCTCGACACCGCATCGACGTTGGCGAGATTGCTGGCAACGACGCTCATGCGCAGACCCTGCGCAGTCATGCCGGAACCGGCGATATCGAAAATCTTGAAGCTACTCATCAGCCACTCCCTTTAAGTGCCCGTTTCAAACCCTTGATACGGCTGTCCAGAAAGCGCAGGCTGGCCTGGTAGCGCATCGCATTCTCACTGAACTCGCTCTGTTCACGCTCGACCTCGACGGTGTTGCCGTCGAGCGACGCCTGCTGCGGAATGCGATAGCCGATCTGGGCCGTGGCGGCGATGCCGTTGTCGTCGTTGATGTGGCGGCTGTGGGTGGTCGCGAGGCGCACCGCCGGCTGCATCTCTTTACCCAGCATCGCCTTGAAATCGATGTCGCGGGCCTTATAGCCCGGGGTGTCGGCGTTGGCGAGGTTGGAAGCCAACAACTCGGCACGCGTGGCGCGCACCTTCAGCGCCGTTTCGTGAATGCCGAATACATTATCGAGTTTCATGCCGCGGGTCCGAGAACAGGGGTTCATCGGAAACACAGCAGAAGCCGTGCCAATCTAGTCTAAGGCAATAGAATCAATTACTTAGAGATAATCCGGAGGGCTCGACGAGGCGGTGGCGGCAACGCTTTGCCGGCCGGGTTGCCACCCTGGCAGACAGCCTCAGCGACGCACGCGGTAGACCAGACCACCACCGATATTGCGCATCTCGAACAGATCTTCGTGGCCACTCATCGACTCGGTCGAGCCCAGAAAGAGGTGACCACCGGGATTCAACACGCGCGCGATCCGGGAAATGATGTCGCGCTTACGCTCCTGCGAAAAATAGATCAGCACATTACGGCAGAACACCACATCGAACTTGCCCAAGGCATCGAACGGCTTGAGCAGGTTGAAGGTTCGAAAGCTGATGCCCTTGCGATACTGCGGCAATAACTCGATACAACCGCCATCCTCGCGAAAATAACGTCGGCGCTGGTCGTCGCTGAGCCCGCGTGACGCCGACACGCCGCAATAGCTGGCCCCCCTGGCCTCTTCCAGAGCGGTCTCCGAAATATCGGTGCCGATGATCTCGTAACCCATGTTGCGACTGATGCGACCGCCCTGCATCGCATCCTGTAGGCAAATCGCCGTGGTGTAGGCCTCTTGTCCGGTCGATGCCGCGGCGGACCAAATGCGTAAACGACTGGGTTTGGTCTCGGTAAGAATACCGTCGACCAACAGGCGATAATGGGCCAAATCACGAAACCAGAAGGTCTCGTTGGTGGTCATGGCATCGATCACGGCAGTCTGCAGACGACTATTGCCGAAACCGGCCAACTTGGTGACGAGTTCACCGAAATCGGCCAATTCATAGGTCGGCAACAGCCGCCCGAGACGGCTGACCACCAGATATTCTTTACCCGGACCAAGGCGAATCCCCGCGTTCCGCTCGAGGAACTCGTGAATCGCCTCGTAATCGGCGTGTTTGAGTTGTCTGGTCACACTACCCTCGGTGAACCCTTATTGTTGTCGGGTTGCTTTCAGTTCAGGGCTAAGCGCTCTTCGGCATGCTGTCGCAAATGCTCCTGGACCATCATTGCGAGGGTATCGGGTTCCCACTTGGGAAGAAAGTCGTTCGCACCAACCTTTTCGATCATGGACTTGTTGAATACACCGCTGAGCGACGTATGCAAAATCACATGGAGATGGCTGAGTTGCGGATTGTCGCGGATCGCCTTGGTCAACGAATAACCGTCCATACGGGGCATCTCGACATCGGAGATCACCATCGCAAGCCAGTTTTCGACGTCCTTGCCCTCGTCTAGCCAAGCGTTCAATTGTTTAAGTGCCTGTTCGCCGTCGTTGGCCGTAGTGAACTCGACACCCAACTGTTCGAGCACACGTGTCACCTGCTTACGCGCAACACTGGAATCGTCGACCATCAAAACATGCTGTACCAGTTCGTGCTGGCGTTCCTCGATAATGCCTTCCGACACATCGTCCTGGCCGCCGATGACCTCTTTCAGCACCTTCTCGACATCGATGATCTCGACCAGTTCCTTGTCGACCTGGGTTACCGCCGTCATGTAGGTACCGTGCGCTGCACCCTTCGGTGGCGGCAGGATCTCTTCCCAGTTCATGTTGACGATGCGATCGACCGAATCGACCAAAAAACCCTGTACCTTACGATTATACTCGGTGATGATAACGAACTTCTCGCTGACATCGGTCATCGGACTCGAACCGATCGCGTGAGACAAATCGATGATGGGGATGGTCTTGCCGCGCATGTTGGCGATACCGAGCACGACCGGATGCGATTGCGGCACCGAGGTCAATGGCGGGCACTGAATGACCTCTTGTACCTTGAAGACGTTGATGCCAAAGCGTTGGCTGCCGCTCAGACGGAAAAGCAAAAGCTCGAGGCGGTTGTGACCCGCCAGTTTGGTGCGCATATCCACGCCATCGAGGATCCCAGCCATTTTTATAATCTCCGGTCTCAGCAACAGTTGATGTCGAGCGTAACGGCATGCGACGCATAAGCTTTAGCCTCGCCGATCCTAAATGCGGCATACAAATTGCGTACAGTTCTGACATGAAGATCGGTAGACGAAAATCCGACACGCTGCTCGCGCTGGTATTGACCTCGACCACCCTCTCGGCCACCGCCGGCGGGGCGGTCGAATCGCACGACGCCATCCGCGACACGGCCCGCCAGCACGTGCTGGCGAACGCCGACCGATTCCCGGTCGCGCCACTGGTGAAGATCGGCAGGCTCGATAGCCGCCTGAAACTGACCGCCTGCGACCAACCCCTGCAAGCTTACGACTCACCCAACGGGCTGAACGGCGGGCGCGGGGTGGTCGGCGTGCGCTGCCCGGGCAGCAAACCGTGGAAAATCTATGTACCCGTGCAAGTGGCGCTGATGGAGCCGGTGGTGGTCAGCCGTCGCCCGCTGGTACGCGGACAAACCTTGGCAGCCGACGACCTATCACTCAGCGAAGTCGACGTGTCCCGGCTGCACAAAGCCTATTTCACCCGCATCGAAGACGTTTCGGGCCTGCGTATCAAACGCGCGGTGGCCGGCGGCACGACCCTGCACGCAGGCATGGTGGAACGCGAAAATCTGATCAAACGCGGCAGCCAAGTGGAAATCGTCGCGGTCGCCGACGGTTTACAGGTGAGAATGCGTGGCAAAGCCCTGGCGAATGGCGGAAAAGGAGACCGAATCAAGGTTAAAAATCTGAACTCCGGTCGCGTGGTCACCGGCACCGTGACCGGCAGCGGTGTGATCAATGTCCTGGAGTAAGTGTCGAAGCGTCCACGGAATAACTGCCCCTGGGGCTGTTTTCGGAATGAACTTCACAACTTACGGCCGCTGCGTAAAGTCCGTCAAAAGTCGGACGATACAGCAGACATCGATGTACGACAGAGTGTGACCAAGATGGGCATAGAAATCAGTGGTAACAATGGCCGCCCGGCGCAGGAAGCCGCCGAAGCCAGTAAATCTCACGCCAGCGCGACCCAAACAAAATCAGCGCGCGGCAGCAGTCCGGCACCGAACTCGGGCTCCGGCAGCGATCAACTGCGACTCTCCAACCAAGCTGCGCAACTGCAGGCGCTCGAAGCCGAAATCGCCAACCTTCCGGTCGTCGATACCCAACGCGTACAAGAAGTACAACACACTATCGCAACCGGCTCCTTCGAAATCATGCCGGCCAGGGTCGCCGACAAGATGCTGACCTTCGAAGCCGGCTTGGGCAAGGACAACCGGGGGCCGAATGGATAACGCCCAGCTGATCAAGGCTTTCACCGCGACCGTGCAGGCCAGCCTGCATGGTCTGCAATCGATCAACCCCGTACTTCAGCGCGAACGAACGGCGCTCACCGGCAAAGATCCTGAAGTCCTCGAACGCCTGGTGGAAGAAAAGCTCGCCCTGCTCAAACAATTGCAGCACAGCGTGGAAGCACGCGACCGTCTGCAAAAAACCGCCGGACTCCCTACCGGGCCGGAAGGCGGCGACAAACTCGTCGCGGCACTCAAGCAACCTGAATTGACCAAGGACTGGGAAGCACTAAACGCCCTCGCCCGCACCGTCGCGAAACTCAACGACCGTAATGCCCAAATCGCCGCACAAAGCCAACGCGCCACGCGCACCGCGCTGGGCATACTTACCGGTCGACCGGAAAAACAAGACACTTACAGCACCCTGCGCCGTGGCCGCAATGCCCTCGGCGGCTACAGCCTCGGCAAGGTTTAACCCCGCTTAACCGCCACGGCCCGCTTGATGACGGTCCGGCGGAAAGCCCGCTTGCAGGCGGCTGATTATCGCTTTGGAACGACCATGCCCGGCATGACAAGCCGCCTGGTGCCAAAACGCCGATACCAAACCTTCGGCAAGGCTGCTCGGTATCACGACACCTGATATCATGCCGCCCGATCGGAGCAGCGGCACACGCTGCCCGACCGACAACCCTCGTAGCTCAGCCAGATAGAGCAACCAGCGAGTTACTCGAACCGGTGGCCATCTGCTTATTTGTCCAAATTCAGACAGGAATCTCTTCCCGGTTTTCTCTCGCTTTCTTCACGAACTGATCCACCGAAACCCTAATTGAAGATTCAGCCGTTCAAAGCGCCGACGACAGCATTCGAATACAGGCATTGAATCTAACAGAAAACCCAACCCATCCAAGCACCAGCCAAAATTTCATTCACGCAGGCAACAACGCGTCGGCAGGCACCACAAATTTACATCGGACAGGCTTTCTCGCCCGTTACCCGGTGACGCTATTTATTCAGGGTTTGAATATGGGCGATATGTTTACGAACATACCCGGGCGGATAGCCAAACTTTTTTCGAAAAGCGGTTATGAAATGATTCACATGTGAATAACCGAGGCGCATAGCCAGTACCTTGATCGGAACCCTATCGCGTTCGAGCACAACATGCGCCTCCGACAATCGATGATTAGTCAAGAATGTCGCGATAGGCTCACCGTAGACTTCCTTGAAGGCTTCGTTCAGGGTTTTGGCGGATGTACCGTAGCGATTGGCCAATTCGCTCAGCTTTGGCAACTTCCCTTCGAGTTGCATCAGTTCGTCGTACAACTCGTTCACGATCATCTTGCGATTCTTTACAGAACTCGCCTTGTTATTACTACCATTCGAAAAATGTTCCACCAAAGCGCATAGATAATCCAATACCCTCGCTTCCGCATGCAGGCGCCTTAGCGTCCCTTCCGCATTACTCACCATAAGGCTGCGATGAAGCATGGAAGAAATATTCTGTGGCACGCGAACCACCGTCGCACCGGGTCTGTTGGTAACCGCCAAGCCTTCGAGCAAGGCGCAGACATATTGCTCACCGATGAACTCATGGAGAGTTTGGTGCAGTATCTTCATTACATAGACATGGACATCTTCCGAGTTTTCGAGACGAGGCTCGAAATCGAGACGCTCCACATTGTGGAAAATACTGTTTCCCGCGCCGAGTACAAACTCACGACCTACAACATTTTCTTTGATGACCGCTTGACCCGACCGCATGGATTGAACGATCAGCGTGGGGCCGGATAAATCCGCCTCGACCCTGCCGACGGGAACGAGATCGCCCTGCTGGCCGGCATCGAAAGCATGTTCGGCGCGTGAAACACAGATCCCCCTGTCCAGCACCAACACTTCGATCCAGCCGCCTCCCTCACCCTCGGGCAGCGGAATTCGATCGCGCATATATCCGGATTCATGCAGGTATTGGGCGGGGTAACTGCCTTCTTCACACAGCCACTCGACCCGGCAATTGATGAGCGGGTGTTTCATGACCCGGATGGTAAGCGCTTCGGCGAACGCATGTCGACCGCACCGCGCCGGCAAAGCACACCGGTACTCTGTTGCGTAGAAATTGGTTTCTACTGCGTAGAAAAAACGCCTTACGAAGGTCTCTGAGCGGTCGCCAAAACAAACAACGCGTGAGCGTTCCGACAAAACCCGGATAACGCATAACCTTTTTCATTCAATGACGTTTCAAACTCGCAGCACATGAAGCAGCTTTATAGAGAACAAGCGTTACACCCGACACCGATCGCGACAAACGGCAGCGTCACCGCTCTCGGTCGGTTGCATTTTCCATTCACGGCGATGCATGCACTTTTACCGACATTTCCTTTGTCTGCTTCAACCAAGCCCGTCAAGAAGGATAGTACGAACGATGAACAGTGGATTTAGAACCTCGAAGATCGGGAACCGGATCACCAAAACACTGACCGTCGGTGTCGGTATCGTCGCCATCGGCGGGTGCTCGACCCTGGAAACCAAACCTCTGACACCGGACGACATTCGTGATCGGGCAAACACCGCTCGCATCGAAGCCCGAATCGGTATCCCACCCATCAGCGGCGAGCTGACGCTGGAAGAGGCGATTGCCCGCGCGGTGAAGTACAACCTGTCCTGGCGGGTTCGCCTCATGGAAGAAGCACTGTCGCGCAATCAGTTGGATGTCGATCAATACGACATGTTGCCGAAGCTGGTTGCGTCCGCCGGATACAGCGCGCGTAACAATCACCACCTGACCACCGCGGTCGATTCGGTAACCGGTCTGCCGTCGCTGTCCAACCCGTTCATCTCGAACGAAAAGGAACACGCCACCACCGGACTGGGGTTGACCTGGAACACACTCGATTTCGGCGTCAGTTACTACACCGCCAGGCAGAGTGCCGATCGCCTGCTGATCGCAACGGAAAAGCGGCGCAAGGCGCTGCATACCCTGATACAGGACGTCAACACCGCCTACTGGCGCGCGGCTAGTGCGCAGGCCCTCAAGTCGCAGATCGCCGAGGCCATCGCGTTGGCCGAAGACGCATTGGAACGATCGCGCCAAGAAGGCGCGGAGCAGCTCAGGGGCGCGGAAGAGTCGCTGAGGTACCAGCGACAGTTGCTGGAAAACCTCCGGCTGCTGGAAATCATCAACAAGGAACTGATCAGCGCCAAGGTAGAGCTCGCACACCTGATCAACGCGCCTGTCGGCGCACAGTTGAAGCTGGCGGACGTCGATTTCGACATACCGGACGACATCCTCGATCTGTCCGTTGCACAGCTCGAGGAGATGGCCATCGGCAACAACGCCGAGCTGCGGCAGAAATTCTACCGCACCCGCATTGCCGCTATCGAAGCGAAGAAGACCATACTCAAGATCTTTCCCCGCCTGAAACTCGATTTCAACGTCAAACACGACGACGACAAATACCTGGTCAACAACGACTGGACCCAGGCGGGCGCCTTCCTGTCCTTCAATCTGTTCAACCTGCTCAGTTTCGAATCACGCCAGAAACTCGCCGACGCGGGCGTTGCACTGAGCGAGCAGAAAATGATGTCCACGCTGATGGCCGTGATCGCCAAGGTGCATATCGCACGGCTCGACTATATCGGCACCTTGCGCCAGTTCCGGCGGGCCGACGAAGTCTGGCGGGTGGACGACCGGCTCAGGCAACACACGCTGAACGCGGTCGAATCCCAGGCCCAGGGGGAGCTGAAACTGGTCGCCGAGCGCACCGTCGCCATTCTCAGCCTGTTACGCCGTTATCAGGCATATGCCGACACCCGCGCCGCGGCCGGAAGACTGCGGGCCAGCCTCGGCATGGAACCGGTCATCAACAGCATTCATGACACCAGTCTGTCCAGCCTCACCGGCGTCATCCGGACCAGTCTCCAGCAATGGCAGCAGGCGGCACTGCCGGCAGATACGGATGACGAAACGGTCGGCGTCGAGCAAACCGCCGCCGCTCGGCGCGAGAACTGAGCCATGCACATACGGACAGCCGGTCCCTTATCGATCGCGCAGATCCTCATTATCGGCGTACTTTCGATGCTGCCGCCCACGCATTGCGTCGCGGAAGGCAGCCGGCAGCCGTCCATCGCCGTATTGTCGGCCGAACGACTCGCCGTACCGATGACGGCGTTCTCTCCCGGCGCGGCTTTCGACGATCGCCCCATTCGCGCCCAAGTCACGGCCGTGCGCAAAACGGTGCTGTCGGCCGAAATCAACGGACGGGTCAGTCAACTGACGGTTGTCGAGGGCGGCGCATTCAAGCGCGGTGATGTGCTGGCCAAGATCGACTGTGCCGTCTACCGCTCGCAGGCCGCCAAAGCGAAAGCCGTGGTCGACGCGGCCAACACGCGCTACAAGACCAACAAGCGGCTCACCGAACTCAAAACCCAGGGCAAGCTGGAACTGGAACTGGCGGCCGCCGAGTTGCGCAAGGCCAGGGCCGATCTGCGCATGATCGATACCCAGGTCGACAAATGCGTTATCAAGGCGCCCTTCGACGGCCGGGTAAGCGAAAAGATCGTGTCCGCTGAACAGTACGTACAAAGCGGCACGCCGATGTTGAAGATCCTCGACGACAGCCGTCTGCAGGTCGAGTTCATCGCACCGTCGCGCTATCTGCGCTGGCTGAAACCGGGTGCCGGTTTCGAACTCGCGATCGACGAAACCGGGCAGACCTATTCGGCAGCTATCCAGCGTTTCGGTGCGGACGTCGACGCCGTCAGCCAATCCATCAAAGTATTTGCCGAACTCGATAACCCGCAACGCGGGCTGATGGCCGGCATGAGCGGCAGGGTGAAACTCGATCACCCGGAAACACAGGACAAGCAGGTATCACGATGAAAATGTTCAAGGGAAACAAGATTCGCCAGGTGTTAACCGGTGCGGTTTCCACCGTGCCGAAGCACGACGACAGCTTGGCCGCAGACGACCTTCCCGCAATCGGCATCGTGCGCACCAAACCGCGCGCCTATGCGCTCGAGCCACGCATCTTGCTCGACGGTGCGGCCATCGCCACCGTCGTAACCGCCGATACCTTGAACCAGGTTCCACAAAGCGCCGACACCGCTCAGGTCAACACGAGCGAGTCATCACCGCAAACACCGGCAGCGACAGAACCGCAGGCCACCGAGCAACGCGAGAATGTCGATCAAGCGGAACAGCGTGTCGAGGTGGTCTTTATCGACAGCGCCTTGCCCGATTACCAAACACTGGTGGACGCGATACCCGAAGGAGCTGAAGTCTTTATCGTCGATGCCGGTGTCGATGGCTGGGCCTATATGGCAGAGGTATTGGAAGGGCGCAGTGATATCGATGCGATTCATGTGTTGGGGCACGGTTCGGAGGGTAGTGCGACGCTCGGTACGGTGTCGTTAAACAGCCACACACTGACTGAGTATAGCGATGAACTAGCAAACATTGGTGCAGCGTTGACTGCCGAAGGCGATATCTTGCTTTACGGATGCAATGTTGCTGCAGATGGTAGTGGTGAAGAGTTTATAGAACAAATTGCAGGTTTTAGTAACGCAGATATTGCAGCTTCTAGTGATCCAACAGGCTCCTCGTCTCTAGGGGGCGATTGGAAGTTGGAAGTAAGCGCCGGAGAGATTGATAGCGAGAATTTCTGGGAAGATAGGGAAGTATCCTACGATCATCTGCTATATCAATCTTTTGATCTCTACTTATATCCAGGAAGCTTTAGTTTTCGTTACAGTAGTGACATACAGTTTGCAACACCATTTCATGAGGTTTGGAGCTTTACATATAAAGCGACTTTTGAAACACCAACCTTCACGCATGTGGTAACTGGGAGTGCTGGAATGATATCGCAATCTGGTACTTCACCCGTTTCAATAAATGGTGTATTCGGTAGCCCCAGCGCTTGGTATTTGGATTTTAATAACGCTGTGGGTCTTAGTTCTACGTTATCTGCTGGTACATATAAAGTAACAGTTGAAACTTTTAGAACCATATTTAATTACGACACATCTACGCAAACAGGCCCGAATCCATTTTTCGTTTCATCGTCGAAATCCACGACAATAACGAATACCGCACCAACTGTGTCTGCGGGAGTTTCTGACCATGCGTGGGATGGAGAGGGGGAAAAAACCTATCAATTTGCATCAAACGCTTTTGTTGATGCAGAAAGTAATCCGTTAACCTATACAGCTTCCGGCATGCCATCTTGGATGAGTTTCAATTCCAGTACGCGTACCTTTTCTGGCAATCCCTCCTCTTCAGCCGATGGCCAAAATTATAATATCACTGTAACCGCCCGGGACCCTTCCGGCGCATCCGCGTCAGATAGCTTTGTTCTTTCCGTTACCAATGCCAACGATACACCGGTGGCCGGTAACACTACCGTTACCGCCCAAGAAGACACAGCCTACGTATTTACCGCTGGCGATTTCGGTTTTTCAGACGCAGATGCTGGCGATACGCTCACTGCGATCAAGATTGCGTCGGTACCTGGTAAGGGCGAGTTGTTTTTTGACGGAACGGCACCCGTCAGCGCAGGCGGGACGATCTCATTAGCGGATATCAATAGTGGCAGACTGTCCTGGTTGCAGTCGACACCGAATGAAACCGGTACCGGCTATACCAGCTTCACTTACAACGTTACCGACAACAGTGGCAGCGCCAATGCGACTTCGACCACGCCCGGTACGCTGACCATCAACGTCACCGGCACCAACGACGATCCCACCATGAGCGGGATTCCCGCGAGCCTGAGCGTGACGGAGGATTTGGCCAGCCCTATCGATCTATCTGCCGTGACCTTCGCCGATGTCGATAGTGCCTCGGGCAGCGTGAGTCTGCGACTGAGCGTGGATGCCGGTATGTTGGCGGCCACTACGGGTGGTGGGGTAACGGTAAGCGGCACCGGCACGAACAGCCTGACGCTTTCAGGCACGGTATCGGCAATCGACAGCTACCTGAATACGGCCAGCAACATCCAGTACACGACCGCCTTGAATGCCGAAGGTAGTGCCACGTTGAGTCTGGTGGCCAACGACGGCGGCAACAGCGGCATCGGTGGCGGTACCGATGTAGCGTTGGGCAACGTGACGCTCAACATCACCCCGGTCAACGACGCGCCGATTCTCGATCTGGACGGCGCGGGCGGCAACGCCAATCACGCCACGGACTTCGGTGCCGGGGGTACCCCGGTGCTCGTTACCGACAGCGATGCGACCTTGGTCGAACTGGATACGGGGGACATCCTCGCCAGCCTCACCGCCGTGTTGGCAGCCACGCCCAACGGCGCCAACGAGGTGCTCGGCCTCGACACCGCCGCTGCCGCGGCGGCCGGCGGCGCGGGTCTGACCGTGAACTACAGCAGTGCCACCCGCACCCTGACGATCAGTGGGGCAGCAGGCGTTTCGGTGTACCAATCCATCCTGCGCGGCATAACCTACGGCAACAGCACCGACCCTCTCTTGATCGACGGCAGCGACCGCACGGTCAGCATCACCGTCAACGACGGCGACACGGATTCGAACGTGCCCACCAGCACCATCAGCATCGTCAGTGCACCGCTGGTCGATTGGGCCGGTGACGGCGGCACCGACCGTAGCGGCACGGCAGCCTTCACCGAGCAGACACCACTGCTGGTGGCGCCATCGGCCACGGTGACCGAGGCCGACGGCGACAATCTCGATCAGATGGTCGTCACGCTGACCAACAGCCAGGGCGACACGGGCGAGCAGATCGTCATCAACGGTCAGAGCAGCAGCAGTGTCGTCAACGGCATCACGATCACCTACGACTCTGCAAACCGGATCACCCTGTCCGGGGCGGCAACGGCCGTCGACTATCAGGGCGTGTTGCGCGGCCTGCAATATCACAACACTAGCGACAGTCCTGACAGCACGGCGCGAACCATCACGGCCCAGGGCCGCGATGTAAACGGCCTTTTCGGCAACACCGCGACACTCACCGTTAGTATTACTCAGGTGAACGATGCACCGCTTGTCGATCTGGACGGTGCCGGTGGCAATGCCAACTTTAGTACGGAGTTCGGTTCCGGCGGTAATCCGGTACTGGTGGCCGATGCCGACGCAACGGTTGTCGAGCTGGATGCCGGCGATCAGCTCGAGAGCTTGCGTGCCGTACTGACGGCGACGCCCGATGGCGCGAGCGAATCCCTGGGGCTGGATGCCGCGGCCACGTCAGTCGCCGCGGGTGCGGGTCTCGGTGTGAGTTACGACAGCGGTACACGCACGCTGACGGTTACCGGTACCGCCAATACCTCTGTCTATCAGGACATCGTTCGGGGGATTACCTACGGCAACAGCAAGCACCCGGTGGAGATCGACGGGTCCAACCGCGAGGTGACGATTACCGTCAACGACGGTGAACTGGATTCCAATGCGGCCATCAGTACGATCGATATCGTCAACGCGCCGCTGATCGACTGGACCGGCGACGGCGGTACCGACAGTTCGGGCACCGCGTCATTCACCGAACAGACGCCGTTATTGGTGGCGCCGTCGGCCACGGTGATCGAGGCCGACGGCGACAATCTCGACCAGATGGTCGTCACGCTGACCAACAGCCGGGGCGACACGGGCGAGCAGATCGTCATCGACGGTCAAAGCAGCGGCAGTGTCGTCAACGGCATCACCATCACCTACGATTCCGCCACGCAGATCACCCTGTCCGGCTCGGCGACCGCCGCCGACTATCAGGCGTTGCTGCGCACATTGCAGTACCTCAACAACAGCGATCACCCGGATACCACCGCACGGGTGATCAGCGTGCAGGGCCGTGATGTGAACGGCCTGTACGGCAATACCCCCGACCTGACGGTTTCCATCACCCGCGTCAACGACGCGCCCGTCCTCGATCTGGACGGTGCGGGCGGCAACGCCGACCACAGCACCGAATTCACGGCCGGCGGCAATCCGATATCGGTCGCCGATACCGATGCCACCCTGGTGGACGTGGATACCGACGACATACTGGCCAGCCTGACGGCCGTGCTGTCGGCCACGCCGGACGGCGCCAACGAAGCGTTGGGCCTGAATGCATCGGCCAGCGCCGCAGCCGGTGGGGCCGGTCTGGGCGTGAATTACGACAGCAACGCCCGTACCCTGACCGTCAGCGGCGCGGCGAGTGCCTCCGTTTATCAGGATATCCTGCGCGGTATCGTCTACAGCAACAGCACGCATCCGGTGCTCGTCGACGGCAGCAATCGCCAGGTGACGATCACGGTCAACGACGGCGAGCTGGATTCCAACACGCCGGTCAGCACCATCGACGTCGTCAACGCCCCGCTGATCGACTGGGCCGGTGACGGCGGCACCGATAACTCGGGTACCGCGTCCTTCACCGAACAGACGCCGTTGCTTGTCGCACCATCCGCGACGGTCGTCGAGAAGGATGGCGACAATCTCAAGCTGATGTCCATCAACCTGACCGGCTACCAGGCCGATACCGGCGAGCGGATTGTTATCAAAGACCAGGCTGACGGCAGTGTGATGAACGGCATCACGATCACATACAGCACGCCCGATAGCCTATTACTTTCAGGGGTGGCCACGGCAGCCGACTACCAGGCGGTATTGCGAAACCTGGAATACCACAATGACAGTGACGATCCGAACACGACGCCCCGGGTCATTTATGCACAGGGACTGGACGACAACAATCTGGCCGGCAACGGCCCCGCGTTGACCGTCTCCATCACCACGGTCAACGATGAGCCCACCTTGTCGGTGACGGCAGACAACCCCAATTTTGTTGAAGGCACGCCGATCACCGTGTTCTCGAACGCCGATGCCAGGGTGATCGAAGCCGGTCAGATGCTTACCGACCTAAAACTCACGGTCACCAACATCGAAGTGGGCACCGACGAGACGCTGACCGTGGACGGTACGGATGTTCAACTTGCGCACCTGGAAAGCGGCACCACAGCAACCAACGGCCTGAGCTACTCGGTGAGTATCACCGGCACCACGGCCACCTTGAGTTTCGGCGGCGGCTCGTTGACCGATGCCGAGATGAATGCACTCATCGACGGCATCACCTATCGTCACAATAGCGACGACCCGACCGCCACGGGTGCAAGCACGCGCGATATCACCGTCACTTACCTGAAAGACGATGGCGGCACGGCTGACGGTGGTGACGATACCAACGATGCCTTGAGTCACACGTCCACGGTTACCATCGTGCCGGTCAACGACGCACCGGTGATGACGGCCGGCGCGGTCACCGACTATACCGAAAACGATCCCGCGCAAGCGATCGACAACACCATCACCATCAGCGATATCGACGACACGCAGATCGACGGCGCCACGGTCGCGATCAGTGCGGGCCTGACCACGGGCGACGTACTGGGCTTTAGTGATACCGGCAGCATCACCGGCAGTTACCACGCGGGCAGCGGCACACTCACACTTACCGGCCGGGCGACACTGGCGGATTATCAAACCGCGCTGCGCACGGTGACCTTCCACTCCACCAGCGAGAAACCGACCGAGACGTCCACCGGCCGTACCATCACCTGGACGGTCACCGATGCGAACAGCGACGGTGCCGGGGCGGCCACCAGCAACGGCGTCACCAGCACCATCAACATCACGCCTTTGCCGGACGCGCCGATCATCACCAGCAACAGCGGCGGCGACTTCGACCTGATCGATATCAACGAACACACCACGGCCGTGACGGATGTGGATGCCGTCGACCCGGACGGCGGCAGCGTCACCTATGCGATCTCGGGGCCGGACGCGCATTTGTTCACCATCGATGCCGCGACCGGCGTGCTGGCCTTCGACATCAGCCCGAACTACGAGGCGCCCGCCGATGTGGAGGGCGACAATGTCTATCAGGTAACGGTCACGGCAACGGATAGCGACGGTTTGACGGACACGCAGGCACTTGCTGTACGAGTCAATGACGTAACCGGCCCGGGCGATCCGAACACCGGCAACCGCGCCCCGACGATCACCAGCGGCAACAGCTTCAGCATCGACGAGAACCTGACCGCCATCGGTTCGGTGACCGCCACCGATGCCGACGGTCACGGCATCGTCTATGCCATCAGCGGCGGCGCGGATGCAAGCAAGTTCGAGATCGACACCGCCACCGGTGTGCTGTCGTTCAAGGTGGGGCCGGATTACGAGAATCCGACCGACCTGGGCGATACCGCCGGCGACAACACCTATGTGGTGCAAGTCACGGCCTCGGACGATTACGGCACCCCGTTAAGCGCCACCCAGACCATCACCGTGACGGTCAATGACGTGAATGTGGGCAGCGGCCCGAGCGGCAATACCGAACCGAATAACGATCCGACCATTACCAGCAACGGCGGCGGCGATACCGCGGCCGTCTCGGTGGTCGAAAACACCACCGCAGTGACGACGGTGACCGCCACCGATCCGGATGCGGACAACACCGGCTTCACTTACCGCCTCAGCGGCGGCACGGATCAAAACAAGTTCAGCATCGACGCCAACACCGGTGCCTTGCGTTTCAACGTCGACCCCAACTTCGAGATACCGGCCGATGCGGACGGAGACAACATCTACCAGGTGCAGGTCACGGTGGCCGACGATCACGGCGGCACCGACACCCAGACGCTCAGCGTAAGCGTCACCGACGTGACCGGCCCGGGCGATCCGAACACCGGCAATCGCGCCCCGACGATCACCAGCGGCAATGCGTTCAGCATCGACGAGAACCTGACCGCTGTCGGTTCAGTGACCGCCACTGATGCCGACGGTCACGGCATCGTCTATGCCATCAGCGGCGGCGCGGATGCAAGCAAGTTCGAAATCGACAGCACCACCGGTGCCTTGTCTTTCAAGGTAGCACCAGATTACGAGAATCCGACCGACCTGGGCGATACCGCCGGCAACAACACCTATGTGGTGCAAGTTACGGCCTCGGACGATTACGGCACCCCGTTGAGCACCACCCAGACCATCACCGTGACGGTCAATGACGTGGCCGTGGGCAGCGGTCCGAGCGGCAATATCGAGCCGAACAACGACCCGACCATCACCAGCAACGGCGGCGGCGATACGGCGGCCGTCTCGGTGGCCGAGCACACCACCGCGGTAACGACGGTAACCGCCACCGATCCCGATGCGGATAATACCGGCTTCACCTACAACCTCAGCGGCGGCGCGGATCAAAACAAGTTCAGCATCGATGCCGGCACCGGTGAGCTGACCTTCAAAGTAGCGCCCAATTATGAAGCACCGGCCGATGCGGACGGGGACAACGTCTACCAGGTGCAGGTCACGGTGACCGACGACGATGGCGGCACCGATACCCAGACA
>JANQLO010000004.1 GCA_028280505.1 Chromatiales bacterium | reverse complement strand
TCGCTGCTAAGAAGAAGGCAGCGCCGAAGAGAAAGAAGGTCGCTGCTAAGAAGAAGGCAGCGCCGAAGAGAAAGAAGGTCGCTGCTAAGAAGAAAGCAGCACCGAGGAAAAAGGCCGCTGCTAAGAAGAAGGCAACGGCTCGCCCTCGCAAAGTAACGCCGCGCAAGAAGCGCTGAATCGGCAAAGCCACCACAAGAAAGCCCGACCTAATGGTCGGGCTTTCTTTAGATATATCAAGTACATAGCCGGCATCCCTGGCCGGAAGAACTATCCGCCTTTCGCAAACAGGCGATAGGCGAGATTGTCCGTTTCTTCGGTGTAATCGTAACCGCCGCTTTCCATGTAAGCCCGGAATTCTTTCACCTCCGGCCTCTCCAATTGCAGCCCTACCAACACGCGGCCATACGCCGCACCATGGTTGCGATAGTGGAACAGGCTGATGTTCCAGCCACGCGATAATCCGCGCAGGAAGTCCAGTAATGCGCCCGGCCGTTCCGGAAACTCGAAACGGAACAGCTTTTCGTTGACCGCCTGCGGTGCATGTCCACCAACCATGTATCTAATGTGGAGCTTCGCCGTTTCGTTGTCGGTCAGGTCGACAACCTCGAACCCTTTCTCAACCAACAAGGCCTTCAACTCGCTTCGTTCACGGTTACCGTTGCGCAACTCGACCCCGCAAAACACTTGGGCCTGCTGTTGATCGGAGTAACGATAATTGAACTCTGTGATGCTGCGCTTGCCGAGGGCTCGACAGAAGGCCAAGAAACTTCCCGGCTTTTCCGGGATCTGCACGGAAAAAAGGGCCTCGCGCTGCTCGCCGACTTCAGCGCGTTCCGCGATATGGCGCAAACGGTCGAAGTTTACGTTTGCGCCACTGAGTATCCCCACGAGCGTACGATCGACAACCTCATCGCGCGCGACATACTTCTTTATGCCGGCAATCGCCAAAGCGCCGGCCGGTTCGGCAACACTGCGTGTATCGTCGAACACGTCTTTGATCGCCGCACAGATCTCGTCGGTACTCACCAGAATCACCTCATCCACCATCTTGCGCGCGATTCTGAAGGTCTCCTTTCCGATCTGACGTACCGCCACACCGTCGGCAAACAAGCCGACACGCGGTAGCGTGACACGCCGACCGGCGTGCATCGCACGCTCGAGTGTAGCGGCATCCTCCGGCTCGACCCCGATTACCCGAATGTCCGGGCGTACATGCTTGACGTACGCCGCCACACCGGCAATCAGGCCGCCGCCACCAACGGGCACAAAGATCGCGTCTATCGGATCGGCATGCTGGCGCAGGATCTCCAGCCCGATAGTACCCTGACCGGCGATAACGTCCGGGTCGTCGAACGGATGGATGAACGTCAGCCCTTTTTCGTCGGCAAGTTTCAACGCATGAGCATAGGCCTCATCATAAGAGTCACCCTGAAGCACTGCCTTACCGCCCAAACGCCGTACCGTCTCAACCTTGATGCCCGGCGTTGTCACGGGCATCACAATCGTCGTCGCCACATCCAGCCGCTGGCCCGCAAGCGCTACACCTTGCGCATGATTACCCGCGGATGCCGCAACCACCCCAGCCTCACGTTGTGTGTCCGGCAGGTTGTAAATCTTGTTGTAGGCGCCACGCAGTTTGAACGAGAAGACCTGCTGCTCGTCCTCTCTTTTCAATAGAACACGATTGCCCGTGCGCATCGACAAGCGCACCGCTGGCTGTAATGGCGATTCAACCGCGACATCGTATACGCGGGCACGAAGGATTTTTTCCAGATAGGTTTTAGGCATTCAGGGTTTCTCGGCGGAAGCCGGGCAGAGCGGCGACATAGGTGTGGACGATTTCATTCGACGAGCATCCGGATAGTGTATGACAGGTCAACATGAAATGCGGTGCTGTGCGGAGTTTAGGTTGCATATGCGGTACCGCTGTTATGTCCGGTTCATTCATTGCACCTCAGCGCACCGGCACACCCGAAGAGAGCCGCCCAAATGCACCGATACGGCATTGCGGTTCTTGGAAAGGACGGGCCATTCCCTGCGAACCGCGCCTTGTCCCGGTCCGTTTGAGCAACGCTGACGTTCAACGAATTAGCCGGACAGGACACTAGTGTGAAGTAGTAAAACAGTGCTAACGTCGGCGACCGGATATCAGCGGCCGACACAGGTCGCGAATGAAGAGGGCAGATATGAACGCAGACGAACTCAAGCGCCAGGCAGCGGAAGCCGCCATCGAATACCTACCCGACGGCGGCATTGTCGGCGTCGGTACCGGCTCGACCGTCAACTTTTTTATCGACGCATTCGCCAAGATCAAAGGGCGATTTGAAGGCGCGGTATCAAGCTCCGAATCATCTACCGACCGGATGAAGAAACACGGTATTCCGGTGCTTGATCTAAACGCGGCCGGGCAGCTCGATGTTTATGTGGACGGTGCCGATGAGTCCAATCGACACCTCCATCTCATCAAGGGTGGAGGGGGTGCACTGACACGCGAGAAAATCGTCGCCGCCGCGAGCAAGACCTTTGTCTGCATCGCAGACGAGTCCAAACTGGTCGACATACTGGGCAAATTCCCATTACCCGTGGAGGTCATCCCGATGGCGCGCAGTTACGTCGCCCGCGAATTGGTCAAACTCGGCGGAAACCCGGTGTGGCGGGAAAACTTCGTTACCGACAACGGCAACCTCATTCTCGATGTACACGATCTGGAAATCATGGAGCCGGCCAAACTCGAGACTCAAATCAACCAGCTCGCCGGCGTAGTCACTGTCGGGATCTTTGCGCACCGGCCAGCCGATGTACTGATCCTGGGGAGCCGAGAAGGGCCTAAGACGATCAAGCCTTGAAACACAGGCCTAGGCACAGCTGTTCATCGAAGGGTCGCGCAAAGCGGCCCTTTTTCGCAGACCCTCCAGCCATGTCGTCAAACCCAGCGCACAATGCCGACAACGAAAAACGGGGCCCGAAGGCCCCGTTCCGAATCACAAGATCCTAATCGATGATTAGAAGTTGTGGATCATACCCAGCGAGAAGACGTCGTTGTCTTCGTCGACACCGCTTTCGCGATCGATCTCAGAGCTCGCGTATGCGGCATAAGCCTTGGTACGCTTGCTGAAGTTATGCTCGACAGCTACGCCCCAGCCATCCTTGTCGACATCGCTGTTGGCAGCATCCGGCTCACTTTCAGCGTCGGTCCAGACCAGGCTAACGGCATTGTTGCCGAAGGTCGCCTTACCGGTGATCGCCCAAGCGGTGTAATCCGTACCTTCGACGAAACCGTCATCCGAAGAATCTTCGTAGTGGGTACCGATGCTGAAGTTGTTCATGGTGTAGCTGGCACCGATTTGCAAAGTTTTGTAATCGGCGGTGTCAGTATCACCAACCTCATTGTCGAGATCTTCTTTCACTTCATAACCGATGCTCGCCTTCAGGCCGTTACCTTTATAGATCAGGCCCAGCGAGTAGTGGTCGGCGATACCGTCGTTATCCCGCTCATCGTCCGTAGAACCCGTACCCTCGGCGGTACCGGATTGCTCACCGGGAACAATGGCAGCTGCCAGGGTGAACCCGCTGAAGCTTGGCGAAACGTAGGCAATCGCATTGTTGGCACGGAACTCTTCGAATACGCCGATACCCCTCGAAGTTGCACTACCGTTCAGGTCGATAACGGAATCGCCCAAGCGCTCGTTACCGGCACCGTAGAATGCGATCTTGGCCGGCGTGTCGTGACGACCGACGAGGAAAGTACCGAAACCGCCGGACAAACCGACGAAGGTGTTACGCTGGCTACCAAAACCGGTTCCGACGGACTGGTCGGTACCGCCATCCGAGCTGATGGAAAGCTCGATCTGGTAGATGGCTTTCAAACCACCGCCGAGATCTTCCGAACCTTTGAAACCAAGACGCGAAGAGCGGCTGTTGGTTGCCCAGTTGTCGACATCGTCTGTATCGGTATCGGAATCGAAGTCCTGGCTATCGATAGAAGTGTGCAATTTGCCGTAAACGGTGCTTTCAGCGAAAGCAGCCGGGGCAGCAACCATTGCTGCAGCGATAGCTGCGGCAAGAAGCTTTTTGTTCATTGAGAACTCCCGTAGAGGTTTTAGTTAAAGAAAAGCTGTGCAGGCAGAATATTAGTTGTTGATCCAACACAGCACAAGCTTTTTTGGTAAAAAATCGACACTTTTTTATTCTGTTGTAAAAAACCAACAATCCGGTAATCAAAAAATCGTTCTAAAACGGGCTTTTAAACTAAAAGACAGCATCTTAAGAAGGCTTGCTCAAGCTGTTTTTAACCTCTAAAAACACACGTGAACGAGACCGTAGGACGTTGCCGGCATTTGATCTGAAACAACAAAAGGCCTGTTAGCAGGCCCTGTTGCTTTTTAGCGAAGCACAACAAGAAACAAGTGGCGGACGTTTATTCTTAAGGAGGCAAATTACAACGTCATTGCGCTGCTGAGCACTTTGAACAAAGACAGCTTGGCGTAACCGCCACGCGGCTGCATGAAAATGGCTGGGGCGGTAGGGATCGAACCTACAACCTACGGAGTCAGAGTCCGTCGCTCTGCCAATTGAGCTACGCCCCAAAACAGGATCGGGGAAAAAGGTTCGAGGTTAGTTGACAGCGAATTTCTTAAATCAGCTTCTTTCAAAATAGGCGATTAAACCACCGATCATTCTTGAAATGTGCCTGGCTTCGTCCGCGAGAAGCAGCACTCGTTTTCTTGGCAGCAACCCGGCTTCGACCCCGATCAGCAACTGCGTCCTGGCCTCACCACTGGAACCTTTCGCGATCTTAAGAAACTGGGTTCGCTCCTTGACCGCTCGACGTTCATAACCTTCCGCAATGTTCGAGGGTACCGATAGCGATGAACGTACCAGCTGGTCGCGAAATGCATACTCCCGACACGCCGCGAGAACATCGAATGTGTTTACGGAAAACCGGCAGGCACGCCGCCAAACCTCAAGCTCTTCCAGGGCATCCATGCCCGCTCCTCGAACCCCTTCCCTCGGTCCTGCGAGAAGCGTTTTTAACGCTTCGAGTACTGCGGACGCTTACGCGCCTTATGCAAACCGACCTTCTTACGCTCGACCGCACGCGCATCGCGGGTGAGAAAGCCGGCACGACGCAACGGGGCACGCATTGCTTCGTCGTGTTCGACCAAGGCGCGGGCGATACCGTGTCGAATCGCACCCGCCTGACCGGTGGTACCGCCGCCCGAAACGGTGACATTCACATCGATCTTTTCCGCCATTTCGGTAACGACCAATGGTTGACGAACGACCATACGGGCCGTTTGGCGGCCGAAGAACTGATCCAGCGGGCGGCCGTTGACCGTGATATTGCCATTGCCGGCATTGAGGAAGACGCGAGCGGCCGAAGTTTTACGACGGCCGGTACCATAATTCATCTGCTGTGCCATTGTGCGTTCCGTTCTCAGATATCCAGCGGCTTGGGTTGTTGTGCCTGGTGACTATGCTCGGGGCCGGCGAAGATTCGCAGCTTTTTCATCATGGCACGGCCCAGCGGGTTACGTGGCAGCATGCCACGCACGGCCGTTTCGATGACGCGCTCGGGCGCTTTTTGCAGCTGCTTTTCCAGACTGATCGACTTCAGATTGCCAATATAACCGGTGTGATGATGATACATCTTGTCCTTGAGCTTATTGCCGGTCACCGCGATCTTCTCGGCATTGACCACCACGATGTAATCGCCGGTATCGACATGCGGCGTAAAGATCGGCTTATGCTTGCCTTTAAGGCGGCGTGCGACCTCCGATGCCAAACGCCCCAGGGTTTTGCCCTCGGCATCGACCAAATACCATTCCCGACGAACTTCGGCGGGCTTTGCACTAACCGTGGTGCTCATGTGCGTAATGCTCCAGTTTTTGGAGTAGTGTTTAATTCACGAAAGGGCGCGAATATTAGCGACTTACACGCCCGTCCGCAAGCCCCAACAGCTTTTCGGATGTGGATACACCGACTGGTCGCGATCGAATTCAACAGCCGTATCTCGCAACCCCGCCGCCGAGACAATCGAAGAACGCACACACAAAAGAACACTTTCTTTACATTTCACAACAAATCGAACCAATAAATGTGATTTTCGGCGCAGATAGATCGAGATAAACCACTACCCAAACCAAAAAAAAGCGCGACGGGGGACGTCGCGCTTAACAAATAACCACCAAAGGAGGATGGAGGAGAGCTGATTCAGTGGAATCAGCATGTAAGTATATTCTTATATAAAATATTGGATGTCAAGCGCCACGCCGCTATGACGTGTCCAGTATCAAGACACCGAATCAACCAGCAAGCGCTCGACGATCTCACCTTTGACCAAATGCCGATCGATGATTTCGTCCAGATCCTGCCGATCGACATAGGTGTACCAAGTCGCTTCCGGGTAAACGACGATGATCGGTCCACGCTCACAACGGTCGAGACAACCGGCTGTATTTATCCTGACCTTACCCTCACCGCTGATACCCAGTTCCTTGCAACGCTGCTTGACATAACTCCGGGCACCGATCGCATCGCATTGATTGCAGCTTTGACTACCGTCGTCCCGTTGATTGGTACAAAAGAACACATGATGCGCAAAATAACTCATACAAGTTTCCGGACAGCGTTGAGGCTTAAGCCGCATTATATGGGCTATGGATCAACCGGAACCCCACACCAACCTTAAGCTTGAACTCGACCGTTGCGTAAAGTGCGGCATGTGCCTGCCCGAATGCCCCACATACCGACTCACCACCGATGAAAACGAATCCCCGCGCGGCCGGTTGGCATTGATCGAGGGCTGGGTCGATGGCCGATTACCGGCAGACGACAGACTAAAGGCCCATCTCGACACCTGCCTCACCTGTCGTCGTTGCGAGCGAGTCTGCCCGTCTCAGGTGCGCTACGGGCTCATCATTGATCAAGCACGTGCGAATATGCGGCAATTTTCATCGACCTTACTCGACGCGTTGGTACGCAAGCCCAATTATCTGCGCGTCGGCACGAAATTCGCGCAAGCTTTGCCACTGGCAACCTCGACGCCGTTCGGCAAACTGCATTTGATGCACCAAATGGCCCACGCATTGCCTTCGGCTGTCGCACCGCCCGCGCCGGGTGAGTACCCGACACCAACCACGCAAGCGCGGGGCCGTGTCGGGCTGTTTCTTGGCTGTGCCACCTCGGTCCAGCAAACACGCGCACTGTATGCGGCGCTGCGATTGCTGCAGTACACCGGTTACACCGTGATAATCAGCGGCAACGCCACATGTTGCGGCGCCATGGCGCAACATCACGGCGATACGAAAACCGTCAAACGGCTTGCCGATACCAATCGACAGGCATTCGACAAGTCATTGGATGCAGTGGTCAGCATCGCCAGCGGTTGCGGAACGCATTTGGATGGTCTGAACCCGGGGCTGCCCGCGCCCCATTACGACATCTGCGATTTCCTACTCACTAAAGACCACCTCAACACAAGGCATTTCAAGCCCTTTCCGCACAAGGTGTTGCTCCACACCCCCTGTACGGTCGAAAACCTCTATCGCGGGGCGCATTGGGCCGGTAACTTACTCGCGATGATCCCCGAACTTGTCATCGAATCGATTGGGGAGCCGGGCCAATGCTGCGGCTCAGCCGGCGATTACATGTTTCGACATCGAGAAACCGCCATTCATCTGCGCCAACCGATCCTCGAATACATCAAGTCATCGAATGCCGACACGCTGTTGACCAGCAACATCGGCTGCGCCTTGCACATCGCTCAGGGACTGATGGAACAGGGGCGCCGGATCGACGTCCTGCACCCCATCGAAATACTGTATCGCCAATTGAAGGATTGAGAATTACCGCAGACAAGGTACGCGAGCAAAGCCAACTTGCTAAAATCAAGCCGTCGAAACACAAAATAGATTGACCAAGCATGGCGCCAAAACGCGACTACTCCGCTGCCGATGAGTTGTTGATCAATGTCGACCAGGCACTGAGAACCCTGTTCGGTCGCCCCAAGACCACCGAGCGCAGTAACCCCGGCGATAGCTTGCCGGAGACGGAGTTAAACGACCTGGAGCGCGATCATATTGCCCGTCTGATGCGGATAAACCATACCGGCGAAGTATGTGCGCAGGCGCTTTACCAAGGCCAGGCGTTGACCGCACGCGACCCGGAAGTGCGACACAGCATGGAGCGCTCGGCCGCCGAAGAGAATGATCATTTGGATTGGTGTGAACAGCGGGTCGACGAACTCGGTGGCCATCTCAGCCTGCTCAACCCGCTTTGGTACGCCGGTTCATTCGCGATAGGTGCAGTCGCCGGTTTGGCCGGCGATAAATGGAGCCTTGGCTTCGTTGCGGAAACCGAGCGCCAGGTGGAAGGGCACCTTGACGAACATCTGGAACAGATTCCCTGCGATGACGAACGAACACGCGCGATCCTGGAACAAATGAAAATCGACGAAATCGAACACGGCGAAAAGGCATTGGCCCACGGTGGCGCACCTTTGCCCGGACCGATTCGCGCGCTAATGAAAGCGACCGCCAAGCTCATGACCAAGTCGGTGTATCGGATTTGAGCAAGCGTAAACCGGCATCGCGTGAATGCCGGCCCTGCACGGCCTGCTGCGACGGCTGGGTGCAAATGACCATCCAAGGCGTACCCGTGTATCCCGGCAAACCCTGCCCGCACAGCACCGGCAGTGGCTGCGACGACTACGCGAATCGACCGAAAGACCCGTGCATTAACTTCAACTGTGGTTGGGTAATCGACAACAGCCCTCTGCCGGACTGGATGAAACCCGAGAATGCCAAGGTCATCGTCATTTTCAACAAAACCACTTGGCGGAATCTCCCGGTCGATGTCGCCGTGCCGGTCGGTCGACGCATCCCGCCACGCGCGTTGAACTGGCTCAAGAGTTTCGCCGCCCAGCACGGCCGGCCGCTACTTTTTTCCGAACAGGTAAAAGAAAACGGTGTGTATCAACGCGAACAACTGTTCAGTGCGCACGGCCCACCCGAGTTCCAGGCGCATATCACCCGGTTGTTGAGCGAGGGTAAACCGCTGTGGTGAATGGCGTGCCATACGCACGCGGCACGCCGACTTTCAATTGTGATAAGGCCGACTCAATTCATGCACGGCATCGATCATCGCACCGGCATGTTCCGGCGGAATAGCCGGGTGAATGCCATGGCCCAGGTTGAACACATGACCGGTACCCGGCCCGTAGCTTTTTAGAATCTCGGCGACGGCACAGCGAATCGCGTCGGGAGACGCATACAAGGTGCAGGGATCGAGATTTCCTTGCAACGCAACACGGTTACCGACTCGGTTGCGCGCATCGCCGATGTCCAAAGTCCAATCCAGACCCAACGCATCACAGCCGGTATCGGCCATTAACTCCAGCCATTGCCCACCACCCTTGGTGAACAGGATCACGGGCACCTTGCGGCCATCCGCCTCGCGCGTCAGACCTTCGACGATGCGCTGCATATAGGCAAGCGAGAAAGCTTTGTAATCGCTTGGGGTCAAAGTACCGCCCCAGGTATCGAAGATCATCAGCACCTGCGCACCGGCAGCGACCTGAGCATTGAGATAGCTCGTAACCGCGTCGGCCAGCTTGCCGAGCAGCGCATGCATCACGGCCGGCTGATCGAACATCATGCCTTTGCAACGCGCAAAAGTCTTGGTGGTGCCACCTTCAACCATGTAGGTTGCCAACGTCCATGGGCTGCCGGAAAAACCGATCAGCGGGACACGACCGCCAAGTTCGCGGCGGATAGTCCGAACGGCATCCATAACATAGCGCAGCTCCTGCTCCGGATCGGGCACGCCAAGCGCACCGATCGCCGCGGCAGTGCGCACCGGGCGCTCGAACTTCGGGCCTTCACCTTCGCTGAAGTACAAACCCAACCCCATGGCATCCGGTACGGTAAGGATGTCGGAAAACAGGATCGCGGCATCGAGCGGAAAACGATCGAGTGGCTGCAGCGTTACCTCGCAGGCCAGTTCCGGATTCATACACAAATCCATGAAGCTGCCGGCCTTTTCGCGCGTCGCGCGATACTCAGGCAGATAACGCCCTGCCTGACGCATCATCCAAACAGGGGTCATATCGATTGGTTGGCGGAGGAGGGCACGCAGAAAGCGGTCGTTTTTAAGTTCGGTCATGCTTGTTTACGAATCAGATTGGCCGGCGACGAAAATCGTCAATTCGGCATTGAGGAGCGGGACAATGGAACGAGGGAATCGCAAGCCGACCCGCATCTCACGCCAATAACTTCATCGAACACGTGTGTATGTCGATTATGACATCGAACGACGCACATTACCGCGCATTCAACGAGGCAGGTTCGTCATCCCCATCAAGTACTCGTCCACCGCACGGGCGCATTGCCGACCTTCGCGGATCGCCCAGACCACCAACGACTGACCGCGCCGCATATCGCCGGCACTGAAGACCCCTTCGATAGAAGTCTTGTACGCCTCCGCGCCCTCGGTCGTCCCCTGTACATTGCCACGACCATCGAGCACCACACCCAGATCGGTCAACATGCCCTCGTGCACGGGGTGGACAAAACCCATCGCCAGGGTAACCAGGTCGGCCTTGAGTTCGAACGCCGAGTTCTCGACCTCGGACATCTGCCAACGACCTTGCTCGTCTTTGTCCCAACGCACCAAAGCACATTTCAGTGCACGCAAGCGACCGTTCTCGTCACCGAGGAACTCCTTGGTGGTGACGTTCCACATGCGCTCACAGCCCTCTTCCTGAGACGACGAGGTGCGCAGCTTGTTGGGCCAGTTCGGCCAAGTGAGCCCCTTGTCTTCTTTCTCGGGCGGCTTATCGAGGATCTCGATCTGAGTAATCGACGCCGCACCATGGCGATTCGACGTGCCGATACAGTCCGAACCGGTATCGCCACCGCCGATTACCACCACATGCTTGCCCGCGGCGCTGATCAGATTGTCTTTGGCACCGGGTACCGCCTGCACGACCTTGCTGTTCGCGCGCAGGAAATCCATCGCAAAATGAATACCCTCGAGTTCACGTCCGGGTATCGGCAGATCTCGCGGCTTCTCCGAGCCCCCGGCCAACACGACTGCATCGAAATCGTCGAGCAAACGCTGAGTCGGGAAACTCGGTGTGCCGACATGGATGTTGCAGTGAAACTTCACGCCCTCGGCCTTCATCTGACCCATACGGCGCTTAATCACCTGTTTGGCCAATTTGAAGTCCGGAATACCGTAACGCAGCAAACCGCCGACGCCGTCTTCCTTTTCGAATACCGAGACCGCATGACCTGCGCGCGCCAACTGTTGGGCGGCGGCCAGCCCCGCCGGGCCCGAACCGACAATGGCAATCCGCTTGCCGGTCTTGTGAGGGGGAATTTGCGGTTGAATCCAACCTTCTTCCCAAGCCTTCTCGACGATCGATAACTCGATGTTTTTGATCGTGACAGGGGCGTCGTCGATGTTCAGCGTGCAAGACGCCTCGCAGGGAGCGGGGCAGATACGCCCGGTAAACTCGGGGAAGTTGTTGGTCGAATGCAATACGTCGATCGCGGCACGCCAGTCGCTTTGATAAACCAAATCGTTCCAATCCGGGATCAGATTGTCCACCGGACAGCCCTGATGACAGAATGGGATGCCGCAATCCATGCAACGCGCACCCTGTTGGCTGATTTGTTCATCCGACAGCGCGATAGCGAATTCATCGTAGTGGGTGACGCGATCGGCGACCGGCGCATAAGTACGGTCCCGACGCTCGAATTCTTTGAAACCCGTTGGCTTACCCATTTGCTTCTTCTCCAAAAAGGGACTCGCCCTTTTTGCTCAACCATAAAACACCGCGCCCCCCCGGTGGATCGTGCCGCACCCGGGGGGCGATACTACCGCTTAGGCGGCGGTTTTGGCCTTCTCCTGCGCCAGTTGCATCTCGCTCAGCGCACGCCTGTACTCGACCGGCATGACCTTCTTGAACCTGCCGAGCGCATTCTCCCAATCATCCAGCAGACGTCTGGCGACATTCGAACCGGTGGCGGCCAGATGATCCTCGATCAACTGGCGCAAGCGAATGGCATCGAATCGCGTCATATCGTGCGAAACATCGACCCGGCCGTGCGACTCCAGATCACCACCCTGGTGAGCCAAGGCCTCCAGCGCATCATCTTCTGCCACAATGGGTTCGAGTTCGACTTGCGCCAGATTGCAGCGCCGTTCGAAGGTACCGTCTTCGTCCAGGACATAGGCGATGCCACCCGACATACCGGCCGCGAAATTGCGCCCGGTCGGCCCCAACACGGCAACCACGCCGCCGGTCATGTACTCGCAACCGTGATCGCCAACACCCTCGACCACCGCGATCGCGCCGGAGTTGCGCACGGCGAAACGTTCACCGGCAACCCCGCGGAAGAAACACTGGCCCTTTATCGCGCCGTACAACACGGTGTTGCCGACAATGATGTTTTCCTCGGCCTTTTCGATCTTGGATTCCAACGGCGGATAGATGATCAGCTTGCCGCCGGAAAGTCCCTTGCCGACATAATCGTTGCCTTCGCCGGCGAGCTCGATGGTTACGCCATGTGCCAGCCAGGCGCCGACGGACTGGCCCGCGGTGCCTTTGGCCTTGATGTAAATGGTGTCCTCGGGCAAGCCGTCAAAACCGTACTTTTCCGCCACCCGGCCGGAGAGCAGGGTACCGAAGGTTCGATTGACGTTCTGGATGTCGATTTCGATCTCGACCTTCTCGCCGCTGGCCAACGCCGGTGCGGCCAATTCGATCAACCGGTTGTCCAACGCCTTGTCGAGACCATGATCCTGGCCCTCGGAGCAATACAAGGTATCGCCTTCAGCGGCGGTCGGCTTGGTCAACAGACGGCGATAGTCCAAACCACGGGCCTTCCAATGATCGATCGCTCGACGCATGTCGAGGCGGTCCATCTGGCCGATCATGTCGTTGAAGGTTCGGAAGCCCAGCTGCGCCATCAATTGGCGAACCTCTTCGGCGACGAAGAAGAAATAATTGATGACATGTTCGGGCTTGCCGGTGAAACGCTTACGTAGTTCCGGATCCTGCGTGGCGACACCGACCGGGCAGGTATTCAGATGGCATTTGCGCATCATGATGCAGCCTTCGGCGATCAGCGGCGCGGTCGAGAAACCGATCTCATCGGCACCCAATAGCGCGGCTACGACGACATCACGACCCGTACGCATGCCGCCATCCGCCTGCACGGCGATGCGCGAGCGCAGGCGGTTGAGCACCAAGGTCTGATGAGTCTCGGCCAGGCCGATCTCCCATGGCGAACCGGCATGCTTGATAGACGTCAGCGGCGAGGCGCCGGTACCGCCGTCATAACCGGCGATGGTCACGTGGTCGGCATGCGCTTTGGATACACCGGCAGCCACCGTACCGACACCGACTTCCGACACCAACTTGACCGAAATACGCGCCGCCGGATTCACGTTTTTCAGATCATGAATCAGTTGCGCCAAATCCTCGATCGAATAGATATCGTGATGCGGAGGCGGCGAAATCAGGCCAACGCCCGGGGTCGAATGACGCACCCGCGCAATCTGCTGGTTGACCTTGTGGCCGGGCAACTGACCGCCCTCGCCGGGCTTGGCCCCCTGCGCCATCTTGATCTGGATATCATCGGCGTTGACCAGATACTCGGTGGTGACACCGAAGCGTCCGGATGCGACCTGTTTGATCGCCGAACGTTCGAGATTCCTCGAACCGTCGGGCAGGGGGTTGAAACGCTCGGGCTCTTCACCGCCCTCGCCGGTATTCGACTTGCCGCCGATGGTATTCATCGCCTTGGCCAGGGTCGAATGCGCTTCGTAAGAGATCGAGCCGAACGACATGGCGCCGGTGGCAAAACGTTTAACGATCTCTTTCGCCGGTTCGACCTCGTCCAATGGAATCGGCGCGTCGGCGAACTTGAACTCGAACAAGCCTCGCAAGGTCAGCAACTGCTCATTCTGCTCGTTGACGACGCGTGAAAACTCCTCGTAAGTCCTGGCGTCTTTTCCGCGCACCGCGTGCTGTAGCTTGGCGATGGTGTCCGGCGTCCAGATATGATTCTCACCGCGCAACCTGAAGGCGTAATCGCCACCGACATCGAGATGCCTGCGATAGATCTGTTTACTGCCGAAGGCATCCTGATGCCAACGCACCGCCTCTGCGGCGACCTCGTTGAGGCCGATGCCTTCGATAGTGGTCGAGGTACCGGTGAAATAGGCTTCGACGAATTCGCTCGATAGGCCCACTGCATCGAAAATCTGGGCACCACAGTATGACTGATAGGTCGAGATGCCCATTTTCGACATGACCTTGAACAGACCTTTGCCGACCGCCTTGACGTAACGCTGACGGGCTTCGTCGAGTGTCGGCGCATCTTTCAGCGTCGGCAGCAAAGCCTGAATGGTATCGAAGGCCAAATAGGGGTTGATTGCCTCGGCACCAAAGCCGGCGAGCGTCGCAAAATGATGCACCTCGAGTGCGGCACCCGTTTCGAGCACCAAGCCGGATTCCGTCCGCAGACCCCGGCGAATCAAGTGATGGTGTACCGCCGAAGTCGCCAGAAGCGCCGGGATCGCAATGTTGTCCGCATCGATCGGGCGATCGGAAAGGATAAGAATATTGAAACCCTCGCGCACCGCCTGTTCCGCGGCCCGGCAAAGGCTATCGAGCGCAGCGGCCATGCCGGCATCGCCCTCGAATGCAGGATAGGTGATACGTACGGTCTTGGTGCGGAATCCGGCGCAGTTGTCCTCGATGTTGCGAATACGTTCGAGGTCTTCATTGGTCAGCACCGGCTGCTTGACCTCCAGACGCATATCTTCGCCGCCCGAATCGAGGCCCAACAGATTCGGGCGAGGCCCGATCAGCGAGACCAACGACATGACGATCTCTTCGCGGATCGGATCGATCGGCGGGTTGGTGACCTGAGCAAACAACTGCTTGAAGTAATTGGAAAGATGCTTGGGACGACTCGACAACACCGCCGGTGGGTTGTCCGCGCCCATCGACCCAATCGCCTCTTGGCCGGTCAACACCATTGGCGTCAACAGGAATTTGATGTCCTCTTGGGTGTATCCAAAGGCCTGCTGGCGATCGAGTAGGGTATCCGGGTCCGGGGACATGGCACCAACCACGGCCGGCAGATTTTTCAGATTGATCTGGGTCTTGTTCAACCACTCACGGTAGGGCTTGGCCTGCGCCAACTCGGATTTCAGCTCCTCGTCGTCGATGATGCGACCCTGCTCCATATCGATCAGGAACATCTTGCCAGGCTGCAAACGCCATTTTTTGATGATCTTTTCTTCGGGGATCTGGAGCACGCCCATCTCGGACCCCATGACCACCAAATCATCGTCGGTAACCAAATAACGTGCAGGACGCAGGCCATTGCGGTCCAAGGTTGCCCCAATCTGACGGCCGTCGGTGAAGGCGACAGCGGCAGGACCGTCCCAAGGCTCCATCAGCGCCGCATGGTACTCATAAAAAGCACGGCGGCCCTTATCCATCAGTGGATTGCCCGCCCAGGCCTCGGGAATCAGCATCATCATGGCATGGGCGAGCGAATAGCCGCCCGCCACCAACAGTTCCAAGGCATTATCGAAGCAGGCGGAGTCGGACTGGCCTTCGGGGATCAGCGGCCAGATCTTGTCCAGATCGTTACCCAGAATCTCCGACGCCATCGACTGACGGCGTGCCGCCATCCAGTTGACGTTGCCGCGCAGGGTATTGATTTCCCCGTTATGGGCAATCATGCGAAACGGGTGTGCCAAATCCCAGGTAGGGAAGGTATTGGTCGAGAACCGTTGATGCACCAGCGCCAGCGCCGACACCATGCGCTCATCGTTCAAGTCTTGGTAATACTCGCCAACCTGGCCGGCAAGCAACATGCCCTTGTAAACAATGGTGCGCGATGAAAACGAAGTGAAATAGAAGGCTTCTTTACCTTCCAGCGCGGTCTCGCGAATCCGGTTCTCGATCTGCTTGCGGATGACAAACAACTTACGTTCAAACGCCTGCTGATCTTTGCAGTCGTCGTCGCAACCGACAAACACCTGACGGATTACCGGTTCAGTCGGCAGCACGCTGTAACCCAAGCCCTGGTTGTTCACCGGTACGTCACGCCAACCGAGCAGACGTTGGCCTTCGAATGCGACAAACCCTTCGACTGCCTTCTCAGCCTCAGAACGCGCCTCTGTTTCGCGCGGCAAAAACAGCATGCCCACGGCATAACGCCCGGCCTCGGGCAAATCGAAATCGACCACTGCGCGGAAAAACGCATCCGGCAGCTGCAGCAACATACCGGCGCCGTCGCCGGCACGCGGATCGGCACCGACCGCGCCGCGATGATGCAGGCGCTCGAGAATGGTCAGGCCGTGGCGGATAATTTCGTGTCGCTTATCGCCTTTGATATGCGCGACAAAACCGACGCCACAGGCGTCATGCTCATTCGCCGGATCATACAGTCCGTGTTTCGGCGGCAGGGCACCGTAACTCATCGCATACCTCTACTCTATGTTGGGCCGATACGGGTCCGGCCACGACACACACACCGGACTACGCCACGGAGGCGTTTGTCAATCCGGCAAGGATAATTGCAGCAGATTCGCTACCAACACCTGCTACTGAACGCGGCGATTTGTAACGCCGCCCGGACCGCTCCACGATCGCCCGACGAAGATGCTGGAGGCACCGGGGCACCCTCGGGTCCACGGACCGGACCGCCTAGGATAATAGAATCAGAATATTCGAACCACCATTTTGCCAAGACAGACAAGTCATTCTCGACAGAAACAAACGCAACCTGTTGTTTTATTTTGAATTAAATATAGACTCAAACGTCCTGGGCCAAACCCCCGCATTGTGCAAACGGCGAGGTAATCGCGCCCGCGCCGCGACGGCTGCGTCACGATCCGCATAGTCGCCCGCAACCAAGGAATACCACGGGGAACCATTGAGGTCGCGCTCAAATATCGCATAAGGCGGTTTTATGCCGTTGCGACGAATAAATTTCTTGACCGAGGCGCGCTCCCGCCCCCCAACCATTTGCAGGGTGTAGCGGTCCGGCTCTCGGCTGGTAAGCCAAGCATCGCCCTGGACCGGTGCGGCAGCCGGCTCGGGCTCGAGTATCGGCGATTGCGATTCCGGTTCGGGCGTAACGACGACGTTCTTTGGAGGCACATCCGGCTTTGACGACAGCCCGGTCTCTCGTTCCGGCTGTTCCGCCGGGGCCTCCTCAGGATCCGCCTTCTCCTCGGCCACCTGCTGCGGCCCGGAGGATGTCTCGACCGGCTGGCCACCGGGACCGGTATCTGTTGTCACTTCGAGTTCGGTTGCAGATCCATTGTCGCCGGCAGCGACCACTTGATCATCGGGCAGAGGCTGGAGCGGTGCGGCGGAAAGGGCATCCTGCAATACCGCATCCAGGGGATCTTCGGCCGATGAGGACTCCGACCTCACGGTATTGTCCGGTTCACCGGATACGGGCACCGTGTCATCTTCCTGCATAGGCCTATCAGCCTCATCAGTCACCTCGTCCTCGTTGACGGTTATTTGGTTGGCGAGCTCGGGCAGCGTGATCTCCGGGGCTCGCGACGACTCATCAACAGACGAACCAACCCTATCAGGTGCCGGCGGACTACCTTGCCTTTCAATCGCAACGACCTCTTGGCCGCCCGTAACCTCGTGCGCCGATGGATCAATCAGCGCGTTGACACGATCCTGGAACACCAAGACCGCCGCCAACAAGGCCACGCCTACGGCAGCGGCAAACCACTGCCAAACCGCGGGACGCGGCGACGGCTTGGGCTTTGGGGCGGATTCGGAAGATGTGTTGAGTGCTGGCGGCGCCATGTTCGATAACGCGTCAAGTAAAGGCCCGGGCATACCTTCACTATCGTGGTAGGCTTTCAGGGCAAGTTCATCCGTTACCCGCTCAGCCAATTGCCCGGCACCAAGACGCAAAAAGGCAGCACTCTCCTCAGCACTAAAGCCGGGCAGGTCGACAAACCTGGGCGCCAGCTCTTCCAGGGTTTCACCGACGTCACCCTGGCCAATCAACAAAAGCTTGCCCCCCGCGCCATGCAAAGACCGCAACTGCTGCACTTTCGATGGATTCAAACGATGCGCGTCATCGACAACGACTATCAGATCTCGATCGCCGACACCGGCCAAAGTGCCGGTCGGCCATTGCAAAGCCGCCGCTTGCGGCAATCCCAACTCGTGGGCAACCGCGGTCGGCATGTCCTCAGCTGCCCCATCCAACCAGACCACGGCAACTTCATCATCGAACGATTCCACCAAACGACGCGCGAAACGCGTCTTGCCGGCACCCGTCGGACCGCGCAAATAAATTGCTTCATTGGCATTGCGCACCAAATGACGTACCAACTGCAGGCGCTCAGCCCGCGCCAAGGTATCGAAATAGACGTGCTGGTCGGTTGTCTCAGGCGGCATTTAGCATCTGTTTTAGGGCGTCGGGATCGAAGTCGGCACTGATCACCGCCTCACCAATGGACTTAAGCAGAACCAATCGCAGACGACCGTCCAACACCTTCTTATCGACCGCCATCAGTTCCAAAAAACGTGTACCCGATACCTCGGGTGGCGGCGCAGTGGGCAAACCTGAAGCCGCAACGAGGGCATCGATCCGCGTAACATCGTCCGCCGACAACCAGCCTAACCGCTGCGACAGCGCTGCCGCCATACACATCCCGGCACCAACCGCTTCTCCGTGCAACCAGTTGCCGTACCCCATCGCCGTTTCGATCGCATGGCCGAAGGTATGGCCGAGGTTGAGCAACGCACGGCAGCCGGCCTCGAGTTCGTCGGCGGCAACCACCACGGCTTTATCCGCACAAGAGCGCTCGATAGCGTAGGCCAAAACAGCCGGCTCCCGGGCGCACAGTGCGGTCATATTGTCTTCCAACCAATCGAAAAACTCGGCGTCGTCGATCAAACCATATTTGATCACCTCGGCAAGACCCGCCGACAATTCTCGATCCGGTAATGTATCCAACGTGGCCGTATCGGCGATGACGCATTGCGGCTGGTGGAAAGCACCAATCATGTTTTTACCGAGCGCGTGGTTGACGCCGGTCTTGCCGCCAACCGACGAATCGACCTGCGAGAGCAGCGTCGTCGGTACCTGGATGAAGTTCACACCCCGCTGATAACTGGCAGCGGCATAACCGGTCATATCACCGACGACCCCGCCACCCAACGCAATCAAGGTACACTGGCGATCGAAACGCCGATTAAGAAGCTCGGTGTATATCCGGTCCAGTACGTCGAGATTTTTGTACTGCTCACCATCCGGCAGGATCACACGTCCAACCCGATAGTCACGCAGCGCCAATTCGACCGCTTCCAGATAAAGCGGTGCCACCGTTTCGTTGCTGACCAGCATGACCTGCTGCCCACGGATGTGCGGACGGTACAGCTCGGGGTTACCGATCAATCCGGTACCGATATAGATCGGGTAGGTGCGACTACCAAGGTCGACGGTCAATGTGCGCATGGGCAGCGATAGACGTTCGTTAAGCATGTGTTGGGATTTTACACCCCAACAAGGCAAATGGGCTCAACGGCGTAAGATATCGAGAATTTCCGTAGCCACGGTCGATGCGTTACGGCCCTCGGTACTGACGACGTAGTCCGCTGTCGAGCGATACAGCGGCTCACGGGCGGCCATCAACTCCTGCAATCGTTCAAGCGGTTCCTCCGTCTGCAACAAAGGACGGTTGCGATCGCGATAGGTCCGCTCATACTGCTGCTCTGCGGAACAATCCAAGAAAAACACAATGCCACGCGCCGAAAGATGCTGCCGGTTTTTTTCCCGGACTACAGCACCACCCCCGGTCGCCAAAACCTGTTGCTCGACCTGCGTGAGCTCGTCGATCGCTTGTTCTTCACGTTGCCGAAAACCCGCCTCGCCCTCATACTCGAAAATCGTTGGGATATCGACTCCTGTGCGCCGCTGTATCTCCTGATCCGAATCACAGAAGGCCATGCCCAGCGATTGAGCGAGTTGCTTACCGATCGTTGTCTTACCGGCACCCATGGGGCCGATCAAAAAAATTCTGTTGGGGATTGCCATGAACGGATGGTAATAGTCATAAAGACGCCTGCCCAGGGGGCGGCATCAACTATAACGCAACAAAATGGGGCAGAAGCGCGACAAACTCGTTCGTTGAAAGCGAAACGTGACCCTGATCGGACATAACCAGGGCCAAATAAAGAATCAACGCAACGTCAGGGTTTCCTTGAGTATCTTCGGGGTTACGAAAATCAACAACTCACTGTTTTCATCCTGCACCTGCTCTTGCTTGAACATGAAGCCGACATAGGGCAGGTCACCGAAGAAAGGCACCCTTTCAGTATTGTTTGACTTGGTACGCTCGAATACACCGCCAAGTACCACCGTTTCACCGTTATCGACCAATACCGAGGTTTGTAACTCTCGCGTATCGACCGGCGGAACGCCAAGCACGGCACGAGTAAAGTCCGGATTGTCTTTCTTCACCATCAGATCCATGATGACGCGATCATCCGGTGTGATGTGTGGCGTCACCGTCAGCTCGAGAACGGCATCCTTGAAAGACACGGAGGTCGCACCGCTGGATGTCGCCTCTTGAAAGGGAATCTGTACGCCTTGCTTGATCGTCGCTTCATTTTGGTCCGAAGTGATCACACGAGGGCTCGAAACGATCTCACCTTTACCCTCTTGCTGCATCGCGCTCAATTCAAGACGTAGCAAGTAAGAACCTATCTTGCCCAGCACAAAGTTGACTGCACCACCGCGACCTGCCGATAGCGTCTGCGGCAAGTTGACCAGCAAACTTTCGTTGGTGCTATCCCCCGTCACAAAAAACGGACCGGCAGTCCCCGTGAGATCGGCATCGCCGGGCAAACCACCACCGACCCCACCGGTACTGTTGCCGGTGGCAAACGCTTTTGATGCACCGAACCTGACACCCAAATCACGCGCAAAATCATTGTTGGCAATCACGATGCGGGATTCGATCAATACCTGGCGAACCGGTATATCAAGATCACTGAGCAATGCTCGGATCTCGCTCAGCTTTGCAGCCGTATCCTGAACCAGGAGCGTATTTGTACGCTCGTCGATCGACACACTGCCGCGATCCGAAAGCAACTTGTTTTCCGATGATTTGAGCAAAGCCGCCAGATCAGAGGCCTTGGCATAGTTAACCTGAATCAGCTCCGAACGCAGTGGAGCCAGCTCTTCAATTTGCTGCTGTGACTCAAGCTCGAGCTTCTCTCGTGCAGCGATCTCCTCGGTCGGCGCAACCAGGACCACATTGTCGTTGCGACGCATCGACAAACCTTTGGTCTTCAGAATGATGTCCATGGCCTGATCCCAGGGCACATTCTTCAATCGCAAAGTGATGCGACCCGACACCGTATCACTGACAACCATGTTCAGCCCGGTGAAATCCGCCAATAACTGCAATACGGCGCGCACTTCAATGTCTTGAAAGTTCAATGAAAGCCTGTCGCCTTCATATACTTGCTGAGCTCTGCGCAACTCTTCCTTTTCCTGTTTGGTCAGCGCACGAAACTCGACCGTATACATATCGTTGGCCTGATAAGCCAAGTGCTCGAACTCACCTTCCGTAGCAATACTCATACGTACGTTGTTACCGTCCGGGCGAGTTTCTATGGTCGAAACCGGTGTCGCAAAATCCATAACGTCGAGGGTACGGGCAAGTTGCGCCGGGATCTGGGTATCGACAAAATCGAGCACGATCCGATCGCCCTGTTGACGCATATCGACCACGATTGAGGGATCGGAAAGCAGAATCTCGACTCGCCCCTCGCCTTGGGGACCCCGCCGGAAATCAATGTTTTCCAATGCCAAGCCCTGTCGGGCAGGTAGATTACGCTCGACGGCTATAGGTGCCGCACCACCCGAAGTCGCAGACATGCTGCCGGCGCCACTGCCTGCACCGACACTGACGATGAGCCTGTTACCCTCACTGCGAATCTCGTGTGGAACCTGCTCAAGCAAGTTGATCACCACACGAGTCCGACCACCGGCCTCGATTGCAGTGACGCTACGCGCCATACCGATAGCAATGGGGGTAATCTTTTGAGCCAGAGCGCTTGTGGTATCCGTAAAGTCTATGGCGATTCGTGCCGGGTTGTCGGTGGTGAAAGACGTCGGCTCACCGACTGGCTCACTGGTGGTCAAAACAATTTCCACCCGATTGCCCGGCAAGGCAGAAAAACTCACATCTTGTAGCTGATTCGCTATCGCATCGGACAGGAAGGCCCCCAACAGCACTATGCCCAGCAGTGCCGATTTTCGTGCCCTAACCAAATTAACCATCGTGCCTTCTCCTATTCCTCGCCCAATGCCACGGCAGCTTCCTTTTCCAGGAAGCCGGAACCCGTGGGTACGAGTTCGATAAGCTCAATCTTTTCTTCACTGATGCGCGTGATTTTGCCGTCGTTCTGACCCATGTAGTTTCCAGGCGCAACGCGGTGAATGGTACCGTCGGATGTCTTGATCAATCCCCAGGTCTGTTCTTCCTGCTCCAAGGTACCGACCATCCGGAGTGAATCGAGTGCAAAGCTCTCAAGTTCTTCCTTACGCCGATTCGGGTCAGGACGAACGCCATTGTCGATTACGGTTTCGGTCGCCGCCGTCTCGTCTTCCTGCGGCGTAAAAGGCCCGCGTCGATTCTTCGCGGTATAAACGAACCCGATAACCTGCTTGATCTCGGGAATAGGCTCGATACCTGACGGTGGACGGCTTTTAACTTCATCAACAAAACCACGCAGATCAGACATGTCCTGGCCGGCGCATCCACTCAGCAGCAAAACTGCTATCAATGGGATAGACGTATTTATCTTCATCGTCAGCTACCAGCCTCATCCAGATATCGGTACGTCCGAGCAGTCGCCTCCAAAACCAGTTCTGCGCCTTCCCTGCGAGGCTCTATCTTGATGTTGTGGATAGTCACAATTCGCGGCAATGCAGCCAGACCGCTTACGAACTCGCCAAATTCATGATACTGACCGAGCACGCGAATCTTGATCGGCAACTCCGCATAGAAGTCTTTTGGCACTTCCCCCTCGGGCTGAAACAATTCGAACTCCAGGCCTGCGGCCAGTCCAGTCTGCGACACATCGACAAGAAGGTCTGCAACCTCGGTCCGATTGGGCAATTGCCGCAACATCGCGCCGAAAGATTCCTCCATCTCGGCCAGCTGCGCTCGATAGGCCTCCAAATTGGCGGCCTTAGCCTGTTTGATCTCGAAATCCTGACGCAAATCCTGTTCAACTTTTTCAACTTTCGCCAGAGACTGGTACTGCTTTTCGATATCGAGAAAATACCAGCCGGTACCAACGCCGCCACAAAGAATCAGAATCAGAATAATTTTTACGACGAAAGGCCAATCACCGATGTTGCTGAAATCGAGTTCGTTGAGTTCCTGCAGATTCATTGAGCCGACTCCTGCTTTGGCACAACCTGTTTTAGGTCAAGCTGGAAAGTGCTCCCGGCTGCGCCCCGGCCTTTGCCCGTGTTCTCGATAATTCTCAACTTGGGCCTATCGAGCCAGGGGCTTGACTCGATATTGCGCATATAGGTCGATACCCTGGCGTTGGACTGCGCACGGCCCTGGAGCACGAGATTTTGCCCTTTTTGTGTAGCCTTGGTCAGATAAGCACCATCGGGAATAATCGTGACCATTTCGTCAAACAAGTGCACGATCTGCGGCCTGCTTACCTGAAGATCTTCGATCACCTTCATTCGCGCAATCAACTTTTGTCGCGTCTGTTCGAGATCGCGAATCTCCCGGATCTCCTTGTCGACCTTGGCAATCTCTTTCTCCAGGAAACGATTACGATCGTTCTGGTGATCGATCAGGCTCTGGTTGAACCAGTGCCAGTAGCCCATGCCGAGCAACGTGACGACCAACGCAACGAGGGTCATCAGACCAAAATCGCGCTGCCGCTGCTTGCGAAGCTTTTCGCGCCAGGGCAGAAGATTGATACGTGCCATGTCAGTCGAAACTCCTAAGTGCCAAACCACAGGCAATCATGAGCGCGGGGGCATCGTTACTGAGAACCTGCGGTTTCACTTTCGAGGCCACCGCCATATTCGCGAACGGGTTGGCGATCATGGTCTCTACGCCCAGCCTTTCCTGGATCAGGTCATCAATGCCGGGCACTGACGAACTGCCACCAGCGAGAACCACCAGATCGACGCTGTTGAAGGCACTCGCGGAATAGAAGAACTGGATAGACCGATTGACCTGTTGCGCCATGGCTTCCTTGAACGGATCCAGCACTTCAGGGATATAGTTGTCCGGCAAACCACCCTGTCGTTTGGCCATCCCGGCCTCTTCGATCGATAAACCGTAGCGCCGCTGGATCTCTTCCGTGAGTTGACGCCCGCCGAAATTCTGTTCACGGGTGTAAACGATGTGATTGTTATGCATCACATTCAATGTCGTGGTGGTCGCGCCGATATCGGCGACCGCGATAGTCTGGTCTTCACCCGCGTTCGGCCACTGGTCGACTAACTGGCTACAGGCATTCTCCATTGCGTAGGCCTCGACATCGACGACCTCACAGCCCAGACCGGCGATCTCCAGCGCCGCCACCCGATCGTCGACGTTTTCGCTACGTGACGCCGCCAACAGGACATCGACCAGTTCGGGACTCTTTTCCGACGTACCCTGAACCTCGAAGTCGATATTGACCTCTTCAAGCGGATAGGGGATGTATTGATCCGCCTCGAGCTGGATCTGGCTCTCCATCTCCGAATCCGACAAGGATGCCGGCATGGAAATCATTTTGGTGATGACCGCCGACCCGGAAACAGCCACCGCAGCACGTTTGTTGCGCGTGCCGGCCTTACGAACGACGTTGCGTACCGCCTTACCGACCGCTTCTACGTCAGCAATGTTTTTCTCTACTACCGCCGTGGCCGGTAAGGGCTCTACCGCGTAACTTTCGACACGATAACGCACGCCGCCGCGACCGCTTTGCTGACTCAATTCGAGCAACTTGACCGCCGTCGAACTGATATCCAATCCAAGCAGCGGAACCTTTTTCTGGGTAAATAGGCCCATGATGACTTTACTTCCAGCTTCCTTTGGTGTGCTCCCCGAGCGCCAAGCCGCCGCGGGACCTTGGAGGAATTAACGGCGTCCTGGAGGATTTTCTTTAATTTTCCCGCTTAAGTATAAAGCCTTCTGCGATTTTATTTGAAGGAATTAAAATCCAAGCGGAACAATCCTCGCGTCGGACTGACCAAGCTACCTGCCGCTCAACAACCGAGCGAACCCGTCGCGGCTACTCACCGGAAGGCCGTCCCAAAGTCGCGGCCAACGAGAATCAAAACGCGAAACCCGCGTTCTTTCGGGCTAGTATAGCGGCCCAATTGTTGTCGGTTATCGGCACCGATTCTGAACACTGTAATCTGTGACCAAGCGCATGAAGTGGTTCTATAAACTCCTTAAATTCGGGCTGTTTACGGCTATCGCGGGCACCTTTGCGGCCGCCTTGGCACTTGCAGGCGCCTATTATTATCTGGAACCCGAGTTACCCGATATCGACAACCTCCGGGAAGTACGCCTTCAGGTTCCGCTCAAGGTTTTCAGCCGCGACGGCAAGCTAATCGCCGAATTCGGCGAAAAACGACGTAATCCGCTCCGCTACGATCAATTTCCGGAACGCATGGTTCAGGCCTTCCTATCCGCTGAAGATGCCAACTTTTTCACCCACCCCGGGGTGGACTATCGCGGACTGCTGCGTGCCGGCCTGCAGCTCGCGTTGACCGGCAAAAAGAAGCAGGGCGGCAGCACCATCACCATGCAGGTCGCACGGAACTTCTATTTGACCCGTAAAAAGACCTACACACGCAAACTCAGCGAGATCTTCCTTGCATTGCGGATCGAGAAAGACTTGAGCAAACAGGAAATCCTCGAGCTCTACCTCAACAAGATCTATCTCGGTCATCGTTCCTACGGGGTGGGCGCAGCGGCACGAGTTTACTACGGCAAGGATGTGACCGAACTCAGTCTCGCCCAAACCGCGATGATCGCCGGCTTGCCCAAAGCGCCCTCCAGCTTCAACCCGCTCGCCAATCCGCCACGCGCAATCGAGCGCCGCAACTACGTCCTGGGGCGCATGCTGGAACTCGGGTACATCACGCAAACCGAACACGATACAGCTGCGGCCGAATCTGTCAGCGCAAGTCGCTATGCGCCCGATATCGAAGTGGAAGCACCCTATATCGCCGAAATGGTGCGCGCCGAGATGGTCGAACGCTACGACCAGGAAGCCTACACCGGTGGCTATTCGGTTTATACAACGATCGATGGGCGCGACCAGACGGCAGCCAATCGCGCGGTACGAGACGCACTCGACGCGTACAGCGAACGGCATGGCTATTACGGCGCCGAGGATCATCTCGAGATTTTGCCCGAAGACTCGGATGCACTCGATGCGGCGCTTGCCGACCGCCCATTGGTCGGTGAGCTGCGTCCGGCCGTCGTCACGGAAGTGGAAGACCAAGCGGTCACGATCTACCTCGGTGGGAACGAGACGGGCCGCATCGAATGGGAGCATATGAATTGGGCGCGACCCTATGTTAACCCCGACCGCCGGGGCCCCAAGCCTCGCAAGGCAACTCATGTTCTGGAAGTAGGCGACGTCATCCGTGTCAGGCAAGTCACGCCAAAAGACGGAGAACCGCATTGGCGCTTGGCGCAAATCCCTCGCGCCGCGGGTGCTTTGGTCGCACTTGTGCCGCGTGACGGCGCCGTCCGGGCCTTGGTCGGCGGCTACGACTTCTATTACAGCAAATTCAACCGGGTAACCCAGGCCAGCCGACAACCGGGCTCAGGCTTCAAGGCATTCATCTATTCGGCGGCATTGGAGAACGGTTTCACCCCCGCCAGCCTAATCAACGACGCTCCCGTGGTTTTCGAAGACGTCAGCCTTGAAAGCGCTTGGCGACCGGAAAACTACTCCGGTAAGTTTTTCGGGCCGACCCGCCTGCGCTATGCGCTGACCAAATCGCGCAACCTGGTATCGATTCGCCTGCTGCGGAGTATGGGTGTCGAAAACGCGCTGAGCCATATCGCCAAATTCGGTTTCAGTCCCGATCAGCTACCGCATAATCTGTCACTCGCTCTGGGCAGTGCAAACGTAACACCGTTACAAATGGCCACTGCTTATGCCGTGCTCGCCAATGGCGGCTTCCAAGTCGATCCTTACTTCATCGAACGGATCGAAGTTGACGGCGGCGACGTCGTTTTCGAGGCCGCGCCCAATATCGTTTGTACGGACTGCGACCCCACCGCCGAGCAGGATGCAGACGGCAGGCCGCTCGCTCCACGAGCGATCGACGCCCGTAATCGCTACCTGATGTATTCGATGATGCAGGACGTCATACGCCAAGGCACCGCAACCAAAGCGCGCGCTTTAGGGCGCAAAGATATCGCCGGCAAGACGGGCACGACCAACGATCAGCGCGATGCCTGGTTCAACGGCTTCAACGAACATCTGGTTGCTAACGCCTGGGTCGGCTTCGACGACAACGGCAAACTCGGACGCGGCGAGGTCGGCGGCAAGGCCGCACTACCCGCCTGGATCGATTTTATGCGGGTGGCGCTCGCCGATCTGCCTGACAACGAACCGGAGATGCCGCCCGACATCGTCACCGTACGTGTCGACCCAAGCACCGGCGCACGCGCGACAACGACCACTGAAGGCGCCTTCTTCGAACTGTTCCGCGCCGAAAACGCGCCTGGCGAACAGAATCTCAGCGCGGTGGATAACGGCAAAGGATACGCCGCTCCGGCCGCCACGCCCCCGCCAACCGAGGAACTCTTCTGAACCGGCCGACTCAAGCGAGCGAGCTACGTGCGTTGTTGACCGATGTCGCACGTCTTGTGGTCGAAGATCACCAAGATCTCCAACAAGCGCTGACACAGGTCGCACGCAAACGGGGTATAAAGCGACAAAGCGGCTGGCCATCGCGCGCGGCGCTACAACAGGCTATCGACGATTACCGCTCGCTGTTTCACCCGCAGCAATCCGATTACCTGATAACGCAACGCGGGCTGGCCCTCGAAGCCATGCGTACTTTTGTCGAATATCGCCCACAACTGGTCGGGGCACTGGTGAATGGCGACGGCCCACTGGACAGAATCCGTCTGTTACTGTTCGCCGATTCGCCAGAGCAAGTCATTCTGCACCTTGAGGATCGCGGCATGCCCTGGCATAGCACCGAGGTCTCTATGCATTTCAGCGGCGGAAGGCGCATGGCGCAACCCGCTCTGTGCTTCCTTGCTGGCGATGTCACGATCGAGCTGATTGTGCTCAACCCGAAGTTACGCAGCGATCCACCGCGCGACCCCGTCGACGGCGGCCCCTTGGCAGGTCTTGATATCGAACGCCTTGCGGATCTGCTCGGCGAAACGCGCTGATCAGCGTTCGCTCACCGGAACATAGTCACGCATGCCGGCGCCTTGGTAAAGCTGACGCGGACGCCCAATCCGATGCTTGGGATCGTCGAGCATCTCCATCCAGTGACTGACCCAGCCTGCAGTGCGCGCAATCGCGAACATCACCGTGAACATATTGTCCGGTATACCGAGCGCTCGATAAATGATGCCCGAGTAGAAATCGACATTGGGATACAGCTTCTTCTCGAGGAAATAGTCGTCCTGGGACGCAATCTCTTCCAGGCGCATTGCCAATTCGAACAAAGGATTGTTGCTGTCCGCCAACTTGTCCAAGACCTGATGGCAAATTTCACGAATGATCTTGGCACGCGGATCGTAGTTTTTATACACCCGGTGACCGAAACCCATAAGGCGGAACGGGTCGTCCTTGTCCTTGGCTTTTTCGATATATCGATCGACATTGTCCAGCGTACCGATCTGCTCAAGCATGTCGAGTACCGCTTCGTTGGCACCGCCGTGCGCCGGCCCCCAAAGCGATGCCGTGCCGGCGGCAACACAGGCAAACGGGTTGGCACCCGAACTACCGGCCAATCTTACCGTCGAGGTCGATGCATTCTGCTCGTGATCGGCATGCAAAATGAACAGCAGATCCATCGCACGCTCGGCAAGCGGATCGACCTCGTAGTCTTCACACGGCGTGGCGAACATCATCTGCAACAGATTACCGGTGTAGCTCAGATCGTTACGCGGATACATCACCGGCTCACCGACATTGTGCTTGTAACAGGCCGCAGCAATGGTCGGAAGCTTTGCGATCAAACGGTGTGCGCTGATCTCGCGATGACGCGGATCACTGATATCGATGGAGTCGTGATAGAAGGCCGATAACGAGCCGACCACGCCGACCATCATCGCCATTGGGTGCGCGTCGTAATTGAAGCCCTCGAAGAAGCGCAACAGCGATTCATTGATCATCGTGTGACGCATGATGATATTGCTGAAATCCTCCAGTTGCACCGGTTTCGGCAACTCACCGTATAACAGCAAGTAAGCCACCTCGATAAAACTGGATTTCTCGGCCAGCTGCTCGATAGGGTATCCGCGATAACGCAGTACACCTTCATTGCCGTCGATATAGGTAATCGCGCTGTTGCAACTCGCGGTTGAAACAAAACCGGGATCGTAAGTGAATACCTTGCCCTGAGAGTACAGGCTGGTGATGTCGACGGTATCCGGGCCTTCGGTTCCCGACAATATATCGAGTTCGATCGATTTGCCGGTATCGTTAAAGGTAAGAGTGGCTTTCCTATCAGACATATGACCATTCCTATGCTGAAAACGAGGCTAGGCGGCAAAGCCTAGCACAACCCCATTTGGAGCCGAGCATTGGAATTGACGCGCCGCAACAAGCTTTTTTTTCAATGTAGATCCGGGATTTCCCTGACTACCGGGGTGATTTCAGACGCGTGACGTCCTCACGAACACTGGCTGCGGACTCGCGAAACATCGCCATTTCAGACTCGTTAAGCCCAAGATCGACGACTTGCGCCAAACCCCGATTCGCCAGTACGCAGGGGACCCCCATTGCAATATTTTCCTCGCCGTATTCGCCCTGTAATACGGCGACGCACGGTAACAGACGATTGCGATGGTGACTGATTGCATCAACCATCGCGACGACCGAGGCGCCGGGCGCATCGTAAGCGCTGGAAAGCTTGCGCAAAGCAAGGATTTCGGCACCCCCATCGCGGGTTCGCTGCACGATCTCGGCCAGACGGTCCTCCCCGATGAAGTGCGACACCGGAATACCGTTTACGGTGCAAAAGCGGGTGACCGGGACCATTGAATCTCCGTTTCCACCAAGCACCAGCGTGGTGATATCTCTGTGGGAAAACCCTGTTTCGAGTGCAATGAAGGCAGCCATGCGCGAAGCATCCAATACACCCGCCTGACCGATCACCCGTTCGCGCGGCCAACCGGTACGTTGCCACGCGCGATACGTCAAAACGTCCACGGGGTTGGTTACCATGATGACGATCGCATCTGGCGCGTACTTGAGCATATCGTCGATGATGCCGTCGATGATCTGCACATTGGTATTGAGCACGTCGGAGCGCGACATCCCCGGCTTGCGCGGAACCCCCGCGGTGATAACGACTACATTGGCATCGCGCATCGCAGCGGGATCATTGCTGCCTGTGACACGGGTATCGGAACCAAAAAAAGAGGCCGACTCGAAAATATCCAGTGCGACACCCTGCGGGATGTCTTCCTTGACATCGATAAGCACCAATTCGCGGCAGGTTTCCTGCTCGGCGATGATTTGGGCCGTGGTCTCACCAACCCTTCCGGCACCGACTATGGCCACTTTCTGCATCTTCTTCTCCCATCTGCTCTGTTGCCGAATCGATTGTCCGACTTCACAACAGCTTAGACGAAGAAGAAACGCGGCCCGAGACAAAAAACGAAGCGGGATCCTCAGGAGTTTTCGAACGCGCCGTGTTGCGTGGCGATATCGTTAGGAACGGGCTGCGTTTATTGTGGCGGATAATGTCCCGGCCAGCCCACCCTGGCAACACCACTCGCGATTGCGGCACGCGCGACAGCCGGTGGTATGACCGTACGGAGCCGTGTGTCGAGCGGTTTGGGCAATATGTAGTCAGGACCGAAACGCAAACCCTGCAAACCATATGCATCCAGCACATCCTGCGGAACCGGTTCGTGAGTCAGATCCTTGAGCGCATGTACCGCGGCAATCTGCATATCTTCGTTGATCCGGCTGGCACGTACGTCGAGTGCACCGCGGAAAATGAACGGAAAGCCCAGCACATTGTTCACCTGATTGGGATAGTCGGAACGGCCGGTCGCCATAATCAAATCGTCTCTGACGGACTTGGCCAACTCGGGTCGAATCTCAGGTACCGGATTGGACAATGCGAACACGATCGGTCGATCGGCCATAGACGCCAGCATTTCCCGGGATACGAGATCGGGCCCGGACACGCCGATGAATACGTCCGCGCCGCGTAACGCATCCGACAATGTGCGTGCTTTGGTCTCGACCGCAACGCCGAACTTGTACGGATTAAGATCCTTACGTCCAAGATGGATGACACCATTGCGGTCGAGCACCAGGAAATTGTCGCGATGCGCCCCCATGGCGATCAAAAGGCGCACCGCAGCGATCCCTGCGGCCCCGGCGCCTAGAATCACAATGCGACTACTGTCCAGCGCTTTGCCCTGAAGTTCGAGCGCGTTCAGCAAGCCGGCGGCAATGATGATAGCGGTGCCATGCTGATCGTCATGAAATACCGGGATGTCGAGTTGCTCGATCAAGGCCTGTTCGATTTCGAAACAATGCGGCGCGGCAATGTCCTCGAGATTGATACCGCCGAATGTCGGGGCGATACGCATTACCGTCTCGATAAACTCCTGGGGCCGCTTGGCATTGACCTCGATATCGAACACATCGATATCGGCAAAATGTTTGAACAACACCCCTTTACCTTCCATGACGGGCTTACCGGCAAGCGCACCGACCTTACCCAAGCCAAGCACGGCGCTGCCATCGGTAATCACCGCTACCAGATTGCCCTTGGCGGTAAATTTATAGGCATCTTGCGGATCATCTGCGATCCGACGCACCGGCTCGGCAACGCCAGGAGTGTATGCCAGTGCAAGATCGCGCTGGGTGCGTGTCGATTTGGAGACCTCGACGCTGATTTTCCCCGGACGAGGATTGGCATGGTAATCGAGCGCTGCCTGGTTGATTTCGAAATCGGCGTCTTGTTGTTCTTTATCGACCTCGGTCATGGCTTAACTCCATCTGGCCGAACCCCGACAAGGGGCTCGCAATGACAAAAGGCGCCACAAGGGCGCCTTCCGGTATTTTTGTACGCCGGTCGGATCAGCGACGAAAGCGCTTGCGGAACTGGTCTACCCGACCTGCGGTATCCATCAGTTTCTGCTGACCCGTATAGAACGGATGGCAAGCGGAACACACCTCGACTTGAAGCGAATCGCCGCCCATCGTCGAGCGGGTGGTGAAGCTGTTACCACAGCTACAAACAACCTTGGTCTCTGTGTAGTCCGGATGGATGCCCGCTTTCATTTCGTCCTACTCCTGGTCCACCGGCAGCGCCGATGCCCGAATTGTTTCTTTAATGATGCGCACGCAGTGCGAAAGGCGGCGTAATTTACGACACCGCCGGACGGAATGCAAGCAGGGGGCGACGTTAGTCGCGCGCTCTGGCGAAGGCAACCACCTCACCGGGCTGAGACTGGTCGGTGGCCATGTGGTTGGGTTGGCTGCCGAACATGCGCTGCAACTCACCAAAGCGCTCCTGCAGCCCCCCCGGGCCAAGGACGTTGCGCCACATCAGGCGTGAAATTCGCAGACAAGCATTCAGCGGTGTGTGTGCGAGACGGCGTTCTTGGTCGATCCGCCACTGCAACCGGCGTAAACGCTCGCGGTTTTCGGCCGGAGCATCGTCGATGACAGCCTGAATCGCCTCCAAACGCATGCGTTCAAAGGCATCCGGGTCACTGCGCGCCACCTCAGACCATGTATCAAAATCGATCTCGGCGTTTTTCGTTTGTTCCATCATCATTCACCCTAAAGAAACATCCGGGTCGGCCGATATAGGCCGGTTACGGCAATTTTCGCGATTCACGCTACCACAGGTTTTTATAGCCTGTCTTGCGGAATTTAAGGCGCAAAATAGGGTTGCTGTTCCTTTAACAAATTCTTTTAAAACAATATCTTACAAACAAAAAATCGCTGCGCCAACTTATTGGCGCCATATAACCTGACCGTTACCCTGGGAAATATAGCGTATCCGGTCAAGGCGCAATGAAACTGGCTGACCCGTTGAATTCGTGATCACCAGGTATTCGGCGCCGCCGCGTGTCACAACGTCGGTGACTATGCCATCGACATTGACCGTACCGGCATCTTCGCTTTCAGCCTCGAGCGACACCTCGGCTTGACGCATCGCCAGCAATTCGAGCACCGAGTGTCGATCACAGTCTATCGGGTGATATTCAGTCGTCATCTCGTCTGACCTCCAAATGCCACTGCGCACCCTGCAAGCTCACCCCGACCTCGATCGGGCGGCAACAGACACTGCAGTCTTCAATGTAGTGCTGATCGCCGGCCGAACCGTCGATCTGTAACGTTATCGGTTCCCCGCAGTAAGGGCAGCTGAGGGTTTCGAAAAACAATTGCTCCATCACACCTCCTGCAAGCCGGGCTCGAACATCGCCAACAAATCGTTGAGAAATCGCAGACCAAGTCCTGTCGGACGCAATTGCTCGGTTTCGGGCGACAACAGGCCTCGGGTACGCGCCAACGACAACGCGTCAGCGACTACGGTCGGCGACAAGCCTGTCCGCTGCGTAAACAGTTCGGTCGGCACGCCATCAATCAAACGCAGCGCATTCATGAAAAACTCCACGGGCAGTTCATGCACCTTCAATACACGCTGCTCGGACAAGGCCCCAAGCGGGGCAGCCGCCACATAGGCCGCCGGTTGACGCAGCTTGCTGCGCCGACGCACGGCCCCGCCGTCCAAGGTGAGCTTGCCGTGCGCGCCGGCCCCAACACCGAGATAGTCGCCGAATTGCCAATAGTTCAGATTGTGCCGACACTCCCGCCCGCCACGCGCATAAGCCGAGATCTCATAGCGACGGTAACCGGCCGCTGCCAACATGGCCTCGCCACTTTCCATCATGTCGCCCAAAACATCCTCATTCGGCAATGGCGGTGGACGACGATGAAACCTCGTATTTGGCTCCAACGTGAGTTGATACCAGGACAGGTGCTCGGGGCCCAGGCTGATTGCCTGACCGAGGTCCTCCATGGCCTGTTCCAGAGTCTGTGCCGGCAGGCCATACATAAGGTCGAGATTCACATTGTCGAATCCCGCCTCGCGCGCCATCGCAAAGGCCTGACGTGCTTCGAGCGCAGAATGGATTCTGTCTAAACGGTGCAGTTTGTCGTCATCCAAACTCTGCACCCCCAACGACAAACGATTGACCCCCGCTTGGCGATACGCGGCAAAACGCTGCGCCTCGGCCGTACCGGGGTTGGCCTCCAACGTGATCTCCGCACCGGATTCCACGATACAGCTGCGTCTTATCCCGTCTAACAATCGCCCGAGTGCCGAGGTTTCCAGCAAGCTCGGTGTGCCACCGCCAATGAAAATACTGTCGACGGCCGGCAACGAAATACCCTTGGTTTCGTACTCCAGGTCCGCCAACACCGCATCGACATAAACGACCTGATCGATTGGTTCACGCGCGACATGGGAATTAAAGTCGCAGTAAGGACATTTTCGGACACACCAAGGCACATGGACATACAGTGACAACGATGCTTCGCGATCGACCTTCATAAGAAAATGCCCGGGTTTAGATCACGATACTTCGCCTTTACTTTAATATCGTTTAAGTTATTCACCATGTTGTCGATTTCACTTATTCCAAACCGCGGTGAGCGGCGCCGATCTTTGTGAACCCAATGCCTACGTCGAAAGCAATAACGACATGATCCCCCTCTCACGCCTTGCGGTCGAGGCGAACGTCGTAGCAAAACCGTCGGATCAGCTTCTCTCGGTACTGAAAGAAATGGCAAACATCGATGCCAGCAGCGCGCTGGTGATCGAGGATAAAAAAGCCGTCGGCATTCTGACCTACCACGACCTGCTGCATCTCATGACAAACGCCGACCGGTGCCACGACTGCACCGTCGACGCTGTCATGACCAGTCCCGTATTCACCGTGAGTGCCGACATGTCATGCCATGCGGCCTATCACCTGATGTTGGAGAAAGGCATCCGGCACATTGTGATCGACATCGACGGCAAAGGCGCTTATCGCGTAATCGGCGAGAAGTCCTTCCTAACCGACGGGGGTCTACAGGACGATGACAGCGTACCGCGGGTCGAGGCGATCATGGACGCCAGCCCGGTCTGCATATCACACGATGCCACCATGCTCGATGCGGTCAGGCGGATGGATAGAACCCGCCGCGATTACGTCATCGTGGCACACCATGGCCGAGCGCTCGGCATTCTGACCGAGCGTGACATATTCTTTCATCGCGAGCTGTTGATCGAACACCGCCACACACCGGTCGCTACCGTGATGAGCAGCCCGGTGAGGGCGATACAGCCATCGGCAGCGATACACACTGCGCTCGAACGCATGGAAGAGCACGGTGTACGTCGCCTGGTCGTCACCGAACGGGGGGGCAACCTGCGGGGCATGATTACCCTGCATCAGGTAATTGCCGAACGCGAACGGCGTCATCTCGCCACCCTACAGGCCAATCTACGCGAATGCCAACAGCAACGCTTTCCCGGTGTACTGCTCGACTTCATCAGCGACGGTGTTCTCATCGTCGAACAAGACACCGGCCTGGTGGTCGAAGTCAATCAGCCTTTAAGTGACTGGCTGGACTATCCGAGCGGCACACTCTCGGGCATGACATTGCCGGAGTTGTTGACAGACCAGAGTACGCTACCCCACTGGGGTATACACGAAGATCCGCCGGCACGGCAGACTACTTTCAAATCCGGTCTGCGGCGACACAACGGCGACACCCTGACCGTCGAGGTATCGATTAAACGGGTCAACATCGACCAGCGCGGTCTGGTAGTCGGCATCGCCCGCGATCTGACCGAGCGCGCCGCCGCCGAACGGGCCTTGCTCGCCAGCGAGCAGCGCCTGGTACAAATCTTCGAGACGAATCAGGCAGTGAAACTGATTGTCGACCCGGCCGAAGGCAAGATCGTGCAGGCCAATCTCGCTGCGAGCCGTTATTACGGCTACAAACACGATGAGCTAGTGGGCATGCCGGTCTCCAAGATAAACACGCTCGATCAAACGGCACTCAAACAAGCCATGTCCCAGGCCAAGGGCGAGCGCCGGATGCGTTTTCATTTCAAGCACCGGCTGGCATCGGGCGAAATCCGCGATGTCGAGGTCTTCAGCGGTCCCTTACAAACTGAAGGGAAGACGCTGCTGTATTCGATCGTGCACGACATTACAGATCACGTGCGTGCCGAAAGCGCGTTGCGTGCCAGCGAAGAACGCCTTGATCTGGCCACACGCGCCGCCGATCTCGGCCTTTGGGATTGGAACATTGCAACGGACGAAGTCAGTTACAGCCAGCGTTGGGCAAGCATGCTCGGTTATTCATTGACCGACATCACACCCCATTTCAGCACATGGAAAAAGCTGGTCCACCATGATGATCTTCCGCTGGCCATGCACATCGTCAAAAACCACTTGGCCGGCAATTCGCCCATGTTCGAACTCACGCTGAGGATGCGACACCGCGACGGTGAATGGCGGTGGATTCTAAGCCGCGGTCGAGTGGTCGAACGCAATACCGAAGGAAAACCATTGCGCGCTGCCGGCACCCATATGGACATCACCGAGAAACGCAATGCCCAGGAGAAACTGCGGGTAGTCGCAACCGTATTCGAGAGCAGCAACGAAGGCATCGTGATCACCGATCCGCAGACCCGCATCATCGAAGTCAACGCGGCATTTTCCCGGATCACCGGCTATATCGCCGAAGAAGTTATCGGCCAAACGCCCAAACTACTCAAGTCAGGCCGGCACGACGAACTGTTCTACCAGGACATGTGGCGTCAACTCAAAGTAACCGGCCGTTGGCGCGGCGAGGTATGGAACCGGCGAAAAAACGGCGAAGTCTATCCGGAATGGCTGAGCATCAGCAGCGTGTTGGATAACGATGGCCAACTCAAGTACTACGTCGCCGTGTTTTCCGATATCACGGAACGTCACCGCGACCGTCAGGAGATCGAATTCCTCGCCCACCATGATGCATTGACCAATCTGCCGAACCGGCTGTTGTTCAACGCTCGTTTGGAACACGCGATCGGCCATGCGCAACGCGTCAGCTCGGAACTCGCGGTCATGTGCATTGACCTGGATCACTTCAAGACCATCAACGACAGCCTCGGGCATGCACTGGGCGACGAAGTACTGCAAAACGTGTCGCAAAGGGTCACTCAGGCAATGCGCGCGGAAGATACCGTCGCCCGTATCGGTGGCGACGAATTCATTATCCTGCTCGAAGACGCTACGCCCGGCGGTGCGTGCGAAGTCGCCGACAAGCTGATCGCCGCGCTCAAGGCGCCGATCGACCTCGAGGGTAACCCGCTTTATCTCAGCCTGAGTCTAGGGATCAGCATGTATCCGCGCGATGGCAAGGATGTCGATACCCTGGTCAAGAATGCCGACGCAGCGATGTACAAGGCCAAAGCAACCGGGCGCGACAACTATCAATTTTACACCCCGGATCTCACCGATGACGCGCTGGAACAAGTATTTCTGCAAAACCATTTACGACGCGCCATCGAGCAACAAGAGTTCCGCATCTACTATCAACCGCAAGTCGATCTTCACAGCGGCCGCCCGTTCGGCGTAGAGGCCCTGCTACGTTGGCAACACCCTACCGAAGGCCTGATTCCTCCCATACGCTTCGTCTCCTTGCTCGAAGAACAAGGTCTGATGCGGCAGGTCGGACCCTGGGTATTGCGTCAGGCCTGTAGCGACTATGTAGAGTGGCAGGAGCAGGGCGTCGCACCGGACACCCTCGCGGTGAACATCTCCGGCATCCAGATCAATTCGCCGGGCGCGGTGGAGATCATCGAACGTATTTTGCACGATACCGGCATGCCGCCGGAAAATCTCGAACTCGAGGTCACCGAGACCTTTGTTATGGATGATCCGGAATCAAACATCAACACACTGAAGAAACTACGTGCACTCGGCATACGCCTGGCGATTGACGACTTCGGCACCGGCTACTCATCGTTGGCCTATCTCAAACGCCTGCCGATCAACAAACTGAAAATCGACCGCTCCTTCATCAAAGACGTACCCGGCAATACCGACGACGAGGCGATCACTCGCGCGGTAATCGGTCTCGGTAAGATCCTCAACCTGGATACCATCGCCGAAGGCATCGAACGCGATGACTGCGTCAGTTTTCTCATTGACGAAGGCTGTTATGCCGGCCAAGGCTATCTCTGGAGCGAGCCCGTACCGGAGGAGATACTCCTGCCCTGGTTGCAAGCGCGTAAGCTCCACTAAGGCTTCGCAAGCTCAGGCCAGGGCCTGCAGATTTGCATAGGCCACCACCAGCCATTTCGCGCCTACGCCTTCGAAATTGACTTGCACCCGGGCCCCATTGCCTTGGCCCTCGGCATTAAGCACAACGCCTTCACCGAACTTCGGATGCAATACGCGCTGACCCAGATCGAAACCCGTCGCCTCACGCGCCGCCGAGAGACTTGTCGATGCCGGCGTGTAGGGCCGCGAGACTTGCGGCCGAGCACGTACCTCTTCGATCAAATCGACCGGAATTTCGCGCAGAAAGCGAGAGGGAAAAGGATAGCTTTCGGAACCGTGCAGGCGCCGGCTTTCCGCATGCGTGAGATAGAGCTGCGACATGGCCCGCGTCATGCCCACATAGCAAAGACGGCGTTCTTCTTCGAGCCGGTCCGGATCTTCCGCCGACATACTGTGCGGAAACAAACCTTCTTCCATGCCACCGATAAATACCAACGGAAATTCAAGCCCCTTGGCCGAGTGCAACGTCATCAGTTGCACGCAATCCTCGTATTCCCCGGCCTGTGTGTCGCCGGCCTCCAATGCAGCATGAGCCAGGAAAGCATCGAGTTCGTTTAGACCCTCATCGGCTTCCGTTTCCGGCAATTCGAACTGCCGGCAGGCATTGATCAATTCGTCGAGGTTCTCCAAACGATCTTGACCCTTGCCGTCACGACTTTTTTCGAAATGTTCGCGCAAATGCGAGGCCTCGACCACAAAGCCGGCACGCTCGGGCAGTGCCTCGTCTGCACTATTGGCATCCATCTCTTCGACCAGATCGAGAAACTTGCTCAAGGCATTCGCCGCCCGCGCGGTCATACCACCACCGCGCAATAGATCGTGCGCCGCCTGCCATAAGGAACAACCGAAGTCGCGTGCATGACCACGCACCGCGTCCAGTGTGCGTGGGCCAATTCCGCGCGGCGGTTGATTTACCGCACGTTCGAACGAGGCATCATCATGCCGGTTCGACACCAAACGCAGATACGCCAAGGCATCTTTGATTTCGGCACGTTCGAAAAATCGCAGGCCACCGTAGACTCGGTAGGGCACGCCGGCCTGGATGAGCGATTCTTCGAACAAACGCGACTGTGCGGTGGTGCGATAGAGAATCGCGACCTCACTGCGTCGGTTGCCCTGCTCGATCGCATTGCGGATACGCTCGACAACGAAACGCGCCTCATCCACTTCATTGAAAGCACCATACACCCGTATCGGCTCACCATCGCCATCCTCGGTCCATAATTGCTTACCCAGACGGGTGGGGTTATTGGCGATCACCGCGTTGGCCCCACTCAGGATATTGCCTGTCGAGCGATAGTTCTGCTCCAGCCGGACGATCAAGGCGTCTTTGTGATGGCGCTGAAAATCCTGGATATTCTCCACCCGTGCGCCCCGCCAGCCGTAGATCGACTGATCGTCGTCACCGACAACAAACAGTTTTTGCTCCTCACCGGCCAGCAGACGTAGCCAGGCATATTGAATGCTATTGGTATCCTGAAACTCATCGACCAGGACAGCGCCGAAGCGTTGGCGATAATGTTGCAATATGTCCGGGCGATCGCGCCATAACTCATGCGCACGCAGCAACAACTCGGCAAAATCCACACTGCCGGCACGTCGACAGGCGGCCTCGTATTCACGATAGATCGCGATCATCTGACGTTGATACGGATCGCCGCCATGATCCAGGTGATCGGCGCGTAAGCCCTCGTCCTTTTGCTTATTGATGAACCACTGCGCCTGGCGTGGCGGCCATTTGCCGTCGTCCAGATTCATCTCACGTACGATGCGCTTGACCAAACGCTGTTGATCATCCGAGTCCAGGATCTGAAAACCTTGCGGTAGATCGGCGTCTTGCCAATGCGCACGCAGCAAACGATGTGCCAAACCGTGAAAGGTGCCAACCCACATGCCGCCAACCGGCTGACCGAGCAGTGTCTCGATCCGTTGGCGCATCTCGCGTGCCGCCTTGTTGGTAAAGGTCACCGCGAGGATGCCCCAGGGCGAGAGGCCTTCGACCTGGATCAGCCAAGCGATGCGGTGAACCAATACGCGCGTTTTTCCGGAACCGGCACCGGCGAGCACCAGGGTACCGCCCACCGGCGCGGTTACCGCGTCGCGCTGCGCCTCATTGAGACCTTCGATGATGTGAGATACGTCCATCGAAGCATTTTAACAGCCGAGCGTTTTACCGCGATGGCCAAAGAATAACTGTGCGCTTTGCGAATCGCGCGGTAAACGCTGGACTGCCGGCGCCTCGAATCAGGGCGCCTCGGCTACCGCCAGCATCCCCTCACGCTCGATAAAGCCGATGATGTCGTACAAACCGGTCTTGTCTTTCATATTGGCGAACACCCAAGGACGTTCGCCACGCATCCGCTTGGTATCGTCGGCCATCACCTCGAGCGACGCGCCAACATGAGGTGCCAGATCGATTTTGTTGATTACCAACAGATCGGAGCGGGTGATGCCAGGCCCGCCCTTGCGTGGAATCTTTTCCCCCTCCGCGACGTCGATCACGTAGATCGTCAGATCGGCCAGCTCCGGGCTGAAGGTCGCCGACAGATTATCGCCACCGCTCTCGATGAACACCACATCGAGATCCGGAAAGCGCTGTTGCAGATCCTCGACCGCAGCGAGGTTCATCGAGGCATCCTCGCGGATCGCGGTATGCGGACACCCGCCGGTCTCGACGCCGACGATACGTTCGAAGGGTAATGCCTCGGCACGCATCAGGATCTTGGCATCTTCCTGTGTGTAGATATCGTTGGTGACTACGGCAATGTCATAACGATCGCGCAAAGCCTTGCACAACAGTTCGAGCAGCGCGGTCTTACCCGAACCCACCGGGCCGCCGACACCGACGCGAAGAGGCGGTTTATGACTCGTCATGCGTTACTCCTCCGACAGATCCGCATCAGGAGCGGAACAATCGCGTATATTGGGTTTCGTGTCGGGCACTGGCGATCGCCAAGGCCGGCGCCGCGGCGCCGATGTCGTCATCATCGACCAACGACGCCTTTGCAACGACAATCGGCAGACGCTCGGCGAGGGCCAGCAACACACGCTGGCCATCGGTCTGCCCCAAGGGCACCAGTTTGACCGCCGCGGCGACCTGGTTCTCCAACCAGCTCCAAGCATAACCCAGGGCGCAATCCTCACTGGCGATCGACCAATGTACCGCGGCCATCGCAAAGGGCGCGGCCTGACAATGCGCCAGGACGTCGCGCCACGCATCGATCTGCGCAACGCCGAGATTCTGTAGCAGAGTGATCAACGCCCGCGCACGATTACACTCCTCGGCACGTAGCTCACGGGTTTCGCGACTGGCATACAGCATACGGCCCCAACGCCCGATCGCAACAGGGTCATCCTGTTCGCAGGCACGGTACAGACGATACAGCAACGGCAACTCGAGCCCGCCCAGATTGTCGTCGATCAATCCTTCGAGCCAATCATCAAGCGATTCGACATCGCAGACCCAACCGGCTTCGACCGCCCATTCGAGTCCCTGCGAATAGGTAAAGCCGCCGATCGGCAGCGCCGGGCTGACCAATTGCAACAAGCGCAGATGTGCCAGTGGATCAGTGGGCATGATCGTGCCGGTGACCACCGCCGTAAGCGCCCGGCTCGGGCTCGAATGGGGCTTCGACGAACGTGGGCGTGAGACCCAAGCCCTTGAGCATGTCATCGAGCACGTGGTCGTGCTGATAGCGCAACACGCCTTCGATAATCTGCAGCGGCACATGCCGATTGCCCAGGTGATAACAGGCACGCGCGAAAAGCAATGGATCGTCGCAGCATACCTCGGACAATCCCTCGGCCGCCGCACACACCCGCACTACCAGACCGTCGGCACTGGCGATCAGATCGCCGTCACGCAATACCTCGCCGCGTTCGAGAAATACACCGGCCGCATTGCCGTCATCCAGGGTCACGCGCAAACGGCTACGCACGCGCTTTTCCAACGGGAGTGTCAGCGTCGTGGTCGGTCTACCACGGGTAACGCGTCGGACGAGTTCTAACATAGTCGTTCAAAACAGAAAGTAGCGTTGAGCCAATGGCAGCACGTCTGCCGGGTCACAGGTCAGCAGTTCGCCATTCGCCCGCACCTCATAGGTCTGCGGATCGACTTCGATGGTCGGCTGCCATTCGTTCAGGATCATGTCGGCCTTTTGTACCCCGCGGCAACCACGCACCACGCCAATCAACGACTCCAAGCCCAGATAGCGATGCACATCGGCTTCGTGCGCAGCCTTGGAGATGAAGGTCATACGGGTCGCGTGCCGCGCACCGCCGAGCGCACCGAACATCGGCCGGTAATGTACCGGCTGCGGCGTCGGTATGGACGCATTGGGATCACCCATGGGTGCGGCGACGATCAGACCGGCCTTGATCACCATACTCGGCTTGGCACCGAAGAAGGCTGGCTTCCAAAGCACCAGATCGGCCAACTTACCGACCTCGACCGAACCGACCTCGTGTGCGATGCCGTGGGTGATGGCGGGATTGATGGTGTACTTGGCGACATAGCGCCGCGCACGTTTGTTGTCGTGTTTAGCCGTGTCACCGTCCAACGTGCCGCGTTGCACCTTCATTTTGTGTGCTGTCTGCCAGGTACGTGTGACAACCTCGCCGACACGGCCCATGGCCTGCGAGTCGGACGCGATCATCGAGAAGGCACCGAGATCATGCAGGATGTCTTCGGCGGCAATGGTCTCGCGCCGGATGCGCGATTCGGCGAAGGCGACGTCCTCGGCGATCGACGGCGACAAATGATGGCAGACCATCAACATGTCGAGATGTTCGTCGACCGTATTGACCGTATAGGGGCGGGTCGGATTGGTCGACGACGGCAGTACGTTACTGTAGCCGGCGGCCTTGATGATGTCCGGCGCATGGCCACCGCCGGCACCCTCGGTGTGATAGGTATGGATGGTACGGCCGGCCATCGCCGCGAGCGTATCCTCGACAAAGCCGGATTCGTTCAAGGTATCGGTATGAATGGCGACTTGAACGTCGAAGTTCTCGGCCACCGTCAGGCAATTGTCGATCGCTGCCGGCGTCGTACCCCAATCCTCGTGCAACTTGAGTCCGATCGCACCGGCCGCAATCTGCTCCGACAACGGGCCGGGACGCGATGCATTGCCCTTACCGAGAAAACCCAAATTCACCGGCAAGGCATCGGCCGCCTGCAACATACGTTGGATGTTCCATGGGCCCGGTGTACAGGTTGTCGCATTGGTTCCGGTCGCCGGTCCGGTACCGCCGCCGAGCATGGTGGTCACACCCGACATCAGGGCATCGTCGACCTGCTGCGGACAAATGAAATGAATGTGTGCGTCAATGCCGCCGGCCGTGAGTATTTGCCCCTCACCGGCGATCGCCTCGGTACCCGGCCCGACAACGATATCGACACCCGGTTGCACATCAGGGTTGCCCGCCTTGCCGATCCCGGTGATGCGTCCGTTCTTGATGCCGATGTCCGCCTTGACGATACCCCAGTGGTCCAGGATCAGGGCATTCGTGATCACCACGTCGACCACCTGAGCAGCCGGATGTTGTGACTGGCCCATGCCGTCGCGAATCACCTTGCCACCACCGAACTTGACCTCGTCACCATAGATGGTGCGGTCTTCCTCGACCTCGATGAACAACTCGGTATCGGCCAGGCGCACACGGTCACCGACGGTCGGTCCGTACATTTCTGCATAGGCCTGCCGGCTGATGCTTGTCATCGCCTTACCCCTTGTCCAATGCGCCCATGACGCGGCCCCGGAACCCATAAACGTGTCGGTCGCCCGCATAGGCGACCAACTCGACCTCACGCGTCTGCCCGGGTTCGAAACGCACCGCGGTACCGGCCGGGATGTTGAGTCGGAAACCGCGCGCTTTGGCACGATCGAAAGTCAGCGCCTCGTTGGTCTCGTAAAAATGGTAATGCGAACCGACCTGGATCGGGCGGTCGCCGGTATTGGCGACCGTCAGTTTGCAAGTCTCGCGGCCGATATTGAGTTCGATCTCGCCGTCGGCGGGGATCACTTCACCTGGAATCATCGCGGCACCTCCGGTCAATAGCGGGTCATGCGCTGAACGTTACTTGGTTTTCAGACGATAGGGTCATGTACCGTGACCAGCTTGGTACCATCGGGAAAAGTCGCCTCGACCTGTACCTCGGGAACCATCTCGGCGACACCCTCCATGACGTCGTCACGGGTCAGCAGGGTACGACCGTAATCCATCAGCTCGGCCACACTGCGGCCATCGCGCGCTCCCTCCATGATCTCGGCACTGATCAGGGCCACGGCCTCGGGATAGTTAAGCTTGAGCCCGCGTGCGCGACGACGCTCGGCAAGCAAGGCAGCAGTGAACAGCAACAGTTTGTCTTTTTCTCTCGGCGTCAGCTCCATAGCGATGCGCCCCCTCTGTTCGGATGATTCAGGTTGCCCAAATGCGCGGGACCGTTGCTTCCCGACCAAATGTCCGCGTTCGCAAACGTTCCCAGACTGCGACAAAGACGCGACGTGCATTCTCGGTGGAATTACCAAGATAGCGCACGACGAGGAGATCTTCGATAAGCGTCGCGCCCATGTAGTCCTGGGCGCCGGCCAGCAGCAGATCGCGACAGGCCTCGACCGCCGACTCGTCCGCATCGCTGATCACCAGCGTGCCGCCGACGGACAGGCCGGCCATCAACGACAGCCGCGCACGATTGTCGGCCCGGACCCTAAGCCGATCGAGCAACACCGGTAGACCGTCGCGATAGATGCTCAAACGACTGTCGATGTCGCCGGCATCGAAACCTTCGTCGATCACCGGCCGCCCGAGACATTGAATCTCCCACAAAGCCAAACGGGCATTACCCTCCAGCTCGACACGGGTACGCAGATCGACGGCGGCGCCGGGAAAAAAGATGTTTTCCAGCGGCAACCATTCGACGCTCGCGCCCTCGGCGACGCGGATTATCTGCTCTTGATGGGCACGCTCGCCACCACTGCGGTAGAACTTGGTTGCCCCCGGAGTGGTGATCAGTGCGCGGGCATCGCTTGCCAAATCGGTATCGATAATCAAACTGTCGCCACCGACCACACCGCCGGGCGGGTGTAGCAGATACACATGACAGACTCCCCCTTCCGGATAAAAGGGTCGCTGAACCGCCAATGGGCCATGTCGTTGGCGCTCGGCCAGCACGGTACGCCGGGCATTGGCACGAAAGCCCAAACGGAGACCGGCTTGCCAACCTTTTGTGCGCGGCAGGGTTTCGTTTGCGAGCATCATATCAACGACGGCGCTCACGCCTTAGCGGCAACAGTAAAAGTAACAATGGCAGCAGGGCCGGCACCACCCAACCGTGCTCAACCGCATGGAGAATTAGCGGCATTTCGGAAGAATGGGCATGCACTGTCATCGGAACGAAAAACATCGGCACGATGAATTTTAGTTTATTCATTTCTTGTTCGCCTCGTTAGACAGTCAGATACTGCTGAATCAACGCTTCGTTGAGTGCCGGCATCTCCCCGGTCGCTACGGCACGGCCACGATCGAGTAGACAAAAACGATCGGCGACCTTGCGCGCGAACGGCAGCTTTTGTTCCACCAGCAATACGGTCAATCCCATATCGCGATTCAGACGACGCACGATGTTCCCGATGTCGGCGACGATGTTCGGCTGAATGCCCTCGGTCGGTTCGTCCAGGATCAACAGCGACGGATCGGTGACCAAGGCACGCCCAATCGCCAGCTGTTGTTGCTGACCACCGGACAAGTCACCGCCTCGCCGGCCCAACATCTCCTTGAGCACCGGAAACAATTCATAGATGAAGTCCGGTATTTTGCGCAAACCGTCACGCCTCGCCGGCAGACCGATCTGAAGATTTTCCTCGACCGTCATCAGCGGAAAAATCTGGCGTCCCTGAGGCACATAGCCGATACCGAGACCGGCACGCTGCTCGGCACCGACGCGCCGGAGGTCCGTATCTCTGTAACGCATGACACCGGACTTCACCGGCAACAAGCCCATGATGCATTGGAGCAAGGTGGTCTTACCCACACCATTGCGACCCATCAATACCGTGCACTGGCCTTCGGGGACGTCGAGATCTAAATCCCATAAAGTATGCGATTGACCATAGTACTGATTGAGTTGTTCGATTTTCAGCATGTCTCGACCCTATTCACCAAGGTACACCTCGACGACCTTGGGATCGTTCTGTACCTGATCCATGCTGCCCTCCGCCAACACCGTACCCTGGTGCAACACGGTAACCCGCGAATTCAATGCACGAACGAAGTCCATATCGTGTTCCACCACGACCACGGAATGCTCGCCGGCGAGCGAGGTCAGCAATTCGACCGTGCGGTCCATCTCCTGATGGGTCATCCCGGCGGCGGGTTCGTCGACCAATAGCAGCATTGGGTTCTGCATCAGCAGCATCCCGATTTCAAGCCATTGTTTTTGACCGTGAGACAAAGCACCCGCCAGGCGCTGTGCCTCACCACTAAGACCGATGAGTTCAAGCACCTCATCGATGCGTTCGCGTTCAGCCGAGCTGAGACGGGCCCACAGCGTTCGCCATACCCCTTTCGGGCCGGCCATCGACAGTTCGAGATTCTCGAACACCGAGTGATGTTCGAACACTGTCGGCTTTTGAAACTTACGCCCGATACCGGCCTGGGCGATCTCCGGTTCGTTCATCTGCAAGAGATTCATTCTCGAACCGAACCAGCAGGTGCCGGTATCCGGGCGGGTCTTGCCGGTGATGATATCCATCATGGTCGTCTTGCCGGCGCCGTTTGGTCCGATCAAACACCGTAATTCACCGGCGTCGACGTAGAAGTTCAGATTGTTGATCGCCTTGAAACCATCGAACGCGACCGAAACATCTTCCATATAGAGCAGGGTGCCATGCGATAGATCGAGATCATCGACCACCTTGGGCACCATGAAGTCGAATACCCGGTCACGACGGAATACCTCGCGTACGGCGTTCATTCGCTCGCCTCCTTACGCCGCCATAGGCCTGCAATACCGCGTGGCAACAACAAGGTAACGACGACGAACAGGCCACCCAGGGCGAAAAGCCACATCTCCGGGAAGGCGCCGGTAAACCATGTCTTGGCGTAGTTCACACCGATGGCGCCGAGCACCGCACCGTACAAAGTCGCACGGCCACCCATCGCCACCCAGATCACGAGCTCGATGGAATTCAACGGCGCGAACTCGCCCGGGTTGATAATCCCGACCTGCGGCACGTAAAGCGCACCGGCGATACCGGCCAGCACGGCCGAGAAAGTGAAGATCGCCAATTTGACATGCTCGACCTTGTAACCGATGAATCGCGTGCGATCCTCGGTGTCACGGATCGCAACCGCGACCCGACCGAGACGCGATTTCACCAAAGCACGACAGGACAGATAACCCAACGCCAATGCGACACCGGAGGCAATGAACAAGCCGATCCGCGTACTGTCGGCCTGAAGGCTGAAACCGAGGATGTCCTTGAAATCCGTCAGCCCATTGTTGCCCCCGAAACCCATTTCGTTGCGGAAAAAGGCCAACATCAACGCATAGGTCAACGCCTGCGTGATGATCGACAGATACACACCGGTGACCCTTGAACGGAACGCCAACCAACCGAACACGAAGGCCAACAGGCCGGGCACCACCATGACCATCAGCGCGGCAAACCAGAACTGGTCGAAGCCGTACCAGAACCACGGCAGTTCCTGCCAATTCAGGAACACCATGAAGTCGGGCAGCTCGGGATGGCCGTAGACACCGCGCTCACCGATCTGACGCATGAGATACATGCCCATGGCATAACCGCCCAGCGCGAAAAAGGCCGCATGGCCCAGGCTCAGAATACCGAGGTACCCCCAAACCAGATCGACCGCGACCGCAAGCAATGCATAGGTCAGATATTTGCCGAGCAGCGTCACCGTATAGGTCGAGACATGCAGCGGATGATCGGCCGGCAAGCCATTCAAAATGGGCACGGCAATCAATACCGTGAGCAACACCAACAGAAACACCTTGCCGCCCAGATCGCCGCGGAGGATGCGCGCTATGAACATCGCTCAGCCCTCCGCCGCACGACCCTTCTGCGGGAACAATCCGCGCGGGCGCTTCTGAATGAACAGGATGATGAACACCAGCACCAGGATCTTGGCCAGCACCGCACCGGCCCAGGGCTCCATCAGCTTGTTGGCGATACCCAGGCCGAGACCGCCGACCAAGGTACCCCAGAGATTGCCGACACCGCCGAACACGACCACCATGAAGCTGTCGACGATATAGGCCTGACCGAGATTCGGTCCGACATTGGTGAGCTGCGACAGCGCCACACCGGCCACACCGGCAATACCCGAACCCAAGCCAAAGGTTAGGGCATCGACCCGGCCCGAACGTACGCCCATCGCACGCGCCATCGACCGGTTCTGCGACACCGCGCGTACCTGCAATCCGAGCCGGGTGTACTTGAGTACCAGGAACAACCCGGCGAACACCAGCAGGCAAAAAATGAAGATGTAAAGGCGGTTGTAAGTCAGCGACAACACGCTGTTGATCTGCCAGAAGCCGCTGAGGAAATCGGGATTGGACACCGGCACGTTTTGCGGCGAGATCAGGGTGCGCACCAACTGTTGCAGGATCAGACTGATACCGAAGGTCGCCAACAGGGTTTCGAGTGGACGCCCGTACAGAAAGCGAATCACGCCGCGTTCGATCGCGATCCCGGTCAGGCCGGACACCATGAAGGCCGCCGGTATCGCGAGCAAAATCGACAAACCGATCATTTCCGGCATCGCCTGTTGAATCAGATAGGTGGTGTAGGCACCAAGCATGATCAACTCGCCATGCGCCATGTTGATCACACCCATGACGCCGAAGGTAATCGCCAGGCCGATTGCCGCGAGTACGAGCACAGAGCCAAGACTCAGGCCGAAGAACACGGTCTCGACGTAACCGAAGAGCTCCACTCGGTCTTCGATCACGCGTAGTGCACCGGCCGCCTCAGTGCGTACCGCGTCGTCCGGATCGTCGGCAGCCAGGCGCGTCAAACCGTTGCGCACCGCCGGTAGCAGACTGCCGGAAACCTCGGCGATTGCCGCACGTCGTTGCGCGGGATCCGGATCGCTCAATCGTGCCACCGCGATAGCGCTCTGCATCGCCTCGCGTACTTTGGCATCGGTCTCTTGTTCGAGCAGACGCCCGAACAGCTCGGCATGACTGGGGTCGCTCTTACCGAGCATTTTGTTGACCGCGGCAAGCCGTGCCGCCGGATCGGAACTCGACAGCTCCAACTCGGCCAGCAGGCCACGGATCTGGCCGCGCATGGCATTGTTGATCGCGAGCTTTCTAAATTTACGCTTGCTGACCACGCCATAGTTTTCGCCCGTAAACACGTCGATGGCGGCATTTTTACCATCGGCCGGCTGCATCCAGACCAGACGCTTGTTCTTCTTCAGATAACGCAGCTCACCCTCGAGCACGCCGCGGAGTAATTCGATTTTTTTGGGATGATCCGACGCTGCCAATGCCTCGACCCCCAAGGCCTTGGTGCCGAAATCGCGATCGAGAATCCGTGTAAACGCAGCATCCAGTGCCGAGTCATCGGTCTCGATCGCGGCCGCAAGAACAGGGGGCGTCAGGCACAACAAAACAACGGTCACGACCAAACGAAACATATCGGGGACTCTTTCGAGAGGTTGGGGAGCGACACCGGTGTACGGACACCGGTGCCGCTTGCACAGCATCAGCTCGAGATCAGTAGTTCTGACCCGAACACTTGGCGGTCTTGACGTTGTAGTTGCCGCAAGACAGCGGCGCACGCCAATCGGAGATCAGGTCTTTCGAGCCTTCCAGATAATCGGACCAGGCATCGCCGACCACCAGACCGGGGGTCTGGGATACGATCTGGAACTGACCGTCATCCTGGATCTCGCCGATCAAGACCGGCTTGGTGATGTGATGATTGGGCATCATCGCCGACAGGCCGCCGGAGAGGTTCGGCACCGCGACACCGATGATGGCATCGCCGACCGCCGAAGGATCGGTGGTACCGGCCTTTTTCACCGCTTCGAGCCACATATTGAAACCGATATAGTGAGCTTCCATCGGGTCGTTGGTCACGCGGTCCTCGTTCTTGATGAACGCATGCCAGGCTTCGATGAAGGCATCGTTTTCATCGCTCTCGACGCTCATGAAGTAGTTCCAGGCAGCGAGATGACCGACCAGCGGCTTGGTATCGATGCCGGACAGTTCCTCTTCACCGACCGAGAAGGCGACGACCGGGATGTCTTCGGCCGAGATACCCTGGTTGCCCAGCTCTTTATAGAAGGGCACATTGGCATCACCGTTGATGGTCGAGACCACCGCGGTCTTTTTACCGGTCGAGCCGAACTTCTTGATATCGGCGACGATCGACTGCCAATCCGAATGACCGAACGGCGTGTAGTTGATCATGATGTCGCCGGCGGCCACGCCTTTGGCTTTGAGGTAGGCCTCGAGGATCTTGTTCGTGGTACGCGGATAGACATAGTCGGTACCGGCCAAAACCCAGCGCTTCACGCCCTGTTCCATGAGGTAATCCACGGCCGGGATTGCCTGCTGGTTCGGCGCGGCACCCGTGTAGAACACGTTTTTCGAGGATTCCTCGCCCTCGTATTGCACCGGATAGAACAAGAGGCTGTCGAGTTCCTCGAATACCGGCAGCACGGACTTGCGCGATACCGAGGTCCAGCAGCCGAACACCACGTCGACCTTCTCTTTCTCGATCAGTTCGCGCGCCTTTTCCGCGAACAAGGGCCAGTTGGACGCCGGATCGACCACGACGGGCTCCAGCTTTTTACCCAACAGGCCGCCTTTTTTGTTCTGCTCTTCGATGAGCATCAGCATGGTGTCCTTGAGGGTGGTTTCGGATATCGCCATGGTGCCGGACAGTGAGTGCAGCACGCCGACCTTGATGGTATCGGCCGCCTGTGCGGCGGTGGCCATACTCAGCACAGTGGCAGCCGCGACGGCACGCGACATTCGACGAAGTTGCGTTGCAAGAATCATTTGGTTGTTCTCTCCCCTACGGTTGGATTTCCAACTGCCAACTCACCAAACGGAGGGATGCCTCATCATGGGGCGTTTCCGCGGCAGCCGCAGACCGGGATGACCTGGGCATATGACAGCCACCGGGACAATTGCAGGTGTTATGCCAACTAAGCAGGCCATTGTTTTTGTTGAACAAAACTTGAGCCGTATTGGAAACGACCAAGGCGTAAGCGCCAAATTGGTGCGCATGCACCAAGCTCTCGCGCCAACTCAGGGCACTAATCGAACAAACAATCGATACACTGCCCGTGCCCGTTATCCAATCGGCACGATGAAAAGAAGAAAGTGTTGCTCAGGTACGTTTGATCCGACGACGGGCGATACGGGCAATGTCGACGTCACACCGCACTTTCACCGAGTTCGATCGCTTCCAATACCCCGTCCCAGAAACTCAGGCGCGCATTGACCGCACGGTTGGCCGCATCGATCGCCTCATCGACACGCTGAGGATCGCCTGCACACAGGCCATTGAGTAAACGCAGTGACAAGGGTGCGTGGAAATCCTCGTCGAGATGAATGTGCCGTTTGAGATAGAAATGAAAAATCGGGGCTTGGTCTTCACCGACACCGATGCGGCCGAGAATCGAACGGAACATGCCGGGGATAATGTGCTCACGCCCCAATGCCAAGGCTGCGGCAACCTGATGCGGCCGGTTCTTGTTCAAGAAACCGAAGGTGGTCGCGGTAAAACTCCGCGAGGGCGACGGCACGCCGGGAACGGCAAGCGCATCGCCGATACCGCATTCCGCGGCAGTAGCGACGAAACGCGTGACGGTATCGGTCTCGGCACCGATCTCGGCCATCGCCTGCAGATACAACGCATAATGGCTTGAGAATTCACCCTCGACCTGTGTCTCGTCGGTCTCCTCTTCGAGCACCAATTCATTGATGAAACGTTGTACACCGGCGTCGCCGCGCGGCGCCCAAGGGAAACGCGTCGGGGCGACCACCGACTGCAGGTACTTGATCAGCGACATGAAGTCCCACACCGAGTAGACGTGATGGCGCATGAAACATTGCAAATCGGCCTTGGTCTCTACCGCGGCATAGACCGGATGCTGCTCCAACCTGGACTTGAACGAGGCGATCACCTCGCTGCTGATCTCACCTGACATGGCCAATACCTCTCGCGACCGTGAAACCGGGACTCCGCCCAAAATCGGGGATCCCTATCATGCCAGAAAGACAAAGCTACCGAACCTTACGGTCGCAAGGGCTTAGCGGACAATGCGTGACGACAGGCTCAATCCGCATATCGCACAAAGACGAAACCGCTTTACTGAAAGCTTGGTTGATCAGGTATTCGGGCAATTGACGGCTACGGATTGTAAATCGAAGCTGTGGTCACGGTTGGCATCGAGGCAATCATGTGAAATTTTATGCTGGCTCGAGTGGCCCGATCACGGGCGGAGCGATAAATGAGCAGCTAACGGTGTCGGCTTGAGAAGACGGGAGATTCACGGAAATCAACCCTCTTTGCTCATTAATTATTCGAACTAAATAATGGCGCGGCTGGGGGGTACGATCAAAGCGCCTGTGTCTCCAAACATGCCGTGTATTCTGCGTTTAGTGGCCCCGAGTTTGATCAGAACTCAAATTAAAATATGTGAGCCTTGAGTTCTGAAACCCGTAGTCTAGTATTCCCTAGCGCTTTATTTGTCTTGATGTAAATGAGCGCTTCTGCCGTTAAGTAGGGAAATCAGGTTTAACTGTAACAAAACCTTAAATATACAAGGAGAGAGCAAAGTGACTTCAGAAAACGAGAATTTCGATGATCCGGTAACTGAAGAAGAGCTTGATGCGACTGAGGGATTCGCCGAGGAAGAAGAATTCGGTTTTGATGACCCAGGTATGGAATCGGAGGGAGAGTTGGAAGAAGACGTTGCCGAGCATGGTGGAGAAGCCTCGGAAACTGTCTTGGAAATACACCATCAGGCAGAGGCCGCTCTTTTTTCACGGCCGACTGCTGCATTCGAAGCAGTAGCCGAAGGTGAGTCTGTTCAAAATGGTGCAAACATCGTCGGGGTCGGTATTGGTTCTGCAGAATTTGATCTTGACCAGATCGATCCCAACGGGCCTGCCACTCCCGTATTAAACGTCTATGTGATTGAAAAATCAGACATGGACGGGGTGAAGCGAGAACTCAACGATACGCTCGGCGTCAGCGCGCTGAATAGCGACAGTGCAATTGTCAACGTTATACCCACAGGCCCGATCGACGTTCAGTCGCAGCGATTCAAGATGCGTCCTGCGGCGTGCGGAATCTCGGTTGGGCATGTTCGCATTACTGCAGGCACCCAAGGCGTCCTGGCTCGCGGACGCCGTGCTCCTCGTAATCGTAGAGTTCTGATGTTGAGCAATAACCACGTGCTCGCGGGAGTCAATCGAGGGAGACCGAACGATCCGATCGTGCAGCCCGGTACAGCCGATGGTGGTCGTTCCCCGCGGGATAGGGTTGCTTTGCTGGAACGATTTGTCCGCATTCATACAGATGGTCGCCCCAATTATGTAGATGCTGCAACAGGTTGGTGTTGGCATCGACTGGTTCGCAAAGAGATGGTCTATCGAAGCAGCAGGGGCTTAAGGCTTTTCCGTGTTAGTGGCCGATCCGTTGCTTGTCGGCGCGGCATGCTTGTCGGGAAGACAGGACGGACGACGCAGCTCACGACCGGACGAGTAACCGACTGTAATGTCAGTATTCGGG
>JANQLO010000026.1 GCA_028280505.1 Chromatiales bacterium | reverse complement strand
CAGGTGCCGGTCTACGACGAAGAAAGCAGCCTGTTGCAAATACAGGCCTATCGCACCGCGAAAGAGGCTTTCGAAGACGGCACGCTCAGCACCGAACCGGCCAAGCCCGAGCCCATTCATCGTTGGGTCTATCGGCCGGAGTTTCAGTTCAGTGTCTACGACTTGACGATGGAGGCGATCAATCGCACCGCCTATGACGATCAGGTCGAAGACGTGTTCCAAGTAAATACACCCACCCTGGCCAGCAGCGACAAGCTGCTCGAACTGCTCTACAGCCTGGCGATCCCCCAGCAGGATCCGCTGACCCCTTACAGCTACCAGGGTGAGCGCGAACTCATTTTTGCGTTGGGGGAGCAGGAGATCAAGGCGACCGTCGGTGACGACCAGAGCATTCGCTATGACGACATAGGTCAGTTGGCGTCGTTGGAAGCGGAAGATTTCCTAACCTTGCGTCTATACAGCAACAATGATGCAGGTAATGTGTTGTGGGAATGGGCATTTGAAATGCTGAACCTTTACACACCTATTGAGGACGAGTTTAACGAAGGAGCGATAGACTACTGGTTCGTCACTGCGGACAATCCGGCGCTTACCCTCGAAGCGGCGCTGATAGGTTACCTGTCTCGTGCTGCAGAAGATCAGACCGACGAAGTCGTGAGTTGGACAGTAGACGGCAGTGGTTCAGTGTCGTCTCCGAGAGTCGTCAGTGATAAGGGTATATTTCGTACAGAAGTAGTACTGCCGCGAACTGCAGGATCCAGCGCTATAGTCACGGCAACGTTGGAAGGAAGTGGCGGTGATACCAGTGCCCAGTTTAACGAGATCATCGTAGTACCGGGTGCCCCGGCCCTTATCCAGCTCTCTTCTTCAGGACAGGCAAGTGTTCAGGGCGTGGGATCGAAAACCTACACCGCGACGGTCCGGGATGCCTTTGGTAACTTGGTACAAGACGGTACGGGTGTTCATTTCTCGATAAGCGGAGATGCCTATATCAGTCGCTATGACAATTTTACGTCGGATGGTCGTGCGACTGTGGAAATCAAGGGAGGCTACTATCCAGGCGGCGGCAACAAGTTAATCGCCCGCGCTGGAGAGATGACCGAGGAAGCGAGCTTCAATGTCGGTTCGCTGACTGCTGAACTGCTTGCGCCGCCCTCAACGCTGCAACCAGGTCAGGTAGCAGAGCTAACGGTATTAGTTAAAGATGATTCCGGCGCGCCGGTATCCGATGTCTTTGTCGATTCTTCGACGACTCATGGCCGGTTGATGCCGATGAGCATGGCGACAGATGCCGCCGGTGAAATCAAATACAAATGGCACACCGGGCAAAGGGCCGGAAGCACCAAGCTGGTGTTCTGCGCAACCGGTAGCGGGTGCAGCGGTGGTCACCAAGTCAGCTTGACCAATCCAAGCGCTAGTGGCGATCCAGTCCTGCAGCCTCAGACGGCCCTGCTCATCGGTGATGCAACCGCAGATGGGGCTATCAACGTTACCCGTTATGATGGTGGCCAGGTGACGACCGATTTTGCGACGGCCACGGATCTCGGTATCCAGGGAGAAGCACTGGCCACGCATACGCTTCAACTGGGTTCCGCCGCATTCCCCAATCGTGTACCCATTGTTCGTCTACCTATGACGCGGCTTGTTCGGAATACCCTGTCCGGCACTACCGGTGCTGCAATGGCCCACCATACCGGAGCGACGAGGGTTACCCGGCATCCTAAAGGGGTAGGTCACAGTCTGGAACTTGACGCGAATGCGGAGATTCGAATTCCGCATGCGAGCGCTAATCGTCCCACGCACGCTGGCGTTCGCTTATGGATCAGACCGGCCATTGCCGGTGGTTCGTTGATAGATCACAGTGGCGCGCAATCCGTGGAATTGACGAACGATGCCCGCATCGTTTATCGCATTACTACCTCGGATGGCGACTTCTCTGTCACATCCGATCCATTGACTGTCGGCGAATGGCACCTTGTCGCAGCAAAATACGATGGCGGTCAAATAGCGCTGAGTCTCGATGGTAGCGAAGCGGTGACGGCATCCGCATCCGGTTCGCTCGCTTACGGGCCGGCATCAACCTTTGCTACAGGCCCTGTAGATATTCGGTTGGGTGTCGGTTACACCGGTGATCTTAGCGACTTCATGCTATACGATCCCACGAGCGCGCCCTTGCTGACGTTCGACAACGATTTGGAAGTGTCGAATCTCGCCCTGAATGCGCAGGGAGAAGGGACTATTGGGATAAAATCGACAGGCGCGCTTTCCAGCGACTCCGCGGGTTACACGAAAATCGACGTGAATATAGACGGCGCGTCGCGGTACGCGTTGCAAACAGCGACACGTGCCCAGTTCGAACGAAGCCTCGGGCTTCATGCGGCCGTTTCAGCTACATCCCCTTCCGCTAACGAAGTGGCTGCGCTGGCCTCGGAGCAAGCGGCCTATGGCGATCCCCTGTATCTGACGGAACATCTGGCGGGGCTGACGGCCGACACCGACGTATATAGCCGGGCCGATGCACTGGCCGGCGTCATCGAGGCGCTGGGACATCTGCCGGCCACTCACGGCCTGGCGGATCATGTTAGAGCCTTGCAGCTCTATTTCCATCAAAGCAACAACGGCGCGGCAACCTTTGCCGCGGCCGACATCATCGGTGGCGCGGTAAAACGGGCGTTGAAGGGCGATGATCGTGAACTCGAGGCGGTCCGGCTGCCCGTGCTGGTACTGGCAGAAATGCTGCAAACACACCCCACAGCTGCAGGTTGGATGGCCGGGAGCGTCAGTAGTCGCCAAGACATGGAAGCATGGTTTCGATATTTGTCCCTCCCGGCCGAAGGCTGGATAGGGGTGACCCCACCGCGCCCGAGTTGGGATATGGCATGTCGATCGGATATTCCCATGGTCGATGTCGGCAGCGGCGTTATGCTGCCCGTCGTGCCCTGTCGGCTGACCGGTGAGCGAGCCGGTGCCGTGCTTGCAGCCATGGTTGACCGCGATCCCGAGGCGATGGCGGATCCCCGTCAATTGCCGGTGCATCTAAAACAAATCCTCGATATGTTGCCCTATATGAGTCTCATGTATCGAACCAAACTGTTTGCACTCGATGCCTCGCCGCAGACGGCCTGGTGGGACGATATCGGGTTGATGAACGAAGCCCATGCGGCGGGGCCCGCAGCACCCGTGGCCTATGGTGCCGCCATGGCGGTGGTCTACTACGCCGTGCGTAAGCTCGGTCTCGAAGTGGGCGTCGAAGGGATTAACAATCTGCTGTACTTCTTCATGAATCGCAGTAATTCGCGTATCAGCAGCCTGCATCTTATGGGGGCTTTGCTTTATCTCGAAAGTCGTGCGGTGAGTTCAGCCGGCGAATGTGGCGGTTGTACGCCGCTGAAAAACGCGGCGTTAATTAAAAAAGTACGGGGTCTCGCCAAGCGCGTACTCGCAAACATCGCGGTGCGCGGCAAGTTGTCGGGGAATTCCCAAACCAATGGCGAGCTGATCTGCCGTATCGATGAAGACAGTCACGGGGCCGCGTTCGAGCTATTGATGACGGCCTATTTTCATGCGCGACATGAGTTGGGTGACGATGCGTATGAGATCCTCGACTTGCAGCAACACTCCAAGATCTATCTCAATCGTAGAATCGAAAAACTGGATGGCACCAGTGAACTCCAGCATTTTACCGACTTCGGACGTTTCGCCGATGTGGTGCTGAAGGGCGGGGAAAATCTACCCGTTTTCGTCGAGCTGAAGTCGATTCAGAGCCGATATAGCAATGAAGAAGAGAATAGTAAAATCTTCACGCGCATCAAGCGTAAATATCCCCAGTGGTCCGGCACAGGTGTAGGTCGCGGTGTAAACGACGATGGTACGCCGAAAAAGCCGAAATCGACGGTGCATCGGCAGGTCATACTCGATGCTATTGCCTCGTCACCTATTACCCCGAAATCTACCAATTTAGAACAACAGTTCGCCAGTGATTACCAGTGGTACTTCCAGGTCTGGCCCGAGAAGCGGTTCGCGCCGGGCAAATACAGAAAGGATCGCGATCCCGGTGTGTCGTTGTATCTTTCCAAGGCCTCCGAGGGGCGGCGCGATAAAGACGCCGAGGGCGCGAACAATGATTTCGAATTCGTCCGCAATCGCTTGAGCCATCTGGCGGCCAGGCCCAAGGTGGCGGCGTCCAAGGTCAAGCCCAACGTGTCCAATAGTTTCATCAAACAGAGTAGTAGCGGTGAAAAGTTGTTCAAGCTCGATGCCACGGGGCCTTTGGGCAACCCCCGAATGCATGCGTTTCGTTGGCGTGACGAGGCGGGCGCCGAACTCAAGCGCCACCTGCAGGACCAGATGCCGCCGATTGAACAAAGCATCCTCGATACCCTCGAACAAATCGGCGAGAGTGAAACTGTCGATACACTCGAGGAACATGTGGAAAAGGTGAGTCAGTATATCGACGACGCCTATCAGTCGATTCCCGAGGACATTCGCGACACGCTGGAGGATTTTTCGGACTGGTGGAATGATACGGTGAATGAGGCGGAGCAGCAGGTGCAGGAAAAGATCGCGGAGGTTCTGCCTGATGATGTCCTGATCACCAACTGTGAGTGACGATGATGAAAAAAGAGATTGATCCGGCAGACAAGGTACAGCTCTGGCCCCCGGTGACCGATCCGGCGAGGCTGGCGGAACGCAAGGCCGAATGGCGGCTGGTAAAGACAAACCTGGATAGGATGACCGGTTATCTCAAGAAAAGCGTGCATAAATACCACAAGGAGCTTTTCTTTTACGGAACGATGCTTGATGAGCGCCGTTTTTACTCTATCGATTACGATTGGTTGAGTGCCCCCTTTGCAGACGCCCTCCCACTGTTTCAGCTTTGGTATCACCCTGGCGATCCTGCGGAAGTCTATCGCGCTATCTATGAGCAACAATGGCAGGGTGGGGGATTAGAAGAAGCCCGGCGATTATTGTTTGCACTGCAGGCTACCAAGTTTGCTGATGGTTACGGCATGCTGGGCGGCAGGGAGCCCTATGCGGTTAAGATGCTGCTGCCTGGCTTGGATTACAAGGAAACGCGGGAGTTTTCCGAGAGCCACGGGAAGTTTTCTATGGCGCTGCCGCCGCGGATAACTTGTATAGAATGGACGAATGGCGGAACTTATTTTCTCCACCGCTCGATGCTCGAAAACCCTTTTCTTCCAGGGCTCTATTTGTGGGAGCACATGAACTTTGCAGTCGATAAATATTGGCATGACGTTGAAGCTGACGGTCGATTAGATCGCACAATGGCGGCATTTCACCGACGTTTTCGAGAGCTGCTCGCTTTCAATGACCACAGCGAGCCCCACTGGGATGGTGAACGGGCACAGCAGCGTCGGGACGAGTTGGTGGAAAAGTTCGAAACGGGCCAATGTTGCGCAAGGCTTCAGGACTTTTGGGGCGAGGCCAAAAAGGCGTATGACGCCGGTGATCCGATTCCGCATCAGATCGAAGATGAAGCGTGAGTGCGCCATTCATTCATCGTAAGTGATAACGATGAAGAAAGAGATCGATCCGGCAGACAAGGTACAGCTCTGGCCCCCGGTGACCGATCCGGCGAGGCTGGTGGAACGCAAGGCCGAATGGCGACTGGTGAAGACGAATCTGGACAGGATGACCGGTTATCTCAAGAAAAGCGGGCATAGATACCACAAGGAGCTTTTCTTTTACGGGACGACACTCGATCAACGCCGTAAATATTGGAGCGATTATGATTTGAGTAACCCTTTTGAAGGTGCACTCCCACTGTTTCAGCTTTGGTATCACCCCGGCGATCCTGCGGAAGTCTATCGCGCTATCTATGAACAACAATGGCAGGGTGGGGGATTAGAAAAAGCCCGGCGATTATTGTTCGAGTTGCAGCCTATGGAGTTTCCCGGTGAATACGGCATGCTGGGTGGCAGGGAGCCGTATGCGGTCAAGATGCTGCTGCCTGGCTTGGATTACAAGGAGACGCGGGAGTTTTCCGAGAGCCATAGGAAGTTTTCTACGGCGTTGCCGCCAGAGACGACTTGGTTCAAGTGGTTAGGTGGCTTGGCATATTTTCATTTCCGCGAGAGGCCGCAAAACCCCTTCAGCCCCGGTCTTTATCTGTGGGAATACATGAATTTTGCCGTGAACATTTACTGGGGAGAAATTGAAAAAGCGGGAAATGTTGAGTTCTCGCTCAAGATTTTTCACAAGCGTTTTCGAGATTTACTCGCTTTCAATGACTACAGCGAGCCCCACTGGGACGGTGAACGGGCACGGCAGCGGCGGGACGAGTTGGTGGAAAAGTTCGAAACGGGTCAATGTTGCGCAAGGCTTCAGGACTTTTGGCACGAGGCCAAAAAGGCGTATGAGGCCGGTGATCCGATTCCGCATCAGATCGAAGATGAAGGGTGAGTGCGCCGTGCTTACTGATAAAGCCTGCGAGTTGCCCTGACGCATTTTTAAGGAGACTAGGATGGAGGCGGATCTGGACGTTCGTTGCGAGTGTAAAGATACAGCGCAACGAGACCTGTTTGTGCGTTTCCTGGCAAAGGATACCCGGCCGTTGCTGGAAGACGAGGTGACACCGGAGGAAAGGGAGTGCTTCCTCGTCATCGACGACATCGAATACCCTCATTGGCTCCGCCCACATGGCGACAAATCACTTCAGGCGTCATGGCAGCTCGAGCCCTACAGTGACGATGCTATGGATATGCTGAATGATCTGGTGCGAGCAGGCGCCGTCAATGTGCAGGCATGTATCACCTATGACGGGATGTTCGATTCAGTGCGTTTTTTTCGTGCCGACAAGGCTGGGATTCAAGCTGTCGAGGCCGTCGATATGGACACCTTGGAGGAGAAGCTCTTCGGCGAAGACGGCGAATCGGATGATGACGAAGCCCGCTTCAACGCGGTTATCTTTTCTTTGTTAGATGAGATGGCAGCTCGGGCTTAGGTCGTTTGCCGAGCATAGGGATCTGGTTTTACTCGCCTCGCACCAGGCATAAGAAGACTGATCATGACAGCGGTTGTTCGAAATGCCTTTGTCGGGGGTCTCGACCCGGTGGCACCCTGTGGGAAATCCATTCTTTCGTCCGCCGTTTTCCGGCCCTTTTTTGTCTGAAGTCAATATCTTTCAATACGGCTTCCGGAGCAAGCCGATTACACTTGCACCTACCGCACGAACGGTAGTTTTGATCTCGGGAACGGCGTGATTCGCTGTTAACGGTCGAAGCGGCAATCCTGCCCATCAGGGAACTTGATGTATCGACAGACAGGGAAACGTTGGGTGTCAAAAAGTAAAGCCCCGTCGACCTGAGTGTCAATGGGGCTTTGTCGTGTTTGGCGCAGTGTCTATCTCGCTCGGCAATGCTTGTTGAGAAGGCCATCGGGATGCCTCACGGATCGATAGAGAAGGACATATTAGCCAAGCCCCGCTTGGCCATAGAAGGATGAACAAGGCCATTCGCATGTTTGCCCAAGCCCGCTGGATAGCGCTGATTCTGATTCCGCTACTCTTGCTTGTCCCCGCAGGCGTGTTCGCCTATGGCTACACCGGATACA
>JANQLO010000079.1 GCA_028280505.1 Chromatiales bacterium | reverse complement strand
GGAGGGCAGGTCGAAGATCCTGCCGATGTCGAATTCACTGGCCATTGTCGAGTCCTCTTTCATGGATACGAGGGCCCGTCCCTGCCCGATCAACATCGCTTTCTGCCTCAAGTGCGGTTCGTCTTATCCACCGGGTGCAGGTCGCCCGAGCCGCGCACGAATACGCCGCCGGTACGACAACCTCGGGGATGAGACTGCAATCCGCGAAAACGATGATTTGGTTAAATCTTATTATTTGATTAATTAAAAATAGAAAATTAGCGGGAGCGCTGTCAACCCAAAGGTAAAAATCCGCTTGATTAATAAAAATCTTATCTTTTGATCAAATCAACAAATTCGTTACCGACTTTATCCAATTGATAAAAACGACCTCGTCCGTATCACGATATGCGCAATGACGGCGAGACACTTCCTGCATTTCGCCGATTTTCCGTCGACTGGTTTCGACATCCACCACAGTTGGCACGCTTGCTGCGATACACCCCGGAGATGGCGCAAAAGCACCATCGTTTTTTCACCAAATGCGCAACGGCTACGACGGGGATCGATGAACAACGACGCCACACCATTACACGAGCGCCGCTTCGTTCGCGTACGCGAGCGTCATGACGGATTCGTCGAGTTCGATTTTTCCATCGGCGATCCGGAACTGTATGTCGAATTGATCCTGACCGACCAGGCCTTTGAAGAGTTTTGCGAGGCAAACCATGTGCGGGTACTGAGTGGTGAAGAGGCGGCACAGATAGATCGTTATCGCGATACCTGGGTGCACCTGGGTGGCGCCGACGACGCAAACCAAGAGAGTTGAGGAATAGCGAACCATGCAGATCGATATCAAGACAGACAATGTCGAACCCATACGCAACACCTTCGCGCATGTCGCGCGTCGTCTGGGTACCGACAAGGTCGCATCGCGCTATCAGGAAGGTACCTTGGACATTCAGTCCGAGATCAACTTCCATTACCGGCCCCTATGGGATCCGGATCACGAGATCTTCGACCGCGACCGTACTGCGATCAAGATGGAAGATTGGTATGCCTTCCGTGACCCGCGTCAGTACTACTACGGTACCTGGACCATCGCGCGTTCGCGCCAACAGGACAGCATGGAGCGCAACTTCTCGTTCGTCGAAAAGCGTGAGTTGTTCAATAGCCTGGACGACGAATGGCGGCAGCGGGTTGCCAATGTGATGCTGCCGCTGCGGCATCTCGAGTACGGCGCGAATCTCAATAACACCTACATCACCGCATACGGTTGGGGTACCGCGATCACCCAGGCGGCCAACTTCGCGGCGATGGACCGATTGGGTATCGCGCAGTACCTATCGCGTATCGGCCTGGTGATGGACGGTAACAGCGGCGAGTTGCTGGATGCGGCCAAGCAGGACTGGATGGAAAGCGAGGCCTGGCAGCCGTTGCGTCAATTGGTCGAAGACCTATTGGTCGTCGACGATTGGTTCGAGTTGTATGTCGCGCAGAACTTCGCGTTGGACGGCCTGATGTATCCGTTGATCTATCAGCGTTTCGACCAGCAGATGGCGGCGCATGGCGGGGCCGCGATCGCCATGCTCACCGAGTTCATGGTCGATTGGTTTGCCGAGCATTCCCGCTGTGTCGATGCCTTCCTCAAGACCGCCGCGAACGAGTCGGCCGAAAACAAGGCCTTGTTGTCGGAATGGGCTCGCTTGTGGTCTGCCCGCGCTGCCGAAGCGCTGATGCCGGTGGCGACAATGGGCGTCGGCGACGAAGGCTTCACCACCATGGCCGAGCTTCAGGACGCGCTGCAAACGCGCGGTCAGAAGAAGGCCGGATTGGATATGTGATCAGCGAGGGTATCAGGCAATGAGCAACAACATGGTTTACATCGCGCTGCAGAACAACGAAGAGGCGCGACCGATTGTCGAGGCTATCGAGCAAGACAACCCCGACGCACAGATCAATCACTTTCCCGCGATGGTCAAGATCGATGCGCCCGGGCGTCTGGCGGTCAATCGCGAAACGGTCGAGGAATTAATCGGGCGCGACTGGGATCCGCAGGAGATCCATCTGTCGGTGATTTCGATATCGGGCAACGTCGACGAAACCGAGGATGCCTTCATCCTCGAACGCAAGCGATAAGAGGGTCGGACAATGGCAGCAAAGAAAATGAACCTGCGCGAAAAGTACACGCGCATGACACGCGATCTGGCCTGGGACTTCAGCTACCAGCGCGATGAAGACGTCTACAAGCAGATGACCATGGAGGGCATCAAGATCGAGGACTGGGACAAGTGGGAAGACCCCTTCCGCCTGACCATGGACGCCTACTGGAAGTACCAGGGCGAGAAAGAGCGCAAGCTCTACGCGATCATCGACGCCTTCGCGCAGAACAACGGTCATTTGAACGTGACCGATGCGCGTTACGTCAATGCGCTCAAGCTCTTCCTGACTGGCGTTTCGCCGTTGGAGTACATGGCGCATCGCGGCTTCGCGATGGTCGGTCGGCAGTTCCCCGGTGTCGGTGCCCAGGTCGCCTGTCAGATGCAGGCGGTCGACGAGCTGCGTCACGTGCAGACCCAGGTCCACACGATCAGCCAGTACAACAAGTACTTCAACGGCTTCCAGGAGTTTCGTCACCAGCACGATCGCGTGTGGTATCTGTCGGTGCCCAAGTCGTTCTTCGACGATGCCGTCTCGGCCGGGCCTTTCGAGTTCCTGACCGCGATTTCGTTCTCGTTCGAATACGTATTGACCAACCTGCTGTTCATGCCCTTCATGTCCGGTGCGGCCTACAACGGTGACATGGCGACCGTGACCTTCGGCTTCTCGGCCCAGTCCGACGAGGCCCGCCACATGACGCTGGGACTCGAGGTCATCAAGTTCATCCTGGAGCAGCATCCGGACAATCTGCCGATCGTGCAGAAGTGGATCGATAAATGGTTCTGGCGCGGCTATCGCCTGCTCACGCTGGTCGCGATGATGATGGACTACATGCTGCCGAAGCGGGTCATGTCCTGGCGCGAGGCCTGGGAGATGTATTTCGAACAGAACGGCGGTGCGCTGTTCGAGGATCTGGCGCGCTACGGTATCCGCAAGCCCAAGTACTGGGAGCAGTCGGTGGTCGAGAAGGACGTTATCTCACATGCCGCCTGGGGCACTTTCTACAACTATGCGCATGCCGCGCCCTTCCATACCTGGACACCGAACGACGAGGAAATGGAATGGTTGTCGGCGAAGTATCCGGACACCTTCGATAAATACTTCCGTCCGCGTTACGAACATTGGGCCGAGCAGGAGAAGAAGGGCGAGCGTTTCTACAACCCCAGCCTGCCGATGCTGTGCACCACCTGTCAGATTCCGATGGTCTTCCCCGAACTGGATGACCTGGCGCTGACTTGTTACCGCAGCAGTGAATATGAAGGCGATACCTATCACTTTTGCTCCGACGGTTGTAAAGACATCTTTGATAACGAGCCGGAGAAATACGTCCAGTCGTGGCTGCCGGTGCACCAGATCTATCAGGGGAATTGCGGCGGCGCGACGGTCGAGGATGTCGTCAAGTGGTATCACATGGAGGACGGTGTGGATAACCGCGAATACCTGCATTCACCCGATCGGCGTAACTGGGACAAGTGGACCAAGAAAGCAACGGAAGAAGAGGTCCCGCCAAAGACCGCGGTCGGTTGATTTGCCGGCCGAGCAAAACAGCTACATCGAGAAATGAAACATCTGCGGTCGAGACCGCAGGAGGACGAGCATGCCAGTTAATGCAATTCGCGAGGACTATCGCTTTCCGGCCAAGGATGTCGAGGCCAACTTTCACGGCAACCGCGTGGTGTACGTCGGTTGGGATCATCACATGATGTTTTGCGCGCCTGTTGCCTTTCCCCTGCCGCCGGACATGCCGTTCAGTGCGCTGGTCGGCGAGGTGTTACCGAATGCCTACGGCATGCATCCGGACTTTCCGCAGATCGATTGGGACAAGGTCGAATGGAAACTGAACGGCAAGCCCTTCACGCCGGACATGGACGCCAGCCTGGATGCCAACGGCGTCAAGCACAAATCGGCCTTGCGTATGCGTACGCCGGGCCTCGAGGGTATTGGCGGCAGCGGTAGCTGAGCGAGTCGTTCACCATGAGCTATGAAGTCACCATAGAACCGCTCGGCGAGACCATCGAGGTTGAAGAGGAGCAGACTATCCTGGACGCGGCGTTGCGTGCCGGGATATGGCTGCCGCATGCCTGTTGTCATGGCCTGTGTGCCACCTGCAAGGTGCAGGTCACCGACGGCGAAGTCGAGCTGGGCGATGCCTCGCCGTTCGCCTTGATGGACTTCGAACGCGACGAAGGCAAATGCCTGGCCTGTTGCGCAACGCCGATGTCCGATCTGGTGATCGAGGCCGATATCGACGAGGACCCGGATGCCGAGGTGCATCCGGTCGAGGACTATCGCGGCACTGTCGTCTCGATCGAATCGGTCACGCCAACGGTCAAGCGCGTGATACTCGAACTCGATCGCGACATCGCCTTTCAGGCCGGCCAGTACATCAATCTGCAGTTGCCCAAGATCGATAAATCGCGCGCCTTTTCGTTGGCCAATCCGCCGCACGATGCGCGGCGTATCGAGCTTCAGATCCGGCATGTACCGGGGGGCGAGGCGACCACCTATATCCACCAGACCTTGGCCGAGGGTGATGTGGTCGACGTGGCCGGGCCGTACGGGCGCTTCTTCGTACGTACTTCCGATCCCGGCGCGACGCTGTTCTTGGCCGGCGGTACCGGTCTGTCCAGTCCCAAGTCGATGATTCTCGATCTATTGGAGAAGGGCGACGGGCGTAACATCACCTTGATCTATGGCGCACGCAATCGTAGCGAGTTGTACGACCGCGCGTTCTTCGAGGCCTTGGCCGCGGAACACGCCAATCTGCGTTACGTGCCGGCCTTGTCCGAGCCGGACGCGGACGATGCCTGGGAGGGCGAGATCGGTTTCGTACATGACGTTGCCAAGCGGCTTTTCGACAACGATTTTCGCGGGCACAAGGCCTACCTCTGCGGCCCGCCGGTGATGATCGACGCCTGTATTACCGCGCTGATTCAGGGGCGCCTATTCGAGCGTGACATCCATATGGAGAAGTTCCTGTCGGCGGCCGACGCCGCGCAGGACAGCCAGCGCAGCCCGCTGTTTAAGTCCATTTAAAATCTAGATGAATTAATAAAATATCGATAAAAATATAGAAAATCGAAAAATTACTGCTATGCTGTTTCGCCAATGACCCTATACCGCATCCATGTGGATCAGCTCGACGAGCCGTATCCGACAGCGGACGACCAAACCCTGCTCGCGGGGATGGAACGCCTGGGCAAGCGCGGGATACCGGTGGGTTGTCGGGGCGGCGGCTGCGGTGTGTGCAAGGTGCGGATCGACCAGGGCGACTATCGCTGCAAAAAGATGAGTCGCGCACAGGTGACCTTGGAAGAGGAACGGGCCGGCTATGTGCTCGCCTGTCGCTGTCATCCGCTCAGCGACATCCGATTAACGGTGATCGGCAAGATGAAGAAGGCCGTGCTCGCAACCTGATGGGTGCTGCCGGCACTTCGCTTGCAACGATCGCGATAACGACGACTGAGAGGAGGGTAATGTCATGTCGATGACTGGTGTACTACGCCCGGGCCATGTCCAGATTCGTGTACTCGATCTCGATGAGGCGCTGGTGCATTACAAAGAGCGTTTGGGTTTGCTCGAGACCGATCGTGATGCCCAGGGCAGGGTGTATCTGAAGGGTTGGGACGAGCGCGATTGGTTCTCCGTGGTGCTGCGCGAGGCCGATGAGCCCGGTATGGACTTCATGGCGTTCAAGGTCGACAGCGCTGAAACGCTCGAGAGCCTGACGCAAAAGGTGCAGGACTTCGGCGGCACGATCGAACGCATCCCCGCCGGCGAGCTCAATCATTGCGGTGAGCGAGTGCGTTTCGATTCGCCGACCGGCCATACCTTCGAGCTGTATGCCGAGAAGGATTACAAGGGCACCGCCATGGGCCTGGTCAATCCCGACCCCTGGCACGAAGAAACCCTCAAAGGTATGCAGGCGCAGCGTTTCGATCACTGCTTGTTATACGGCGATGATCTCGACGGTTCGATCAAGCTGTTTACCGAGGTCTTGGGTTTCAAGGAAACCGAAAAGGTCTACGATGGCGATCTGCAGATCGGTACCTTTTTGTCTTGCGGCATGAAGGCGCACGATCTCGCAATCATCCGCCATGCCGAGAAGGGCAAGTTCCATCACGCTTCCTTCCTGCTCGGTAGCTGGGAAGACGTATTGCGTGCCGCCGACATCATCGGACGCTACAAGATCTCGCTCGATATCGGCCCGACTCGTCATGGCATCACCCGTGGGCGGACCATCTACTTCTTCGATCCCTCGGGCAATCGCAACGAGGTGTTCGCCGGTGACTACAGCTTCTACCCGGACTACGAGCCCATCACCTGGACCGCCGACGAACTGGGCGGCGCCATCTTCTATCACAACCAGGCTTTGAACGAGCGCTTCCTCACGGTCGTGACATGAGCGCAGCGTCGGTCGAGCAACGTTCGATCGATTGGCAGGCCGCCGGACGCATCTGTCTGGCGGCCGCCGAACACGCGAAGACATTGGGCGTGAAGATCAATGTCGCCGTGGTCGATGCCGGCGGCAACCTCATGGCCTTCCAACGCATGAACGGCGCCTTTCTGCACTCGATCACGATCGCTGAGGACAAGGCCTATGCTGCGGTGAGCTTCGGTCTGCCGACCAGCGACTGGCGAAACATCTTCGAACAAAACCCCGAACTCAAGGACGGTCTGATCCATCGACCGCGGTTCGTGACCCTGGCCGGTGGAATCCCTATTGAAGAGGGTGGTGCGGTTATCGGGGGGGTGGGGGTGTCCGGTGCTTCCGAGGAGCAGGATGAGGCTTGTTCTAGGGCTGGTTTGGATAGCCTTAACTCGTAGCAATCCGGACTTGTCTTGACGTTAAGTGTCAGACAACTAGTTCCATGATAAAGGAGCATTTTCGAAGTATGGCCTACTCATTTCGAGACATCAAAGCGGATGTGGAAAACTCTGAGCGGAACTGGCGATTATCCAAAGTGGGGTGGCTGGAGCATAGCTAAAGCAGTGCCGCTTATGGCAGTTTAAGCTAGCACCTTTGTTAGGTGCCCTTACTCCTTTCTCCAGCGACTGATCACTTCTGTGAATGTGATATCTCGCCATGGTTCTTTCCACTCCTTATGCACTGAAACACTTCGTGAATGCGGCTCTGGTCTTGGCAAAGGCATTTGGACTATGGCAGGAAGTAGGACAGCATCACCTACAACCACACACTCGCCTGGGGCAAGGTTAGGGAGGATATCCGTAATTCCGCTTGAGTTGTCAGGGAAGAGCCTCCTAACGTAGTTTTGATCAGCATTGTTTGTAAGTCTAAGCGCGAGAAAATTGCTGCACTGGGCGAAGATTGTCTCTGAGACCTCTGATGGGCGCTGACTAACGACCATGAGGCTGAGGCCGTATTTTCTTCCCTCTTTTGCGACACGCTCTAATGACTTGCGTGATGAGCGATATGCGGCGGCATCTTTCTGTGGAATGTAGTTATGAGCTTCCTCGCAAACGATCATGACTGGCGCATCGTTCAAAGCAGCCTTTTCGTGGCGCAATTTGGAATAGTGGAAACAGAAATCGAATATTAAACGGGAGACAAGGCTCACTGTAATGCTTAGGACCTCAAAGGGGATTCCGCTGAGGTCCACGATCGTGATGTTGGCCTTGTTTAGGTAGCCGAGGAATTGCCTCATAATTTCCTCGAAATCTTCGGTCTTAAAGGGCGTTCCTTCAGGCTTGGCTGGGTCAAGCAAGAACCGGAGGCGTTTGTCGGCAAGCTTCGTTTCCAGTCGTGACACAAAACGGTTGAATTCACCGTTAAACGGGCCACTTGTTGCTTTTGAACCTTTGGACTGTGATTGAGGAACGAACGCCTGGGTTCTGTCGAAGTAGTAATCTTTACGATCCTCTACCAGGGTGCCGTCTGCTAGCTTTGGCTTGTTTTCACCTTCTTCGCGGCCGATCATTTCCCGATTCATGTTCTCGATGTAGCGATAGACTTCGGCGATGGAGAAGTAGACCGGGGTATCGTAGGTCATCTCTTTGATTCCCGGATTGTGTCGTTCCTTGTTCAGGATGACTGCTTGCTTGAACTGGCTGACTTGATTGTGGGAGTTTTGCTCATTGCTTTCGATGAACATGCTCTCCAACTCTTCTGAGTTCATGAGCCAGTAGGGAAGCTGCAGAGTGTCTATGTCGAGGCGATTTAGTGTGAAGCTCTGTTCTTTGCTCAAAGCGAATGCAGCCGTGTATTCATCATGGATGTCGAAGACCACGATGTGCGAGTTGTTCTGGTTTCCGATGTTTGTGTTCTTCTCAGCGGAGATGCCCACTACGTCGTGAAGAACCCGAGCGACTGTGCACGATTTTCCGGATCCGGTAGATCCCACGATCGCGATATGTTTACTAAAGAAGCGGTCTCCATGGATCTTCATGGTTGTCGCTTTGTTTAAAGATAATTGGCCAAGCGGAAATTGATAGTCGGCATCTTCGGCAAAGAGCTTGTTTAGTGTGTCTTCATCTGCTGGAAACGCCGGCTCGGTAGGCACAGGTAAGAGAATACTCGTACGCTCGAATATCTTTCCGTCAACAAGGGTGCCAATGGCCTGGCACTCGATATGGAACTGCCATTTCGGGTTGCCCTTGGCTTCTTGGTTGTGGACGCCGCGCACATTTCGAATCGCAGCAATGGTGAAGTCGTTGTTCCCCTGTGAAATACGCAGATAACGACCTACTTGAAGGGCCGCCTTGTGCTCTTCGAACGCCTTCAAATCGTCAATGAGGACGATGATTGCCTCCGGAGAACAGGAAAGAACCTGACCGATACTAGTCGTAGACATTGCTCAACCCCATGATGTATTTGATTTCCTTCATTGTCGCGCTTGCCAGTCGTTCGACATTAATGTCTGCAGTATCGAGTGAATCTAGGTTGAGTTCACCGATAATGAAAAGGTCGTCGCACTTCTTTTTGTCCAAAATTTCACCATGCTCGCTCCAGCTCAGGATGCGAAGAGAAAATTCTCTTTGAATTTTGGTGCCTCGCTTCTTCTTGATCATTGGATCTCTGAAAAAGCGAGCTTCTTGGAATTCTCCGCCGATGTATCCGTTTTCGGAAACAATACCTTTTGTGTACAAGCGCCTCTCGATATCCAGAATCTGATCTTGCTTTGCACAGATACACATCGTGGGAGTCTCTGTGTGGGCAGCTTTGTAATGGTACTTGTCGATGTAGTCGCTAATGAAAAGGACGATTTCATTGTCATAGTCCTCAATAATGTTAGGACCTATGACGAAGTAACGAAGCCGTACATTTTTGTCCAGGTGAACTTTCATCTGCTTGCGCCGTGCTTGAAGAAGCTTCTTCCGGGTTCTAAGTGCTAGCGTCCATCCGGAGATGGCTGTTGTTCGAATAGCTTTGAGGTCAGAAAGGAAAGCCTTCTTTGTGATTTTTCGCTCAGATGCGGCGTGTTTCATGCTGAGTATTGAGATCAGATGAATTGTGTTTGGATATGCGAGGGTCTCAATGTCGCAAGCGGGAAAACCATTTGCTTCTAGTTGTCTACTGACCTCCTTAGTGATTTCTTCATAACTCGGTCCGAACTCCATTTTGAAGCGCTCTACGAAATCGTCGAGGTCAATATTCTTTGGAACTGCTTTGATGTGCTTTTTGAGTTCCTTATCTTTAGAGGCCAAGGCTGCCTTAAGTGTGCTTTTCCCTACCGTAGCGGGCGGACCGCTGGTGCCCGCGAAATGTGCGAAGAGAACGTAGCGGATATTTTGAGTTGGGCAATTGGAGAAATGCTTGAGCATCTGGAGCAACGGTTTGTAGACCTTGCTCTCTGTGAAAGATGTGCTCGTTTCATGGTATTTACACTGAATCGCAGTTAGCGAGGCAGAAGATGCAACTTCGATGTCCTCGACAATACCTTCGACGGTAATCGTGTCATCTTCCTGAGCTTTCAGTATTTCTAGGGCCGTCTTGTTGAACTGGTACAAGAAGCCTTGGATGGTGTAGTCAGCGGAGCGTGGCATGGTGCCTTCCCTTTATCCCAGTGTCTAACTTTCCAGTATCCTTTACATCGTCGCTGTAGATTTGGGTCAGAGTAAATTCGTATACTGGGTGAAAGACGTTCCGTTCGTGACGACGTAGGCGGAATCCGTGTCGACTCGAGCCGCGATGCACCAGCGTCATTCATAACCAGCCTCCTTTTGCGCACGAACGGCCAGCACGAATACGGTGTCGATCTCGGCAACGAACCGATACAAAGCAACATAGCCTTTCGACTTCTGTCCGATGATCAACTCACGCAGGTCGCTAGATGTAGGCCGACCAATCATTGGATTGGTTTCGAGAACCGAGATCGCCTGGACGATCGCATGAATACGATTTTCTGCCTCCGGGACCTCGTGTTGGAGTAGATGATCCAGAATGCGGTCGAAGTCGTCCGCGACCTCGGGGGCGATTTCTATTGTCGCCATTATGTCAGCGAGTGAGCTTCCTGGGATTCGGGCGTTTGACTTTTTTGCCCGACGTCCGGTCCCTCAGATACACCTTCATTTCTTCCCAGCTTATCGTTTCGCCCGATTCCGCCAGTTTGGCGTAACGTTTTTCGGCCGTTGTAAGAAATGCGCTGCGCCGTTCCTCCGCCTCGACCCGTTCCGATATCGCGTCGAGAATCAGTGCGTGCGATGACGATCCGAGCTTCTTTGCGACTTTCGAAAGGCGCGCCTTAAGATCGTCGGGGAGCCTGATGGTTGTCGTGGACATACCGAATTCCTGATTACAGCGTCGGCGACAAGTGTAGCACAGCAGTGATACACATCGTCGTTGTGGATCGAAACACGCGCCATGTGCCGGCGACGCCGGAGCCAAGCTGCCCAGATGACGTTCCCGGCCGACCGATTTTCGATGGTGTTACCGATCATCGAGTCAGACAACTTTCATTTACTCTTGCTCGAAAGCCGGGATGGGGCTCTGAAAGCATCTGGCGGTTGCCGTTGGATCGGGCCCAGCTTTTCCAAATCTAGTTCGTGGCGTCACCATCACGCATATCAACAATGATATTGTCGACCTTACGAATCGTACGCGCCATCTCTCGCGCGAGGTTGAGCATCAGCAGACCGAAATCGGTCGGCGCCTGCTGATGCAGGCCATAAAATACAGAACAGCTTATTTCGAGTGCCACGGTCGTTTGCTTGGCGACCGCTTTGCCGACCCGGTCGTGTAGCGCGATGGTGCTGACGAAGCCGACCTGCTGGCCTTGCTCGTAATCGCGAATATAGGCGTAACGACCGTTGTGATACTTGTAGTATGCGAGGCTGCCGTCGAGGATGATGAAAAAGCTGTCGCCGCGGTCGCCGTGTTCGAACAGGTTTTCGCCTTCGTCGAGCGCGTGGATGCGTCCCTCGTGCAGCAGCCATGCGATGGTGTCGTTCGATAGGGCGCCGAAGGTCGAGGCCTGTTTGAAGGTCTCGAACCGGTGTTCGCTCAGCAGTTCTTTCTCGCTTATCTCACGCATCAGCACTTCTCCGTCGGACAAGGTGCCTTACGCCAGACGTACTGGGCTTGCGATTGCGTCAAGGGCATCGGCGGTCACCGCTTGCCCGTGGATCTCTCAGTTCGTCGAACGTGCAGGTTGTTATAAGTTCAATGGCTTGACGGGTTGTGTCAGCCATTCGGTCCTGCTATCCCAATCATAGCCGGGAACGTCGACATAGAGTTCGATTTCGTTGCCGTCCGGGTCGCGCAGATAAAGGCTATGGCTAACCCAGTGGTCGGACATGCCTTCGATCACGATACCGGCGGCCTCGAGTTCGGCCTTGGCTTTCGCCAGCGCGGCATCGTCGTCACCGATACACCAACCGATATGGTAGAGACCCAAGCGGCGACCGGCGGGTGGTGCCGGCGCGTCGCCGACCTCGAGCAGCAAGAGTTCGTGATGGGTACGTCCGCTGGTCAGCATGCAGGCGCGACCGTTGAAGGCTTCGCCCAGTGAACGCAGACCGAGCAGGTCGCGGTAGAACGCCAGCGAGCGTTGCAGATCGCGAACGTACAGCACCACATGGCCGAGGTGGCGGGTTTGCATCAGGCCTTGGCCGTTTCCTGCCATTCGTCTTCCATGAGCCGTTGAACGACCTCCGCGGTTTGACGAATGTGAAACTCATTGGCCTTGCAGGCGGCCTCCACGTCGCGTGCGAGGGCGGCCTTATAAATGGCCTCGTGTTCGGCGTGCAGATCGCGTTTGCCCGCGGTATCGCTGCGCGCCAGATTGCGATAACGCTTATGCTGATCGTACAGAATGGTGTAGAAGCGTCGAAGCCATTGCGAACGGCAGGCTGCGGTCAGGGCATCGTGGAAGGCGCTGTTGCGCAGTTCCCACTCCTGGATGTCGCGTTCGCCCTTCGACTCCTCGATTTTCGACAGGCTATGAAAGGCCGCGACGATGCGTGCCTCCCAGGCGTCGTCACCTTTGAGAATGCTTTGGGTCAGCGCCTGGCTTTCGAGCACCACGCGCAGGTTGGTGACGTCCTCCAGATCTTCCGGCGTCATGTCGGCGACTTTGAAGCCACGCTGCCCCTCGATGGTGACGAAGCCGTCCGCGGATAGGCGACTCAAGGCCTCGCGCAACGGTGTTGCACCGACACCATATTGTTTGCGCAGCGGTTCGATTCGAAGCTTCGTATTCGGTGCCAGATGGCCGTGGATGATGTCGTCACGCAGTCGTTGATAGGCCTGGTCGGTCAGCGTGCGGGGGCCGCCGTCCGATTTGGGCGTGGCAGATGCCGCAATAGCCATAGTCCCTGAATTCCGTATGTTTATTCGTTAAGTGTTTGAGTTTACTTCAATTCCCGGACTAAATCATAGAATCCGGTTAAGTATCGATATATCAGTAGATATCGATAAGAATAGCTAAAAACAAAAAAATATCAAAAAATCGATAAAAAACTTGATTATCGATAAATATCCATTATCCTTCTTTCATCTCGAAGGCAGCCGCGCATTGCCGTCGGTTGTCGGCTTCTTTTCGGTCCGACAGACCGCTGAAAAAGAAACATATGAAAGAAATCAAACACTTCATCGATGGACAGTTCGTGGGCTCGGCATCCGGTCGCACCTTTGCCAACGTCAGCCCGGCGACCGGTCAACAAATCGGTGTGATTCACGAGGCCGGTCGCGGGGAAGTCGATCGGGCCGTCGAGGCCGCGAGGGCCGCGCTGTTAGGTGATTGGGGGCGCATGCCGGTCGCGGATCGCATGACGCTGTTGCACAAGTTGGCCGACGGCATCAATGCGCGTTTCGACGAGTTCTTGGAGGCCGAATGTCTGGACACCGGCAAGCCAGGCAGTCTGGCGCGGCATGTCGACATCCCGCGCGGTGCGGCCAATTTCAAGATCTTTGCCGACCTCGTAAAAAACGTACCCACCGAGAGCTTCATGCTCGATACGCCGGATGGCACCGGGGCGTTGAACTATGCGCTGCGCAAGCCGAAGGGCGTGATCGCGGTGGTCAGTCCTTGGAACCTGCCTTTGTTGCTAATGACCTGGAAGGTCGGGCCGGCATTGGCCTGTGGCAATACCGTGGTGGTCAAGCCATCGGAAGAGACGCCGTCCACCACCGCGCTGCTCGGCGAGGTGATGAACGAGGCCGGTATTCCGCGTGGCGTGTACAACGTGGTGCACGGCTTCGGGCCTGATTCGGCCGGCGAGTTTCTGACCAGTCATAAAGATATCGACGGCATCACCTTCACCGGCGAGACGCGCACCGGCGCGGCCATTCTCAAGGCCTCGGCCGATCACATTCGCCACGTCTCTTTCGAGTTGGGCGGTAAGAACCCGGCCCTGGTCTTCGCCGATTGCGATATGGAAAAGGCCGTCGAAGGCACGCTGCGTTCGGCCTTCGCCAATTGTGGTCAGGTCTGTTTGGGTACCGAGCGTGTGTATGTCGAGCGCCCGATCTTCGATGAGTTCCTTGCGCGACTGAAGCGCGGTGCCGAGTTCATGAAGCTGGGTGCCTGGGACGATCCCGAGACCAGCATGGGCCCGCTGATCAGCAAAGAGCACCAGGACAAGGTGCTGTCGTATTACGCCAAGGCGGTCGAAGAAGGCGCGACCGTGGTCACCGGTGGCGGCAAGCCCGAGATGTCCGGTGATCTGGCCGGTGGTGCCTGGGTACAGCCGACCATCTGGACCGGGCTCGCCGACGATGCCGTATGCATCCGGGACGAGATCTTCGGACCCTGCTGTCATGTGCGTCCCTTCGATACCGAGGAAGAGGCGGTGTCGTTGGCGAACGATACCGACTACGGCCTCGCGGCCGCGGTCTGGACCGAAAACGCGAGTCGCGCCCACCGTGTGGCCGATGCGGTCGAGGCCGGCATCGTCTGGGTGAATTCCTGGTTCCTGCGCGATCTGCGCACGCCCTTCGGCGGCATGGGTGCCTCGGGTATCGGCCGTGAGGGCGGTGTGCATTCACTCGAGTTCTATACCGAACTCAAAAACGTCTGCTTGAAGCTGTGAGTTGCCGATGAGCGCGCTAGCCATGCACAACCAGACGTCGAATCCCGAGATCGGTCGCACCATCGATGCCGGTGGATTGCTGACCAACTATCACGATATCGGTGAGGGTGCGCCGGTCGTGCTGCTGCATGGTTCGGGCCCCGGTGTCAGCGCCTGGGCCAACTGGCGCCTCAACCTGCCGGCATTGGGTGAGCGCTACCGGGTGATCGCACCGGACATGGCCGGTTTCGGATTTACCGAGCGTAAGGACGACGCGCGCTATGACATCGATGGTTGGGTCGCGCATCTGCTCGGCCTGCTCGATGCACTCGAACTGAATCAAGTCGATCTGGTCGGCAACTCCTTCGGTGGTTCCCTGGCGCTGAAGTTCGCCTTGCGTTATCCCGAGCGTGTGCGGCGGCTCGTCTTGATGGGCGCGGTCAGCCTGCCTTTTCCGATCACCGAGGGTTTGGATGCCGTTTGGGGCTATCAACCATCGGTCGAGAACATGCGCGCCTTGCTCGACATCTTTGCGTTCGATCGTGGCCTGGTGAACGACGAGCTCGCGGCGTTGCGTTACCGGGCGGCGTCACGTCCGGGGGTGCAGGAATCGTTCGCCGCGATGTTCCCGGCACCAAGACAGCGTTGGGTCGATGCCTTGTCCAACACCGAGGATGAAGTGCGGGGACTGGACAAAGAGCTGCTGATCATCCACGGGCGCGACGATCGTGTGATCCCCGCGTCGATCTCGCAACGGTTATTCGAACTCACCGATAGATCCCAACTGCATCTGTTCGGGCGCTGCGGCCATTGGGTGCAGATCGAACATACGGATCGTTTCAATCGCTTGGTTGGCGATTTCCTCGCCGAACAATGAACAACGGAGCCTTGGTTTGAACGAACAACGCATCAAAGAACTGGGTGACGAACTGTTCGACGCGCTGCGCGCGCAACGCATGATCGCGCCGCTGACCGAACGCGAGCCCGACATCACCATCGACGATGCTTACCACGTGTCGCTGCGCATGGTCGAACGGCGCGTGGCCGATGGCGAAAAGATCATCGGCAAGAAGATCGGAGTGACGTCGAAGGCGGTGCAGAACATGCTGAACGTCCATCAGCCCGATTTCGGTTATCTGACCGATCGCATGGTGTACGGCAATGGCGATGAGATGCCGATTAGCGAACAACTGATCCAGGCACGCGCCGAAGGCGAGATCGCCTTCATGCTGAAAAAGGATCTGAGCGGGCCCGGCGTGACCAATGCCGACGTGTTGGCCGCGACCGAGGCGGTCATGCCTTGCTTCGAGATCGTCGACTCCCGTATCCGCGACTGGCAGATCAAGATCCAGGATACGGTTGCGGACAACGCCTCCTGCGGTCTGTTCGTGCTGGGCGACAATGCGGTCGACCCGCGTAAGGTCGATCTGGCCACCGTCGGCATGGTGGTCGAGAAAAACGGTTCCATCATTTCGACCGGCGCGGGTGCCGCGGCACTGGGTTCGCCGGTCAACTGTGTGGCTTGGTTGGCCAACACCTTGGGGCGTTTCGGTATTTCGCTCAAGGCAGGCGAGGTGATTCTGTCCGGCTCACTGGTTCCCTTGGAGCCGGTGGTGCCGGGCGATTTCATGCGAGTCGAGATCGGCGGTATCGGCTCGGCGTCGGTGCGGTTCGTTTGAGGCTGTCGTCATGACACGACTCGCACCTTTGTCACCGACCCATTGTCCCGAGCTGGCCGAGCATTTCGCGTTTTTCCAGCGCACCCTCGGCTTCGTGCCGAACAGCCTGCTTACGATGCAGCGCCGGCCCAAGCTGGTCGAGGCCTTGGTGCATATGTCCGGTGCGGTCTACGACCCGGAAGGCGAGGTCGATCTCGGTTTCAAACGCTTGGTCGCGCATGTCGCGAGCACCGCGGCCGGTTGTCAGTACTGCAAGGCGCACACGGCCGTGTCGGCGACACGTCACGGTATCAGCGCCGAGAAACTCGAAGACGTCTGGAACTATCGCAACAGTGAACATTTTAACGATGCCGAGCGTATCGCCCTGGATTTCGCCTTGGCCGCGGCGTCACAACCCAACGATGTCAGCGACGACTTGTTCGCGCAGCTTTTGGATCACTGGAACGAAGGCCAGGCCGTCGAACTGATGGGCGTGATTTGTCTGTTCGGCTTTTTCAATCGCTGGAACGACAGCCTGGCAACGCCGCTCGAGGCCGAGCCGAAGGATCTCGCCGAGCGACATCTGTCCGACAGCGGTTGGATCGTGGGTAAACACATTGATTGAGTTATCGAGAGGACCGAGCGTTCATGAGCAAGATTAATGCGGCCCTGATCGGCCCGGGCAACATCGGCACCGACTTGCTGTACAAGGCTTTGCGCAGCGAGTGGATCAACCCGGTCTGGATGGTTGGTATCGATCCCGAGTCGGACGGGCTGGCACGTGCGCGCAAGCTGGGTTTGAAGACCACCCATGATGGTGTCGACGGCCTGGTGCCGCACATGCGCGAGGACAATGTGCAGATCGTGTTCGACGCGACTTCGGCTTATGTGCATGCGGAAAATAGCCGCAAGGTACAGGCGCAGGGCGCGATCATGATCGATCTGACACCGGCGGCCGTTGGCCCGTACTGCGTACCGCCGGTCAATCTGAAAGACCATGTCGGCAAGCGCGAGATGAACGTCAACATGGTGACCTGCGGCGGTCAGGCGACTATCCCGATGGTCGCTGCCGTGAGCCGGGTGCAAGCGGTCGAGTATGGCGAGATCGTCGCGACCGTATCGTCGCGTTCGGCCGGCCCCGGCACGCGCAAGAATATCGATGAATTCACCCAGACTACGGCACGTGCAGTCGAGGCGGTCGGCGGTGCCAAGCGGGGCAAGGCCATCATCATTCTCAACCCGGCCGAACCGCCGCTGATCATGCGCGACACCGTGCATTGCATCACCGAGGGCGCGCCCGATCAGCAGGCGATCACCGAATCGATCAAGGCCATGATCGAGCAGGTGCAGAAGTACGTCCCCGGTTATCGCCTGAAGAACGGGCCGGTGTTCGACGATCGCCGGGTATCGGTGTTCATGGAGGTCGAAGGCCTGGGCGATTACCTGCCCAAGTATGCCGGCAACCTGGACATCATGACCGCCGCCGGTCTGCGCACCGCCGAGATGTTCGCCGAAGAAATCGTCAACGGCACCTTGGTGCTGGAACCACAGGTTGCTTGAAGGAGAACGGCACATGAGTCTGAAAGGCACCAAGGTAACCATTCATGACATGTCGTTGCGTGACGGCATGCATCCCAAGCGTCATCGCATCTCGATCGACGAGATGATCAGCATCGCCAGAGGTCTCGATGAGGCCGGTGTGCCGATGATCGAAGTGACGCACGGCGACGGGTTGGCCGGTGCGTCGGTGAACTACGGCTTCCCCGCGCACAGCGACGAAGAGTACCTGCGCGCGGTGAGACCGCATGTGAAGAACGCCAAGATCTCCGCGCTGCTGTTGCCGGGTATCGGCACCGTTCCCGATCTGATGATGGCGCACGATTGCGGCGTCGACATGGTTCGGGTCGCGACGCATTGCACCGAGGCCGATGTGTCCGAACAACATATCAAGAAGTCCTCGGAACTCGGCTTGGATACCGTGGGCTTTCTGATGATGTCGCACATGCTCGATCCCAAAGGTTTGGTCGAGCAGGCCAAGCTGATGGAAGGCTATGGTGCCAACTGCATCTACATTACCGACTCTGCCGGTTACATGTTGCCCGACGACGTCAAATCGCGCCTGGGCGCCGTGCGTGAGGCGCTGAACGATGAAACCGAACTGGGTTTTCATGGCCATCACAACCTCGCGATGGGCGTCGCCAATTCGATCGCCGCGGTCGAGGTGGGGGCCAATCGTATTGACGGCTCGGCGGCCGGCATGGGCGCCGGCGCGGGCAACACGCCGCTGGAGGTGTTCGTCGCGGTCACCAATCGCATGGGGATCGAGACCGGTGTCGATTTGTTCAAGCTGATGGATGTCGCCGAGGACCTGGTCTATCCGATCCAGGACATTCCGGTGCGTATCGATCGTGATGCGCTGACCCTGGGTTATGCCGGCGTGTACTCCTCCTTTCTGTTGTTCGCCAAGCGGGCGCAAGAGCGCTATGGCGTGTCGTCGCGTTCCATCCTGGTCGAGCTCGGCAAGCGCGGCATGGTCGGCGGTCAGGAAGACATGATCGAAGACGTCGCGCTGGAGATGGCCAAGGCCGCGGAGACCGCGGCATGAGTACGCTGAATCAGGCACAAGTGGCCGAGCTCGCCGAATACCTCGAGACCTGCGAACTCGATGCCAAGGAAGCGACCAAGATTACCGATCGCTATCCGGACATGGACTTCGAGGATGCCTACGACATCCAGTACGCCATTCGCCGGCGCAAGCTCGATCGCGGTCATACGCTGGCCGGTCTGAAGGTCGGTCTGACCTCGCGCGCGAAAATGAAACAGATGGGTGTGGACACGCCGATCTACGGTTTTCTCGCCGATTACTTCGACCGGCCGGACGGTGCGGACATCAAGACCGACGAGCTGATTCATCCCAAGGTCGAGGCCGAGTTGGCGTTCGTCACCAAGGCGCCGTTGAAAGGGCCGGGTTGTCATGCCGGTAATGTCTTGGCGGCGACCGACTTCGTGATTCCCGCGGTCGAGATCATCGATTCGCGTTACGAGAACTTCCGTTTCGATCTGGTCAGCGTGATCGCCGATAACGCGTCTTCGTCGCGCTTCGTGCTGGGTGGCCGCATGGCGCGTCCCAGCGATATCGATGCGCGCAACCTGGGCGTGGTGTTGGAGCGCAACGGCGAGATCGTCGAACTCGGCGCCGGTGCCGCGGTGCTGGGCCATCCCGCGGCCAGTGTCGCCTTGCTGGCGAATATGCTGGGCGAGCGCGACGAAGAGATTCCGTCCGGTACCCTGATCCTGACCGGCGGTATCACCGCGGCGGTCACGGTCAACAAGGGCGATGCGGTCAATGTGCGTTTTCAGGATCTCGGCAGCGTGGGGATGCGCTTCGTATGAGCGAGCGTCTCTTCAAGACTACGCACCTTCGCATCGGGTGGATCCTGCTCACCGCGCTCTTCGCGCTCTTGGGTTGCGAGGCGCCGCTGAACCTGAGCCGGGTCGGTGAGGAGAAGGCCCGTAGCATTCATGTGTTCGATCATTTCAAGGCCGTGGCCAGTACGGCGAATAAAGTGGTGGTCGCGTCCGATGCCGGCGTTCTGTTGATATCCGATCACAACGCTGAACAGTGGCAGCGGATTCAACTGCCGACCAAAGCCTCTTTTATCGGGATTACCGCCTGTCCAAACGGCCGTTTCGCCGCGGTGGATTCGCGTCGCACGCTCTGGGTGTCGAGTGCCCAGGCAACTGATTGGCAGGCAAAACCCATCGACACCGAAGAGTCGGCATTGATGGGCTTGGCATGCGACAGCGCCAATACGGTCTGGGTCGGTGCGAGCTTTTCGACCCTGTTGATCACGTCGGACTTCGGCGATACCTGGCGCAGCAGCACCCAGGACGAGGATCTGTTGTTTACCGCAATCCAGTTTCTCGACGACGGCACCGCGGTGATCGCCGGTGAGTTCGGTACCGTGATGTTCAGCCGGGACGGCAACGACTGGGAGCGTACGGAACCCCTGCCGAACGAGTTTTATCCCATGGGACTGTATTTTCGCGATCGCCGGCATGGTTGGGTCAGCGGTCTGAGCGGCACCATTTTGCATACCGCCGATGGCGGACAGAGTTGGGAGCGTCAGCAAAGCGAAAGCTCGGCACCCTTGTACGGTTTCGCCACCGCCGGTAACCGGCTGTTCGTTCTTGGTGACAATGGAACATTGCTCGAATACGGCGGAGGTGAGTGGCGATCGGTTTCCGCGTTACCCAGGCTATCGTCTTATCTGATCGGCGCGGTATCGCTGGATGAACACAGGCTGTTGTTGGCGGGTGGGGCCGGTACGCTGAAGACGCTGGAACTCGATTCCAATAGCGCGCGTCTGGCCGACCAGGGGGCCGGACAATGACCGCCATCCATCGCTTTACTCATTGGCTACGCAACATCGACGACCTGGTGTTTCGTCACCCTCGCATCGTTTTGGCCGTGCTGGCCTTGCTCACGGTGTTCTTCGGCGCGCAGATACCCAAGGTCCAGATGTATTCGGACTTCGCCGATCTGCTTCCGCAGAAGCATGAATACATCAAGCTGCATAACAGTATCCGCGATACCTTCGGCGGCGCGAACAATGTGGTTATGGCCTTGGTCGCCGAGAAGGGCGATATCTTTACCGCCGACACCCTGGCACGTATCCATCGTGTGACCCAGGCGGTCGATAATGTCAGCGGTGTAAACCACAACCTGTTGTCGAGTCTGACTCATCGCACCTCGCGCAAGGTTTGGCTGACCGATACCGGCGACGTCAATTCGCAGCCCTATTACGATCCGGTCGAACCCGATATGACCGACGAGCAGCTTGAACAGCTGCGCAACGACGTCAGGGCAAATCCCGGGGTTTATGGTCTGCTGGTGTCGCCGGATATGAAGGCGGCCCTGATCAAAGCACAGTTCAACGAGGGCCAGTTGAACTATGCCGAGATCTTTACCCAGATTCAGGCGATTCGGGATCAAGAGACGGTCGCCGGCATCAGCATCTATGCCACGGGCCAGCCGATGTTATGGGGCTGGGTCTACAGCTACCTGGATCAGCTGCTGCTGATTTTCGTTACCACGGTCGCGATCATGCTGGCCCTGCTGGTGATGTACTTCCGTCGTGCCTACGGCATTTTGCTGCCGATGTTCGGTATCTGCATTTCGGCGGTATGGGGTCTGGGTATCCTGTCATTGCTGGGCTACAACCTGGACCCGCTGACCCTGGTGATACCCTTTCTGATCTCGGCGCGGGCGATGTCGCATGCGATTCAGCTGGTGCAGCGCTATTACGACGAGATCGAGACCAGCGAGACCTCGTTCGAGGCCGCGCACAAGACCTTCGATTCGCTGTTTCGACCGGGCACCCTGGGCATCGTTTCCGATGCCATTGGTTTGTTGTTGATCGCACTCGGTTCGGTACCGATCAACGAGAAGCTCGGTATCTACGCGTCCATCTGGGCCGCTTGCGTCGTGTTCACCGTGTTGATCGCGGTGCCTTTAATACTGTCTTTGCTGCCAAAGCCCAAGTCAGCATCGCTCGGTACAAGTGTCGACCAAAGGGCGTTCGCGTCATTGGGCAAGGGGGTGGCGACGCGGGATGGTGCGCGCGCCGTGTTGGCCGCAAGCCTGGTGATCGTGGTCGTTGCCGCATTTTTGAGTTCCAAGGTGCAGGTCGGTGAGTCCGAGCCCGGTTCGCCGATTCTCTATCTTGATCACGATTACAACATCTCTTCCAAGGTCATCAACGAGCGCTTCCCCGGCTCCGAAGAACTCTACATCGTGGCGCGTACCGACGAAAAGGGCGGTATGAAGCGGCCCGAGGTATTGCAGGCGATCGAGGCCTTTCAACGGCATATGTTGTTGGACCCCGATCTGGGCGGGTCCAAGGCGATTCCCGATCTGGTCAAGCAGGTCAATCGTATCTTCCATAACGACGATCCGCGTTGGGCGATCATCCCCGACTCGGAGTCGTACGTCGGCGGCTTGATGTTCGCGTACATGGCGTCGAGTCCGGTACCCGGGGCGCTGAAAGAGTTCGTCGATACCGACGACCAGGTCGCCAACATGGTGTTCTTCTACAAGGACCACCAGGCCGAGACGATTCGTCGGGCCATTCATCGCGCGAAGGAATGGATCAACGATCCGTCGAACCGGGTCGAAGGTCTACAGATGCAGCTCGCGGGCGGTTTGGTGGGCGTGACCGCCGCGATGAACGAATCGGCATTCGAAAGCAACATGCTGATCATCCCCTTGGTGCTGGCGCTGATTTTCGTTTTCGTCACCTGGTTCTATTGGTCCCTGCATGCCGGTTGGATCATGTTCGTCGCGATGATGTTCTGCACCGTCGCCACCTATGCGTACATGGGGGTCGCCGGTATCGGCATCAACGTGAACACCGTGCCGATTATCGCTGTCGGCATCGGTGTGGGTATCGATTATTCCATTTACATCATGGACCGCATCCGAGAGCGGGCGGCGATCGTAGGCGACCTCCGGCTCGCGATCGGTCAGGCCGTGGCGACGACGGGCAAGGCGATCGGTTTTACCGCCACCTGTCTGATCGGCGGTGTGATCATGTGGGTGTTCATTTCCGATCTGCGTTTCCAGGCCGACGCCGCGCTGCTGCTGGTCGTGATGCTCTTGCTCAACGCCAGCGCGGCGATGCTGCTCGTTCCCGCCTGGATCCGTATTTTCAAACCGACCTTCGTATCGGCCGCGCGCTTCGATGAGGACGGCGTGCTGCATATCGAAGAGGCACCGGCACAACCTTAAAGGGGGGTATTGACGGCAGAGCTGCACCACGCGCGTCAACGGAACACCGCAAGGTGTTGCCCATTACTACAAAAGAACGATGAGAGAGGGGATCGAGTGCAATGAGTGAAATCACGAATAGTGTGGGCAGGTCGAACGGGTGGCGACGCTTGCCGTTGATCGCCGCGGTCGGTCTGGCAATGAGCCAGAATGCGATCGCATATACCTCGGAAGACGGCACCCTGGAGATCAACGGCTTCGTAGAGAATGCCACGTATCAGCGCAATGGCGAGGGACTGAGCAAAGTCCGCAACACCGCGCAGATCGAGATGGCCAAGACTTTGGGCGATGTCGGCCGTTTCAGCAATGTCGGCGTTTATGGCACCTTCCGAGCGACTTACGATGCGGTCGATCATTTCAACGATCGTTTTGGACGTAGCGCGGGTGGCCCGGTATTCATGGAAAGTACATCGGGTGTGCCGGCGTCATCCGTACCCTACGGCGGAGGCATCGCTCTGCCGGGCGGCGGGCTGGAACCGGGAAACGTCAATGATGGCCTCGTACTGTTGGGGTCCGATTTGCACGACACGGACGGCGGTGTCGGTTTGGCGGTGCCCGTTCGGCCTTGTGATAAGGATTCGCGCGGCTGTATCGATGGATACATGGATGCGGATACCAATGAGCTGCGCTCTCCGGAGTTCAACGATCGGTGGGACTTCATCCGCGAACTCTATGTCGATGCGAGCTTGCCGCAAGTCGACGGTACCGAATGGAGCTTTCGTGTCGGTAAGCAACAGGTCATCTGGGGACGTACGGATCTGTTTCGTGTGCTGGATGTGCTCAATCCCGTCGATTATTCGCGTCATAACATCTATGACGAACTCGAAGATATCCGTATCCCGATGTGGATGGCGACGGCCGAGAAACATTTCGGTGCAACGGAGCTATTCGATGATCTGAACCTGCAATTCGTGTGGAACTTCGACAAGTTTCGCCCGAGCAATCTTGGTCAAGGCGGCTCGACGTACGCGATCCTCGATGCCGGGAATTTCTTCCGTGCGATGAACAATTGCTGGGATAACGGCTGTACCGTTTCGAATTTTGCCAATGGTAATACCGCAACCGATTTCCCAAAGAACGTCATCGGTATTCGTAAGGCGCATATGCCGTCATGGTCATTGGATAACACCCAATTCGGGGTAAAGCTGGAAGGCGAAACCAAAGGTGTGGGTTTTTCACTGAATGCGCTGACCTATCGTTCTCATTTGCCGTCTCTCCGGGGGGGCATACCGGCTGATAATCCGTTTACGGGTTCGGTAGAGTCCGATATTTTTCCTTATCTGATCGCATTCGATATTCACTTCCCGCGAGTGAATCTAATTGGCGGTTCACTCGATCTCTACTCCGATTCGCTGAAGTCGGTGTTTCGGGTCGAAGCCGCCTATACGGACGGTGAGGAGTTCGCCAACACGCTGAGACCGCGGTTGTTTTCCGAGTCGGATGTCTTTCGTTACGTCATCGGGTGGGACAGACCCACCTTTATTCCTTTCCTCAACGATCGTCGTGCCTTCCTGCTGTCCGCACAACTGTTCGGTCAGTATCTGGTCGATCACGAACGTAAGCGTGTGAACGGTATCGAGGTCGGTATTCCCGACAAGGAACTCAACCACATCGCGACCTTCCTGATGAAGGGGTGGTACAAGAACGACCGCCTGAGCCCGCAGATGATCGTGGCGCACGACTTCGGTGCCAAGGCCACCACGCTCGCGCCGTCCGTGGATTGGTTGATCAGCGACAATCTCCGCCTGACGGTCGGTGCGAATATCAAGGTCGGCGATTCGGCGCAGAAGTTCGATGATTGTAGAGCCTGTAACCCTTTCCCACCGGCGACAGGTCCTGTCGGCGCAGAAGGCTCGCTTGCCATCCGTAGTCTTGCCGGTTTTGAACCGCTGGGTCGTTTCCGCGCCGGGCCGATCGGTATGGCACAGAACGAAGACGAGGTGCAGGTCACCCTGCGCTATCGATTCTAGAAATATAAGGAGTAACGTGACGATGAGAGTAGCCAAAACCATTATGGCGGCGGCGTTGACGACCGCGCTGTCGGCGTCGGCGTTCGCGGCAACCGAGGCGGATGTCGAGGCCTCGTTCTATCCCTACAAAAACGGCGTGCCGAGTTTCGCGGGATTGACTGCGGGCATGACCATTGATCAGTCGAATGCGGATCAGTTCAAGGATGTCATCGATCCGGCGACTCTGGCGTTCATCAAACAGGGTTGGACGACAATCACCGTCGGTGAGACCACGTCGTTCGATCTGCATCCCAATTATGTCCAGGCTACCAGGGATGGATTGGGTAAAGTCAAGCTGGGTGCGACATCGGGGGAGATCGAGGGTTTCGTCGCCGGTCGTCCTTTTCCCGCCGAACCGTCGCTGGACGATCCACGTGCTGGCGAGAAGCTCGCATGGAACTATAAATACGGTTACAACTGGGGTGACAATGCCGCGATTTATCCTTTCTACTGGAAGTACAAGGATATGAATTCCGGCAAGTTGGAAAGAACCATCAAGTTCAATTTTCATTTCTTGAACTTCATGCATCGGGTCAACCAAGAGCCGATTCCGAATATCGAGCCGAATCCGTCTCAGATATTTCGGGCGATCTATGTCCAGGCATTGGAGCCTTTCGATGTCAAAAACACGCAGTTGTTGATCCATCGTTACGAAGATGATCTCAAGCGTGACAATGCCTGGCTTTATCTCGGTTTCCAACGCCGGGTGCGCAGGCTGGCGTCGGGTCAGGTGACCGATGCCTTCCTGGGTTCCGACGTCATGATCGAGGATTTCGAGGGTTACAACGGACGAATCAACGACATGGAGTGGACATACAAAGGCACCAAAGAGATGTTGATGCCGTTTTATAATCACAATGATTTGACCTTGTCCGAAGAGCACAAGGAATCGGACGGCTATCAGTTTGTCGAGATGACCGGAAAGGGTAACTGCTTCCCTCAGATTACCTGGCAGTTGCGCAAGGTGTATGTGCTGGAAAACGTGCCCAAGGACAGCAACCATCCGATCAGCAAGCGTGTGCACTACATCGATGCGCAGACCTTTACCATCCCGCGTACCCTGATCTACGACCGTAAAGGCGAGCTGTGGAAGAGTTGGCAAATCGGCCAGGCACACCCCGACCATCATCTGCCGAAGAACAAGGGTACCGGTGTGGCGATCGACGATTCCTTTACCATGGTCGACGTGCAGGCGATGCATTGCACCACCGGTCAGTTCAAGGGGCAGGTCGATCCGGCATTGAACCCGACCAAGAAGTTCACCGTACAGAATATGCGTGCATCCGGTCGGTAAACAAAAGGTTTCCTCCTGACCTGCCGGCGGTGTAGACGCCGCCGGCTTCTTTTTCGAGAACGCTCATGTCTGAACCGGCCGACGTACACGTCTATTTCAATTTCCGCAGCCCCTATTGTTATCTGGCATCGAAGACGATGTTCCGGATATTCGATGATTACCACGCCAATTTGGTATGGCGACCATTGGGTTCTTGGGATGGACGGTCGCCACCGGAGATCGCGATAAAGAAGCTTCCGGTCGCGCGACAGGACATGGCCCGTATCGCCCGCCGAATGGGTATTCCCGTCAATCCGCCGCCGAAGACGACCGATCCGACCTTCGCGGGTGCAGGCTCGTTATTGGCGGAACAAAAAGGCCTGTTGCGCCCTTACATTGTCGAGGTGATGCGGCGTGAGTGGGCTTGCGGCGAAGATATCGGGCAGGAGGATTTGCTGATCGATATCGCAGAAGGCCTCGGTCTGCATCGGGACGAGTTTCGGGAGGCCATTCACGACTCCAGCAATCATGCCCGGCTTCAGTCGAACTGGCATGAGGCCGACGAGAAGGGCGTGGTCGGTGTGCCGAGTTTCGTTATTGGCGAGGAGATCTTTTGGGGGCAGGATCGTATCGATTATGTTCTCGAATACCTCGGAGAAATGCGTCTCGCCAGGTTGTGAGCGGTCGTGTTGACCCTCTACGACAAGGACCAATGTCCCTTTTGTTGGCGTGTCCGCATAGTGTTACATCAGCTCCGTTTGGCGGTCGACAGGCGGGCACATGACGATTCGCGTTGGCAGGCGGTTTGGCCTCCGTTGACCGAATACGGCACCGTGCCGGTGCTGGTCGCGGCGACGCAGGTGTTGACCGATTCCCGGGTGATCCTCGAATACCTGAACGATGAACATGGCGGTTTGTTGCCCTCGTCGGCCGAAAGTCGCGCCCATGCTCGTGAGGTTTGGTGTTATGCGGATGCCGGACTCGGCCCCGCCGTACGCGATTTGGTCTTCGAACGGCGCGACCGCGAACCCGAGCATGTCGATCCGGCAGTGATCGACGATGCCGCGGCGCGCTGGGCATCGGCTATGCCGGTGTTAAATGATTTGCTCGGCGATCGAGATTGGTTCGGCGGAACCTGCGGTATTGCCGATTATGCCGTGGTTACGCGCTTCGGTTTGGCGATGGCCTATGAGATGCCGGAGCCCGGTCTGTCGGCGGAGCTGGCGTCGTGGACTGAGCGGATGTTTGCACGTGACGAGGTGGTTGCGACAGCACCGCGCATCGTTCGGCAATGGCTCGAGCGTCAGAGGTGAACAGCGATGAATCAGGGTTTCGAAGCGGCACCTGACGACCCGGTCACGGTGTTGGTGACGCGGCGTCCGCTGCCCGGTGCCGAGGATGCATTCGAGGACTATCTTAAAGGCATCACCAAGGCGGCGTCCGTGCAGCCCGGTCATCTCGGTGCGACGATCTTCCGGCCGGCCGGCGGGAAGGATCGGGCCTATCGTATTCTTTTTCGCTTCGACAAACGCAGTAATCTCGAGCGTTGGGAGAATTCGGACGAGCGAGCGGCATGGCGAGAGCTTGCCAGCCGGGTCAGCCAACCGCGCGAGGCCCAGGTTGAGAGCGGGTTGGAGACCTGGTTTACCGTCGCTCATTGCGATGTGCCGTCGCATCCGCCGAAAGTGAAGATGGCATTGGTGATCTGGCTTGGTATTTTCATCATCGTCAGCTCACTCAGCCTTGTGTTGATGCCGCTGATTGCCCATTGGCCGATGCCGTTACGTACCTTGTTGTTCACCGGTGTCGTGGTCGTATTGATGACCTGGGTCGTGATGCCCTTGCTGACGCGTTGGTTCGCCTGGTGGCTACACCCGGGAACGAAAGAGTGAATCGGGCCATGGCGGGCGCGTCTAGGGTTGTTGCAAGCGCAGTTTGAGCAGGGCATAGATCAACTCGGAAACCGGCGCGGGTTGTTGGATCGTTCGGCAACGTTCGCATACCGCACCGGTGATCTCGTCGAGTTCGAGCGGGCGGTCTTTTTCGTAGTCCACCAGCATCGAGGTCTTGATCGGCTCGAAGGTGCAAATCAAGTCGAACATGGCGTCGACATCGCCGGCACCGAGTTCGACGCCATCCGAACGCGCCGCCTGCGCGGCCTCCTGCATCAGCCGAAACACGCTATCGCCGAGTTGTGGATGATTACTCAGGGTGCGTGTATCCAGGCCGGTTAGTGCGGACAGGGGATTCACGCCGTTGTTGATGAGCAATTTCTTCCATAACTCCAGGCGAATGTCCTCGCTGAGTTGCGTGGGTATGCCGGCCGCGGAGAAGGTGTCGACCAACGCGGGCAATGCGTTTTGGCAACGGCGATTAAGCTGTGTCGTGGGCCAGGCGCCGAGGATCACCTGCGCGGGTCCTTTGGCCTCGATTCTTCCCGGCCTGACGACATGGCCGCCGATACGCACCGCGAGCCCGCCAATGGTGCGTGCGGTACCGATGGTCGCGGCGATCAGGCGTTCGTTATCGATACCGTTCTGTAGAGACAATATCCGCGGGCCGGCCTCACCGCTTAGCCACTCGCGCAGTCGGTCGAGCAACGACTGAGTCGCACCGGCTTTGACAGCGAATATGATCACTGAAAACCGTTCGGCGGTGGTCGATTCCAACAAGCGCTCGATCGAGAGCGCTTGTACGGCCGATTGGAATCGGAATTCGGTGTGTGCGACACATAGCCCGTGTTTTTGCATGGCTTGCAGATGGTCGCCGCGTGCAACAAAGGTCACGCGGTGACCAGCTTGTTGCAGACGTGCGCCATAGTAGGCACCGATACCACCGGCGCCGACAATCAAAAAGTGATCGGAAGTCATATCCATCGTGTTTGATGCGGAAAACCGATCGTTGTCGAACGATCGTCCGGAAAGCGGAATGTATCAGGACCGGATACTGTCGTTTGCGGCACTGGGCGCTCCAGGCGGGGTGTCGTGAAAAAAAAGCTTTTCGCTTCGGGTCTCGTCAGCATATCGGGCTCGATGAGCCCTCGACGGTGTGTCGATGGATGCGGTGCGTGCCGGGTGGTCGACATTTGTATCGTGCTTTGCCTATGGCCTTTTAAGGCAGCATATCTCATCGGCAGGCGACGGGCTGATGTGGTGATGAAATGAAAAAAATGTATTTGGGTGATTGGTTGGGCATGTTGCTGTTGATCGTGCTGATTATCGCGCAACCGGCGAACTCGCAGCCGTTGGTGCAGGAGGTGCCGATGCCGGCGATTGACGGTTATAGCCCGGTGTCCTACTTCACATGGAATCGTGCGGAAAAGGGCGATTCGGAATATGCCGTTAGCCATGACGGTGTGATTTACTTTCTGACGTCGCAGGCCCAGGTCGAGGCTTTCAATCGGAATCCGGACAAGTATCGGCCGCGGCACGACCCGTGTCCTTACAGTCTGGCGTTGGGCGGGCAATTGCCCCTGGACCCAACGAACTTCAGGGTCGTCGGTGACACCTTGTTGTTGTTCCATGTCCCCGATGCGATAGATGGTCTGACGGAATCGAATGCGTCGCAAATCGGCGAGCGGGAACTGGCCAGGCGGGCGGCAGGCAGCTTTGAAGTCATTCGTTTCTAAAGATTTCGCTTTTCAGGTTCGACTCAGAAAACCGGCCATGCGCGCCACGGCCTGCTCCAGTTTGTCCATGGCATTCGCATAGCTGAAGCGGATGTGCTCATGTTGTCGGTAAACCCCGAAGTCCTTGCCCGGTGCGACACCGACCAATGCCTGCTCCAACAAGTCGAGCGCGACGGTGTCGCTGTCAGTCGAAAAACGGCTGCAGTCGGCGTATACGTAAAAAGCGCCTTGGGGCATCAACGGGACGGCGAAGCCCAACTCGCGCAGTGCCGGAACGAAGTAATCCCGGCGCCGCTGAAAGGTCGCGCGCCGATATTCGAGCTCTTCGGTCGTTTCGGCATCGAAGGCGTGCAATGCCGCATATTGTGCCGGTGTACTGGCGGAAATGAATAGGTTTTGCGACAGTCGTGTGATGTCGTCGATGTAATCGTCGGGCACGACCAACCAGCCGAGCCGCCAACCGGTCATGCCGTAGTACTTTGAGAAACTGTTGACCACGAAGATATCGTTACCGTCGAAAAGCGCGGTTCGGACATCGGTGTCGTAGACCAAGCCGTGGTAGATCTCGTCGACGATCAGGCGCCCGCCGAGCCGGCGGACGGTATTTGCGATCCGGCTCATCTCATCCGGTGGAACCACCGAGCCGGTGGGGTTCGACGGAGTACCGATCAGCACGGCACGGGTGTTTTCGTTCCAGTGCTGAGCGATCGCTTTTGCGGTCAATTGATAATTGCTGTCGGGGTTGCAGGGGATTCCGCGTGGCACGCCGCCGTATAAATGGACGAAATTGTTATTGCACGGATAGCCGGGGTCGGCGAGCAGTACTTCGTCGCCCGGGTTCAGCAGACAGGCAAAGACCAACTGCAGTCCCGCCGACGAGCCTGGTGTAACCACGACACGCTCGACCGGCGGACGACAGGGCGCCGGGTAGTAATCGGCGATGCGCTCACGTAACGCGGGGATGCCGAGGGCCTGGACATAGTGGGTGCGTTTCTGTTCCAAGGCGCGTATGCCGGCTTGGGTGATTGTCCGTGGGGTGTCGAAGTCCGGTTCACCCATTTGCAGATGGATCACGTCGTTACCTTCCGCCTGCATACGAAATGCCCGTTCAAGCACTTCCATGACATAGAAGGGGCGGATTTTGGACATGCGGTCGGTATGCCGAGTCGACCGTTTTGTCGTCGCGTCAGGAACGGAATTCATATCTTGTCTTGCGAATCGAGATCACAGAGTAATATCGATAATTGTATCAGCCCCGCGTGTCGTCATGGCCGGACCAAAGCCCGTACAACTTGTTAATTTGAAAGGTCGCGCCGAATAGACAAAAACTGATCAGTCGACATTCACCCCAGGTTTCCGTTGGAACGGTTCGGCGTGCCGGGTAAACTTCCGCCGCAATCCGCATTCCTTCCGTTCAGATCATGCATATCGGCGTCGCTGGTCGCGAGTGCGTCAGCTTGTTAGCGGTCAAACGACTCGATACGGACTCGGGCTATCCTTGAAATAAACAAGAAATCGTTACGTAATGTGATTGATGGGGTTTAAAGTGTTGATGGGGCGGAGCATGGAATGCTTACGGACACCGGTCTCGTCTCCGCGAGGTTCAGATGTATCGCTTCGGGATTCTACGCTTCAATTCTGTGCGGATCCGGCTTGTCTTGGGGAGCATCGTCGTTTTGCTGGGCTTGATCGGCTGGGCGAGCTTGTATACGGGGCAGGTGCTCCATTCCTTTTCTCTTGATACGACGCGGGCGATCGTGGCGCATACGGCGGCGGCCTTGAATATCGCATTGCGCCCATTGGCGGTTGGCGGGGGGAACGATCTGTCCGCGGAGCGCCTTGACGATCTGGTAAAGGGCGGGCTTGGCGGTATTACCTATGTGGCCCTGGTCGATGCGCAGGATCGCGTATTGGCGAAGAGCCGTGCGACGCCGATACCGTTGCCGGTCAGCGATCTTGAACGCCGTGACTATACCGCCGATGTCGTCTATGCGCGTTATGCCGTCGATTGGCAAGGTAGTGCCGTCGGATTCATCTACTTCGGTGTGGATACGCGTCTGTCCCAGGCGACCGTCAGCGAGCTGTGGCTGGATAACCTTCCGGTATTGGGTGGTGGGCTGGCCGTCGTTATCGTGGCGTTGTCGTTAATCGGCTTGAGTTTCAATAACGACCTTGGACGCCTGGTGCGACTCGGGCGGACGTTGGCCGCCGGGGATCGCCTGGTCGATATGCCCCAGCTGAACGGGCCCAAACTCCACCAACTTGCCGAGAGTTTTACTCAGATGGCGGACAAGGTCGCCGAGCGCGATGTCGCGCTGGCCGATGCCAACGCGAATCTGAATGCGATGCTCAGTGCACCGGGTCTGTTCATGGGTTTGATCGACCGCGACGGGACGCTGTCGATGGTGAACGAGGCGGCATTGGCGCTCGATCGGCTTAGCTCGAGCGATGTGCTGGGTACGCCGTTATGGGATTTGCCGATGTTTTGCCACGACGAGACCATTCGTGAGCGGGTTCGTCGATCGGTGCTGCGCGGCGCAAGCGGCGAAACAATTCGGCTGGCGTTGCGTTGTTCGACTCGTGTCGGGGTGAGAACGGGCGAGTTCATGCTGCAAGCGGTGGGAAACGGCGACGGCAGGATGGTTTGGTCGATATCGTTCGGTATCGGTGCCGCCGAACGTAAACGGGCGGACACGGCGCGCGGTTCGCCCGATGCCGAATGGGATGAGTGGTTCGATGCCGTCACGGACCCGATCGCCGTACTCGACGATGGTTTGCAAATCGTCAAGGCAAATCGGGCCTTCGAGACATTGTCCGGCCGGTCGGTCGTCGATCTGATAGGCGGGCGTTGCGGTATCTGTGAGCGGGACGGTGCTCCGCAAGATGAATGTCCGCACGGGATCCGATTGAAGCGCGATCCGAAACGCGTCGTTGAATCGATCAAACACACGTCGGCCGGCTATTTCAAAGTGACCACGTCGGCACTCACCGACGACACCGGTGAGTTTCGACGCGCCGTGTGTGTTTTGCACGATTTGACAAAAGATCAAGAAGCCGAAAAAAACCAGCTGACCGTGATGGTGCGTCAAAAGGACACCTTGATTCGGGAGGTGCATCATCGCATTAAGAATCACCTTCAGGGCGTGATCGGCCTACTTCGTCAGACCCAAAGCGACCATCCCGAGGTTAGCCGCGTTATCGGCGAGGCAGTCAATCGAATTGTATCGATCGCGACCGTGTACGGTCTGCAAAGTCGATCGCCGAATGCATCGCTCGACCTCGCGCACCTGTTGCGCGCCATCTTCGACAATACCAGCGATGTGTCGCCCCAGGCGCCCATGTCGATGACCTTGCACGCGTGTGAAGGGAAATGGCTGGTGGCATCGGACAAAGCGGTTGCGCTCGCCTTGGTGCTCAATGAATTGATACTGAATGCCGTTAAGCATGCTCCGGTTGACGAAAACGATGGAGTGAACGTCGAATGCAAAAGCCAGGATGGATGTGTGACGGTTATCATCGTCAATCCGGGTGAGTTGCCCGAAAATTGGGATTATCGCGCAGGGAAGGGGGTGGGAACCGGGCTGGATCTCGTGCGGCATATGCTGCCTCGACAGGGTGCCGACTTGTCGATAGTAGAGGTCGAGAGACGTATCATTGCCACTTTGTCCTTGCATTCGCCTCTGGTGTCGTCGGCAAGCCAGCAATATTAAAACGATAAGGAAACACAACGGTGAAGCATAAGAAACTGCTACTGGTAGATGATGATGAACTGGTACTCGCAACCTTCGGTAAGGGTCTTGGGGATGCCGGATACGATGTGAGATTGGCCGGTTCGGGCGACGAGGCCTTGGGTATGGTTGCTGAAGAATGTCCTGACTTGGCGATTGTCGATAAGCGAATGCCGCGGATGTCGGGATTCGAGCTCGGTCGGCGTTTTGCCGAGTTGGGGGTGCCTTTCATTTTTCTTTCGGCCTATAGCGAACGCGATTATGTCGAAGAGGCGGCGGAAATCGGTACCTTGGGTTATCTGGTCAAGCCGATCGACATCGAAAAGGCCATTCCCACGATCGAAGCCGCATTGCGCCGTGCAAAGGATTTTGCGGCGCTGCGTCAATCCGGTAATCGCTTGGAGCTTGCCCTGGAGACCGGCAATATCGTCAACGTGGTCGTGGGTATCATCATGGAACGTTATCGTCTCGAACAACATGAAGCGTTCGAGATGTTACGCAGCAGGGCCCGTGCGCAGCGTCGTAAGGTCAAGGATGTCGCGAACGAGTCGCTGGATGCCTGGTACAAACTCGGCGCTTTGAAGCCGTTAAAGACCGGCACCGACAAAGAGAGCGATGTTCTCGATCGAGGCGCTTACCCCGAAGGGGATCTCGCCGAGACATGAGTATCCGAATGTTCATCTTTGCTTATGATGATTTTTGTATTAAAGAAGCATTGACGACGACCGCTAATCAACTTCACGCAGGCATCTTGAGATCCTGCAAACGTTGATAAATCGGTGTTTCGCCAAGGCGTGTCACCTTTGATCGTCGGTCAGCCGCCTTTTTCCCGCGGCATCAGATAACTATCCGGCCCTTTCCCCGCCTGAAACCGTGCGAGCAAACCCATCGCGCCATTTTCGGATGGATTGCTTGTGCATTGGAGTCTCTGCCGGTTCGCATTGAACCGGTTAAGTCAACTTGACTACAAGGGAGTGATTTTTCGTGAAGAGCCATTGTTCGGCCTTAGACGTGGAAGAGGCCTTTGATACGGGTGTGCACCCGTCCGGCACCGGGATTGTGAAGGGGATGAACGACGGCAAGGAAAACGGTCTTGTCGACAACGATGAGAAGAGATCTGCCGATTTCGACCATCCGGATGGCAATGCCGAGTTCGATACTCGCGACCGGCGATCCGCATTTGCACTGATCCATAGATTGTTTTCCTTCGATCATGCCGTTTTACCGGTACCTTGGCAGTTGATCGTGGCGCCATGCTTGGTGGTAGTGATGACGGTATTGGTGATGATTCATCTCCATGCCAGCAATGCCATGATCGTGATGCTTGCCGTGATAGTGGGCGGCACGATCGGCATCTGGTTGTTCGTCTTCCTGCGATCACCGTTCGGAATTGCGGCTAGAGATATCGATGAGACCGTCGATTCGGTGACTCATCGATCCCATGGCCATCGCATGGATGCGCGGGAATGTGTATTGGAAGCTATAAGACACGTGGAGTCCGAAACTATGGAAATGATCGGAGGCCGTATGGATTCGACCGAGATTGATGTTACCGACGGCGATGCGGTGAGCGAAAACAACCGGCATGAGGAGGATACGAGCGTAACTGCGGACCGCCTTGGCCGGTTCCCGGATACAACGGAGCTTTCCGAGCTGTTGGCCACGGAAGTGCGCCTGGTCACCCAGGCGATTCAGGACATGGAACGTGAAAAGACAGAGATCTGTCGGTCACTGGATGCCTTGAAGGACGCGGCCAGGACTACCAATCTGCTGGCGACAAAAGCCGCAATAGAGGCCCCCCATAATGGCAAGTCGGATTGCGCAATATCGGCAACTTCGGACCGCGTGCGACACCTTGCGAGCCTTTCACAGGATGTCACCGAAAAAATGCAGGGCCTCGTTGGGCGGCTGCAGGAGACCTTGGTCTTAGTCGAGCGCGTTACGACGAACGATCTGTCCTCCGTACCTGGCGGCGTGCCGTTGGCGTTGCGTGCGATAGATGCGTTGCGCAGCATCCATAAGTCCGTAACGTCGTTTAGGTCGATGTGTGAACGTATCGCCGTAGCCATAGAACAACAACGCGTGATTGCGAACGGAATCAGCCGTCGAATGGTTGCTCTGCAGGAGCGACAGCGTGCTGAAGATCAGCCGCGAAAGCTGCATTGATTTGATGTTTCGGCAATGGATGGCCGAGCCCGATGTCTTGGCGTTTTTTTCGCTAGATGTGTAAAGGAGTTCCCACATTGGTCGATCTTGTGTCGTAGAAACAACTGCGATAAAGCCGAGGCCTCACGGGAACGTGGCACCAAGCCTTTACGGATCGGGCGCGGGAATCCGCAACTTATCTACTGAACAAGGGGAAGGTGACATGAAGAACCCGCTACAAAAACTCACAATCAAGTTTCGTCTGACTTTGCTGGTCGCGTTTTCGGGACTGCTGATGCTGGTGGTCGGCGGTCTCGGGCTGTTTGCGATGCAAGCCGCGGAGGATTCGCTCAAGGCGGTCTACGAAGAGCGATTGGTGCCGACCGGGCAACTCAGCCGGATCATCGAACTGATGCGTGAGAATCGTAGTCAGCTGGTATTCGCACTGCAGCACGAACCGGGCTCCAAAACGGTGTCATGGCACAAGCACGATGTCACGATGCACATCAACACGGTCGAAAAGAACATCGCCGAGATCACCGCGATCTGGCAGGTCTACATGGCGAACGAACTATCGCCGGAGGAGCGGGCCCTGGCCGAGGCCTTCGCCAAAAAGCGCGCGGTTTTCGTCGAGAAAGGCCTGCGCGGGGTCAGTGCCGAACTCCAGCAAGGGGACTACCTGGGTGCCATCCGTGTCTTACTGGGAATGACGAACCCGCTGTTCATAGAGGCTCACAAAGAGGTCGAGAAGCTGTGGCAGTACCAGCTCGATCGGGCCCAACTCGCCTATATCCAACAGGTCGAGCGCAATGCCTTTGTACGTAGTCTATCGATCGCTTTGATCGTCTTGGCGATTGGTCTGCTGAGCACGCTGGCCGTGGTGACCATCCGCGGCATCGGCGAAGCGGTCGGCAAGCTGAACAAAGCCTCGGCCGCGATGGCGGCCGGCGATCTGACGGTCCGTTGTGGCTATGAGTCGAAAGACGAACTGGGCCAGGTGGCCAAGGCCTTCGACGCCATGCGCGAAAAATTCCGTGAGGCGATCCGCGAGATGAGCAATGCCACGGTCCAGCTTGCCTCGGCGGCCGAGCAGACCTCGGTGATCACCGATGAAACCAGTACACGGTTGCATACGCAGCAATCGGAGACCGAGCAGGTCGCGACCGCGATGAACGAAATGACCAGCACCGTGCAAGATGTGGCACGTACCGCAGCGAGCGCGGACGAGGCCGCATTGCAGGCGGACGGCAAGGCCGGTGAAGGTCGTTCGGTGGCGGCACAGGCTCTGTCGGCGACTGAGGACCTGGTGAACGAAGTCCATCGTGCGGCAGACGTGATCCGTCGACTCGAAAGTGAAAGCGACAACATCGGGACCGTATTGGACGTGATTCGTGGGATCGCCGAACAGACCAATCTCTTGGCGTTGAATGCGGCGATCGAAGCGGCGCGTGCAGGTGAGCAGGGCCGTGGATTTGCCGTGGTTGCGGACGAGGTGAGGACCCTGGCGGGTCGGACGCAGGAATCGACACAGGAGATTCAGCGGATGATCGAGGGTCTGCAGCAGGGTAGTAAAAGTGCGGCGCAGGCGATGGAGCAGGGCCAGAGCAAGGCGCAACACAGTTTGGAACAGGTACGTCGGGCGGATGGTGCACTTGAAGAAATCAGCGAGGCGGTGGGCCAAATCAAATCGATGAACGCGCAGATTGCGACGGCAGCGGAGGAGCAGGGCTCGGTGGCCGAGGAAATCAACCGCAACGTCGTGTCCATTCGGGACTTGTCGGCGCAATCATCGGAGGGTGCGGCGCAGACAGCGGTAGCGAGTACGGAGTTGGCCGATCTTTCGGCCAGCCTCCGAACCATCGCGAAACGGTTCCGTATCTAATGGGCATCTCTAATAATCCTGAGAGCATGCATTTGAGCGCCCAAGATGCGTGCTCATGAATTGTTAGAGGTGCCCTAATGTCCCGTTCCGATGAGAGGTTGAGTCAACGGGTTTTACACCGGGGCAGTGTGCCCCCGGTAGGGTCGCTTTTGATCGTCCGCCTTTGACGGGGCGAGTGTTTTGTACAAGGTCAGGATATTGTGGCCCTCCTTTCGCTGATACTCGACGCTGTCCGCCCAGTGCACAATGATCGGCCAGCCGCGACCGCATTGGGTACAACCGTCGGGACAAGGGTCGCCGGACTTGGGGCAGCCGTATTCGGACGAGGTTTTGAGCGGAAGCCCGTGATCGTGAATGTCTATGGTCAATACGTCTTTTTCGACCAGGCATTTGATCTGAATGCGCTGATGCCGGTTGAACAACAACGCGTAAGCGATAATATTGTTCAACGCTTCCGATAAAACGACCCTGATCTGTCGCGCGGCCTCTGTGTCGAGTCCGATGCCGGAGGCGAATCGGGCGACAGCATCGGCGGTTTCCGGGATGGCCTCTGTCGTCCCGGCCATGTTGACAATGAGTTCCGTCATGACGATGCAGGTGTCTTGGGGCGACCGATTGCCAATAGCGAAATATCGTCGCCCGACGGTTTTTTCTTACGCCAACGATCAAGGCGTTCGTTGACATGCTCGAGACCGTCGGCCAGCGATAGGCCTCGAGTAGTTTCCAGAAGAGAGATGAGGCGTTGGATACCGAAGCATCGGCTGGTTCTGATTCGACAGTCGGTGAGGCCGTCGGAGTAAACAAACAGGCGATCGCCCGGCTCGAGCTGGAAACCGATCGTGTCGTAGCTTGCATCTTTTACCAGCCCGACCGAAAAACCGCCGTTCCCGAACGGCAATACACGATTCTTGCCGGACACGATGATGGGGTGGGGGTGTCCAGCCTGGCAGAGCTCGCCGACGCCTGTACGCGCGTTGATTACGCCATACACCATGGTGAAGTAACCGATGGCGGTATCTTGTTCCGCGAAATGGGTATTGAGCGTATCCACAACCTCGTCGGGGGGTACGATGTACGCCGGCAAACGACGTCCATTGGTGTGATCGCCCTGGTGGCCGGCTTTGTATACGATGCCGTTGTCAAACTGTGAGAGCGTGCGTGCGATGCTGTGTGCCAGCATGACCGATGCCAGTTCATTTCCCGTGGCGTCGATCATGTAGAACGCGAGATGCTCGTCGTCTAATTTGATGCAGCCGTAGCTATCGTTGGAGACCGTGCCTGCGGGCAGAAACAGGCTGGCCACCTCGAGCTCGGGGAAAGCGTTGCTTTCATTACCTAATAGTTCACGTTGTGCTTTCGCTGCCGCGCGTAGGCTGTCGTGTAAGGTCTTCTTGGTATTGGCCTCGCGATTGAGCGCGTCCGCCAATTGCAGACTGCGGTGTTCGGCCTGGTAGTGCAGACGCAGCATACGTATGCCGTTCAACAGACGCAGCTTCAACTTTTCTTCGTGCAGTGGCGTAAACAGGAAATCGTCAATGCCGGCTTTTGTCGCGGCATTAACATCGAGGCCCGCCAGGTCATCGCTGAGCAGCATCACGTGTGGTCGGGTGTACATGGTGCCGTCGCGTAGGTTTCGGCAAAGTGCCAGCCCGGCATCTTCCGATTGACCGGCGTCGATGATCACCAGCTGAGTGCCCGTGCGTTGAATTGTCTCGAGCGTCTGTTGAAGGCCTTCCGAGAACAACACGCGATAACCGGCATTGTCTAACAGATGTTCCAACTCAGGTCGTTGATTCTGATCGGTGGCGATCACCAATACCGTGTCGCGCGACCAAAGCGGGTTTCCAATCGATTCCCCGTGTTTGTCCGTATGCCGCATCGGTATCACTCGGTCGGCTGTTCCATACATAGTGGTGTCTCTCAAGTTCCTGCCCGAGGTATCGCGAGATCTGTGCCAACTTCATGCATCGATATGCAAGTTGATGAATCGGAACGGGTTTCGTTGTTACTTCAGCGTCTTCAAGGGAACGGCGCCTGGCAATATGCAGCATCTATCCGCAGCTTGATAAGCAAGCTCGGCGTTTTGCTTTGCATATTGCAAGACACGGTGTTCCAGCTTGCCCAGTGATCCCGCAGTTTTCTGTATAGCCTTGTTTGTATTGTGTTTTTTTCTTTGGCCCGGCCTTTGCTAGGGAGTGAGTAGTTTTTGTTTTGGACAGCTTTAGGTAATTGAAAATGAGGGTTATGAACAAAGTAACGATCAAGGCTAGGTTGGTGTTTTTGGTGGCGTGCTCTGCTGTGTTGATGTTGGCGATCGGTGGTCTGGGATTGTTTTCGATGCGGACCGCCGAAACGTCATTGGAAGAGTTTTACGAACATCGCTTGGTTCCCGCCGGGCAGTTGAGCACGATCATCGAACTGATGCGTGAAAACCGCAGTCAGCTCGTGTTTGCACTGCAGCACGATCCGGAGTCCAAGACAGTGTCGTGGCACAAGCACGACGTCACGATGCACACCAAGACGGTTGAGAAAAATATCGCCGAGATCACCGCGATTTGGCAGGAATTCATGAAGACGCCGATGTCGCCGGAAGAGCGGGCCTTGGCTGAGGCCTTTGCACAAAAGCGTGCGGTTTTTGTCGAGAAAGGTTTGCGGGGAGTGAGTGCGGAACTGGAACGCGGCGCATACCTGGTGGCCATTCGCAAGCTGCTGGAGCATACCAATCCCCTGTTCAAGGCGGCTCATGAAGAGGTCGAGAAACTTCGGGAATATGAGCTGGATCGAGCGCGTCAGGACTATGCGCAGCAAAGCGAACGCAATGCCTTTGTACTCAAGTTCTCGGTCGGCTTGATCGTACTGGCGATCGTGCTGCTTAGCGGGTTGGCCTTCGTCACGATTCGCGGTATCGGTGAGGCGGTCGGCAAGCTGCGTAAGTCGTCGTCTGCGATGGCGGCCGGCGATCTGACAGTGCGTTGCGGCTATGACTCGAAAGACGAACTGGGTCAGGTGGCCAAGGCATTCGATGCCATGGGCGAGGGATTCCGTGAGGTCATCCATGAGATGAGCAACGCCACGGTGCAGCTTGCCGCGGCAGCCGAGCAGACTTCGGTGATTACCGATGAAACCAGTACACGTTTACACACACAGCAATCGGATACCGAGCAGGTCGCGACTGCGATGAATGAAATGACCAGCACGGTGCAGGATGTCGCACGTACCGCGGCCAGTGCAGATGAGGCGGCGTCGCAGGCGGATATCAAGGCGTGCGAGGGCCGGTCGGTGGCGGCGCAGGCGTTGTCGGCGACAGAGGATCTGGCGAACGAGGTTCACCATGCGGCGGGCGTGATACGCCAACTCGAGACCGAAAGCGACAACATCGGGACCGTATTGGACGTGATCCGTGGGATTGCCGAGCAGACCAACCTGTTGGCATTGAATGCGGCGATTGAAGCGGCGCGTGCGGGCGAGCAGGGTCGTGGTTTTGCCGTGGTAGCGGACGAGGTGCGAACGCTGGCGGGTCGGACGCAGGAGTCGACGCAGGAGATCCAGCAGATGATCGAGGGCCTGCAGCAAGGCAGCAAGGATGCAGCGCAGGCGATGGAGCAGGGTCGGAACAAGGCACAAAACAGTCTGGAGCGGGTGCGCCGGGCAGATCAGACGCTCGAGGACATCGGTCAGGCGGTAAGCCAAATCAAGTCGATGAATGCCCAGATTGCGACGGCAGCAGAAGAGCAGGGCTCGGTGGCCGAGGAAATCAACCGCAACGTCGTGTCTATTCGAGATTTGTCGGCGCAGTCGTCGGAGGGTGCGTCACAGACGGCGGTTGCCAATGCCGAATTGGCCAGCTTGTCGGCGAATCTTCAAACCATCGCCAAACGATTCGTCATCTAGAGTGGCGGTAACTCAGTGATCTCGAATCGTCAGCATCGTAATAATCGACGGCACCGGCCGGACGCCCCGGCCGGTGTTCCCGTATCGTTGATATCGAGGCGTGGTTGGCGATTGGTGTCGCGGCGTTTTTCTCGCTGGCGCAGACAGCGTCGTGGCGCTGTCTTGTCGTTTGTTGCAATCGTGCTAAGTGGTGCCGCCGCGGCGGAATCGCCGACTTTCAGCTTCGGTGTATTGCCACAGCAACCGCCAAGTCATTTGTTGCAGACTTGGGGGCCTCTGCTCGCCTACCTCGAGTCTCGAACCGGCTATCGATTCGTTTTCAAAACGGCACCTGACTTGCCGACATTCGATCGGCGGCTTGCCGCCGGAGAATACGATTTCGCCTATATGAATCCTTATCAATTCGTGTTGCACAACGAGCGCGAGAACGGTTATCAGGCGGTCGTACGCACTGCGGACGAACGTGTACGCGGTGTAGTGGTAGTCCACAGAGATTCACCTTTGCGCGACCTGAACGATCTTGACGGCAAAGTGCTGGCCTATCCCGCGCCGGGCTCTTTCGTTGCCAGTATGTTGCCGCGTGCGCATCTCGCTGCACTGGGTATTCGTAGTGGCGTTCACTATGTGTCGTCACATGATTCGGTGTACCACGTGGTAGCAACGGGGCGTTTGCTGGCGGGTGGTGGCATGTTTCGCACCTTGCAGGGCCTGGATCCTGTGGTGCGAAACGAACTGCGGGTATTGTGGGTGACGCCCAGCTATACTTCTCACGCCATCGCCGCGCATGAACGCGTATCGAAGGGTTGGTTGGATGTCGTGCAAGCGACCCTGACCGGCATGCATCTTGATCCACAGGCCGCTCCAGTCCTGGAGAACTTAAACCTCATCGGTTTCACGGTTGCACAAAACGCCGACTGGGACGACGTCAGAGCCCTGGAGGTGGATTGTATGCGCCTTACCGACATGTAGGCTCGACGGATGTCCTTTCGTCTCAAGACCATCTTGGGGATCGCCCTGATACAGGGCTGTCTGTTGTTGTTTCTTGTCTGGAGTAGCTTGGACTATCTTTCGCGTTCCAATGAGAAGGCATTGGCGCTGCGTGCGCAGGTTGTATCCGAGTCGCTGGCGAATCTCACACGTGACGCGGTGTTGTCGACCGATCTCGTGCGTCTCACAAGCGTTGTGCACCGTACTCTCGAGTCCCCCGGCGTGAGTTACATCCGGATACTTGACACGCAGGATGTGTTGGTGAAAGCGGGGAGCACCGATGCCCTGAGAAGACCCTTCGTGGCAGATCAAGCGCTTGAGTCGACAACCGACGGTGTTTTTGATATCGGTGTCGATATAGAACAGGACGGGACTGTGCATGGAAGGGTCGAACTCGGGCTATCGGTTGCCGAGGTGTCCGCCCTGATTGCCGATGCGCGTGGCCATCTTATCGGTATTGCCGCCATTGCGGTGGTGATGGTTGCCTTGTTTTCTTATGTACTCGGCACCTATTTAACCCGAGGCCTCAAGCGTTTGGCACAAGCCTCGCGAGAGATCAGTGCGGGGACTTTCGGGACTCGAGTGATAATCGACGGGCGTGATGAATTGGCCGATGCGGCAGTGGCGTTCAACAGCATGTCGAGCCGCCTCGTCGATCTGCAGCGGGAGATGACGCGCAGCGTACGTGACAGTGAAGCGTTGGCAAGACGGCTTTCGGAAAAAGAGCTGCGTTTGAGCGCCATACTGGATACCGCGGTTAGCGGCTTCATTACCGTAGATGAGCGCGGCGTGATTGAGGATATCAATCCTGCCGGTGCCGCATTGTTCGGTTACCGTCGCGAGGAACTGATCGGTCATGATGTCGCAGGTTTGATAAGTTGTGGGCGAGCGGCTGAAAAGGGTGTTTTTTTTCCGCAGCATCCGCGGCCCGGCGAAGTTCCCATGATGAGTTGTGGTCGCCACGTGGACGGCTTACGCAAAGACGGGGGTACCTTCCCCGTAGAACTGTCTGTTTCGGAGATGCAGATAGAAAATCAACGCCTCTTCGTCGGTTTGGTACGTGATCTGAGTGAACAGCGTCGTGCCGAAGCGGCGGCGCGCAGGAGCGAGTTGCTCAAGACTGCCGTGGTCGCGGCGAACCTCGATGCCTTGGTGACCATCGATACGGAAAACCGTATTGTCGAGTTCAGTCCGGTTGCCGAGCGGATCTTTGGTTACTCGCGTCGAGAAGCGGTCGGTCAACTGATGCCCGAGTTAATCATCCCACCTCATTTGCGCGCTCGGCATGCAGAAGGCATGCGGACCTACTTCGAGTCAAAACAGTGTCCTGTCCTAGGTAATCGAGTCGAGGTTGAGGCTTTGCACCGCAGCGGTGAGGTCTTCCCCGTGGAGATCACGGTGCAGGCGATTGATGTCGAGGGAGAAGTGTTTTTCACCGCCTTTATCCGTGATATCCGTGAGCGTCGCGAGGCTGAGCAGGCACTGATCGATGCAAAACGCAATGCGGAAGTGGCGTCGGAGGCGAAATCGCGTTTTCTCGCACATATGAGCCACGAGATTCGTTCTCCTTTGAATGCGGTACTCGGGTCTTTGGATCTACTGCTCGATCATGATTTGAACCAACATCAGCGTTTGTACGCACAGACTGCACATGCCTCAGGCAAGACATTGCTCAGTTTGATTAATGACATACTGGATTTTTCCAAGATCGAGGCGGCCCAGATGGGGCTGGAGGCCAATGATTTCGATCTCCATAACGTGTTGGCCGAGATCATGGACCTGGTTGCCTACAAAGCGCGGGACAAGGCGTTGCCCGTCGTGGGTGCGATCGACCATAAGGTGTTTCCCTATCTGAATGGCGACCCGATGCGCTTGCGGCAGATTCTGGGCAATTTGCTGGATAATGCCATCAAGTTTACCGATCATGGTGCGGTGTCGCTTCAGGTGGAGCAGACTCGTGAAACAGCCGATCGTGTAAGTTTGCGTTTTACGGTCGCCGATACGGGTATCGGTGTACCGGCTCAGCTCAAAGCCAGCTTGTTCAACGAGTTCCAGCAGGTCGACAGCTCGGACTCCACACGTTTTGGTGGTACTGGGCTTGGTCTGTCGATTTGCCATGGACTGGTCAAGCTTATGGGTGGCGGGATCAAGATCGACAGCGAACCGGGGACGGGTAGCCGTTTCATGATCGACCTCGAGTTCGCCAAATCGAGGAGTCGGAAGTTCGCGGTATCCGTGGTGCCTGACGTGGCGTCCTGTCGACTGTTGACAGTCGCGTTGCCCGCCGCGTTAGGTGATTTGCTGCGACGCCATGGTCCCCGGTTGAGCGTCCGGGAGGCCGATTCACCGGTGGCTGCGGTGCCTTTGCTGTCCGAAGGCGTCGATGTACTACTGGTCAACGGTCTGCTGACGCCGGTGGATGTGGATGCACTCGGGCAGTTGGCGCGATCTATGGGTGTGCCGCGGATGTTGTTGCTCGCAGCGACCGAAGACACGGGAAATATGGATCGAACGGCCTCCGGGCTCTATGATGATCTGCTACTGATGCCGTTGATGATCGAGCAGGTCGTTGGAGCCCTGTCCACCCGCCCTGCTCAAAGTAACCGGACCGTCGGAGAGGCTTTGGGCGAAGACGCGCGAGAACTGCCGGGTGCGGGCAAGCACATTTTGCTTGCCGAGGACAGCGCTGCCAATCAGTTGGTGGCGACGGGCATGCTTGAACATGCCGGCTACGACGTCGAAGTGGTCAATGACGGTAAAGAGGCCGTCGCGGCATTCGAGATCGGTCGGTATGATCTGATTTTGATGGATCTGCGCATGCCGAATCTCGATGGATTGGGTGCCACCATGGCGATACGCAAGCAGCCGGGCGGGGATGAAATTCCAATCGTCGCGATGACTGCGAATGTTTTCAAGGAAGACCGCGAGCGGTGCATTGCCGCGGGTATGGACGATTTTGTTACCAAGCCTGTCAGTCGGCAGTATCTACTCGATACCATCGCACGTCATTTACGTAGCGATACGCCTGATGTGGATGAACCGGCAAGCCGGTCCGCCAATCCCGTGAGCGTTCCGGTCGGCGAGCAGCCATTGCTGAATATGCGGATCATCGAGCAAATGGGTGCAGACGTCGGTCAGGATGCGGTGCATGGCATGGTGGAGATGTTTCTGGCCGAGGCGAACGAACGCGTCGAGCAGTTAAGACATGACCTGGACGAAGCCACCACGGACATTCTGCAGGATCAGGCTCATACACTCAAGAGTTGTGCTGGTACCTTCGGCGCGGTTAGATTGCAGTTGCTTGCTCAAGATATCGAACTCGCGTGCCGCCAAGGAAATCGACATGCTGCCGAAGCACTGGGTGAGCAGACGGCCACCGTTATGCGTGAGACCCTGGCGGCGTTTCGAGCACATTATGCAAGCCCGACCGACACGAATAACTAGAGAACATGTATCAGTATACTGGGTAATTACGACGTGACTAAGGACGGCGGCAGAGCAGGGATACTATTGGTCGAAGACAGCACCTCGCTGGCGGTGTTGTACAAGAATTATTTGGTTGCGGACGGTTACCGGGTCGAGCTCGCGGGGACCGGAAAAGATGCCCTCGCATACCTCGGTACGCAGGTGCCGGATCTCATTCTGTTGGATCTTCGCCTGCCGGATATGTCCGGTATGGACATACTCGAGCATGTTCACGACAACGGTATGGATTGCGCGGTGATTATCGTTACCGCACATGGTTCGGTCGATGCCGCCAGTCAGGCGATGCGCTACGGTGCCGTAGATTTTCTCACCAAGCCTTTCGATGCGACCCGCTTACGGGTCACCGTCGGCAACGTCCTCGACAAGCGTCGCTTGTCGAACATGGTTTCGCGCTATCAGGAGACCTACGAGCGCGATCGTTTCCATCGCTTTATCGGTGCCTCGATGCCGATGCAGGCGGTTTACCGGATTATTGAAAGCGCCGCACCGAGTCGTGCGACCGTGTTTATCACCGGTGAAAGCGGCACAGGCAAGGAGTTGTGCGCTGAGGCGATCCACCAGGAAAGCCCGCGCAGGACGCAAGAGTTCATTGCGCTGAATTGTGCAGCCATACCGCGCGACCTGATGGAGAGCGAAGTGTTCGGCCATGTGAAAGGGGCCTTCACCGGTGCGGCAGGCCGGCGTGACGGTGCTGCGACCCGGGCGGATCAAGGCACCTTGTTTCTCGACGAAATCTGCGAAATGGATTTGGATCTGCAGAGTAAGCTATTGCGTTTCATTCAAACCGGTCGTTTCCAGCGCGTCGGCGATACCAAGGAAGAGCAGGTCGATATCCGGATCATCTGTGCAACCAACCGTGATCCATTATCGGAAGTGCAGGCCGGGCGTTTTCGTGAAGACCTTTACTACCGACTGAATGTCATACCCGTGCAGCTGCCGCCGCTGCGCGAACGCAGTGACGATATCTTGCTGATTGCAGCAGACATGCTGCGGCGTTTTGCGGCTGAAGAAGGCAAGGGTTTGCATACCTTCGCGGCTGAGGTTGCCCAGGCGATGCTCGATTATCCCTGGCAAGGCAATGTGCGTGAACTGGAAAACGTGATTCGCAATATCGTGGTACTGAATGACGGCGATCGGGTCGAGGCGGACATGCTGCCCCCACAGTTTCACGCGGCCGGCGATCTGGCGGCAGTCGACACGGAGCATGTGGCCCGAACACCGACCGCGGCGAATATCGACTGTGAGCCCAGATCCGAAGCCACCGGTGTGATTAGGCCGTTATGGCTGGAAGAGAAGGCGGTCATCGAGCGTGCCATAGCGTTGTGTAACGGCAATATCCCAAAGGCTGCCGCGATGCTGGAGATCAGCGCGTCGACCATCTATCGCAAGCGTGTTACCTGGGAGAAAGCCGACGCGAGTACCGTGCTCGCGGATTCCTGATCCTGTCGATCAGCAGGATTATCCTTCCTTTAGCAGTTTCTTTGGTGGGTCGACGAGGCCGCCATGGGTTTCGGTGTTTTGGCGCTCGCCAAGTTCGGCGACGCGCGTTACCCTGGACGTTCAAAGGTTTACGACATGGACATCGTTGTATTCGGTGTTCGACTTGGGGGTGGGTAAGCCAGTGTCCTTGGATGTGCAAGAACTCGCGTTGTTGGTCAAGGCGATGGCGTTTGCTGCCGACCGTCATAAGGACCAGCGCCGAAAGGATCTGGAGGCTTCGCCCTACATCAATCATCCCTTGGCGCTGGTCGACGTGCTGGTACGCGAGGCGGGCATCCATGATCACCGGGTCATGATCTCGGCGTTGCTGCATGACACCATCGAGGACACCGAGACGAGCGCGGCAGAGATCGAACAGGAGTTCGGTGCGACCATCAGAAGCATTGTGGAAGAGGTTACCGATGACAAAGACCTGGGGCGTAGCGTTTGTAAGCGCCGACAGGTCGAGCGTGCGCCCTATTTGTCGACCGAGGCCCGAGCGGTCAAGCTTGCCGATAAGATCTGTAATCTGCGGGATATCGCCCGACAGGCGCCGGTAGGCTGGGAATTGGAGCGTTGCCAGGCTTATTTCGACTGGGCCAAACAGGTGATAGACGGCCTGCGAGGCGAACACGCGAAACTCGAGGCCTTGTTCGACGATATTTATCGCCAACGGCCGGGTTGAGGAAACGCCATCCGAATTGCCCGGCGTTGCGAGCAGTGCCGCTTAAGGGCGCGTGCCCCTCATCGATTGCCTAGACATGGGTTTCCGCGCCGACTACGCAATTGCGACCGCGTCGCTTGGCGAGCAGTAGGCGCTTGTCGGCGCGGTCGAGTAACTCTCCGATGCCCTCGCCGTTGACCAACTCGGCGACACCGAGGCTGATGGTGACGTCCAAAGAGCCGGCGCTGGTTTTGATCGGCGACTCGTCCACCTGTTGCCGTAATCGCTCCGCAACGACCATACAATGGTCCAGCGATGCGTCCGGCAGAAGCACGGCAAACTCTTCGCCGCCGTGGCGCGACAGCAGGTCATCGTCCGATAGACCTCGGAATAGCCGCCGCGATACCGCCAACAACACCTCATCGCCGATACCGTGCCCGTACTGATCGTTAATCGCCTTGAAGCTGTCGATATCGATCATGATTGCCGATATCGGTTGTCCATTCCGTGTCGCATTGGCCAGCTTCTTGCCCGATACCTCGTCGAAACTGCGACGGTTGTACAGCCCCGTCAGCGGATCTTCACGTGCTTGGCGTTGCAGCGCATAGATCGGGCGCATCACCAGCAGGGCAATCAGGATGGCCGCGGTGATGCTCAGCAGGCTCATGGCCACGCCAAGATAGATACTCTCGCGTTGCCCTTCACGAATGGTGTGCGCCATTTCGTCTTCGGGCGCATAAACGCCCATGACCCAAAGATTGTTCCCACGATTCAACAATGGCACGAACATGCTGAGATAGCGTTTCGATTCGATTTCGAAATCGTCGAAATGCGTTTGACGCAATGCCATCAGGTCGGGGAAACGCTCCATGAGGCGTGTGCCGGCGTGTGCCGTAATTTCATCGAGGTCTTCCAAGCGTTTCATTCTCTGATTGTTTGGGTCGTCTTGCTGCGCAAGCACTGCCGCATCCGGATGGGCGAGAACGTCGCCGTTGCTGTAGACGATGAACGCCGCGCCGGAAGGCCCGACCCGCTGGGTTTGGAGAAACTCGGAAAGCGCGGCCAATTCGATATCCGCACCCATTACGCCAATCAAATGGCCCTGGGTGTTGCGTACCGCACGGGCCACCGTGAGACCGGGTAGCTGCGAAGTATAAAAAATGTAAGGGTCGGTCCAGACTTCGTCATCGCTGTTGCGTGCGTTTTTGAACCACGGCCGGAGGCGCGGATCGTATTCGTCTTTTGGGTCGTATTCACGTGACAGCTCGGTAAATCCGAAGTTGCGGTAAACCCGGGTGACACGGGTTTCCTGTGGTTCGGTGTTGCGGATGAACTTTGTCAGAAAACCGGGTTCGCCGTTTTGGTCATTACGCTTGCTGAATACGAAATTACCGCGGGTGTCGCCGAAATAGAGTGCGTCGACCTGCGGTAGCACGCGTAATTGCTCTAGAAAATAGGTTTCCAGGCGACCGGGTTCATCACCCGATAGCAGTTTGGCTTCGAACACGCCGGCAGCCAATGCGACACTGTCCTGCGCCTGCTGCAGATAGGCGACGGCGTTCTCGCGTGTTTCGTCAACGACATTCTGCAGTAGCTCATGCGAATGTTCGTGTAAGGCGCGATCGGCGGCATATTGCTGCGATGCCAATACGGCGAAGACAGTGAGTGCCTCGACAACGATCAGCAAGCCGAGCAGACTGAATAGCAGGTTGAATTTCTGCTTTCCATGCCGATCACGACTGATGTGCGGCAACTTCATTTATTGATCTGCGTTGTTGGTCTGTCTGGATACGGCACACTTCATCCGACGAGTGTCTCGGAGCCGATAGCGAGCGTCAACTACGATTTCACTCAGGATTGGCATCGCGTGATTGGCCGATGATATCGGTGCGAGACCACGGCGGTGTGTGCCCGTTCTGAACATGCTGCTGAGGGTTAACGGCGTGATCGGCATGGTCTAAAGGGAACCCGCGAGAATTCGTGGATAAGCTTCCAATGCTGTTGCTACATGGCTTCAGGCTCGCGTAAGCGACTCGTTGCAGGCAGGTCGCTACATAATATCCATTTTACAACTATGGGTAATGTCCGGGCAGAACGCGTTTTCTGATTTGGAGGGGGCTGCCTTTTAATCCCGTTGCCTTCTCATAGGCATGATTATCCGAGCGTCGAGCCGATTCGAGGGCGTTTTGGGGCCATGCCGGCGGCGGGCATTCCCCGGACCCCGCGGAATCAGCCCGGCAGCGCAGGATAGGTGAAGTCGATGCTGTCCAGTGGCCGGTTGCCGCCGGGTGGCGCGAAATGCACCAGCGCACGAAACAACTCGCTGGGGATAGCGCCAACCCGTTTGGTCAGTGCCGAGGTGTCGATACCCTGGCGGATGAGGTACAACACGTAGGTATGCCATAAGGCGAGTGCATTGACACTGCCTGGGTCAGCCAGTCGTGCCCGGCCGGCGGCCTCGTTAAGGCGTTGGTCGAGGTCGGCAACCGACAACGTCATGCGTGCGGTGTCCATGTCGTTGCGGACGTTATCCAGGGTTGGCCAATGGCGATGATCGATCTGGATAATCCGGCGACCGGCACCCGAAAGTTTGACCGCCAGGCTGTCTGCATCAAAGCATTGTGCGTGCAATAGCGGAAGTTCGTATGGCGAAACGCCGGACATCATCAGAACGGCGTAACCGATGGTGTTCGGGGTGCATTCGCCCAGCAGGGACCGAACCTCGGATACCGCGAGTTCACGTGGCAGGACGGGCAATTCGGCCGCGGGTTCGGTGTGAGATGGTGAAGACGCGAGTTGGCTCTGGGGATTGGCATCGATCAAGCGTTCCTGGTCGGTGTTGTGGTCCAGCGCCTGAGTCTGGTCGCCGCCATAGATGCGTACCCCGATGGTTGGTTGCCCCGTGGCCGGTGTCGGCTTTGCCGACAGGTATTCCACCAGCCAGGTAACGAACAATGCCAGTGCCAGGGCGCTGCCGAGTGCGATCACGAGGTCGCGTTCGTAGTCCGGATAGATCGGGCGAGTGGGTAAGCGGGCCCATTCGACAATCTGGATCGGTGGGAATTTCTTGAGGTTGCGTACCTGGATCTGTGCCAAGCGTTCCTCGTTTTCGGCATACAGGGTATCGAGCCGGGCCAATCCCTCCTCCAGGGCTTGGAACTCCTTGAAGCGTTCGGTGAAGGTTTGTACACGGCTTTGTTGTGCGTCGAGATCCGTCTCCAGGGCGTTAACGGCGCCGCGAGCCGTTTCGACTGCCTGGGCCGATTCGTCGCTAACGGTTTGTCCTGCGAGACGCAGCGCGTTTGCCAGGTCGCGTTCCATGGCGCGCACCTCGTTGGGTAAGCTTTTCAATACGGGATCGCGTTCGATGTATCGCTCGGTGTACTTCTGCCTCAGTTCGGCTAAATGAGTGCGTCCACGCTGCACGGCGAGTTGCAGTCTGGTGATATCGGATTTCTGCTCATCGGGTATCACCGCTTCGCCGCGCGCGATCGCATCGTCGACCGCGAACTTACGCGCCTGGGCCTCGACAAGGCGTTCACGCGCTTTGTTCAGTGAATCATTCAGGCCTTTGAGCGATGCCAGGCTCCGATTCTCATCGCGTTCCAGACTCACGATGTCATGGGTTTCACGAAACGTCTGCAATGCGGCACGGGCGGTGTCGATCTTGTGGCCCAGTTCGGTCTGTTGGTCCTTGATCTCGGCCGTGGTCCGACCGGTTGCCGCTTCGATCTCCTCGGCACGAAACGCCTCGTAGGACTCGGCCCAAAGGTTGACCATTCGTTGCAGTTGTTGTGGATACTCACCTTCAGCCCGGAGTTCCAGCAGATTGGTGTCCGGCACCGGGGCTACCGACAGGGTGGTGCGCAGCTGATCGAGACTGAAACTGTCTTCCGGGTTCTCATCGCCCAGACGTCCGGCCAGGCGGCCGAGCAGTTCCTCGCCGAGCAGCAGGCGACCTTGGATTGCCACGTGTTCTATATCGGCATCGGCGCTGCGCATGTCGACCGCCTTGGGTTCGACCGTCAATACCGACGCGAAGGCCCGATAGACCGGCGAGCGACCGTAGACCAGGGCCACCCCGAGAGCGCCTGAGAGCAGCAGCACCAGCAAAAACACCTTGAAGCGATGCCCGCGAGGCGGAAGATCACCGGTCGGTGCCGTGTTGCCCTGAATCAGTTCCACGCTGGGGAGTTGAGGTGAATTCAAAATGCTGTTTCCTGCGGGCCCGAGCTAAGGATCTTTTGCCGCGGCGGGTATTGGCCCACAGCTTGCCCCAAGGTGTCGCGTTTGTGTCGGATTAGGGTGGCGCATCCCGGTTTTCACTTTTTTGATGAACAGGCGCGAGTCTAGTCGTTGCGCCCTGCTTGTGTTGTGACCACGCCCGAACAAAGGATTCGTATCTCTCGACAAACGATTTCAATGGTCGGCCGAGTGCTTATTGGATCTTAAATAATTCATATTCTTCAGTACTTTATTAACTTTTATTAATGTTTTATAGATAGTGACGGCGATCGACGTTTCTCTCAGGGTCGCCGTGCCGATTCACTTTGCGTCCGCTCCGTTGTCCAGCCGGGGTTTGATGTAACTGACATAGATTTTAATCACCAATAAGACCCAGGGAGCGCTGTGCATCAATAGATCGAAGATGTCGAGCGGACGAGTCAGCTCGCCGGCGGCGAGCATTTTGAGTTTCTCCCAGATGTGCGGTTCGGGCACGAACGGAGCGAGACCCAGCGTCAGTGCCACGAGCACGAACATGATCAGGGGTTGGCGATCGATCCAGTCCACAGCGGTTTTCCTACGTCTTGATTGGATACGGGATCATGCCTCTTTTTTGCTTTCCGGTGTGAGCTCTGTGAGGAATGCCGGAAAGGCCGCCAGATCTGCGGGCACATCGATGTCGTGCAGGGTTTCGAGCTCTTGCCACGACAGCCCGAGTTGTTCGAGCCTTGTTCGCGTCGCCGCCGCGACGGTGGGACCGCCCCAGGCGATTTCTCTGAACAGTTCGGGTGCGGGATGTTTCAGGCCGATCAGCACATAGCCGCCGTCGTGCGCCGGACCGATGACGACGTCTTTCGTGTTCAATGTTTCGAAGGCGGCGTTTAGATAGTCGGGTCGGTACGCCGGGCAGTCGCTACCGATGACGATCGCCTGATCGGCTTGGCCCAGCGCGGATGTCAGCGCGTTGTGCATGCGTGCACCCAGGTCGTCACCGGTTTGAACATGTTGTTCGAAGCCGAGTTTTTCGGCTTGACGCAGTAACTGTTCGTCTGTGGTCGCTCGGTCCAACCAGAGTTGGCGTCGGTCGGTGTTGGTGTTGGCCGCAGCAATCAAGGCCAGATCGAGCAGGCGCCGGTACACCCGGGTAGCGCCGATCGCGCCCAGGCTCGGGATGAGTCTTGTCTTGGCCCGCCCGATCTCCGGGTCTCGGGCAAACACCAGGACGCTGCGCCGGAGTTTCGGCTCACGCATCAGTAACGTCTGGCCAGTTCGTCGGCCGGTGTGCCGAGGGCGTAGGCCAGCCTGAGTCGCCACATGAGCCAAACGGTGCGCAGGATGCCGTGTTCCTCCCAGCGCCGGCTCGACGTTTGCAGGCGAGGTGTTCTGATGCAGACCGGTCGGGAGTCGCGTCGCAATAGACGTGACAGAGCGATGTCCTCCATCAAGGCGATCGACGGAAAGCCGCCCACGGCGTCGAACAGTTCGCGGGTGACGAAGATGCCTTGATCGCCGGTCGCGATTCCGGTCAGGCAGGATCGTAGATTCATCATGCGCTCGATCACACGAAACGGCCAGGCCCGGCCGGAAAGCCTGATATCGAAACGCCCCCAATACCGACCGCTCCGGAGTTCGCGAATCAGGGCCGTTATGGCATCTGCCGGTATCCGGCTGTCGGCGTGAACGAACCACAATGCGTCGCCCTCCGATGCCGTAGCGCCGGTATTCATCTGTATGGCTCGCCCGGGCGGACTGTGCAGGACGCGATCGACCAATGGGTGGACGAGTTCGACGGTGTGGTCATGGCTGCCGCCGTCGACGACAATGAGTTCATGACCGGCCGTGCGTGCCGGTTTCAGGTCCACCAGCAAATCGTTGATGGCTGCGGCCTCGTCGAGTGTCGGGACGATGATGGACAGGCGCACGCGCCGATACTCAGTCGTTGAGTGCGCCGCCGCAGCTCGACCCCTGACCGGCCGTGCAGCCGTAGCAGTGGTCGGCGACTCGAATCGTTCGCTTGTCGAGGCGCATGCTCGCGAGATCTCGCAGATGAGGGCGTTCGCCGTTTGATGCGTGCATTCCAAGGCCGAGCATCTGGTTGAAATCACAATCGTATAAATAACCCTGCCAGTCGACCGAGACCAGCGAGCGGCACATCACCTGATCGAGATTGGTATCGCAGTGCGATTGTTTCAGCAGACCTACGTAATCGTCGAATTGGCCGAGCGACAACAACATGCTGCCAAAGCGTTGAATCGGCAGATTGGCCAAGGCTAAAAGATGGTTGAAACGAATCCCGTATTTGTCGAGCAAGATGGCGCGGTAATCCGTTTCCAGCGTCGATTGTGGCGGCGGTAGGTGAGGGCCTTGTGGGTTGTACACGAGATCGAGCATCAGGGATTCGTCTGCCAGACCGTAACCCAAGGTATTCAGTTTTTGCAGTGCGCGGATACTGTCACCGAACGCCCCTTTGCCCCGTTGGCGGTCGACGTTTTCTTCGAGATAGCAGGGAAGGGACGCGACGATCGAGACACCTTGTTCGGCAAGGAAATCGCCGAGATCTTCCTGGCCCGGCTCGAACAATATGGTGAGATTGCAGCGATCGATGACCTTGATGCCGAGCGCACGCGCGGACGACACGAGACGGCGAAAATCGGGGTTGAGTTCGGGGGCGCCACCGGTGAGATCGAGCACCTCGAAGCGTCCGCTGCGCAGGGTTTCGATCACCAGGTCGACGGTATCCGCATCCATGACCTCGGTGCGCTTCGGTCCCGCGGCGACATGGCAATGCAGGCACTGCTGATTGCAGCGATAGCCCAGATTGACCTGTAAGGTTTGTGCCTGTCTGCGCCGGATGGTTGGAAAATCCGACGGTATCAGGTGTTCAAGCGTGTTTAGCATGCGCCTTTCATGCCTCCTCGGTGTCCAAAAGGGTTTTGCCTCTGGCTCATGAGACCCGCGTCGGTCCGCTGAGATTTCATTCGATGGCGGTGCCATAGAGTGTGAAGTATCACCTGTACCCGTGGTGAAAGGCACCTGCAAATAACCCCGGGCATCCCAGGTTGGCGATTGGGAATCGGGTCGTCAGGGGCGGGATGCGCTCGCGATGACGCGTTCTTTTCAAGAATCTGCGGTGAACGGCCGCTATTCGACCAATGGGACTCGTTTTTTGTCGCACAAAGTGCGGTCAAGCTACGGAATAGAAAGGGAATTTAGTGAGTGCTGAGGATTATTTTGATAGCAGGTATCAGGTGAGCCAGGGCGACGAGAATCCGTTACCGGAAACAGGGATGGATTCCATAATGTTCGATGTGGAGGCCGTGGAGCAGGCCTCCGAGTATCTGCGGCAGGCGTTGAACTTGCTTGGCAAGCTCAGCATGGCGCCATCTCCTCTGTACTACACCCTTTTTTACAACTATATCGCAGGCAAGAATACACGCCTGAACAAAGAGGTGGATCAGATTATCCAGCAGGAGGGCGCGCTCGACCGCGAGGATGCCATTCTGTTGTTCCGGCGCTTTTTTAGTGCCGGTGGCGAAAACTTGATTGACGATATACGTGTCGAACTGGTGACGATGATCGCGCAAGTCATCGGTTCTCTGGTGGATATCGCCGGTGAGACCTCGCTGGTCAATACCCGTATCGCGACACATATCGATCGTTTGGCCGAGACAAAGAATCCCTCCGAAGTGGTCTCGACCGCGACGGCCATCATTACCGAAACCCGGCAGTTCGTGACCCGTTCCCGCCAGCTCGAATCGGAGTTCATGTCGTCGGCCGAAGAGATGGATAAGCTCAAGAAGGAACTGTCGAATGCCAAACGTGAGGCAGCGATCGACAGTCTGACCGGGCTCTATAACCGGCGCGCCTTCGACCGTCGTCTAAACGATCTGATGGAACAGGCCGGCGGGCTGGAAAACGGTTTTAGTTTATTGCTGCTCGATATTGACCGTTTCAAACACATCAACGATCGCCACGGCCACATGGTCGGCGACAAGGTACTGAGTGAGTTCGGCAAACACATCGGTAAACTCACTCGGCGCAGCGATTTTCTCGCCCGTTACGGCGGTGAGGAGTTTGCCCTCATTCTGCCCGATACCCGCATCACCAGCGCGTTTACCGTCGCGGAAAACATCCGCACGACATTGGAGCGCGTCAGGTTGCGTCGTTCGCGTTCGAAGGAGGCGCTGGAGGCGATCACCGTGTCCATCGGCGTTGCCAGCCATCGTACGGGGGAATCGCATGAAGCCCTGATCGCACGTTGCGACAAGGCCCTTTATCGCGCTAAGCGACTCGGACGTAATCGATCGGTGATTGCGGACTGACGATCTTCGCTATCGGTCCGTTCCCATCACTTTTCTTGTCTACCTTTAAAGATAAGAAAGGCCTCTTTGGGCCCCGCTTCATGTCCATAAAAACTTGTAGGCCGCGATCGCGGTGAGAACGGGAAGTCGATGTTCACAGGTAAGGGCGACAATCTTATTCGTACGTTGGGCAAGCTGTTTGCCGAGAATCCGCCTTCCGGTGTCGGTCGTGTCGAAGCGGCACAGGTCGAGCAACTGCTCCAGGTCTATTATCGGCACATCGCATTTGAAGATCTGGAAGAGCATCAACCGCAAGATCTTCTCGGTGCGCTGATTGCACATTGGCGTTTGATGCGACAGCGCAGCGCCGATCGGGCCCTGGTTCGGGTGTACAACCCCGAACAAGAGGAAGATGGCTGGCGCAGTGACGATACCATCGTCGAGGTCGTAGCGCTCGATATGCCATTTCTGCTCGATTCGTTGCTGGTCGAGCTGAATCGTCTGGGTTTGACCGTCCATTTCACTATCCACCCGGTGTTCGACGTAGTGCGCGATGCGCATGGCACCTTGATTCAACTGCTGGATCCGCAGACCGATGTGTCGTCCGGGGAAGGGCACGCCGAGGCCGTAATCCAGATCCATGTCGATCGCCAGCCCCCGGCCCGATTGGGGGAGTTGCAACAGGCGTTGGCCGGTGTCATCGATGCTGTCGCGCAGACCACCTTGGATTGGCGGGAAATGCGCGAGATGGCGCTATCGATAGAGCGGGATCTTTGCGCGGGGTGCCATGGCCGAACTTGTGCCGGGTTGGACGAGGTACGTCAGTTCGTCACCTGGATGATCGACGATCACTTTTTGTTCATCGCCACTTGCTCTTTCCGCCTGGATGCAAGCGGTGATGCCGAAGCCCTGGTATTCGAATCCGGTTCCGGCTTGGGTATGTTGCGAGGCGGTATCGATGCCAGCGAACGGGCTTCGGCCTGGATATCGGGTCTTGAAGCCGGTTTGTCCGGCGATGATGTCGATCTCATGGTCACCAAGGCAAATGCGCGTTCCATCGTGCATCGCCCGGCCTATATGGACTGCGTAGCGATCAAGCAGCGCGATTCACGGGGTAATGTGACCGGTCTATGGTGCCTGGTCGGGCTGTTTTCCTCCGGTGCCTACAATACGCCTCCAAGACAGATCCCATTGTTGCGTCAGAAGGTCGAAGCGGTGTTCGCGGGAGCCAAGGTCACACCCAATAGCCATTCGGGGCGTGCCGTGGCCAATATTCTGGACAACTTTCCGCGTGACACCCTGTTTCAGATCGATCCTGAGACCTTGTTGACGACGACCTTGGGTGTGTTGGCCTTGCAGGAACGTCAGCGCACCCGTTTGTTCATTGTGCGTGATCCCTTCCGCCGTTTTTTTACCTGCCTGGTTTATCTGCCGAAGGATCGTTACACGCGTGAAGTCCGGCTGGCGATTCAACGTGAGTTGCTCGAGGTGTTGGGTGGCGAGGACGTGGTATTCGAGACGCAGTTCTCCGAGTCCATACTCGCGCGTACCCATTACGTGGTTTGGATACCGGTCGGCAGCGAGCCGACATTCGATGTCCAGACGCTGGAGGATCGTGTGGCCGAGCTTGCGACCACATGGCAGGACGGATTGCGTGCGGCCTTGTTCGCGCAGGTTGAGGAATCCTTGGCAGCGCATTATTTGCAAGCCTATGGTGCCGCTTTTCCGGGCGGTTATCGCGAAGATTGTCATCCCAGGGTTGCAGTCAATGACATTCAGCGCATGGAACGGGCGCGTGCGCAAAAGCATCTGGTGTTGCATCTCTATCATCCGATGACGGAGCAGGCCGATAGATTGCATGTGCGGCTGTATTCGCCCGGCCGCCCGCAACCGCTGTCCGAGGTGATCCCGATCCTGGAAAACATGGGTTTGGATGTGCTCGGTGAACGGCCGTACCACATCCGGCATGCCGATGGCGATGTCTGGATTCATGATTTTTCGACCCGACAGCCGGTGAACGGTGGCGCCGTCGATCCGTCCGTGCGTGAGGCCTTCATTGACACCTTTCACCATGTTTGGGACGGCGATTGCGACAACGATGAACTCAACGCCCTGGTGTTGTCGACCGGTTTGAATTGGCGCGAGCTGCACTTGATCCGTGCCTACAACCGTTATCTTCATCAGATCAAGGTGCCGTACACCCAGGCGTACATGACCTCGGTGCTGTGCCGGCATCCGGACGTCGTCAAGTTGCTGTTCGAATTGTTTCGACGTCGTTTCGATCCGGAACTGGTGGCCGCGCAGGACGGCATGGCGGTCGTGTCGGCAGCGTTCGAGAGCGCGCTGGAGGCCGTTGCCAGTCTCGACGAGGATCGTATTCTGCGCCGCTTTTCGAACCTCATCCTGGCGACATTGAGGACGAACTTCTATCAATGTTCCGCCGACGGTGTGCCCCGTGCTTATCTGTCATTCAAAATCGATCCCGAGCAGGTCGATGAGATACCGGCGCCCCGACCCAAATACGAGATTTTTGTGTATTCGGCAAACATGGAAGGCGTGCACCTGCGCGGTGGCAAGGTGGCGCGCGGTGGCCTGCGCTGGTCCGATAGGATGCAGGACTATCGGACCGAGATACTCGGGCTGATGAAGGCGCAGATGGTGAAAAACACCGTGATCGTGCCGGTCGGCTCCAAGGGTGGATTCGTCGTGCGTAATCTGCGCACCGGCGACGGTGCCAAAGTACGTGGCGACAAGGTGATTTCGGCCTACCAGACGCTGCTACGCGGCATGCTCGATGTCACCGACAATTTGGTTGGTGGCGAGGTGGTGCCTCCCGACCGGGTGGTAAGGCGGGACGACGATGATCCTTACCTGGTGATCGCCGCGGACAAGGGTACAGCGAGTTTTTCCGATATCGCGAATCAGGTGGCGGCCGAATACGGCTTTTGGTTGGGCGACGCCTTCGCGTCCGGCGGTTCTGCCGGGTATGACCACAAAGCGATGGGGATTACTGCACGCGGTGCTTGGGAATCGGTGAAACGCAACTTTCGTGAGTTGGGTCTGGATACCCAAACCACGGCGTTCAGCGTGATCGGCATTGGCGATATGTCGGGTGATGTTTTCGGCAATGGTATGTTGTTATCCCGCCATATACGTCTGCTGGCGGCGTTCAATCACAAGCACGTTTTTCTCGATCCCGACCCGGATATCGAGGCGGCCTACGCCGAACGTAAACGCCTTTTTGCACTGCCGCGTTCTGCTTGGTCGGACTATCGACAAGAACTCGTCTCGCCGGGTGGCGGGGTCTACTCGCGCAACGCCAAATCCATTCCCTTGAGTTCGCAAGTGCAGCAAATGCTCGGTCTCAAGCGAGAGCGGGTGACACCGAACGAGCTCATTCGTGCGCTTTTGATCGCGCCGGTGGATCTATTGTGGAACGGTGGTATAGGAACCTACGTCAAGGCCGGTACGGAATCCAACAGTGCAGTGGGTGACAAATCGAACGATGCGCTCCGCGTCAATGCGGCTGCGTTACGCTGCCGGGTTGTCGGCGAGGGCGGCAACCTGGGTCTCACGCAGTTGGCCCGGGTCGAATATGCCTTGCAAGGTGGTCAGCTGTATACCGATGCGATAGACAACTCGGCCGGTGTCGACTGCTCCGATCATGAAGTCAATATCAAGATTCTACTCGACCGTGTCGTCGCTGACGGCGATATGACGGTCAAACAGCGTAATACGCTATTGGCCGACATGACCGACGATGTTGCGAGACTGGTGCTCCAGGACAACTATGCCCAGACCGAGGCGATCAGTATTGTCGTGGCCGGTGGTGCGCCGCGTTTATATGAACAGGCGCGTTTCATGGACCTGCTCGAACTCAAGGGCGATTTCGATCGTGACCTGGAAGGCCTGCCGCGGAAAAAGCCGTTGACCGAACGTATCGCGCGACAGCAGGGACTCACCAAGCCCGAAGTCGCCGTGCTGCTGGCGTATAGCAAAATGAACTACTTTCAGGCGATCGTCGATTCGGACATCCCTGACGATCCGTTCGTCGGCGCTTGGTTGCTCAATTACTTTCCGGATCAGATCAGCCAGCGTTTTGCCGCGGAGGTGGCCGATCATCCGCTAAGACGCGAGATCGTTGCTACCTCGATTGCCGGTTCGATAACCAATAAGGTCGGTCCGGGTATTGGTTTTCGGGTGCGCGAAGAGGTGGGCGCCGAGTTATCCGATGTGACCCGTGCCTATTTGGTCGTTGCCGCGGTATTCGAGACGGATGCGCTCTGGCACAAAGTCTCGGCGCTCGACAATCAGGTCGCCGCATCGGTCCAGATCGATATGCTGGGCATGATCGCGGGATTTCTCGAACGTGCGCTGACCGGGATTCTGCGGACCTACAAAGGCTGTTTGGACATGATGTCCCTGACGCAAGATTTTCACGATGGTGTGCAGGCCCTTTGGGACACTTTGCCCACACCTCTGGCATCGCAGGACAAGACCGAGTTCACACGCCATCAGCGGCGTTTGGTGGTGCAAGGCGTACCCAAGGAAATGGCGCAGCGTATCGCGGGATTGCCGGTGATGGCGGCGGGGATCGACATCGTCGATGTCGCCGCCGACAACGATACCGATATCGAAACGACAGCCTGGGTCTATTCGGCCTTGAATCACACGCTCGACATCGAATGGATCAACCGGCAGGTGACCGAACTATCGGTGCAGACACATTGGCATTTGTTGGCGCGTACCAAGCTGGAGGCGACGCTCAATCAGCATCGGCGTGAGCTGTGTGCCGAGATCTTGAGCACCGCGCAAGGGCGTGAACGTAGCGCACGCGGCATGCTCGAACACTGGGTGCGCAATCATCGTGCGGCCGTCGATCGTTATCTCGCCAATATTGCCGAGTTCAAAGGCGGCAGCGTGTTCGATTTCGCCGTCATGTCTTTGGTGGTGGCACGACTCGGTGAACTCTTGCCAACGTCGAAGTCACGTGCGGCCAAACCGTTGTGACCGTTTTATCGATGGAGCAAAATCGTTGACGCTTGGGCCTGTTTCCCGGAATTCGATTTGGAGAGAGGCCTGATGAAGTGCTTGTTATCCGCCGGTGTGATCGCCGCAGCACTCGCGTCGACACCGGCATCCGCCTTTTCCGGCGATCTTACGATCAACACGGTTACCAATGACCGTGCAGTACCGACCAATCCGGCACATCACAGTTCTTTCGCAAGATTCGCGGTTACGCTCGATATGCCCTAGGGCCTGTTAACACAAGCTGAAGCGTTGCTGTTGTGCCTGAAAAAGCGCCAATCAAGGCGCGAGGCGCGAGGTTTGGTCGTGCCAAATGAGCAACGAGCAACGCCGAGTGGCGCTTTTTCAGGCGCAACCCGTAGGGCCGGGGCCCTTTTTCCGCCTGACGGCGTTATCAGTCGTTCGTTTAGCGACACTAAACGTCTCTCCTTCTGCCTTGTCAGCCGAAAAAAGGACCGCCGGCAGCAATGTTTCAGCTTGTGTTAACAGGCCCTAGCCCGATGCATCGAGTGTGCAGCTTACCTATCAAAAGGTGCGAGACGGTCACGTTGGCGTCAGTTGATCTCCGTTGCCGCGTGTTTCGCTCCGCCATATCGGATCGTCGAAACACGAGACGGCGGGGTTCACCTGAACGTTGTTGAAATTGTGGTTGTGTCGAGCCGGTCAATCGATTTCTTGCGATCGGGCATCAAAGAATCGGTTCCAGTGGCCATAGTTTCCAAAACCATAGCTTGAAGCGTTTCCAGAGACTGACTTCGTTGTCCGGATTATCGACGGCGGGGTTCCAACTGTTCTCGGGAAGCATATCCCGTTCGATGCTCGCCTCGACCTCGGCAGCGATGGCTTTGTCGTCGACCAAGGCACCAACCTCGGTATTGAGATTGGCCGAACGTGGATCGAGATTGAAGGTGCCGATGAAGGTGGTTTCGCCGTCGACAACGAGGGTCTTGGCGTGGATGGCGAAGATAGGCGCGGTTTTATCCAAAGCGTCGTAACGATCGATCAATTGCCTTTGGATCGCGGGGCGATGTTTGAACTCGTATACCTCGATGCCCGCGGCAAGGATGTCATCGCGCTGTTTATGGTAGCCGCTGAAGGCCTGCAGATTGTCCGTGGATGCGAGCGAGTTGGTGACGACACGCACCTCGACATTGCGTTGAACCAGCTCACCGAAAAACGCCAGCCCACCCTCGGGTAACACCAAATACGGCGTTTGGATCGTAACGCGCTTTCGGGCCTGGCGCATTTGTTCGGTCAGGATGCGGGTGGTTGGGCTACCGCCGGCAAGTCCCTTGCTGCCATCGTTCTTGCCGGGCGGATCGCTGATGAAACGCACATCGGTCCAGGCCAGTTTCTCGACCAGACCCGGAAAGTCGCGTTCCAAACCGGCCATCACGGCGCGCACTTCGGGGGCGAAGTTTTGGTCATTATTGGCATAGCGCTCGAGCTGATCCCGGTAGGCCCGTACCCGCTTTTCGTCGATGTTTCGTACTGCATCCGGTGATTGCCTTTCGATCGGAACCGAAAGATCGCTGCGCCAAAAGCGTTCGAAACTGGCCTGTACGTCGGCAACAATGCCACCGACGAGCAGGATGTCGCGGTCGCGAAAGTTGTACGCATGGTCGTAGTCGTAATACTCATCGGCCATGTTCCGGCCGCCCGTGATCGCCACGGTACCGTCGAAAGTGGCGGTCTTGTCGTGCATGCGCTGGTTGGAAGCGCGAAAGTCGGTCAGCAAATACCCGATACGCTTCCACCATGGCACACCGACGATATGTCGCGGGTTGTAGATTCTGATCTCGACATTGGGGTGGGCGGCGAGCAGCAGTATCGTTTCATCCTCGGCGTCGATGACGACATCGTCGACGATCACCCGTACGCGCACGCCCCGGTCGGCAGCGCGGAGCAGGGCCTCCGACGCCAAGATGCCGATGTTGTCGGTACTCCAGATGAAGTACTGCACATCGATGCTGCGGACAGCGTGGTCGGCCAGCCAGGCACGTGCGAGTAGCGATTCCTCGCCTTTCTCCAGTACATAGACGCCCGTTTTTCCTGGGTTCGCCGCTATGGACTCATCGAGTGCTTGAAGTGGCGATGCGGGTACTTGCTGCGTGCCAAAGCAAGGTAATGCAAACAGCATAATGAACAGCAGACGTGTCATAGGGGAAACAATGCTGCGGTCTTTGGATAAATGGGCTTTCATGTGTTTCTGCCTGTGGGCCGTTGCCAACCGTCGGCGTGCTCCGCATACCGGGTCGTCGGAGGGATCATATGCCGTTTGAAAGCGTTGAAGTGTGATGGATTTCGTCTGAGTCGATACGATCGGTAAAGCACGTCCCGGTCGACAGGCATCGCGATGCGGGAGTCGGCTGCCCGCGTGCGTCAAAGCTGCCGTGTTGAGGATGACTCGTTTCCGGTATTGCCGGTTTGTCGTCTTGCCGTGAGATGCGTGAGTCAGGGGCGTACGATCAGTACCGAGCAGGTGGCACTTTCAACGACATGGGTGGAGCAGGAACCGAGCAGCATTTTGCCGAGATCCTTGGCGCGTGCCGGCAAGATGATGAGATCGGTTTTGTGCACATGTGCGTGACGCACGATCAGTTTGTGCGGGGTTCCCTGGGCGACGTCGAATTGGATTTTCTTCGGTTCGCGAAAATGCGATTCAATAAAACGCTGGAGTTCGGCTTTCACCTCGCGACGTGCTTTGCGCATCGCATCTTCGGGAAAGAAGTTGGCGACCATCGGCATACCGAAGTCGGGTATCACGGTGATCACCGTGATATTTGCGCTGTAGTTGTCGGCGATGTCCTGGGCAACGATCACGGCGCGTTCCGACAATACGGTCTCTTGCAGGTCTACCGGCAGTAGGATTTCCTTGTACATCGCATGTGCTCCTGGCTGGGGCCCGTTAACAGACCCTAGGCTGCGGTTTGTGGTGCGGTTTGAGCCGTTTTGCGCCTGTGCTGGGACCAAGCGATCAGACCGAGTAGCAACAGCGCGGGAATGAACATTAAGTGTTTTGGCGGCCGATCGGCGGCAACCTGGAGGTTGACGATCTCCCAATCGAAGTCGATGCCCACGTTCTGTGCGTCGCTACCGAACATGACGTTGTCGGCGAAGACCTTGTCGTCCTCGACGCGTATCTCCAATCCTGCTCCGGCGAGTCTTTCGGTGCCGTCGTTACCTTTGCCCAAGGGAAGTTGAATGGTGCGTGTCACGAACTTGCCGTCGATGTTCTCACCCTGAACCAGCATGCGCAGATTGCCTTCCTGGGGAACCTTTGCGGCCTGCTCGACAATCTGGGTGGCCGACAAGACTTCGGTCGGGGCATAGAACTCATCCCACCAGAACCCCGGGCGGAACAGGGTGAAGGCAACCAACAACAGCGCCAGCGATTCCCACAGGCGGCTGCGGGTGAGCCAATAGCCCTGGGTCGCGGCGGCGAACAGCAGCATGGCCACGGTCGCCGACGAGATCACCAACAGCAGTTCGAACCAGTTACCGATGCCGATCAACAATAGCTGGGTGTTGAAAATGAACATGAACGGCAGGATCGCAGTACGGATATCGTAGGCAAAGCCCTGGATACCGGTACGGATCGGGTCGCTTTGGGCGATTGCCGCGGCCGCAAAGGCCGCCAGGCCGACCGGTGGGGTGTCGTCCGCCAGAATGCCGAAGTAGAACACGAACATATGCACGGCGATCAACGGGACGATGATACCGTTGGACGAAGCCAGGGCGACCACGACCGGGGCCATCAGGCTGGATACCACGATGTAGTTTGCCGTGGTCGGTAGACCCATGCCGAGGATGATGCAGATGATGGCGGTGAAAATCAGCGCCGCCATCAAATTGCCGCCGGAGATGAATTCGACGAACTCGATCATCACCTGGCCGATACCGGTCAGGGTGATGGTGCCGACGATGATACCGGCTGCGGCGGTTGCAACGCCGATGCCGATCATATTGCGCGCGCCGTAAACCAGGCCTTGAATACAATCGTCGATGCCGCGGCGGATTTGGCCGTCGGTCCTGTGCTTGCGGAAGAAGGCGAGGAGCGGTCGCTGGGTCAGCACGATGACGATCATGAGCATGGTGGCCCAAAAGGCGGCCAGCCCTGGTGAGAATCGCTCGACGATCAGACACCACATCAAGACCACGATCGGCAGCAGGAAATACAGCCCCGCCTTGACTGTCGGTCCGGTCTCGGGCAGCTCCAATACCGGATTGTTGGGGTCGTCCATCTCCAGTTCGGGGTAGGTCGTTGCATACTTCACCAATGCGACATAGGCCGCGGCGATCAACGTGCCGACGATATAGATGGCCGCATCGCCCGCCAGGTCCTTGATCCAGCCGATGCCGTAATAGACGGCGAAACCGATCGCGCAGAAACCCGTCACGATGCCGGCGAAGACCATCAGCTTTTGCGCCAGGGTCGAGTGTGTGCGTCGCGGCAGGCCGGCCATATTGGCCTTGAGCGCCTCGAGGTGGACGATATAGACCAATGCGATGTACGAGATCAGCGCCGGCAGAATGGCGTGCTTGATGACCTCGAGATAGGAAATGCCGACATACTCGATCATCAGGAAGGCCGCCGCACCCATAACGGGGGGGGTCAGCTGCCCATTGGTCGAGCCGGCCACCTCGACCGCTCCGGCCTTGGTACCCGGGAAGCCGACCCGTTTCATCAGCGGAATGGTGAAGGTGCCGGTGGTTGCGACATTGGCGATCGACGAGCCGGAGATCAAACCGGTCGTCGCGGAGGCGACCACTGCGGCCTTGGCCGGTCCGCCTTTCATGTGGCCGAGCAATGCGAACGCGACCTTGATGAAATAGTTGCCGGCCCCGGCCTTTTCCAGCAATGCGCCGAACAATACGAACAGGAAGACGAAACTGGTCGATACGCCGAGTGCGATACCGAATACGCCCTCGGTGGTCAGCCATTGGTGCGACATCACCTTGGACAGGCTCTGACCCTTGTGCGCGATCACGTCGGGCATATAAGGGCCGCCGAAGGTGTAAATCAGAAAGACCAGTGCGACCACCATCAGCGGTGGTCCCAGAGCACGCCGGGTAGCCTCCAGCAGCAGCAACATGCCGCAGACGGCGATCACCAGATCGACTGTCGTCGGTGCACCGGAACGTGCGGACAGTTCGGCGTAGAACAGGAAAATGTAGGACGCACTAAAGGCGCCGAGCGACGCGAACAGCCAGTCCTGGATCGGGATCCGCGTGCGTGGGGATGAACTCAGTGCCGGGAATGCGGTGAAAGCGAGAAAGATCGCAAACGCCAGATGGATCGCCCGTGCCTCGGTGTCGTTGAAAACGCCGAAACCCAGAATGAAGGGCAGTGGCGATGCATACCAGAGTTGGAAAAGCGACCAGGCCAGCGGAACGGCGAACAGGGCCTTGCCGGGTATACCCTTCGGACTGCGTGCGCCGGTATCGACCTGGGCGACCAGATCCTCGGCACTGGTGAGCGTGGCATGCTTGTTTTCGTTATCGGACACGGCCTACACCCTCATCGGTTGCTACGGGAGGTGCTCGGACACCTGTTCCGCACGGGGTCATGTCGATCGGCCCGGGTGTGTGACCCGGGCCGACGGCGGCGAATCCAGGGGATTCGTGGGCCCGGCACCGAGCAACGGGTGCCGGGCGGATGCCGTTTACATGAGGCCGGCTTCCTTGTAGTACCGCGCCGCACCGTCGTGCACCGGAGCCGACAGACCGTCTTTGACCATTTCCTCTTTCTTCAGATTGGCGAAGGCCGGGTGCAGCTTACGGAAGCTATCGAAGTTCTCGAACACGGCCTTGACCACCTGATAGACGGTATCGCTGGGGGTGTTGGTCGACGATACGAAGGTTGCGCCCACACCGAAGGTCTTGGTGTCGCTATCGTTACCGCGGTACATGCCGCCCGGCACGGTCGCGACCCGGTAGTAGTCATTGTCGGCGACCAGCTTATCGACGGCCGGCCCGGATACTTCGACCAACACGGTGTCGCATGAGGTGGTGGCCTCCTTGATCGAACCGGAAGGATGGCCGACGGTAAAGACCATGGCATCGATCTTGTTGTCGCAGAGCGCCTTCGATTGTTCGGCGGACTTCAACTCCGATGCCAAAGCGAAGTCTTTTTTGGTCCAGCCTTTGACCTTCATCAACACTTCCATGGTGCCGCGCTGGCCGGAGCCCGGGTTGCCGATGTTGACGCGCTTGCCCTTGAGATCGTCGAAGGTCTTGATGCCGGAATCCTTACGAGCAACGACGGTGAAGGGTTCGGCATGGACCGAAAAGACCGCACGCAGATCCTTGTTGGCGCCTTTGTCGGCAAACTTGCTGGTGCCGTTGTAGGCGTGATACTGCCAGTCGGACTGGGCGACGCCCATGTCGAGCTCGCCGGCACGGATGGTATTGAGGTTATAGACAGAGCCGCCGGTCGATTCGACCGAGCAACGGATACCGTGCTCTTTGCGACCTTTGTTCACCAGACGGCAGATTGCACCACCGGTTGGGTAATAGACGCCGGTGACGCCGCCCGTACCTATGGTGATGAATGAGTTTGCATGAACGGGCGCGGTTACCGCCAGTCCGAGACCGGCTACCAGTGCCGAGCTCAGCAATAGATGCTTTGCATACATAGTTATTGTCCTCCTTAGACATCGTGAGTATCGAAACGGCCGCCATGAATGCGCCGCGAATCGGTTACCGGGTTTTGCGACCTTGCCACGTTTGGGCCGCGTAAGCATGGCCTTATTTCCTTGTACGGTATAGGCCATTTGGTCAGAATAATGCCAAGGATTCGCGAATATTTTCGTTGAAATTTATCGAATCGGCGTTTATTGCAACACATCAAGCCTGAAGTTTAGCGTGTTGTGCTGATCAGACAACCAGATCTCCCCATCCTGGATGGTGCACTGAAGCGTCATATTGCGTTGCGTAAACGATTTAAGTCGTTCACCGGTTTCGGCGGCGAGTCGTTTAACGCCGAGATTGTCGAGTTGCGCCAGTTTGGCCCCTTGGTTTTGCCACCATACCTGAGCGGCACGAGGTTGGTGGCTGTACACCATGACCTCACGGGCACGCGCACAGGCCTTGCGCAGGCGTTTCTCGTCGGGTTGGCCGATCTCTATCCATAGATCGATTTCGCCGCTGAGTCCGTGTTGCCAGAGATCCGGTTCGTCGTCCCGGCTAAGACCCCGAGTGAATGTCAGCTTGTCATCGGCGTGCAGCGCAAAGGCCAGTAGCCGGACCATCATCCGCTCTGCGGTCTCTGACGGATGACAGGCAATGGTCAGCGTGTGATCGCCGTAATAGGGTCGATCCAGGTCGGCGACCTGCAATGCACAGCGGTAGATGGTCGCGCTCAGCGCCATGTTCGATTCCCAGCGGCCCCCGCACGGTAGGTCATGCGCGTTAAACTCGGTCTGGTGGAAACGCGCCGAGAGTCTCAGCATGCGCAATCTCGGTGCGCGAATCAAGGTTGGCCGTTGCCGACGTTTAAAACATATAAACAATCTGATGCGATTTAGACGACTCAAAACACTGCGTGTCGCATGGTCGACCAAACTGGACGAATCGCGCATCCGATTGGCGCGACCGGACGCCCTGGTTCAGCTCGCTTTACTGGGACTGATTACCGGTCTGCTGGCCGGCGGTGTGATCGTGTTGTTCCGTTTGTTCGTCGAGGGCGTTCAGGACGCGATTCTGCCCGGTGTGGGCCCGGAGAACTACGAGGGGCTCCCCGAGTGGGCCAGGATTCTACTACCGTTGATTGCGGCGGTGCTGCTGGCTGCGATGTTCTTTTGGTTTGCCAAAGGCATTCATGTACTCGGCGTTGCGCAGATCATGGAACGTATGGCTTATCACCAGGGCCAATGTACCCCGCGCGCTTTCGTACTGCAGTTCTTCGGGGCTGCCATCGCGATCATCGGCGGTCATTCGGTCGGTCGCGAAGGGCCGCATATTTTTCTGGGCGCTGCGTCGGGCAGTTTGCTCGGTCAACAACTCGCATTGCCGAACAACGTGATTCGCGCATTAGTCGGTTGCGGTACCGCGGCCGGTATTGCCGCGTCGTTCAATACGCCCTTGGCAGGCGTGGTTTTCGCGTTGGAAGTCGTGATGATGGAGTATTCGGTCGCCAGTTTCATCCCCATCATTCTTGCTGCGGTCGCTGCGACGGTTTTGTCACGCATGGTATTCGGCGATGCTCCGGCGTTCGATATACCCCCCACGCCGATGGGCTCGCTCGACGAACTGATGCTCGTGGTCGTATTGGGTGTTATTGCCGGTGTGGTATCGGCGGTGTTCATCCAGGCCGTGCAGTCGACGGCAAGTCGGGCGCGATCAATTCCGATCTGGTGGCGTATGTTGCTTGCCGGCGGCTTGATGGGTTGCATCGCCTGGTGGCTGCCGGGGATCATGGGTATCGGCTACGATTCTGTCGAGATCGCACTCAATGGCGGTTTTGCCGTGGCATTGCTGGCGTTTTTGTTGATCGGCAAGTTGGTTGCGACCTCGCTGTGTATCGGTTTGGGCGTGCCCGGGGGCATGATCGGGCCGTCGCTGTTCATCGGCGCGATGTTGGGTGCTTTGGTCGCCGAACTGGCCATGCTCTTACCGATCAACGTCACCAGCTCGGTCGGGTTTTTTGCCCTGCTCGGCATGGGTGCGATGATGTCGGGCAGTCTTCAAGCGCCGCTCGCCGCGTTGACGGCGATGTTGGAGTTGACCAACAATCCGGAGATCATCCTGCCCGGTATGCTGGCCGTTGTGGTCTCCGGCATTGTTGCGAGTGAGGTATTCGGTAAAGAGTCCTTGTTCATCTCGATGTTGCGCGCCAGCGGGATGGATTACGACACCAATCCGGTGTTCCAGACCTTGCGCAAGATCGGCGTCGCCAGTGTCATGGAACGTCGGGTCGCCCGGGTGGCCGCGCAGATCCCCGTGTCGGCCGCGCGTGAGTTGCTGGCCGCAACGCCGGTTTATCTTTTGATCGAGACGCCGGGAGAACCGCGTCAGCTGATGCCCGCGATCGAGTTGGCCAAGCATCTGGAGACACTCGACATCCAGGTCGGGGTCGAGGCGGAGCCGGTCGATTTGCTCGCGATTCCGGGCGAACGTCTGCGTACCGCCCGGATCAGTATGCAAGCCAATCTGCAAGAGGCCTCACAGATGTTCGAAGACGAATCGGTGGAAGCCTTGGTGGTCGAGCGTATGACAATTCCCGGTATCCATCGCGTCTATGGGGTGCTATTGCCTGATACGGTCGAGAGGTCGTATAAGTTCTGACGATGCTCGGAGAGGAATGATGGTATGTGTTCGAGCATGCTTCGCATTGCGTTAAAAAGAGTCGGTCTGTTTTTGTCGATCGCCGCTTTCAGTGTGCCGCTTGCTGCCCATGAGGATTCCGGCGCAAGTTGGAATCTGCTGCTGAAGGCCGACATCGATGATCGCTGGTCCGTGATCTCGCGCTCGAATCTGGCATCGCGCGAGAATTTCGAAGACAACTTCTTCGGCTACACCGGCGCGGCGTTGGGTTACGAGATCAACCCGAGCTGGAGCCTGCGGTTGGGTTATCGTCATGCCTGGATCAAATTGGGGGATGAATGGTTGGAAGAAGACCGCCCATTCGTCGAAGCCTATTTTGCCGACACGCTGGACGGTTTCCGTTTTACCAATCGCGCACGGGTCGAGTTTCGCGAGTTCGATTATCGTGACGACGACATTCGTTTGCGCAATGAGATAACCGTCGAGGCACCCTGGGCCATCGGTCCATTACAAATGCGGCCCTATCTCGAAGAAGAGGTTTTTTTCAGCACGGAACGAAACCGGATCGAGGCCAACTGGTTGGGCGGCGGTTTGGCCTGGCGACCGCAAAAGGGTACGAAACTCAAAATAGGTTATCGTTGGAATCATTTCTGCGTCGGCGATCGCTGGCGCGATCGCGATGTGCTGGTACTGGGTATGAACCTCTTTTTTTAGTGTCTTGTCCGGTTAGTTCATTGCACATCAATGCACCGGTACGGTGTTGCGGTTCTCTTGGAAGGGGCTGGCCGTTTTCTGCGAACCGCGCCTTGTCTCGGTCCATTTGGGCGGCTCTGACGTTCGATGAATCAACCGGACAGGACACTAGTTTTGGCGACAAGGAAAGGCCAAACGCAGGCCTTTGACTACGCTTGCCGCAGCCGGCAGGGTGGGATCGAAGCCTTTGCCGGCGGCGTAGCGCAGATAGGCCTCGGCAAGTGTTCGTGCGCTGGTGCCGGGGGTAATGCATACGGTCAACCCGCTTTGCCTCTCGAATTGACGCAGTGCCTCTTCGACGCCGCTGACAAAACCGCGGCAATAGCGTCGGCGTTCCCTGCCGGTGCGTGTGATCGCGCTAGACGCACAGGCGCGTTTCAGATCACTCGCCGTCATCTGCTGCGGGAAGTAGCTGTCGCCTTCATCCGTGTCCGATGCTGCAGCGCCATGGGGTAGTGCGATTATCAGGGTGAAAAGGACGATCGCGGTTTTCATCGGCTCCTCCCTATGCCATCGTGCAAGCCATTGCACGGTGGCGATATCGATGAACTGATTGTTGACCATCCGTTACGGCTTGTCGACGGGTCGTTTTTCGTCTTAGCGCAGTTGTTCCCGCAGGCGGATCAACCGAAAGTGTCGGTGAATAAATTATTCGCCCAATCGAACATTTCCGCATAGCTCTCATTGTCCCAACGCTAGGCCTCACCGATGTGCGTCAACTGCATCCGGCCCGAGGCTTGGTTATAGGCATAGTTTGCGGTGAGCCAGGATGCCTTGTCATAGGTGATCGGGCTGTAGCATACCGAGTTCGTCTTAATGTTGGCGGCCCGCTCCGGATCGTCGTTCGAGATGTTTTCACGCTTCCCCTTTCCATATTGTCGTGTTCCGCGTTGCGGTTGTCGTTGTGGCGATATGACACTCGCGTAGGAATGCGTAGGGGTATGCCGAACGCTGCCCGATACGTGATCGTTTGCGCTGTGTCACAAAGCCGGTCCTGATCGAACCGGGTTCGTTGTATGTGGTATGCGTTGGAGAGCGGGTCGTTCAATTACAAAGCGGGCTGCGAAGAGGCCCGCTTGTTTCACCGGGAGGCTACGCCGTTATGGCGTATCGGTTAATAGTTCCAGCGTCCCGGCGGTCCCATGCGCATGCCGCGCTGCTGCATCCGTTGTGTGTGCCAGGCCGAGAGTTCTTCATGGCTGATCGAGCCGTTACCGTCGCTGTCTATTTGCTCGAAAGCCGGTGCATAGGGTGCGTTGCGCATCGGATAGCCCATTTGCGTCCGGGCCTGTCGGCGTTCGTTGCGAACCTGGGCATGTTCCTCGGTGGTGACCACGCCATCGCGGTTCAGGTCCATCAGTTCGAACGGCATGGGGCCGCGGCGCTCATAGTACTCCTGACGTTCGTACTCGCCGGGGCTTGCGCCTGCGGCACCGACGAGCAGCGCGAGGCCCAGCGTGGACAGAAACAAGGTGGGTTTGATCATGACGGCATTCCTCGTTGGTCCGGTAACCGGATATTCCTTATCCCTTGTGTACCGGTGAAAACACGTATTCCTTTTGTGTTTCCTACGTTAAGCCGTCAAGCTGAATTCATGCTGAAAAAATCAATGTTCCGATGCCGGCAACGGCAGCGCTATCGTGACTTCCAGGCCGCCGAGCCGAGTTGATCGGTCAAGCGCCAGATCGCCACCATAGTCCTCGATCAAGTCGCGTACTATGGCCAAGCCGAGCCCATGACCGGCTTCGTGTTCGTCGAGTCGGCTGCCGCGGCGAAGCAGGGTAGTCCGCATTTCCTCGGCCACCCCCGGTCCGTCGTCTGCAACGCGAATGCATATGCTGTTGTCGATCTCGACAAGCAGGTGCACTTCGGTCTTCGCCCATTTAAAGGCGTTATCCAATAGATTGCCGAGCATCTCCAACATGTCTTCATAGTCCAGTGGCAACATCTGCCCGGGTAATGTGCCGGTAGTGGTTTGTATCTCGCGATGCCGATAAAGCTGTCTGATGCCGTCGATAAGTGGTGGTATGTGTGCTGCCGGGTTGAAGCGCTGGCCGATGCCGTCGCCTGCAATGCGTGTGCGTTTCAGCTCGCGCGAGACCAGTCGGTCGATGCGCGTCAGATGTCCGGAGAGTTTGGAGCGTTGATGTCGGTCGATCGGCAGGGCTTCGATGTCATGTACCAAAAGACTCAGCGGCGCTTTCAGGGCATGTGCCAGATTGCCCAATGAACGGCGAGAGCGTTGCAGACGTTGTTGCAATTGGCGCAGCAGCCGGTTGATTTCGCCGGTCAGTGGGCGGACTTCGTCGGGTCCAAGTTCCGCGACTTGCTGCAATTCGCCGCTGGCGACCTTGTGCATATCGTTTCGCACATCATCGAGTGCACGGAATCCGCGACGCAAGAGATAGCGCTGTGCGGCGATGATGCTGAGCAACGACAGGCCGACTAGGGCGAGCACGCCAATCTGGAAATTGCGGATTTGCTGTGTCAGAGGTGTCAGATCTTCGGCAACGAGCAAGCTGAATCGTTTGCCGGCCTTTTCGTAACCTGCCTGGCGTACCAGGAGCTGTTGATTTCCGGGGCCCGGTAGCCTGCCGATACGGACTTGCCCGGGTTCGAAGGCGCCCGTCGGCGGTAGGTTTTCGTCCCACAGGGAGCGCGAGCGCAGCGGCGGTGCACCGTCCATGTGCAACACATAATAATGACCGGACAGCGGTTGTTGATAGATCGGTGAGATACGGCCTTCTCGCAGTCTCAGGTGTCCGCGAGGGTTGCGGTCGAAAGCCGCGACCAAGGCTTCTGCGTCATGTTCCAGGCGGGTCAACACATAGGCCTCGCTGAGCGAGCGCACAGCGGTCGCGGATGCCCAGAGCAATATGCCGAATACCGGCAACAGCGTTAATGCCAGGCCGACGACAAAACGTCTTTCGAGCGATTTCATCGGGTGCTCCGAAACAGATAGCCTTGGCCCCGTCGGGTCTCGATGTGGTCACGACCGATTTTGTCACGCAGCCTCCGGACATAGACTTCCAGTACATTGCTGTCGCGATCGTGATCCTCTTCGTACACGTGTTCGGTCAATCGGCTTTTGGACAAAACCTGATCCGGATGGGTCATGAGATAACGCAGCAAACGAAATTCGGTGCCGGTGAGAACGACTTCGGTGCCGTTTGCGAGGCGTACGCTCTGACGGCTCTCGTCCAGTAGCAGATTACCGACCGATAGCTCCGCCGATGCCCTGCCGGTGCTACGACGCAAGAGGGCTTGCAGGCGTGCGACCAGTTCTTCCATATGGAAAGGCTTGCCGAGGTAGTCGTCGGCGCCGGCATGCAGCCCTTCTACACGCTCGCTCCAGGTATCGCGCGCGGTCAGAACCAGCACCGGCGTAGCGAGACCTTTTTGCCGCCAGGTATGGAGTACTTCGAGCCCTGTTTTGCCCGGCAGACCGAGATCGAGTATGACGGCATCGTATAGCCCTTCGAGGCCCAGGAACTCGGCGTCGACACCGTCGACGCTGTGATCGACTGCATAGCCTTGTCTGCGCAGATCATGCGCAACCCGCTCAGCCAGTTCGGTATCGTCTTCGACTAACAGGAGTCGCATTATCGCTGCACTTATTGTTCGAAGACCGGTTGTCCACTGGCGGCATCGTAGTAACGTTCGTACACCCGTCCGGATTCATCCAGTAGCTCCAATTCGTAAACGAGTCTGCCGTCTTCACGCTCCAATTCGGCCTCGAGAACGCGCAGTCCGGCCAATTCCTCCCGTTGCAGTAATTCGACCAAGGGCAGGATATCGCCGCCTGCGCGTAGATCCAGTGCCTGGCCATGGTCGCTGGATGCGGCAACGGGAATGTCGCCGATGAACAGAATTGCTGCTGAGACGCCGACCAACGCGACGAACAACCATGAAAGCCGTGATTTCGTGGAATTAAGCATATGCATTTTTCGGCATGTTCATGTCGGCCGCCATCGTCAGGATCGGGTTCTCGCGATATGACAAGCCGGCACCGATTATGCTGCGGGCATACATCAGCACCAGAATCGGCGACAGCCCGGTGTTGGCCTCGTTGGCGTCTCTCCAGAATTTTCGTTGGACCTTGTCAATCATACTGCCACTCATGCCGATAGTGATCAGGCAGGCCGTCGTGGCGGTTTCCCGATGCCCAGTTCGCCTTATCGGTCCGGTAATCATGAACTCACGCTACATGGCTTGGCTGAAATCAAACTGAAAATGCGTTGTTGATGTGGTTCGGATAGCGTGTTTGGTGGCGCTCAAGCGATCACCCGGTTTCCTTTATCCCACTTTGGGCAAGGTGTGTCACCGGTGATGCGTACGCCACCGACCCAGCGTTCTCCCTGATACAGCGACAGGAAGTCGAGACTGCCGTCGAGCACTTTTCGGCCGGCGTCGGTAATGCTCAGGCGACGCTTGGGCCAGGGGATCGGATCTTTGCCTTGTGCAACGTCGAACAAGGGGGATGTCGAACGGCCGAGATCAAGCAGCGCGTGCCAGAACATGGTGTCGCCCAAATAGGGTAGCGGCTCGCGTTCCAGGCACAATGCCCGAAACACATCGCCCGCGGTTGGCGATTCGCGCTCGGCGATGATCTCCAAAGTCAGTTGTTGTGTGAGGCCGAGTCCGTTGAATGTCGATGGCAACTCCCGGAGGTGACGACCGAGTGCGTTGGCCATGCAGGGAATCGCGGGTGTCCCACGCTTGGCCAGCTCGAACAAGGCTGTGGGATCGGGATTGGTCAGCGCCCTCCAGACCTGTCGGCCCAATGCCAGATGGCCGTCGCTCACCGGCTCACGTCGATGCTTCCACAGCCATTGCAGTGCCTCGGGGGACAATTGACCCAGGCCGGTGAAGTCGTTGACACCCGGTACGCTATCGACACAGATGATCTGCGCGCGGTCACGGCAAGCCATGTCCGATAGCTCGTAAAGCAGGCGGGCAAGAATGAGCTGATCGTAGGTGTCGTGTTCGAACCACAACACCAGCTCGGCATGGCGATCCAGAGTTTTCAGTGCTGCGTATTCCTTATCGAGACGGGCCGAGGTTTCCCGTAGATCCATACCGTAGGCCTTCGCAACGAAGTTGGCTCGTGTGGCGATGAAGGCATCGTCTGGTAGATCGGGCACCGGGCCCTGGCAGTAGGGGTCGGCGAACTCGAGAAAGTTGCCGCCGAATCCCGCAATCTTCAGAGTGCGGCGGATGTCTGAACCGCAGCGGATATGCAAGGTCCGGGACGTATCGAGCCGGTCCGGCTCTCCGGCGTCGATTCGTTGTTTGGCCGCGGCGAGTTGTTTGCAATGCGCCTTCATCTTCGGCCAACTTTCGAACCCGTTTTCGCGAGCCAGCACCAGTTGGGCGTCGGCCAACTGAAAGTCGTTCGAGTGATCTGGATTGGGGTGCGTGCGACGTAATCGCTGCAGGGCCTCGGGTGCGCCGGCGTTGAGCGATTTCAGCAGGGCTTTCGCACGCTTTTTTTGTTGTTCGAGGTTCAGGCGGCCGTGAAAGATCTCACGTACTTTGTGTTCGGGCGGATGATGCGATGACATAACGATCCCCTGTATCGAGCCTGGGTCCGCCAAGACAGGCAAGGAAATCGTACGATCGTTTCACTGTAGAGTTCGGGCGCAGCCCTTTCCGCGGACGTGGGAGCATTCAGCTCTCATGTCATTAAATCAGTCGGGCTTGCCCATTGCAACACGATAGCCGGCAGTCGATTTCGCGGTGTAGGGCTTCGGTCAGCCGCCGATCTGTGCTGCTACCGCACTGGCGAGATCGTCGGGGTTGTATTTTTGGATGAACTGATTGGCGCCGGTTTTGCTCACCATGTCGGCGTTGAATTCTCCGCTGATCGATGAATGCAGCAGAATATAGATATCGTGGATTTCCGGCATGGCGCGCACGGTCGCCGTGAGTTGATAGCCGTCCATTTCCGGCATTTCGATGTCCGAAATGATCATCGAGAGCTGTTGTGAAGGATCGTCGCCTTTGGCGAGCAGATCCTGCAACAGATTCACCGCATGCACGCCGTCATTGGCCGTCAGGCAATCGACACCGATTTGCTCCAGGGAGCGTCGGATTTGATTGCGTGCCACCCGTGAATCGTCGACTACCAGCACGCGCTTGCCGATGAGCCCGGCCTGTTCGGTCACGGCATCGGATACGTTGGTATTGGTATGCACGACCTCGTCCAGCACGCGCTCGACATCGAGGATCGCGATCATCTGACCGTCGATCACGGTCACCGAGGTCACGAAAGTGTTGCGCCCGCTGCCCTTGGGTGGCGGCAATACCTGATCCCACTGGGTGTACACGATGCGGTCGACCGAACTGACCAGAAAGCCGTGCACCGAACGGTTGTACTCGGTGATGACGATATTGGTGTCTTCCAACCGCTCGAAAGGCGGTTTGCCAATGGCCGCGGCCAGGTCGATGATCGGCATACTGCGACCACGCAGTTTCGCCACCCCTCGCACCAGCTCATGTCCGCCGGGCATTTCGGTCAGCTTCTGGTAGGGGATGACTTCCTGGACCTTGAACACATTAATGCCGAACAGTTGGTCGTCGTTGACCTTGAACAGCAGCAGCTCGAGGCGGGTGCCTGCGACCTTGTTGGCCTCGAGGACGGAACCTGAACCTTTTTCATTTTGTGAACTTGACATGCGGGCACTCCCTGAAGCTCTCGGCGGCACGGATTACGCTAGCCAGGCTCAACTGCCCGGCCTCCATATGCCTGTAGCGGCCGGTAGCGAGCGGTTCTTTACCCACTCGGTTTGAACCTGCGACCAGCCCGGTATGCCTGATCCGAAGCGAATTTGCAGTGGACTTGGTCAATAGCCCGGCTTTCGTCGAGCATTTGCCGATGTTTACGTTTGTATGTCGAACAGAGAAAGAATGTTTGATGCTTGCCGTTTTGTCATGCTGGTGAAAGATCGAAGGGTGAATATGCCTTACAAGCCGAGGTGAAATGCCTTGAGCGGATTAACCAAGTAAAGCATCGACACGGAGGTCTCATGCGACACCGAGCGTCCCCGTTCTGCGCCGACACAGGCTCTCGATTCACGCCTCGCTGGTCACACACTGTCTGTGTGCTGCTCTTGTTCTTCCTGGTATCGTTTCCCGCCGTGGCATCCACGACCGACGCCGCGATCGACAGCGGCGCAGCCTGGCTGGTATCACAACAAAACGCCAACGGTAGCTGGGGCGTCTCCGACAGTCTCAAACCGGTCTACACGGCCAAGGCCGTCCAGGCACTCAGAAGTGCCGGTACACAACAGGCAGCCTACCTCAAAGGGGTCGCCTGGCTCGAAAATCACCACCAGGTAAACGTCGATTTCACGGCCCGCAAGGTGTCGGCCCTGGCCGGCCGGAACACCTCCGTCGGCAGTTATGTCGCGCAGTTGTTCGGTGAACAAGACAGTGATGGCGCGGTACGCGTGGGCTGGGGTTTGAGCGGTGTATACGAGAGCGCGCCGCTGGATACGATGCTGGCACTGGATGCCTTGGCGATTGCCGGTAGCACGGCCGATCCGGACGTTATCAAGGGTGTCGAGTTTTTGCTGTCGAGTCAGGCACCCGATGGTAGCTGGGCCTATACGTCAGACGGTAATGCGAGCGCCGGTGCGACGGGTTTGGCTGTTACGGCGTTGTCGCACTACGGCGGTGTGGCGGGTGTCGCCCAGGCGATCACCGATGCCACGGTGTATCTCGCGGCGCAGGTGTCGGGTATGCCGACCGATTATGAGCGGTCGATTGCGCTACGCGCATTGGCCTTGGTGGGACAACAGGCCGCAGCGCGAGACACGCTGGTGTCCGGTCTCGAGACCGGCCAGGCGGCAGGCGGCAGCTGGTCGCAGGATGTTCTGACGACGGCAGAAGCGGTGGAGGCGTTGTCGACGCAAGCCGGGCGGACGACGGTGGCGCAACTGGCGAGGCGTATTTTTCCGGATGCCTATCTGCACCGCGAGGTGGCGTTGGCGTTGGGTAACAATGCCCAGGATGCATTGACCCGGCGCGAACTGCTGACGATAAAGAGCCTGGATTTGACAGAGCAATTTATACGGGATCTCAGTGGTTTGGGTGAGCTGACCAATCTCGAAGATCTGAATCTTACGCGCAATAGCTTCAGTAGCCTCGAGCCGCTTAGGACGCTGACCTCACTGAAGCGCCTAAATCTCACTGGACATCAGGGTGTTCTTGTAACGGGGAGCATACTGGACCTCAGTCCGCTACTTTCATTGACCCAGCTCGAGTATCTAAGCCTCAAAGATATGGGCGTGATCACCAATAGGAAAAATCGTTTGCGTGATCTGTTGAGTAATCCGTTGTTAAGTGGATTGTTAGAGATCGAGTTGTCACATTGGGATGTCTGGCCTTACTACGATGACGTGTCGTATTTCGACGATGATGGTGACGGCGCGGTGGATTTTATAGAGACATGGATGCATACCAATCCTTTTCTCGCGACTTCAAAACCGACCTTTGTGGCGCAGCCCTATGGTCAATGGGCAACAGCTGATCTTGCGAATGATCCCCTTGGCATTAAGGCATTGTTGGATCAATACGCTTCGCCCTATACAGATCTAGCAGACGGTTGGCACCCCTTGTTCGAAGACTTTGACGGCGATGGAGATCTCGATGTCGCGGTGTACGTTCACGGCAGGGATGAACAAGTCGAATCCCTGACCTGTTCCGGCGATTGCGGCGGCTCCTACATCGGTCCATACAGCGGTCCGTTGGTGATCTATGAAAATGTGTCCGGTACCTACGTCCAGCGTCAAACATTTTGGGGCTTCGGGGATGTCGGCGGTATGACTGCCTTCGACCTGGAGAACGATGGGGATCGCGATCTGCTGTTTTTTGGTATGGGGGTTGCGGGTATTTTCCGTGCCGACCTGCCGTCAGTCGATGGCACATTGACGTTTTTCCCTGCCAATGGCGACTTGGGGCTAGACGTTTTCCCTCAGTCTGGTTACGGGCTTCATGCTGATCATCCTTTGGTCTTCGATATTAACAGTGACGGATACCTGGATATGGTGTTCGTGTATGGCGAAAAGATTATCAAGGCTATCTACGATCCCGCACTTGGCGAGTACATAGAGAGCGAGGTCGTGGTTGGGCCCGCGACGTTACGCTGGATCCCCAAGACCGCCGGTGCGACGGACATCGACGGCGATGGCAGAGTCGATATCGTCGTACAGGGATACGAATTCATCGCGCCCCCAGCCCCGGTTACGTTGTACGCACTCGTCAGCACGGGCAACGGCGATTTTACTGCTTATACAAGCCAACCCGGTCTGTTACCGGACTTTACCCAAGAGGACTATATCGTTGAGCAGGTGTCCTTTGCCCATCTCGACGAAAGTGTGGACGGTTTCCAGCGACCGGAGATGGTGCAATTCGAAACGGCATTGACCACGGCCCGCTTCGCGCGTGATGCCCATGGCCAGTTGATAGCGGATTACGAAGGCGGCCGCATCCGCATATTCAACAACCTCAGGATTGAGCAAGGCCAGCTCATGGTCGATGTCGGCCCGATTATCCACCGATCAGGTCATGACACCGAGGTTTCTTATGGTGGTGGGTTGGTCGATGTCGATAACGACGGGTATCAAGACATCTTGCTGAGCATGAATCAGAGCGCCGAATTGTATTTGTCTCACGAAGGAACGTTATTCAACCGGCATGCGAGTGTGTCTGGCGAATCGGAAATGTGGACGGCAGGCAACAAGCGTCCGTATGGATTGGATTGGACGGGTAATGGTTTTCTGGATTTGATTCTGCCCTTTGGATTGTACGACTCAACCGGCTACTTGCACTTGAACGAATTCGCCGATGACTACAGCGGCCGCAATTTCGTGGAAGTCGAGTTGGTTGGACGAGGCACGGGAGGCGGTGGTTATGCGACAAATCGTGATGCCATCGGCGCAAAGGCGGTTCTCTATTGTGACGATAGCAATACGCAGCGCCGTATGGTACGTGAGCTAACGGCCGCATGGGGTAGCAACAAGGTGCTGCACTTCGGAGTTCCTCAGGGTTACACGTGTAGCACGCTTCTCGTGGATTGGCCGAGCGACGATCCCCCGACGTTTATTTTCAACGTAACTCTGAATCAGCGTATTACGGTAAATCAGTAATGCGATGGCCTTTTGGAATAGTCGAGGTGAAATCGATGAAAAAACGATCCGGAAAGCGTTTCATTTTTATCGCGGCCTGCTGTGTCACGTCGGTATCCGCCGACAACGATGACAGCTTGACGTATTCCGCCTCATCGACGAAGGGATTTGACGGTGTGGAATGCCGCGAGTTTACCGACCGGGGCGTGTGGCGCCAGTGCCATATGTACAAAAAAGGTCTCTTGACAGCCGGTGGCGTTACCGGTCGGACAAGCGGCACGCTGGAGGAGCGTCGCCAGGCGATGCAAACAAAGCGTGCCGCGCAAAGAGCTCGCCTCGAGCTCAACCCAAGATTGCGTTCGAAAATCGAACTGCAGTGCGGTGAACATCCCTATCTCGATCATGCGTCGGTAGTAGATGGGAAGGGAAGTGCTCATCAAAAACGGTTCTGTCGCGAAAGTCATTAGGGCGTTGTTCGTTTGATAGTGGCCGCTTGATTTAGTGAATGAAGGAATTCTGTTATGAGTCATGGTGATTTCTCTCCGTTCCGTTATTCGTCAGCGATTTGTCTGTTTGCTTGCCTGTTTGCCGGTACGGCGATCGGGGGGAACGTTCCGGATGCGCGAGAAACGCTCGATCCGCAGAAAAGTGTCAAGGTGCGTGAGGTCGGAAACGTTCTATTGCAGGCCAAGCGTAGTCATCGACCCGATGAGAGTGCGATGCAGATTCGACAGCAGATCGATCAGGTTAGAAAAGGTGTTGAATCACTGACGAAACCCTTGCCTGTCTCGGAACTCACCCTGGCCGAGGATGGCTTGGTGCAGCGTTCGCGTATGCGCGGCGCCAACGGCATGGCGATATCGGATAGATCGGCGTGGCATCACGCTCGACGCTTGCAGATCCGCCAGCTTAAAAACGATCTCGCGACCTTGCGTAATCAACGCGGTGCTTTCAAAGCGAAAGCGCAAACCGTGAGCCCGAAAACATTACAGCGTGCTCGCGGCCCGGCATCGATAGCTGAAGATGTCAGGCGTGCCCATCCCGCACTAACCGATGTTTCCGAACGTGCGCTGGATCGATTGGTGGCTCTGGAAAACGAGGTTGACGCGGCGTTGGCCGCGCCCGCCGATGAGCGGCACCGCCGTTTGACGACCTTGGCGCAAAAACTGCGTTTTCGAAAGCAAGCGGTAAACATGGGTGAAACACGGCAGAAAGACACGCCGACCTATATAACGCGCACGCGGCATCGCTGATGTAAACAATGCGCCGCAGTCATCGAATAGGCACTCCTTAGGTGTGCCGTCGCCACCTTCGCGCCAGGTTTTTGAATATAAGTTTTTTTCGCTGAATGACAGTGATCGGCTAAGCAATCGCTCGATCTTAATCAAAGTTGTATTCGCCGAAGTCGGCGGCTAGACGCTCAATATCGGACGCCATCAAAAGGAAGCCCAGCCATGGTTGTACGCTGCTTAAACCGAATCCACACAAGGCTTACTTTCTTCATTGCCTTGAGTTTGTTGCAGGCCCTTGCCTGGGCAAACCCTTTGACGGAAACCCGTGAGGTGATCTACACCGGTGAGGGAAGTCAAATCGCGGACAAGGCGGCCGAGCTGTATTCGCCGGCGGCGATCTACGAACACGTACGCAACACGCATGAATATGCGCTGTATCATGGATCGCGCCAAAATGCGATTAACACCTTTCTCGGTCAGCGCGGCAGCGATGTCGATATCGCCTCGGTATTGATTGCCATGTATCGCTCACAGAACATGCCCGCACGTTATGCGAAAGGACTCGTGCGGGTCAGCGAAAGCGATTTGATGAATTGGCTGGGTGTGAAAGACATCACGCTGGCCAAGGCCATCATGCGTGACCAGGGCATCCAGGGCGTCAGTCCTTATCCCACGAACAATGGTCAATTCGTCGAGTTCGAACACGTCTGGGTGCAAGTTCAGATTCCATACGACGATTATCGAGGCGGGCAGCGCGCGGCGGTGGATTGTACGGCGACGCAGAGCCGCTGCACCTGGGTCGATCTGGCTCCGGGCTTCAAGCTGCGGGAGTACCATAACCAAAACATCGATATCTATAACGTCGTGCCCTTTGATTACGATCGGTATTACAACGCTATCGTTTCCGATGATGCAGCCTATCGCGATAAGAACCCCTTGGAGATCTATGAAGAAGCCATACTGGCCTATCTGGCGACCGACTATCCCGGTAAAACCTTGGAAGACGTCGCCGATCCGGGAATCATCATCCCGGTAGACGATGGGGTTCTGCCGGGGTCGCTGCCTTTCCAGGTCATCGGTTCGGTCGAAACCTATGATTCCATCGTCGAGCACGACGGTTTGAACAATCCCGATTGGGCGAAAAAGCTCAATGGAAACTTCAATATCAAAGCGCAGTTTGTCGGTGGCGGTACGATCAACATTACCACCGGTATCGGTGGCCCACATGCGTTGGCGGACCTGTCGACCAAACGATTGACCGTGACCTACAGCCCCTTTGTGCAGAACGGCGAAGCCGATCGCGTAGAGGTACGTTTGGACGGCAACGTGATCGCCACGCCTTTTGTCAGCAGCGGCAGTCTGCTTTTCCCCGTCGGCACACCGTTCACGATGAATTTCGATTTGGACGGTGCGCCCGGCATCGATGGTGGTGCCGATAGCATTATCGAAACCGAGTACAACAATCTCAAAGTTGGCGATTATTACTTGATCGGTACGGGGGGCGATACGTCGAACTGGTCTCAAGTACATCGTGCGGCGGACCGACTGCTGGCCGCGAACGAACAATTCCCGATCGTGAACGTCGGCGATGTGCCTTATGTCGATGCCAACGCCAACGGCACCGTCGATGCGGGTGAAAGTCGTTTAATCGATTCACCCGATGCGCTCGATCATTTGACCGGTGGCCTGCTTGAAGTTGCCATGCGGCAGTACTACACACAGTTCGTTGCACAGTCTCGTCGTCTCGATGCCCTGAATCATGTGATCTCGCCGATCGAAGGTTTCGTCGGTGTGGTGAGTTCAACGGCAAGTGTCGAGTATCTGGACGACACGGCATTCTCGGTGATGCCGGGCGGCCTGTTGATCGACATGAAAGGTGTCAAGTACAACGGCAACTGGAGGAACGACCAACCCTCCGTGTACGCCAACGATCATTTCGAGCTCGTCGGCCATGTGGGTTCCTCACTGGAGCATGAGGTTTGGCAGCAGATTACCGGTTATGACGCCGTGTCTACCGTGCGTGGTATTCAAATGGCATTGGCCAACGGGGCTTCTTTGCAGCGCCCGGAAAGCGATGGTACGACCGATAACATGGCGAGCCAGTTTCCGGGTTTTCATTTCAACAACGCACCGACCGGCTTTACGTACGCGCCGTTTTCTGTATTCGGCACCAATCCCGCGACATGGACCCATGCCGTTGATGGCGCCAGCATGGAAGTGCTCAAGCGTAATGTGACTGCTGTGGATTCCTCGCTGGCCCTTGCCTTGGCAACCTACGGCTACAGTGTCAATAGCGGCCTGCATGGCTGGGTGGCCTGTGTAGACAACTTCGAAAACCAGCTATTGGCTTTTCCCGGCACGGCGATCGTCAATCCCTTCACCTTCTGTGACGGCACGGTCTATTCGGGTCAAGCGTCGACCATATTGAGTCAGATGCAACAGAATTATCTGACGAATATCATCCCTACTTACATTGGTCAGACGCTGTTCGATTTCTTCGACCAGGGCAAAGGGTTCAACCGTCTGGATCATGTCTACAGGTCGCTTCCATTGGCAACCTATGAGCACAGTGGTTCGCGTATCCAGGACATTCGTGACGATGTTGCGCTTGGTGACGAGGTCATCGTCGATGGCCAAAACGGTCGTTGGGAATACGTTATTCCGTCATACAAAACCGAGGGCGCGCTCTATCGCTTTACCGTTTTCCTGGAAAAGATCTTCAGCCGGGTGGAAGGTAACTTGGTTACCCAAAGTTACAGCATCAGCAACGACTTTTTCGTTGCCGGCGGCGGCTGGGTGGATGGCACCGAATCCTTGGATCCCGCCAATGCCTTGCCCGGTACCAGTGTCGTCCTGCCGACATTCAACAACGAAATCTTCAGCGAAGCGCTATTGGTTGCGCAGGCAAACAACGATTTGATCAAAACGCCGTCGACGGCCGATCCGATCAGTACCGTGACGGGCAATATGTACCATGACGAAACCGATTTCGCGATCAACGGCCGCCGGCTCGATTATGTCTTTACCCGTAGTTACAATTCGGGCCCCGCACGCTCCAGCCGTAATGGTCCGTTGGGTTTTGGCTGGACGCACTCTTACAATATGAGTCTGCGTTCCAATGATTACGGTGCCTGTCCTGATTGCGCGCCGGGTACCGGTTCGGGGCAGGCGCCGGAAAACGGCAACGACATCACGGCCTCGATCGCCTATGTCGATGAGCGTGGCGGCGAACACAATTACCTGCGTAATGAAACAAGCGGTGTCATGACGCCGCCACCGGGTGGTTTCGATACCCTGCAGGTCAACACGCCGTCCACCGGGCTGCATACGCTCACGTTCACCAACGGCGTGCGCTACGTCTTCTCGGGGCCCGGCAATCTCGATACCGTGCCCGGACAAACGGCACGCTTGAGCTATATCGAAGATCCTTATGACAATCGCCTGACAATGCACTACGACACCAGTGATCGCCTGAGCGGGATCACGGATAATCTGGGCATTGCCGGCCGCACCGGCCTCGCTTTTGCGTACTCGGGCGCCTCGACGCTGATTCAAAGTGTCAGCGACTGGACCGGTCGTACCTGGCAGTTCGGTTACGACAACAGCCGCCTGGTATCGGTAAACGATCCGCTAAGCCAAACGGTGACGTATGCCTATCACGGCAACAGTAATCTCCTCACCGAGGTGATCCTGCCGGAGGATCGCAACGGTCAACAGGCGAAGAACGTTTTCACCTACTATCGTAACAACAAGGCTTTTACGCAGAAGAACGTGTTGAGCCAGGGCGAAACCGTCGATTACGATCTTTATCGTCAGCGTACGCAGATTACCGATCCACGTGGTTTCGTCCGCGAACACTTCTACGACCGCGACAATAGTGCCTTGCTCAAACTCAAAGAGCCCGATGGCGGTATCCTGCGGTTCAAAAACAATGCGGACGGTCTGCGTTTTTCGAAAACCGATGCCCTGGGCTACGAAACACGCTATTCCTACCGGGCGGACTTTAGCGACAGTACCGAACTCACGCATTCCGATAACGCCGGGCAGGTCAGCCGTGAGACCGACCCCCTGCTCAACACGGTCGACTTTACCTACGGGATCTATGGTCAACTGGCCGAGACCAAGGACAAGCGCGGCACCCGGACCGCCAATGTCTACTATCCCACTACCGTCGCGGCCACCGGTGCGGTTGCCGGCAAGCTACAAGAGGTGCTCATTACACCGCTGGGCGGTTCGCCCGTTCGGTTGGCCTCGTATACCTATCATGCAGATATTGCCGATCCCGCATTCGGCAAGCTGAAGGAAAAAATCGAATACATCGATCCGGCAGACCCGGGTCGCTATCGAAAAACCGCCTATCAATATGCCGCCAACGGTATCGATGTGATCGGTACGACCATCACGGGGATGCCGTCGAATACCACGCTGGAGACGACCTTCGCCTATGACAGCCTGGGCAGGCGGGTATCGGAAACCGTATTGCGTCAAACCTCGGCGCAGGATCCGACGCTCTTGGTGCTGACCACGCGTTACGAATACGACGCCTTGGATCGCGTGATCAAAACGACCGACCCGCTGGGTAACGTCAGCGAAACCGTTTATGACAAAAACGGCCAGGTGACGGAAGAAAAGGTTCATTACAAGACTGCCCGGACGCGCGAACATTGCACCGCGACCGATATCGGCGGCGAGACCTACCAGACCTGTGTCTATGCACGCCATACCTATGACGCGGCGGACCGGCGTGTCGCGACCACCGACATCCTGGGTAATCAAACGGCCTTCACCTATGACGCCGGTGGGAATCTCATCGCCCAAACCGATGCCAACGGCCATGTCACGCGTTATGAATACGACGCCAAGAACCGGCAATCGGCGGTTGTCAACGCCAACGGGCATCGTACCGAAATGACCTATGATCTTGGCGGCCGTTTGGTCGCGTTGACCGACGCCAACGGCAACGTCACGCGGTACGAGTACGACAAACTCGGGCGCAGAACCAAAACCCTCTCGGCGCAGGGCCGGGTGACCGAAAACCGTTACGATCCGAACGGTAATATCACCCAGGTGATCGACGCCAATGCCGCGTACGATCCCCTGCATCCGCGTAACCTCGACGGTGTCACGATCACGCATGTCTACGATGCCTTCAATCGTGTGACGCTCGAGCGCGACGTCCTCAATGGCGAAACGGTCTACAGTTACGATCTGCTCGGCAGTCTCACCAGCATCACCGATGCGGTCGGGCAGACTACCGAATTCATCTATGACGACCTCGGCCGCTTGGTCGAAACCGTCGATCCGCTGATCGAGAGCCCGGACAAAACCGATCGTGTATTGGCCTATGACGAGGCCGGCAACGTGCTGTTGACCGAAGACCGCTCGGGCCGTCAGCGGCGCCACACCTACGATCACCTCAACCGTCGTGTCCGCACCGACTATCTGCACGACAGCAGCTACGATCAATGGGACTATGATGCCTTCGGCGATCTCGTTGCCGCGAGCAATGTCGATGTCCGCTATGACTACACCTACAGCGCACGGCATGAACTCACCAGCAAGACCGACAATCGTGTGATTAACGGCAAGCCCTGGACCAAGACGCAATCCTGGACCTATGATGATGTCGGCAACGTGCTGACCAAGACCAACAGCCTGGGCGAGGTGACGAGCTACCAATACGATGCCGCCAACCGTCTGGTGGCCATGAGTAACCCGGCCTATCTACAGGTCTCTT
>JANQLO010000046.1 GCA_028280505.1 Chromatiales bacterium | reverse complement strand
GCAGCGTGTGCTGATGAGCTCGAGCTCGAGCATGGCGACCTCGCTGGAACGGCTGTCATCGGGCCTGCGGATCAACCGCGCGAAAGACGATGCCGCCGGCCTGGCGATTGCCCAGCGTTTCACTTCACAAATCCGCGGTCTGGAACAGGCCAACCGGAACGCCAACGACGGTATCTCGCTGTTGCAGACCGCAGAAGGTGCGCTCGACGAGGTTGCAAACATGCTGCAGCGTATGCGGGAACTCGCAGTGCAGTCGGTCAACGGCACGGTCAGCAATGCCGACAGGAATTCGTTGAACGATGAGTATTCTGAACTCAAGGCAGAGGTCGCTCGAGTGTTCGACTCGACCGAGTTCAACGGGACCAATCTGCTGGCGACCGATGGTGCCTTGACCATGCAGGTCGGTTTCAAAGCCGGCGCCAATTACCAGATCACCGTATCGACCGAGAATTTGAAGACCGGAGGTACCGCGTCTGGTGGTCTGGCGTCGGTTCTCGGTAACCTGTCGATCGGCTCAGGCGGCCAGGCGGGCTCGCTGATCGCGATCATCGATGCCAGTATCAACGTGGTCTCGGAAAAGCGTGCCGACTTCGGTGCCAAGCAAAACCGTTTGGAGGCCGCGGTGCGTAACAACGCCAACGTCATCGAGAACCAGAGTGCAGCCCGTAGCCGCGTGATGGATACCGATTTTGCGGCGGAAACGGCGAACCTCACGCGGACGCAGATTCTGCAGCAGGCAGGCACGGCGATGTTGGCGCAGGCCAATGCCTTGCCACAGAACGTCCTGTCGCTGATCCGTTAAGTGGGTCCGGTAAAACGGATTTCGAGAATTTCGCGATTTGAGGTGTTTATCGGTTGGACGATAACGGTAAGGAAAGGTGGTATTGCGAATTGATCGCACTACAACCGTGAACCAGTCGGACCGCGGGACTTCGGTTCCGCGGGTCCGGGCAACCGGCCATTCCCTCGGGGGGTATGACGGAAGCTCGGCTGACTAGGGGGCATAGAGATGACAAACGAAATCGGGACGATAAAACTGGCGTTAGCTTCTCCGGCAACGCAGACCGGTCCCACTGCGCCGACGGGACGTCCGCAGACGGATGTCCAGGAAAAGACTCAGGCGCCGCTTGCGAATCAGGTCGAAGAGGCTGAGAAGCCGGAAGAGGACGCCGAGCCGTTGAAGGAAGTTGTGTCTCATCTCAACGATTTGGTACGTGAGTTGCATAGAGAGCTTGAGTTCTCGGTCGACCAAGATAGCGGCGACACCGTGATCAAGGTGATCGATCGGGAAACGGATGAGGTCGTTCGCCAGATTCCGAGTGAAGAACTCATGCATCTGCGTAGACGACTTGAAGAGGCGGCGGGTGTGATTTTTCAAGACTCCGCCTGAACTTACGACTAGACCCGCATAGACGGGAAAAGAGGAGACATCGCGATGGCGATTACCGCAGCCGGTGTTGGTTCGGGGCTGGATATCGAGAGCATCGTCTCCCAGTTGATGTCGCTCGAGCGTCGGCCTTTGGTCGCGCTGCAGCAGCGGGAATCCGACACCCGTGCCCAGATTTCGGCTTACGGCACGCTCAAGAGTGCCGTTTCATCGTTTCAGGATGCGATGAAAGATCTCTCCAGCCTGGACAAGTTCCGGGTTTTCCAGACATCGTCGTCGGACGACAAGGTCATGACGGCCAGCGCGAACTCGGGTGCCGCCACCGGCCTTTACAGTCTCAACGTCACGCGATTGGCTCAGAATCATAAGATGGGTTCGGATGCGCATGCCGATACGGCCACTTTCGGTGGCGGCGCAGGCGACGCTTTGACGCTGACGGTCGGTACCGGTTCGACCACCATCGATCTTTCGACGGCACAAACTCTGGGCCAGGTGCGTGATGCCATCAATGCGGCGTCGGACAATCCGGGTGTTACGGCGACCATATTGAACACCGGCGGCAGCAATCAAAGATTGATTCTGACGGCCGACGAATCCGGTTACGACAAGCGGGTGCAGTTGTCATACGGCGGAGCGATCGGTGCCGGTACGTTCAATTTCGCTACCACGAACCAGGATGGCGGGGGCGCGACCCTGACCGATTTAACCGAACTCAATGCGGCCTACAGCATCGACGGTTTTGCGCTGACATCCGCATCCAACAACATCAGCTCGGCGATCGACGGTTTGTCGATCGAACTCAAGGGTTCGGGAGCGGCGACGCTGAACGTGACGCGTGATTCGGATTCGATTAAAAAGTCGGTCGATGCCTTCGTCGAGGCGTACAACAATGTGTTTACCACGATCGATTCCTTGCAAGCGGGGGATCTCCGCGGCGATTCGACCATGGTCAGTATCGAGCGTTTGATGCGCGGTGTGTTGAATACGTCGGCCAGTGGGTTGACCGGTAACTACAGTGCCTTGTCCGAGATCGGTATTACGACGAACCGCGATACCGGTCTGCTGCAGCTCGACAGCAGCGATCTCACGGCTGCGTTGGACAACGATTTTTCCGGGGTTGCCCAGGTATTCGCCAACGACGATCAAGGCTATGCATTCCGTTTCCAGGCGATCGCCGATTCCATCCTCGAAAACGATGGGTTGATCGATGCGCGTGAGGATGGCCTGAATACTCGAGTGAAGACCTTGGAAGACGGCCAGGCCGACCTGGAGCGGCGATTGGAACAACGCGAAATCGCGTTGCGTCGGGAATATGCCGCGTTGGATCAATTAGTTGGGTCATTGCAGTCGACCAGCAGTTTCCTGTTACAGAATTTCTCGATCCAACGATAAGTCTCGTTAACGGATTAGCGACTCGAATTCCCTCAATATCGGGGGTGGCGTGCCGTTAGAAAGAGTGATCACGGATCTCCTCAGGAAACATAAATGACCTATGGCAAAAAACGTTCGGGCGTAGCCAAGTACGGAAAGGTCGCGGCCGAGTCCGAGGTGGCATACGCCAGCCCACATCGTCTGGTTCAGATGTTGATGGAAGGAGCGTTGGACAAGGTGGCGACTGCCAAAGGCTGTATTGAACGCGACGATCTCGCCGGTAAGAGCCACCAAATCACCTGGGCCATGTCGATCATCAACGGTTTGCGTACCAGTCTCGATATGGAAACGGGTGGCGCCATCGCGGTCAATTTGGACGATCTCTATGCTTACATGACACGTCGTTTGATCGATGCTTCGACGCATAACGATGCCGGAGCGCTCAGCGAAGTCATTGAACTCCTGCTCGAAATCAAAGGGGCCTGGGATGCCATGCCCGACGAGGTGAAGCATAGCGGCGGTACCAAGTACGCCAGTGGACAAGAGGCCGTCTAGCGTGACCCCGTCGCGTCACCAATTGCTGAACGATGCCCTGGGTATGAGCCAACGCATGGCGGAACTGGGTGATGCAGGCGAGTGGGATGCTGTCATTGCACTCGAGCCCGAACGTCGCAGTTTGCTTGAGCGGGCATTCGCGACACATGCGCCGGTCGATGAGATCGTCGCGGATCGCGTCAAGGCGATTCTCGCGTTGGATAAGCGTTTAATGGCCAGAAGTGTCGAGGTGCGTGACAAGATCGCTGAAGAACTCGGTGGGGCCAGCAAGGGACGTAAGGCGACCAGCGCCTACAAAGCCGCCGGTCGCTGAGCCGATTTGAATCTCCGATAACGCGGGCGTGATTGACCGGGCCGAACTTATCGTTGCAGTACCAACTCGATGACGGCCTTGCTACCGAAATAGGCCAGCATCAGCACGGCGAATCCGACCAGGGTCCAGCGGATTGCGGTGCGTCCTCGCCAGCCGAAACGAAAACGTCCCCAGAGCAGCACCCCGAACGCGATCCAGGCGACGATCGACAGCACGGTTTTGTGAACCAGGTGCTGCGCGAACATGTCCTCGAGGTAAAGAAAGCCGGTTGCCAGTCCGACACTCAGGAGAATGAAACCGAGGCTGATCATCTCGAACAGCAGCGATTCCATGGTTTGCAATGGTGGCAATGCGCGGACGAATCCGCCGGGATGATGATGTCGCAGGTGATTGTCTTGCACCGCGAGCAGGATTGCCTGTGCGCTGGCCAGGGTCAGCATGCTGTAGGCCAGCAAGGAGGTCAGCACGTGCACGCGCAGTGCCCAGCCGGCCTGGTCGCCGAGCAGATGGCTGCCGGGAAAACGCAGTTCGAGCAAAATGGTGATGGCGGCGACCGGCAACGCCAGGATCGCCAGATTCTCCACCGGTTTGCTCAGCGCCGAGACCAGCAGCAGACCCGACACCGTCCAGGCGGCGAGCGAAAAGGCGTTGAAGAAGCTCAGATTGAGCCCACTGGCGGTAAACAAGTCGTAATACAGGAGTACCGCATGCAACAGCAGACCGCCGAATCCCAGTCCGATGCCGAGACTACGGGGCGGTCGCCAGCTGCCCTCTTGACCGAACAGACGAAGCCCGGTACTGAGACCACCGAACAGATAAAGCAGCGCGGCCGGAAATGCGATCAGAGTCATGTTCATGCGGAGCTAAATCATGGCATAACGTTAACCGGGCTGCATCCGTATAATGAGTGGTCTTTGAAGTCGTTCCAACCTGCCATAGTTTGAAATTATGTTTGCCAGTCTCTCAGACCGTCTAGGCGGCGTTTTACAGAAAGTTCGCGGCCAGGGCCGTATTACCGAGGACAACGTAAAGGACACCTTGCGTGAGGTCCGAATGGCCCTGCTCGAGGCCGATGTCGCTTTGCCGGTGGTCAAGACCTTCATCGATCGGGTCCGCGAGAAGGCGCTCGGTGAGGAGGTGCTCAAAAGCCTGACGCCGGGGCAGGTGCTGGTCAAGATCGTCAACGACGAGTTGGTCCACGTCATGGGCGAAGCCAACGAGGCACTCGATCTGGCCGCGCAGCCGCCGGCGGTGATCTTGATGGCCGGCCTCCAGGGCTCGGGTAAGACCACCAGCGTCGCCAAGTTGGCGCGTTTGTTGAAAGAGCGTGACAAGAAAAAGGTCATGGTGGTCAGTGCCGACATCTACCGGCCGGCTGCCATCGAACAGCTCAAAACCTTGGCGACCGAGGTCGAGGCGGAGTGCTTTCCATCCAGCGCCGATCAAAAGCCGTTGGCCATCGCGCGCTCGGCGATCGCTGCCGCGCGCAAGGGTTATTTCGATGTGCTGATCGTCGATACCGCCGGCCGTTTGCATGTCGATCACGACATGATGGACGAGATTCAGGCGCTGCATGGAGAGCTGAGCCCGGTCGAAACGCTGTTCGTCGTCGATGCGATGACCGGCCAGGACGCTGCCAACACGGCCAAGGCCTTCAACGATGCGCTGGCGCTGACCGGTGTGATCCTAACCAAGACCGATGGTGACGCACGTGGCGGTGCGGCTTTGTCGATCCGCGAGATCACCGGTAAGCCGATCAAGTTCCTCGGGGTCGGTGAGAAGACCACGGCGCTCGAACCTTTTTATCCCGACCGGGTTGCATCGCGCATTCTCGGTATGGGCGATGTGTTGTCGCTGGTCGAAGAGGTCACCGCCAAGGTCGACCAGAAAAAGGCCGCCAAACTGGCGAAAAAGATCCACAAAGGTGAAGGTTTCACCCTTGCCGATTTCAAGGAGCAAATGGAGCAGATGGCCAACATGGGGGGCATGGCCGGTTTGCTCGACAAACTGCCGGGCATGAACCAGGTGCCGGACGCGGTCAAATCGCAGGTGGGTGACAAGGAGGTCAAGAAACTGATTGCAATCGTGAACTCGATGACGCCACAGGAGCGTTCCTTCCCTGCGGTGATCAAGGGTTCACGCAAAAAGCGTATCGCCGCCGGTTCCGGCACCCAGGTGCAGGACGTGAACAAACTGCTCAAGCAGTTCGCCCAGATGCAAAAAATGATGAAGAAGATGAAAGGCGGCGGTATGGCCAAAATGATGCGTGGCATGAAGGGCAAGATGCCCGGGGGATTCCCGGGCGGCGGCATGCCCCCCGGCGGCGGTGGCGGTTTCCCGTTTTGATGCCGTTGCGTGTCTGTTGTCTGTTTGCGCTGCCGGTTTGTTTGGCGATCGGTAGCGTTTCGGCCGCCCCTCCGTCTTCCTGTGAGGCCTTGATCGAGCAAAGCAATGCCCAGGTCGACGCGATGCGTCGGCACACCGAATCGATCGAAAGCAGTTTGCGGGCGCTTAACGAGGCCTTGCGACGTGCCGAGCAGCGTAATGTCGAACAGACGCGTCAGATCGAACGTTTGGAAGCCGAATTGCGTGCTCAACGCGCGCGGGATCCCGGCGAGCATGATCGTCAGCGGCGCGAGTTCTTCCGTGCCTTACGTCGTCAACTCCCGGTATCGGGTCTGTATGAGGTATTGCCCGATCGATTGATCGTTGCCAACGATCCGGTATTTATCTTCGGCAAGGGCGAATTGGGGGCCGAGGGCCAGGATCGGTTGCAGGCGGTGGCGGCGACGCTAAAGGCCTTGATTGACCAACTTCCCGACCAGTATCCATGGCGTCTGCGGATCGAGGGCCATAGCGACAGCCGGCCGCTGCGTACCAATCCGCGTTTCGACAACAATTGGGAATTGTCGGCGGCGCGTGCCGTCAGCATGCTCGAATTTCTTGTCGTGAGCGGCTTGCCGGAGGACCGTTTGTCGGCGGTGGGTCTGGCCGACAATCGTCTGCGTGATTCGGGTAGCGGTACTGCCTCGCACCGGCGCAATCGCAGGATCGAGATTCATTTGATCTATCCGGATGACAACAGGGCGGGTTGAAGCTCAGGCGTCGTCCGGGTCGATCGGCGTCCAGCGCATATCGTTTTCCAATCGATAAGAGCCCAGAAAGGATTTGGGCGGTCTGTTGCCCCAATCGGCTGGCGACAGCATCGAAAACACGGCGCGGCCATCGAGTTCCTGGTAGAGGTGGTAGACGTGCCCCGGAATGCGGCGAAAGCTGCAGCGGGCGTGATTCAGGCGTTGATCCTGACGTGCCTGATCGAGGATTTCGCGGGCCTGGGCCTGCAGGGCCTTCACTTGCTCGGAGATCACCCGTAACTGGGCATTGACCCGGTGGTTCACCATCTGATCGGCCTGTTCGATCTCGCGTGCCAGTTCGACCAGGCCGAAGCTGGGGGCAAGGCGACTCACCGGATAGGGTGCACTGTGATCCGAACCCTGGTGCAAGACGGGTGGTGGTCGGTCGCTTTCGTCTGTGGTCATTCTGCTACTTCACAAAGATCCAAATATGCGTACAATACGCGGTTTCATTCGGGCCGCGTATGGTCCGGATCTACCGGAAAATCAAGGCTAGCAGAAATTATGGTATCGATTCGTCTTGCAAGATCGGGTGCGAAGAAGCGTCCTTTCTATCACTTGGTCGCCGCCGATTCACGCCGTGCGCGTGGAGGTCGCTACATTGAGCGCCTCGGCTTTTTCAATCCGATTGCGGTCGAGGGTGAGGAAAGCCTGCGTATCGATCTGGCGCGGGTCGACCATTGGGTTTCTGTCGGCGGTCAGCTCAGCGACCGTGCGCGCAAGCTGGTCGAAAGCTACCGCAAGACCGCGCAGGCCTAACCGCCGGATCATCCGGCCTTGCCGGCGCGCCGGGGAGCAGTCCCATGAGCGATGTTGCCGGTACTGGGTCGAAGCATTTAGCCGAGGGTGACGAGCGACGCTTCGTCACCCTCGGTCGCATTTCCGGGGCGCACGGTATCCAGGGTTGGGTGAAGGTGCATTCGGAAACCAGCCCACGCGAGAACATTATCGAATACTCGCCTTGGGAGTTGCGGTGGCCCGGGCGGTGCGAGCAACGCAAGGTCAAAGCGGGCCGTCGCCAGGGCAAGGTGGTGATCGCCAAGCTGGAAGCGTGCAACGATCGTAGCGCCGCCGAGGCATTGATCGGGGCGGAGATCGTGATACCCCGGTCGCGTTTACCGGAGACTACGGCGCCGGGCGAGTATTATTGGGTCGACCTCGAAGGTTTGCAGGTACGCACGATCGACGGGGTCGAGTTGGGCCGTATCGATCATTTGTTCGAGACCGGCGCGAACGACGTCATTGTCGTGCAGGGTGAACGCGAACGTCTGGTCCCTTATATCTGGGAACAGGTCGTGCACGAGGTGGATTTGGACGCCGGTGTCATGCTGGTGGACTGGGATCCGGATTTTTAGGTGGCGGGCATGCGCTTCGACGTAATCAGCGTAATGCCGGCGATGTTCGATGCCATTCGTCATGGCGTCACCGGTCGAGCGATCGAACGCGGATTGGCCGAACTGGTGTTGTGGAACCCGCGCGATTACGCGCACGATGCCCACCGCACCGTGGATGATCGGCCATACGGCGGTGGTCCGGGCATGGTGATGATGGCCGAGCCCCTGGGGCAGGTGATTCGCGCCGCTAGGGCCGCTGCGCCGGCGAGCGAGGTGATTTACCTGAGCCCGCAGGGTCGGCGTTTCGATCAGGCGGCGGCGCAGGCGATGGCGGATCGGTCGGGACTGATCCTATTGGCCGGGCGTTACGAAGGGGTCGATGAACGCATCATCGAGACCCAGGTCGATCAGGAATGGTCGATTGGCGATTATGTACTGTCGGGCGGCGAGTTGCCCGCGATGGTACTGATGGACGCGGTGATCCGCCTGTTGCCCGGTGTGTTGGGCCATGCGGATTCGGCCGTTCAGGATTCCTATGTGGACGGTCTGTTGGATTGTCCGCATTACACGCGACCCGAGCGTTTCGAGGGTCGTGCGGTGCCGGAGGTATTGACCTCGGGCAACCATGAATTGATTCGACGCTGGCGTTTGCAGCAGGCCTTGGGGCGAACCTGGTCGCGTCGCCCCGATCTGTTGGATGAGCGCGATTTAAGCGACGAAGAACGGTTTTTACTTGAAGAATACATTCGTGCCCATTCGGGCACTTGAGGCACAGGAGCAGCGGCGATGAGCAACATCATCCAGGAACTCGAAGCAGAACAAATGGGCAAGACCCTGCCGGATTTCGGTCCTGGCGATACCGTGGTGGTCCAAGTCAAGGTGGTCGAAGGCAAGCGTGAGCGCCTGCAGGCGTTTGAAGGTGTTTGTATCGCCAAGCGTAACCGTGGCCTCAATTCCTCGTTTACCGTGCGTAAAATCTCGCATGGCGAGGGTGTCGAGCGTGTTTTCCAGGCCTATAGCCCGAGTGTCGCCGAGGTCAAGGTGATGCGTCGTGGCGATGTGCGCCGTGCCAAGCTTTACTATCTGCGAGGCCTCACCGGCAAGGCCGCGCGCATCAAGGAGAAGGTCAAGTCCTCTTCGTGACCGCTTCGCCGCCGTCATTCGACGGCGCGTTTGAAAAGCCGCTGCGATCTGCAGCGGTTTTTTTATGCTCGACCGTTAGACCAGGCGTCCGAATAGTCGTTTTCGAGGTAGATCCCGCTAGCAAGCTGGCCTATATCTTGGGAAAGCAGGGCCGATGTCCTTGGTCGGACAAATATTGCGTTTGCAAATGATGCGTCGGGACGACAGTTATGAAAACCGTAAGTGGAACTCACTTGATCGAACGCCTCGGTATGGATTACTTGCAAAGCGTTGCGGTATTCGGTGCCTTGTCCCCGGAGGGAATCGAGTTTTTGCTGCGCAGCGGTCGAGTGCTGCAACTCGATAAAGGAGACGTCATCTACGAACCCGGTGACAAGGGAGACAGATTCTACGTGGTACTGCAGGGAGCGCTGTCTTTCTACAAGTATCACCTGGGTGAGTTCGCCTACATTCGTGATCACGGCTTCGGTGAGGAAATGGGGTTCGTCGCGATGATCGCGTTACACGACCGTGTCGGAAAGGCCGTGGCCGCGGAAGATGGTTATCTCTTGGAAGTTTCATGCGGCCTGTTTCATGAGCTGCACGAGAAACGTCCGGCCGATTTCGGTTTGTTGCTGCTCAATCTTTCCCGAGAAATGGCACGTACGATTACCGAGGTGAACAATCTCATCGTGGAACACGAGATTGCGAAAAGAACATCGGCCTGATTGGGAGTATGCGCCTGATGTCACCGATGGTTCTACCGACACCGGCTGCGCTCGTGGCACCACGCATTGCGGTACCAAAACAGACGCCAGGGTAGACAAGCCTAAAAACACAGCGACAAATCGGCCTGTATCGCCCATGTCGCGATATAGGTGGGGCTGAATTTGTTGAGTGGCGTGGCTTCGTCGTTCCAATAATCCTCGTACAGATCCTGAAGGATGAAACCTGCGGAAATCTGCCCACCGATTTGGGATTCAAGCGAGTGGCTGAATTCCAGGGCGCGCCCGCTTTTTTCCAAGTCCGCTTTCGCATCATCGGATAGGCTTTCCGGTTCCCTGTACGGCAGCGTGAACTTTACGAGCAGTTTCTCGGTGTCATGCCCGGTTTCGTGGTCAAACAGGAAGTAACTCGGGTTCATTATCCCGGCAAGCAAATGGCCACCGGACTTGAGCACGCGATAACATTCGCGCCAAACCGGTTTAACGTCGGGGACGAATACGTTTGATACCGGATGAAAAACCAGGTCAAACACGCTGTCCGGAAACTCGGACAGATCGGCCATGTCCCCCTGGACGCATTGAATGTCGAGATCGTCACGCGACGCCACAAGGCGATCCTTCGCCAATTGCTCGTCCGAGAGGTCGAAGCTCACGACCCGTGCACCGGCTGCTGCCAAGATAGGCGCTTGTTGTCCGCCGCCGGATGCTAAACAGAGGACACGCTTGCCTCGAAGCTCACCAAGCCAGTGATGAGGGACGGGGCGATTGGGCGTAAGTATGACATCCCACCGGCCTTCTTTTGCGTTTTGAATGACGGTGGAGTCTACGGGGCGAGACCATTCGCTGCCCTCGCGGGACTCTTGATTCCATGCGTTGCGATTGTGCTCGAGAATGTTCATCTTAACTTTCACTGCCGAGTGAGTGGGTTTACGGCTCAGGCGATTAACCTGTGTGTCATGCAGGCGAACTTGGTCTGTCGTTAGCAACACGCTTTTACATCAGGCGGATGATACCGGTTAACACGGTGTTTTTTCCCCGATTAGAGATTGCCGACGATCAGCGACAAACCGATCGCGCACAGTAGCGCAAACGCGAAGCGTCGCATTGCGGTGTCGGATGCCGGTGGTGGAAAACGGCGGCCGGCCAGCGTTCCGATAATCGATACCGGAATGCCCAATGCACTGAGTTCCAGTATGTCGTCCGTGATATTGCCGGCGACGCCTTCCATGCCGATACGGATCACCAGCATCATGCCCAGGATAGCCAACATCGTGGTGCGAATGATCGAAAATGCCAAAGGTTGGCGGTACAGATGTACCACCAGCGGCGGTCCACCGGCACCGAACATGCCGCTCAGCAGGCCACCGAAGCCCCCGGCTATCAGATGCATGCCTTTACCCGATACCTGCTTCAGGGGATGTGGGTGAATCATTAGGATTGTGCCACTGATGAGGATCATGAAGCCGAGCAGAAGTTCGAGCATATCTACCGCATTGACGCTCATATGGCCGAGTAGCCAAAGACCGACGCCGGTGACCAGCAACACACCGGCAGCGCTGTGCCACATGATGTCGGCGTCGATATGGTCATGATTTCTGTATATCGCGACCAGCACATTGGTCAATGCCACGAAGCTGACCACGTTGGCGGTGAACGCGATCGGCGCCAACCCCAGTGCGGTGACGCCGCCGACGATCACCAGCGAGATGGCAAAGCCGGATATGGTTTGCAGATAGCTGCCGATTGCCACCAGCCCGAGAAAGGCGAGGATGGCTTGGGGCTCCATTTTGCTGAGGGTTCAAGACGAGCCGGCTTAGGCGTCGTCCACTCCGGCGCTGCAATAGGTGGCCGCCATCGCGGCTGCGGCCTGACGCAGTGAAGGGACGTATTGGCGCAGTGCTTCCAGGGGTTTGCGCACCGTCGGTGCGTGCACTGCGACGGTAAAGCAGATGTCGTTACTGTCGTTGAATACCGGTACCGCCACTGCGACCATACCGGCCATGAATTCCTCGTTGTCGATACCGATGCCTTCTTCCTCGATGCGCTTGAGTTCGTCGAACAACAGGACGGGATCGGTGACGGTGCGATCGGTATAGCGTTTCAACGGCGCGGCATTGATCAGACGTTGCCGCATGCGGGCATTCATATGGGCCAGGTAAAGCTTGCCGCTGGCGGTGCAGTGTAAGGGCAGTTTCGAGCCGACCGGGAGTTGAATGCGATAAGGCCAGTTGGCTTCCACTCGGTCGAAATACACCGTGTGGTCGCCGTCCAGCATGGTGCAGTTGCAGGTCTCTCCGATCTCTTCCGATAATGCCTGCAGAATCGCATGCCGTGGTGCGCCCAGTGCTTTGTTGGACATAACGCCGAGCGCCATTTCACGGGTGCGCGGCCCCGGCATGTAACGACGGCTGACCGGTTCGCGTTGCAACAGACCTTCATCCTCCAATTGCTGCAGGATGCGATTGACCGTCGCCTTGGGGAGATTGAGTTCCTCGATCAGGTCGGTGGCGGATATCGGGCGCTGAGCCTGCACGACCTTCTCGAGTACGATCAGGCCGCGCAGGATGGTCGGATGGTTGTTCTTCTCAGTCGCCATTAAACCCGTTGGTTTTCTCGCTTAGCCGGTACCGCTGAACTGCAACAGATAAGTCGACAACGGCGGCCAGAACGCGATGATCATCCAGGCGGCCATCAGGGCGAGCAGATAAGGCACGACGAAACGTACGATCGTGAAGTACGGTATCCCTGTCATGCCGCTCGCAACGTACAGATTCAGTCCATACGGCGGAGTGATGAATCCGATGGCATCACCGACCAGGAATATCACAGCAAAATGGATCGGGTCGACACCTGCATTGTACGCGATCGGCGCCAGAATTGGCGCGAGGATTATGGTGTTTGGCAGGCTTTCGAGTACCGTACCGGCCATCAACACCAGGAACATACAGGCCAACAACACGAATGTCGGGTCGCCCAGCAAGGCCATCCAGCCGTTCACGACCTCACCGGCACCGAGTAGCGATAGAAGTTGCTGCATGACGACCGATATCGCGATCAGCGGCGCCAGCATGCCGGTGATCTGCCCGGACCGCAGCAGGATTTCCGGCAGCTTGCTGATCTTGATCTGACGGGTGACCAGGACGCCGGCGATCAAGCAGAAACCGACGGTTACGCCGGCCGCTTCGGTCGGTGAGAAGGTGCCCGAATAAATACCGTAGATGACGATTCCTATGGCGATGAAACCGAGATAGGCTTTGAGCGCCGATTTGGCGATCTTCTTGGGCTCGAGCTTGATCAGATGGCCCCATTTGTGTTTTCGGCACATGTAGAAGCAGGCGGCTTGCATGGCGATGACCATCAGGATGCCCGGCAGCATGCCGCCGATGAACAGGTCGCTGATCGGCAGGTCGAGCAGAAAACCGTAAACGATGAAGATGATACTCGGTGGGATGATGATGCCGACGGTACCGCCGGCAGCCGCGGTCGCCGCCGCGAAGCGCGCGTCGTAGCCGTTCTTGGCCATTTCCGGTTGCATGATCGAGCCGATGGTCGCCGTCGTGCCGGCGTTCGAACCGGATATCGCGGCGAACATGCCGCAGGCGCCGATGGTGGCCATGCCCAGGCCGCCGCGTATCCAACCCATGACCGAGTAGGCGAAATCGGACATCCGCTTGGCGATGCCGGCGGCGTTGATCAGGTCGCCGGTCAGGATGAATAGCGGTAGTGCCAGCAGGCCGAAGAAACTGAGTCCCTCGAACAGGGTGACGCCGACATTGGCCAGCGTGAAATCGATCACCAGGCTGCAGCCTACAACCCAGAATCCGATAACGAGAAAGATCGGGACGCCGAGAATGAACAGGATCGTGACGCCGATCGAAATCAGTGTGATGAGTGTTCCGTTATCCATTTGCGCTCCCTAGTCCAGCAACGAGGCTTGCAGGACGAACGGCTCGCGTGCGCGATAACGCTTGATGTCCTGCACCAGGTTTTGCAACACGCGAACAACGATCATTCCCCAGGCTACGGGTGTGGCAAGGTAGAACCACCATTCCATGACGTTATCGGTACCGCCGACGATGGCGTAGTTGTCGTAGGCCAGCCAGGTCTGTTCGTAGGTGTAATAGATGACGATGACGGCGAACACGATCCACAACACCGCGTCCATGATGAAGCAGGCGAACTGCGCGCCATAGGGCATGCGCGAACGGATTTCGGTCAAAGACAAATGGGTGCGTTTGCGAATGTTGTACGAGGCGCCGAACCAGGTCACCCAGAGAAACAACAGTACCGGCACCGTGGTACTCCAGGCGACTTGCTCGTTGAACAGGAAGCGGCGTACCACCTCGACGAAAATGATACCGGCCATGGTCGAGTAGGTGATCAGGATGATGACCTTCTCGGTGTTATGGTCCAGCCAGTTGAACAAGCCTTTCAATAGCTTCATGTCCATCCCTCTCATTGTTTGCGCCGATAGACGGGGAGCGACCGAAGGTCGACCCTGATTACCGGGTAGATGGTAAGTATGGTCCTGACGCGAATAGTCAGGGCGCGGATGTCCGTCATCCGCGCCTTGTCACACGCTCAGTGACTCAGCCTTTCCACCAACGACGGGGAGGTACATTGACCGGTGGCATGTCCTTGGGAATTTCACGCGCGATGTCGTAGATCTCCTTGTAGGTATCGTGTCCGCCGGACCACTTGTTCAGGCGTTCGCGCCATTGTTCCCATGGCTTGGGATTGAACTCGGGCGAGCACATCTGTTCGGCCTTGCGCAGTTCGGCATCCGACAGCGTGGCGACGCGGACATTGTTCTCGGCGAAAATCGTGCCCGGTTTTTGTGGATTGGTCGCGCCGACGATGTCGTACAGGCCGGCCTCGTTCATGCCCTGGGTATAGATCTGTGCCAGGTACGCCGATTCCATGACGTCGTCCTGAAGGTCCGAGCCGAGCTTGTCGAATACGGGCAGACTCATGGCGGTGTGTTCGGTACCACAGAAGAACTGCAGATCGACGCACTGGGACACCACCGGGGCCATACCCGCGTAGGCGACCGCGCCCATCCATGTCTCGGCGCCGTCGATCAGACCCTGCTTGAGTCCGTCGAGCGTCTCTTCCCAGGCGATAGGTACCGGGTTGAGGTTCATCAGTTCCATGGCGATACGTCCGAGCTGGGTGCCGGTGACACGGTTTTTAGTGCCGGCCAGTTGCTCGACCGAAGTCACGGTCGGCTTGTCGTCCCATTTCAGGCCCAACTGGATGCCGCGGAGTTCACAATGGGTGAAAAGGAACTGAATCTTGTGGCGCTTGCGCAGTGGCTCGCGCAGCAATGCCTCGCTCTTCGGGCTATAGAAGAAGTGATACTGGGCGGCACGTGACGGGAACATGTACGCATAGTCGAGCACGTTCAGATAGGGTGCGCCGCCAGCCGAGTTTTGGGTCGATGCCGAATAGATGTCGACAATGCGTTGCTGCGTCTTTTTCACACAGTTGGTTTGGCCGCAGATCTGATTGCTGCCGATGAACTCGACCCGGATAGCACCATCGGTACGGTCTTCGAGATCTTTGGCAAAGAACAGTTGGCCGGATTTCTGGATGTCCAGGTTCTTTTGATTGAATCCCGATGCACCGAATTTCAATTTGAACTTGGGCTCCACCGTATTACGTTTCTTGGCCGTTGCCTCGGCCGCCTGGGCGAGATTCGCTACCGTTGCGCCCGCACCCAGGGTACCGGCCGCCAGCAGGGTCGAGGTCATGCCATAGCGTGCGGACACTTTCATGAAATCGCGTCGCGAAATCTTTTGAGATTCGTCGGTCATATCGTTCACTCCTCACTCGTTTTGTTTTGGGATGCCGTGCCTTGCCGCGGTTCTTCTGCTGCTTCTCGTCGATGCGGGCTGTCGATTTGGCCGGTACCTGTCTATGGATCGTGCTGCTGTTCCGAGCGCTGCGCGCCATCCCCCCGATGTCGGGCATATTAGCGAGGCCTGATGCAATCTCTAGAAAATGAATCCATGAAGCTCATTTATAGCTTATTTTTGATCTATAGCAACCCTTGACTTAAAAAAATGATTCTTATAGGCTCAAAAAATGAGCATTTTAGGTTGACATGCCGATTCGTGTTTATCGGTACGTCACCGGGGAAAGGCAAGGAGGAGGTAAGCCGGTGCCCCGAATGTGAGCCATGCATTGCGGGGAGATGAACCGAATGACCAAGACTGATCAGCAGTATGACTACATCATCGTCGGTGCTGGGTCGGCCGGCTGCGTTCTGGCCAACCGACTGTCCGCCGATCCGACCAATCGGGTTTTGCTGATCGAGGCAGGTGGATCAGATATCAATCCCTGGATTCATATTCCGGTGGGGTATTTCAAAACCATGCACCATCCCGCGACGGACTGGTGTTACATGACCGAACCGGACAAGGGTATTGCCGGACGGCGTTTGCAATGGCCGCGTGGCAAGGTGCTGGGCGGTTCCAGTTCCTTGAACGGGCTGTTGTATGTGCGCGGCCAGCCCGAGGATTACGATCACTGGGCGAAACTCGGTAATCGAGGCTGGTCTTTCGATGAGGTGCTGCCGTACTTCAAGAAATCGGAAGACCAGGAGCGGGGTGCGGACGAGTACCACGGTGTCGGCGGGCCGCTGAAGGTTTCCGATCTGCGCCTGCGTCGTCCGATTGCCGAGTATTTCATCAAGGCCGCTACCGAGGTCGGCATACCCTATAACAACGACTACAACGGTGCGCAGCAGGAAGGGGTCGGCTACTTCCAGCAGACCGCGCACAAGGGTTTTCGTTGGAGCACCGCGAAGGGCTTTCTACGCCCTGTGCGAAAGCGCGCCAATCTCACCGTACTGACCAAGGCGCAGACCACGCGGGTGTTGTTCGAGGACGACCGGGCGGTCGGTATCGAGTACCTGAAGGGCGGCCAACGGCATGAGGTGCATGTGCATGCCGGGGGCGAGGTGATCCTATCGACCGGCGCCATCGGTTCGCCGCAGATTCTGCAGTTATCCGGTGTCGGGCCGAAGACGCTGTTGGACAAGGTCGGCGTATCCTTGGTCAGGGATCTGCCCGGTGTCGGCCAAAATCTGCAGGATCATTTGCAAATTCGCCTGGTGTTCAAGACCAGCCAACGGACCCTTAACGATGAGGTCAACAATATCTTCAAGCAAGGTTTGGTCGGTTTGCAGTACGTCTTCAGCCGTACCGGACCGCTGACCTTGGCTGCCAGTCAGGTTGCCGTCTTTACCCGGTCGAACCCGGATGCCGAACGTCCGGATATTCAGTTCCATATGCAGCCGCTGAGTGCGGACAAACCCGGCGATGGTGCGCATAAGTTTTCCGCCTTCACGTCGTCGGTTTGCCAGCTTCGGCCACATAGCCGCGGCTATCTGGAGATCAAATCGAAAGATCCGTTGGAACATCCCGCGATTCATCCGAACTATCTGTCCGACGAACGCGATCATCAGGTTGCGATCGACAGCATCAAAGTCGCTCGACGCATCGCCGAGGCGCCGGCGTTGGCGCCGCATATCATCGACGAGTACGTACCAGGCCGGCAGTATCAGAGTGATGAAGAATTACTGGAGGCGGCGCGACAGCATAGTCAGACCATCTATCATCCGGCGGGTACCTGCAAGATGGGCCACGACGACATGGCCGTGGTCGACGATCGCCTGCGGGTGCGTGGCGTCAAGAATCTACGTGTCGTCGATGCGTCGATCATGCCCGAGATCGTGTCCGGCAATACCAACGCGCCGACCATCATGATCGCGGAGAAGGCCTCGGATATGATTCTTGAAGATGCTCGAAGTGCGTGACGCCGTGGTTGTTATGTTTGATGTGTAGAAGCCCAGATTCGATCTGGCATGAGGAGACCACGTGTTCCGCTCTATTGTGATGGATTTTCTAGAGGCCAGTTTCGGTTGTCTTCTACTCACAGCGAACATCCACGACGAAGGAGTTAGCTCGCGCTCGTTAAGGGGTGAAAGGAAATTTTTCCGCTATCGTCTCCATTACTGAAGCGCGAAGCGAACACTATGAAGTGTAGTGGGTTTAGTAAAGAATGGGGTATTGTCCCAGAGCCCGGCTTTCCATACATCCTTAATGAGTATCGAGCCAGCAAATATTCTTTAGCTTCTGAAATCGAAGAGCTTTAGTCTTAAGCGACTATAGACGCTGGGTGTTCGGTAGTTCCAGCATATCTGTCACAAATTCGCCAATCGAAACGAATGGTCGCATAACACCCTAATTCCTGGTGCGTAATGGCTTGGAGTTTTTCTCGAGCCAATATCATAAGCTTGGGTGAAAGGCGAAGCTTCTAGCATAACGCTTCGCGTGGAGTTGTATCGCTACGCATAGCGATGGCAATCTTGGATTGTCTTTTTGCTGCGACCCCGCACGCTTTGATGGCGCGTTCGACAAGGGAGTCCGGCGAATGGCCGTGAAACTTATAGATGCTGATACCGATCGATATCAATTGGTTGCCGTTATGTTCAGCGACATGGTCGTTAATTAGTGTTTCGGCCTTCATGCCGGCCTCAGCGGCACCCAGACCGGGTAGAACAATGATCAATGCAGAGTGTTTCTCCGTTGAGTAAACGCAATGTTGTCCCGGTAGTTCAAACAAATTCGTCAATTGACGTCGCAGTGAAGGCTCGAGTTCTTTTGTGGCGTGTACAGCCATAACGGCCAGCGGTGTCACCGCTACGTCGCAATCGTATATGGCCGCGGACAGCGTATTGTGTAGATTTTCGGAGCATGTCGCCGCGTTGTTGATTCCTTTCCTCAAACTGTGGGCCCGCAAAATTGCTGGTAGTAATGTGATCGTGAGAAAACCGAACATTGTTAGCGAGGCCACATCGATATGGACGCTGCGCAAATGCTGAAGTATTCCTATCACATCAGGCGTGTACACTAACATGGCCCAAAAAATAAAGATCAACACGACTCGACCAGCAGCCGCGCGTAACGTATGAGAGAAACGTTCTAACGTACGAGGGTAATACCACGCATATGCGTACGGCTGAAAAAATGACACAAACAGCACGACCATCAGCGCAAATAATAAGATGCCCAGAGCTATTACCGTGCTCAACATCGTTTCGAGTTCACCGACGGAAACATTGCCATGATCTGGTATATCGGCGACGCCGACCGCAATTGACACAATGCATTGGACAATTAGCAGCCCAAGGAAAGCCGTCTGACCCTTGCGAACAAGGGCTTCGCGGAAACAATGGAACGGCCATGGCGAGATATCTTGGCCACCGTAACGCCGGAAATTGGCTCGTGCAGTATCCAGTGCTGAATCGAAATACTTGTCGTAGTAACCGAAGACGAAGTCTAAAAAGCTGATACCGACCGCGAGCCAAAAAGGAAGATAAGTGCCTATATAGACTGTATCCATGTCTCAAGAGGGGGAGTTCTTATTGTGGTGTGCCGCAAAAATGCGGCCATTGTATGGCTTGCTGCCGACTTAAATCAGGATATCCGGCGGCGAGTCGGCGCACACTTCGGAGGTAATGGGTGGAGTGAATCCCACACCAGAACCAGAAAGAATAGCCCGCTTGCGATGCCTAACAACAGCGGATTCTCCGTCTCCGAAAACGCGGCAGCGACCATGCCCAACGCTGCAACCGCGCCAAGGGCAATGGACGCTAGAACTTTCGCCAGTTCTACGCGCTTGTACGACGCAAATATTGACATTCAGCAATCCCTTGTTCAGATAAAACGATGATGCAAGCCATTAGCATCCAGCAATTGAGAAAAGGATTCACCCAGTGTGCGCAGGTTGTTCTACCGTTGGCGCTTTTTTAACACATGAGTACTCGATTCGATGTTTCAAATCCGATCGATTACCGCACTTGCTCCGCATCTTAAAGTTACTGCATGCAAAAAAGGCACCTATCTGTTCGTCAGTTGTTGCAACTGATTGATCGCTCAGGGGTATAGGCGGGCGAGTCTAGCAGACAATCCTCTTTATGCAAGCTGCATTGTAAAAATACTTGACATACCTTGTAACTTGCCCTTCTTTGTATTTCTGCTTTCGCGAAGGAGGCATTGGTGCGCCAACCCCGCCATGAAGTCTAAAATGGCTGCAAAACAGGACCAGCAAACTGACTCTTAACAGTTAGGCCACGCCTAAATCGTCTAGATACCGTACAGCACTTATCTTGCAGTGGCCGACGCCAACTGCAGTTCGTCTCGATGGCGAGCCTTGATGATCAGCATCAGCACGCTACCGATGATCATCATGACGGCGGCAAGATACAAGCCATTGCCGTAGCCGCCGTCGCCCTCCGCCAACACCCCCGTGATGGCCGGTGCCACGATCTGTGCGACGCCATAGGAGATGGTCATCTTGCCCATCATCTTGGCCGGTCGGGTGGGGTAGAAGCGTCCGGCCATGGTCAGTACCAGGCTGACGATACCGATGAAGGTGCCCCCGAACAGCGCGGCGCCGAGCAGTGTCATGCCCAGGTTCGGCGCGAGTACCGGCAGCAGGATGCCGATGATCTGCAGGACGAAGGCCATGATCAGGGCATTGACGTCGCCGACGCGTCGCGCGATGAGGTCCCAGATGATGCAGGCCGGTGCGGCCGCGAGACCGAGTACCATGAAGGTCCACGAACCCTTGCCTTCCAGACCGGGCAGTTGGTCGACGATGGCGACGATGAAGGTCGCGCTCACCACGTAGCCCACGCCGGCGCAGAAATAGGCTGCCATGAACAGGCGCAGAAAGGTCGCGCTGGGCGGCCGATCGACCATCGCCGTGCCCTTTTTCGTGACCGCTTGGGCCTCGGGACGCGGCAGCCATGCCCAGGCCGGTATGGCCATGAGTACGCCCATTGCGGTCAACAGCGCCCATTGTTCTCGCCAGTCGAAATAGGGATGCATCAGCTCGACCGCGATGGCGCAAAAGGCGATACCCAGGCCGAGGCCGCCGAAATGGATACCCAGCTCGCTGCGGTGGTCGTGGCGGATCAGCCAATGCAGGATCAGGCCCGAACCCAGCAACAACCCCGCAGCGCTGCTCAGACCGGCGATGAAGCGCATGCCCGCCCATAGCCAGAGGTTATCGGTCACGCCCATGCCGATGGTGGTGACGAGCGCCAGTATCAGCCCTACGCGATACAGGCGGTCCTTGAGCATGATGTCGCTGATCAGGGACGCGATGATGGCGCCGCTCAGGTAACCCATGTAGTTGATCGCCGCCAGCCAGCCGCCTTCGGCCACGCCGAGCCCGGCCTGCTGTTGCATCAGCGGTAACAGCGGCGTGTAGGCGAAACGGGCGATACCGAGCATCAGTACCAGGCTGATAATGCCGGCACTGAGTACCTTGAGTCGTTCTAACGATCGGCTGCCCATCACGGTTCCTTTGCATTACTGATAGGGGAAGGTATAGGCTTCTTCGTATCAAAAAAAGAGAAAAAAGAAGATATATCTGTTCTTGAATGGAGAATAGTGATGGATTTGCAGTCGCTGCGTACCTTTCAGGCCGTTGTCGAAGAGGGCGGCATTCTTTCCGCATCGCGCAAACTGAATACGGTGCAATCCAACGTCACCGCGCGGATCAAGCGTCTGGAGACCGAGGTCGGTACCGAATTGTTCTATCGCAAGGGGCGTGGCCTCGAACTGGCCCCCAGTGGCAAGGTGCTTCTCGACTATGCACGGCAGATGCTGCGACTCGAATCGCAGGCGGAGCTGGCGGTGCGTCAGGTCGGTGAGCAGACCGGCGAGTTGCGTATCGGTGCAATGGAGATCTTTGCCGCGTTGCGCTTGCCGCTCGCGTTGAAAAGTCTGCGGCGCATTCATCCGAAACTGTCGTTGCGGGTACAGACCGATACCTCGGCGGTGTTGATCGATCAGGTACTGGATCACAAGCTGGATTGCGCTGTGGTCTGTGGTCCGGTCGACCATCCTGAGCTGCGGGTCGACGAGGTGACGACCGAGGAGTTGGTACTGGTTTGTGCACCCGATGAAGACAGCGGACGGTTGCCGTTGATCCTTTTCCGCGAGGGTTGCGCCTATCGTGCCCGTGCCTTGGCCTGGCGACGTGCGAGAGGCCATCATATCGACGAAGTCATGGAGTTCGGGACGCTAGACGGCATTCTCGGCTGTGTCGCGGTCGGTCTGGGCTCCACCTTGGTCCCGAGTTGGGTGGTCGACCAAAGCCGATATCGCGAAGATCTTCATATGCAGGCAATCGATGCGGACCTGGCAAGCGTACCCACGGTGTTGGTGCGTCATCGCGACACCCTGCCGCTGAAGGCGATGGATACGCTGTTCGAAACCGTTCGCGCGCAGTGTCAGCCCGCGTGTTGCACCAGTTGTACAACAGCAGGCTAGCCTAACTGAGAATGCGCAGCGCCTTGGAGTGGAACTCGCGTCGGTACAACACCAGGATCACCCAGGCTGTCGCAAGTAGGAACACCCATGTGTTGAGGAACCAACTCAGTTCGGCAAGTGCAAAATAATAGGCGCGCATGCCGTCGTTGAAGTGGCGTGCGGCCAGATTGCTCAGCTTGGCCAGGCGTTGTGTCTGCGTCGCACCGTCTTGTTCTTCCGCCTTGTTGGGTAATGGGATGGATGCCAGCAGGATGGCGCAATAGGAGTGTTGCCGAATCGCCCAGGTGAACTTGAAGAAGGCATACACGAAGATCACCGCCAGTACACCGACCTTGAGTTCCCAGAGCGCCAGCGGCATGGCTTGCGCAAAGGGGATTTCGTTGAACAATTGATTGACCTGATCGTCCATACCGAGCAATGCGACCGTGCCGGCGAGTATCAGGAGGGTGGTCGAGGCGAAGAAGGTTTCCTTGCGTACCAAACCGTTGATCACCTGGCTGTCGACGATGCGGTTGTCGCGTTCGAGGATGGTGTCTGCCCATTGTTCGCGTACACGATTCATGGCGGCGAGCAGGCCGCGTTGCCCGTGCAGATTGCAACGTTTGGTATAGGCGACGTACGCGATCCAGGTGACGACGAACACGGTCAGCGCGACGATGTCGAGCACGGGGATGAGTTGTTCGCCGGTGTCGTTCATGTAAAGGCCTCAGGCGGCGTCTTCGCTGTCCGGCCGACATTCGGTTGCTGCCATGCGGGCGGCGGCGTGGCGCAGCGTGGGTAGATACTGGCGCAGCTCGTCGAGTGTCTTGCGTACCGACGGGGCATGGATGGCGATCGAAAAACACATCTGATTGTCTTCTCCGATGACCGGCACCGCCAAGGCCACCAGGCCTTCGAGATATTCGCCCGTGTCGTAGCCGACGCCTTCCTCCGCGATCTTGCGTAGCTGTTCTTCCAACACTTCGGTATCGGTGATGGTGAGATCGGTGTGTCGGTTCAGTGTGAGGCTGTCGAGCATGCGTCGACGTGCGGCCGGTTTCATATTGGCCAGAAACAATTTGCCGGTCGCGGTGCAATGCAGCGGCAGGCGCGAACCGACGGGCAGGTGGATGCGGTACGGCCAGTTTGTTTCGATTCGGTCGAGGTAGAGGATTTCGTTGCCGTCGAGCACGGTCAGGTTGCAGGTCTCGCCGACCTCGTGCGACAGCGCCTGCAGGATTGACCGGCGATGTGCGCTCAGTACCGAGTTGGATAGTGTGGACACCGCGAGATTGCGCAGGCGTTTGCCGCCGGTGAAACGTTTGCCGCCGGGCTCGCGCTGGAGCAGGCCCTCCTCTTCGAGTTGTTGGCAAATGCGATGGACCGTGGCCTTGGGCAAATCGAGTTCTTCGGCCAGATAGGCGCTGGATAGTGGTCGATCGGCCTGGACGATTTTTTCCACGATCGTGAAACCACGGATCAGCGTGGACTGGGTACCGCCGTCTTTCATTGTCGCTTCGATCCCTTTGGTCGTGATGGGGGGCATGCGCATGGGCCTGTGTGGGTTTCGACCCAATAACTCTATTGATCAAAGCATAAAAGATACGAAAAGTCCTGATTTTTTGATTTATTGGCGGTTTTTTTCGTTTCATAGTGAAAAAACGAGATTTTATCGGGTGCAGATAGGTTGGAATCGGCGCAATGACGGTTTTCTGTCACGAACGATATGGCATTCGCTGAATTTAGGAATGATTGGTCTTGAAAATCGTTTAATAATAGAACGGATAATAAACTTGACAATAAAAATGAGACAGCTAATCTCATTTAAACAATGAAAGCGGTCCTGGCAAAGGGCCGTATTTTTTCTGATGAGGAGTGAGACCTATGGCCCGAATGACCCCGAGTGAAGCATTTGTCGAAACCATGGCCGCCAATGAAGTGACCGACATGTTCGGAATCATGGGTTCGGCCTTTATGGACGCGATGGACATCTTCGCGCCGGCCGGAATTCGCTTGATCCCGGTGGTGCACGAGCAGGGCGCGGCGCATATGGCGGACGGCTATTCACGTGTCAGTGGCCGTCATGGTGTCACCATCGGTCAGAATGGTCCCGGCATCAGCAACTGTGTGACCGGCATCGCCGCCGCTTATTGGGCGCATAGCCCGGTCGTGATCATCACGCCCGAGGCCGGCACCATGGGCATCGGCCTGGGCGGTTTCCAAGAGGCCAATCAGTTGCCGATGTTCCAGGAGCACACCAAGTACCAGGGACATGTCTGCAACCCGGCACGTATGGCCGAGTTCACCGGGCGTTGTTTTGACCGCGCGATGGCGGAGATGGGGCCGACCCAGCTCAACATCCCGCGTGATTATTTCTATGGCGACATCGATGTCGACATTCCAGAGCCGCAGCGTTTGGATCGCGGCCCCGGTGGCGAGACCAGTCTCAATGAGGCAGCCGATCTATTGGCCGAGGCCGAGTTCCCGATCATCATTTCCGGCGGTGGCGTGGTCATGGCCGATGCGGTCGACGAGTGTAAGGAACTGGCGGAACGTCTTGGTTGTCCGGTCGTGAACAGCTATCTGCACAATGACTCATTCCCGGCCAGTCACCCGCAGTGGTGTGGCCCCTTGGGCTACCAGGGCTCGAAGGCAGCGATGAAACTGATGGCCAAGGCCGATGTGGTATTGGCTTTGGGATCACGTCTCGGTCCATTCGGTACCTTGCCGCAGCACGGCATGGATTACTGGCCGAAGAATGCCAAGATCATCCAGGTCGATGCCGATCACAAGATGCTCGGTTTGGTGAAAAAGATTTCGGTGGGGATCTGCGGTGACGCCGGCGCAGCTGCCAGGGCGCTGACCGCTCGCTTGGCCGATCGTACCTTGGCCTGCGATGCGACACGCGACGCGCGTGCCGATGAGATTGCGTCGGAGAAAGCGGCCTGGGAGAAAGAGTTGGATGAATGGACCCATGAAAAGGACCCGTTCAGTCTCGACATGATCGCCGAGCAGGACGCCGAGGACGGCAGCTACCTACACCCGCGTCAGGTATTGCGTGAACTCGAAAAGGCGATGCCGGCAGATGTCATGGTCTCGACCGACATCGGTAACATCAACTCCGTCGCGAACAGTTACCTGCGATTCGATCGGCCGCGCAGCTTCTTCGCCGCGATGAGCTGGGGCAACTGTGGTTATGCGTTTCCGACCATTATCGGTGCCAAGGTCGCGGCGCCGGACCGTCCGGCCGTCTCCTATGCCGGTGACGGTGCCTGGGGCATGAGCATGATGGAGACGCTGACCTGCGTACGCCACAACATACCCGTGACCGCGGTGGTGTTCCATAACCGCCAATGGGGTGCGGAAAAGAAGAATCAGGTGGATTTCTACAATCGTCGCTTCGTCGCCGCCGAACTCGAAAACGAGAGCTGGGCGGAGATCGCCAAGTCGATGGGGGCCGAAGGTATTCGCGTCGACAAGCTCGAAGATGTCGGTCCGGCGTTGAAGAAGGCGGTCGATATGCAGATGAACGAAGGCAAGACCTGCATCCTCGAGATCATGTGTACCCGCGAGTTGGGCGACCCCTTCCGCCGCGATGCGCTGAGTAAGCCGGTGCGCTACCTGGACAAGTACAAGGACTATGTCTGAGCGAATACGCTTTGCTTCCTCTTAATCCTCCGTAGGAAGGTGTTTGGGAACCCGTTCTCCGGGTTCCCATCTTTTTCGGAGGCAGGGAGCCGAAGTGGCTAACATAACGGATACGGACTGACGGAGGATCTATGTCGGACACCGGGGTATTGGTTCTGAACGCCGGATCGTCGAGCGTGAAGTTCGCGGTTTTCCAAGTCATGGAAAACGCGGGCGACTTCGTCGTGGCCCTGAGAGGACAGATCTCCGGTATCGGTTCGGCGCCGGTTTTCCGTGCCTGGATCGGAACCGAAGCGTCCAAGGGTGAATCGGTATCGAGTACTGCCGAGGAGATCGGCAATCACCAGCAAGCGATTGTCTATGCGCTGAGCTGGATCGAGCAATATGCCGACGATTTGCGTTTGATCGGTGTCGGTCATCGCGTGGTCCACGGTGGGCCGGACCGACGAAGCCCCGCCTTGGTCACGTCTGAGCTGCTCAAAGAACTCGATGCGTTATCGGTATTGGCACCACACCACCAGCCACACAATCTGGCCGCGATTCGTGCCGTTGCGGAGACTGCGTCGGATTTGCCGCAGGTTGCCTGCTTCGATACCGCCTTCCACGCCACACAAGATTCGATCGCGCGTTGTTTACCGTTGCCGCGCGCGCTGCGGGAGCAGGGGCTGCAACGCTACGGCTTTCATGGCTTGTCTTACGAGTTCATCACCGGGGCCGTGCCCGACTACAACCAAGGTCGTTTGCCGCAACGTTTGATCGTCGCACATCTCGGCAATGGGGCAAGCCTGTGCGCTATCCGGGACGGTAAAAGCGTGGCGAGTTCTATGGGCTTTTCGACTCTGGACGGCTTATTGATGGGAACACGCTGCGGCAGTATCGATCCGGGCGTGCTGTTGCATCTGATGCGTGAGCAGCATATGGACGAGGCGGCTTTGTCCAGGCTGTTGTACAACGAAAGCGGCCTGCTCGGCGTATCCGGGGTCAGTGCGGACATGCAGGTATTGCTCAACAGCGATGATCCGGCGGCGGCCGAGGCTGTCGCGTTGTTTTGTTACACGCTGGTGCGCGCGATCGGTTCCATGGCCGCGGCTCTCGACGGGGTCGACGGATTGGTGTTCACCGGCGGTATTGGCGAGCATGCGACACCGGTGCGTGAAAAGGTCTGTAAGCAACTGTCCTGGCTCGGTATCGATTTCGATGCGAACGCCAATGCGGCCAATGCGACATCGATTACCTTGCCGGGCAGTGCCGTCAAGGTTTGGGCGATTCCTACCGACGAGGAATTGGTGATCACTCGGCATACGCGACGTTTGGTCCAGGCATTGCCGCAGTAAAGGGTGTAACGTTGGCATGACATCCAGAAGCAGACAAAACGGAGGCCCCAGTGTCCACGCCCGAAATGAACGAGTTTCACCGTATCAAACGCCTGCCGCCTTATGTGTTCGGTATCGTCAACGAACTGAAGGCCGCGGCCCGAGCGCGTGGTGAGGACATTATCGATTTCGGCATGGGGAATCCTGACCAGCCGACACCGCAACATATCGTCGATAAGTTGACCGAGGCGGCCCAGCGAGGCGATACGCACCGCTATTCTCTGTCCAAGGGTATCCCGCGTCTGCGCAAGGCGATCAGCGATTGGTATGGCCGTCGTTACGATGTGGATCTGGATCCCGAGACCCAGGCTATCGTCACCATCGGTTCGAAGGAAGGACTTGCGCACCTGGCTCTGGCCTGTGTCGGTCCCGGCGATACCGTGCTGGTGCCTAATCCGACCTATCCGATTCATCCCTACGGTTTCATCATTGCCGGCGCCGATGTGCGTCATGTGCCGATACAGACCGAGCAGGGATTCTTTGCCGAGCTGGAAAATGCGATCCATGCGTCCTGGCCACGCCCCAAGATGCTGGTGCTGAGCTTTCCGTCGAACCCGACCGCGCATTGTGTCGAGCTGGAATTTTTCGAAAAGGTTATCGCGATCGCTCGGGAGAACAATATTTGGGTCGTTCACGATCTGGCTTATGCGGACATCGTGTTCGATGGCCGAACGGTGCCGTCGATTCTGCAGGTGCCCGGTGCGAAGGAAATCGCCGTGGAGTGCTTTTCCTTGTCGAAGAGCTACAACATGCCGGGTTGGCGGGTCGGGTTCATGTGCGGCAATGAAACACTGGTAGGGGCGTTGGCGCGGATGAAGTCTTACCTCGATTACGGCATGTTTACGCCGATCCAGGTTGCGGCGATTGCCGCGCTGGAGGGGCCGCAGGACTGTGTGGCCGAGATTCGAAACATGTATCAGCGCCGGCGCGATGTATTGTGCGACGGTTTGAACAACGCCGGTTGGGCGGTCGAAAGGCCCAAAGCGACGATGTTCGCATGGGCGAAGATTCCCGAGGCCTATCGCGAGATGGGCTCGCTGGAATTCTCGAAAAAGCTGATACGCGACGCGAAGGTCGCCGTTGCTCCGGGTATCGGATTTGGCGAATACGGTGACGACTATGTGCGTTTCGGTCTGATCGAAAACGAACATCGGACGCGTCAGGCCGTAAGGGGTATCCGCGACATGTTGCGCAAGGATGGTGTTAACGAGGTCTCGGCGGCCTCGGCATAAGTCGAAACAGCGTCGATGTACTAGGGCCTGTCAACACAAACTGACACATTGCTGCCGGCGGTCCTTTTTTCGGCTGACAAGGCAGAAGGAGAGACGTTGCGTGTCGCTAAACGAACGACTGATAACGCCGTCAGGCGGAAAAAGGGCCCGGCCCTACGGGTTGCGCCTGAAAAAGCGCCACTCGGTGTTGCTCGTTGCTCATTTGGCACAACCAAACCTCGCGCCTCGCGCCTTGATTGGCGCTTTTTCAGGCACAACAGCAACGCTTCAGTTTGTGTTAACAGGCCCTAAGGAGGGAACGGTTTGTGAATGCCAGAGTTGCGCAAGCGCCGGTTGACGGTTGTCCCGTTGCCGATCGTGAATTGGATGTCACTCGTATGAACTGTCCGCTACCTATCCTAAGAACCAAAGCGGAAATCGCGCGAATGAATATCGGAGAGGTGTTGTGTGTAAAGTACGTACGTCAGGAGTATGTGCGGGAGCTGGAGATGTTTTCGCAACAGACCGGCAATCGAATCGTGCACACCGCGGTGGGTAGTGAGTATTGTTCGACCTGGATACAGAAAGGGTCGAGTACAGCATAGGCTCGTAGTAGATGCCGTCCGATTTTCTGCAAGACAAGGCGCTATTGAAGGTTGATGCGTTCGTCGACGGTGAATGGATTGCCGCCGACAGCGATCTTCGCTTCGCGGTAACGAATCCGGCGAGTCACGCCGTGTTAGCCGACGTAGCGGACCTCGGCGAGCACGAGACCGAACGCGCCATCGCCGCCGCCAATGCGGCCTGGCCGTCCTGGCGTATGCTGACGGCGAAGGAACGCGCAGACACGCTGCGCCGATGGTTCGACCTGATCATCCGACATCAGGAAGACTTGGCAAGGTTGATGACGGCCGAGCAAGGCAAGCCCTTGGCCGAGGCGCGCAACGAGGTCGCGTATGGCGCGTCTTTCGTCGAATGGTATGCGGAGGAAGCCAAGCGTACCTATGGCGATGTCATTCCATCGGCGATGGCCGATAGACGCTATGTCGTCATCAAGCAGCCGATCGGTGTCGTGGCGGCGATTACGCCGTGGAATTTTCCGCTTGCGATGATCACCCGCAAGTGTGCACCGGCACTGGCCGCCGGTTGCCCCGTGATTGTCAAGCCGTCCGAACTGACGCCGTTGTGCGCATTGACACTGGCCGAGTTGGCGCAGCGCGCGGGTTTCCCGAAAGGCGTATTCAGTATCGTTACGACGACGAATGCCGAGGTCGTCGGTCGGGTGCTGACCGCCAGCCCGCTCGTGCGCAAGTTGTCGTTCACCGGTTCCACGCCGGTCGGAAAGCGGTTACTGCGGGATTGTGCGGATACGGTGAAAAAGGTTTCGCTGGAACTGGGCGGTAATGCGCCCTTTATCGTCTTCGACGATGCGGACCTGGATGCGGCCGTGGCCGGTGCCATGGCCTCCAAATACCGCAACGCCGGCCAGACTTGCGTGTGTGCAAATCGTCTGTTGGTGCAGGACGGCATCCACGATGCGTTTGCCGCAAAACTGGCCGATGTCGTGGGTCGCTTAAAGGTCGGTGACGGTATGGATGAAGGCACCCGACAAGGGCCTTTGATCAACGAGGCGGCGGTGGCCAAGGTGGAGGCGCATATCGCCGATGCCGTCGCGCAGGGTGCTCGCGTCGTGTGTGGCGGCAGGCGTCACATCAAAGGCGGTACCTTTTTCGAGCCGACCATCCTTGCCGATGTGACCGCTCGGATGCGGGTGACCCGTGAAGAGACCTTCGGCCCGCTCGCGCCATTGCTGCGCTTTCGTGACGAGGATGAAGTCATTCGTCTGGCGAACGATACCGAGTCGGGTTTGGCGGCGTATTTTTACAGTCGCGATGTCGGCCGTGTATGGCGCGTGGCCGAGGCCTTGGAGTTCGGTATCGTCGGGATCAACGAGGGGGTTGTATCGACCGAACTTGCGCCATTCGGAGGCATCAAGGAGTCCGGGCTCGGACGCGAGGGGTCGCGCTACGGCATTGATGAGTTCATGGAGATCAAATACCTGTGTATTGGCGGGTTGGTCTGATCGGCCGATGAAATCGCTTTACCGATGTGGCGGTAAAGCGATTATTCCGGTGCCCGTTCAGTTGCCGAACAAGCCTTTGAGCTTTTCACCGGCGCCACCGGTGAGTTCGTCGACCTTTTCCTGAACCTTTTCCTTGGCCTTGGCTTCGGCCTGCTTTTTGAGGTCGTCCAGCGACACGCCCGCAACCTTGCTCGCTGCCTGATTGATCCGATCGATAACCTGCTTCATCACTTGGGCACCGGTCGAGCCGCCTTTGTCGCGGCCGATGCCGGTGATTTCGATGGTCGGTAGTGTTGCCTCGAGTGGCTTGTCGGACAGCGGGGTAACGACCGCAACACGGCCGTCGGTGATGGTCAGGCGGTCGATGATGACCTTTTTCTCGCTGCCACCGGATTTGTTACCGTCGCTCGGTCCGCCGGATTGGCCGCCCGATGTGCCCGCCGTGGTCTGTTCCAGGTTTTTCACCAATTGTTGCAGATTGGAGCCGGCCTTGCCGCCGGGCTCGTAAGTGATCGCGGGGCCTTGGATCGCCAGCGACTTGATCTCTATGACGTCCGAGGTAACGCTGTCGGTGTTCACGGCGACATCGATCGCGCCCAAGCGAAACGCCTCGGCACTTTTGTAGCCTTCGGGGTTGCCAATCACCAGATCGGAAAGACCGCCTTCGCCGGAGAAGATGGAGACGTTTGCACCACCTAGGGTGACGTCGGTTTTGGTGTATTGCGGCGCATACTCTTCAATACCCGCTTCGATCAGGCTGTTGAGATTGACATAGAGATAGCCGATACCGCCCACGACGAGTATGAGTACGGCCGCGACGAGACCGAGTAAGAGTTTTTTCATGTTTCCTCCGGCGTATTGTTTGTTTCCTTGTAGGCCCTGCTATACGGGTGCCAGCGATATGCTCGCACAACCCGTTTACAACCATGTGATCACGGTGAGGCGCCACAGACTAGCGGTTTATGCAATCGCTGTGAAGGATATCTCAACCGGTCGACGCATCGCTTTGGCGTATTGCGTCAGCGCTATAGCGGCGTGGCGTGTCGAGACGTTTTATTTTCCTTGGCGTAAACGCTGCGGTAAAAAGCGGCGCCAACCGGCTGACCGCGTTTTACCTGCTCGCGTCAATATGATCAGACTGGTATTGTCACTGCCGGTGCCTGCGCGTTCCGTTGCGATTTTCGCTAGGCGTTCGGCGCAATCTCCGGGTTTGTCCGAACTCATGACCTCATGTGCGGTCTCGTCGGCACCGACGTGCTGCCAGAAACCATCGCTGCTCAGCGCAAACCAGTCGTCGGCTCCGATGGCGCAGGCGGCGAACTCCGGATGCACGCCGTTTTCACCGCCGAGACACATGTATAAGCGGTGGTCCTGTTCCGCATCGACGATGGGCAGGTGCTCGTCGTGTTGACGTCGCAGTTCGGCGACGGTGTGATCGCGGGTGTGTGAAAGCAAGGTTTCGCCACCGAAGTGGTACAGGCGGCTGTCGCCGACATGTACCCAATAGGCCTCGTCGCCACAGAGGTAGAGCATGACGCAGGTGCTCGCGGGGTTGTTGCCGTTGCTATGGCCCAGTGCTCGGATTGCGTCGTCGGCCTTGTCGCACAAGGCGCTCAGAAACGCCTGGGGATTGTCCGCGGCATTTGCGGAAAACATGGCCTTTGCGGTATCGATCACGGCCTGCGCGGCCAGGGCACCGCCTGCCCGGCCGCCCATGCCGTCGGCGAGTATCGCCAAACAGTCTTGCGGTCTGTCCGGCAGCGTCAGGATCAGACTGCGGTCCTGTTGTTCCGCCCGGTCGCCGGTCAGGCTGGCCAAGTCGGCATGCCAGGTGCCGCTCATGCGTTCGTCATGCGCGATGCGCACCGGTTCAATTGAAGATCGATTGCCATACCTTTCGGAAATCCTTGATGATGTTGCCGCTGCCTTCGCCGCGGATCGACTCGGTGTCGTGTATCGGGTCGTTGTCGTCGTGGGATGCGACGGTCTGTTGGGCCGGTCGTCGAGTCATGTCCTCGCGCAGTGAGCGCAAGCCGGCATGTCCCGGGCGCACTTCGAATCCGCGTTGTAGGTAGACTTTTGCAAGTTTGGTGTTGCCGTCCTTGTACGCCGCCTGCGCCAGTGCGGTGTAACGATCGGCGATGGCGTCGATACCGGTCCGGGCGCCGGAGTGGTCGGGTTCGATCGCGATAACCTGCCGGTAGTAGTCGAGTGCGTTGTCGTTGGCTGGGGTAGTCAAACGCAGGCGTGTGAACGCGTCTTGCGCGGATTGCATTAGCGATGCGATGCGGTCCGCGGGTGTCGGTTCGGCGGCGTCCCGGGCGGTTGTGCCGGAACCCTGAGGTGGTTCTACGGCGACCAGTACCGGTTCGAGACTGTCCGCGCTATCGGTGGCGGTAAAGATGGTTTCGGTCGGTGATGATGCCGTGTCGATTGGTGGCGTTGCCATGGAGCGGTTATCCGGCGTTTGTACCGTCGTTGGGTCGACCGCAGAGGACGGCGGTTCCAGTTCCGCAGCGGCTTGTTCCAGGTCTCCCAGTCCGCTCAACGCGGATACTGTCGGGCCGGGTGTCTCCTGGCGTATGTCGGCCGTCGGGATGTCCTCAGGTGTCGAGCCGGGCCAGAACATGAAGCCGGCGACGGCGATCAGTAATCCGGCCGCGAGCGCGGGCGCAAAGCGTTTGAGCGTTTCCGGATTTCCGGCCGAAGCGGTTGAGGCAGAGGATGCCGGGGTCCGCCGTCGCTCCGCATGTGCCGGTCGTGGCAGCGCGCGAATGGTCTCCAGCAACTCCTGCGCCGAGCTCATGCGCTGCTCGGGATTTTTCGCCACCATGCGTTCGAACAAGGGTTGGTAAAGCGAGAATTCTTCGGGTAGCAGCGGAATGGGGTCGCCGAGATGGGCGACGATGGTCTCGATATGGGACTGGGCCGCGTAGGGCTTCTGGCCGGTGAGCATCTCGTAGAAAATGATGCCGAGACCGTAGATGTCGGATCGGCCGTCCGGTGTTTTGCCCTCGGCCTGCTCAGGGCTTAGGTAATACGGGCTGCCCAACGCGCTGCCGCCGAGTGTGAGTTCTTGGTCGATGTGCAGCTGTTTGGCGATACCGAAATCGGTGAGCTTGGGTGTGCCGTCGGCATGGAACAGGATGTTGCCGGGCTTGATATCCCGATGCACGATATTTTGCTGATGTATGAAATCCAGGCACAGCGCCATGTCGTTGATCAGGGCCAGCGCCGCGCCAGGTGCCATGCCGTCGGCGATTCGGTCGCCCAGCGAGCCGCCTTCCAGGTATTCCATCGCGATGTAATGACGGTCTCCGATCGCGCCGATGTCATGAATCGTGATGATGTTCCGATGGTTGAGCGACGCGATGATTCGTCCTTCGTGTAGAAAACGTTCGGCCTGCGATGGGCTGTCGAATTTCTTGAGCACCTTGCAGGCGACCCGGCGTCCCAGCGATTCCTGTAGCGCCAGATAAACCGACGACATGCCGCCTTCGGCGATCAGGCGCTCAATCCTGAAGCCGGGTATTTCGATCACGGCACTCAGCCTTCGTCCAGCGGGCGTAGGTAGAAGGTCATGGTTTTACCGCGTACCGTGAGTTGATCGCCATCGGTCAGCTTGGATGCCTCATGAATACGTTGTCCGTTCAATGATACCCGTCCGCGCCAGGTAGGGATGACATAGCAACCGTCGCTGCGGCGTTGAATCTGTGCTGTCAGACGGGGTTCCAGAAAACCACCGAGTGAAATGTCGCAATTGGCCGCTTTGCCGATCCGAAAGTTCACCTTGTCTAGGGTATAGCAAAGGTCTTGGTCCTTGTTATCCCGGAAGCTCAAAGTTGGGATGTTGACCCGCTTCTTCAGACGCGCAAGATCGCCAATGCCGGAGATATCGACCTCCATCGTATTGTCTTGGACGGGCGTTTCGGCGTTGTCTTCCGGCATGCCGGCCTCTTCGGTCCGGAGACGGGCCGTCGCCATGAAGGTGAGTACGTAGTTGTAGATCTGTATCTCGTCCCAATAGCGGAGACTGTGTTGATCGATGCGTCGACCGCCGACGAAAACGCCGTTGGCGCTGTCGTTGTCCACCAGGACGAACCGGTCATTCTGTTTCTTGATGCTGGCGTGGTGTTTGGAAACATGGGAGCCATGCAGCACGATATCGTTATCGTCGGCACGCCCGATGGTCGTCACGTTCGACGCCAGCTCCCTTTGTTCGAGAAGCTCGTCCCCCATGAAAATCCGAAGGTAGGGCATTGTTCCTCCATCATGCGCCTGATCGGTTCTCCCGGTGCCTTGCGGATAGTTATCTGGCTGTCGCCATCGAGCCGCAAAACATCATCTCCGCCGGTATATCGGCAGCCATCAAATGGATCGGCAGCGAATCAGGGTTCTGTAGTCACCATGCGCGATATCGATTGCCCGAATTTACCCGTCCCTTGGGCGTGAATCACCCCGGTATGAGGCTTGCGGGTGAGTCGTATGAACGGGCTGTAGACCGCGTCACAGATCGTTGCCAGGCATTCAGGCCGGGTTCAGTTAGACCCTCGTACATTGTCTATCAGGCAAAGGGACATGGGTTCAACAGAGGAGACACGACCATGAAACTGTCCAAGCTAATCGGTGTGCTGCCGTTGATCGGTCTGCTGCCGTTGATCGGTCTGCTGTCGATGCCGGCCATCGCCGATGACGATTATCGCGAACACCGTTTCGAACAGCGCATCGATCGTCAACACGATCGTATTCGGCACGGTGTTAAAAACGGCGACCTGACACGTAAAGAGGCGAAAAAGCTGCGTCGACAAAATCGCCATATCGCTAAACTGGAACGTAAATTCAGCCGTGACGGCCATCTCGACCGTTATGAGCGCCGTACCTTGCGGCGGGAGCTCAATCAGGCCAGTCGAAAAATCCGCAAGCTGAAGCACAATGACCGCTACCGTGACCGCGGCTACGTGAGGCAGTATCACAACTACCATTACTACCCGCGCTACGACGATAAGCACCATCGTCACAAACACTATGATGACAAAGGCTGGTCAGTCGTGTTTGGCCTTTGGGATCATTGGTGAGTGTCGGTCTTCGGCAACGGCCGCCAGCGCTTTGAGCTGGTGGTCGATGTCGTTTATATCGAAGGCCGCGACATCGATCAGTTCCAGCCGGCTGCGCCGATCTTTCGGCGGTGCGATTTCCAACCAATCGTTCTGATTGACGGCGTACCAGCCCCGGTCGGTAAGAAAGAGCCCCTTTTTACGTTCCACCGGGATATCGGCGATACAATCCGTCAAGATCGATTTGGGCCAAGGAGAGGCCTGGTGAATCATCCAGCCCGCACGTCGGTAACCGTCCCCCTGGCCTTCGATCAGCAACCAGTCGTGAGCGCTTTTCGCAGAGTCATGTGCTTGTTCGCCGGCCTGTTCGACCAGAAAGGCGTGGGCTTCGGGAAAGACGGCGCGTCGCTCTTCGCTGGATGCAAGATCCAACCATCGGGAATCGAGCATGCCATGCTCGACGATCGCGATCTTGCGTTTTGCCGGTTGCAGCTCGGCTGCGAATTGTTCGAATGCCTCTAGGTCCGTGTCGGTATACAGATCGCGTTTGTTCGCGATCAGCAGGTCGGCGAGATGGATTTGATCTTGAAAGTTGGGGTGCTTGCGATGTCGCGGTGAGCCCAGGTGGCGGGCATCCATGAGACAAAGGGTCGCATGTACCGCGAGTATGTCGCGATACAGCGGGCCGTTCAGGGTATTCAGCACTCGTGCCGGATGGCCAAGGCCGCTGGGCTCGATCAGGATGCGATCGGGGCGGTGTTGGCGGATGACCCGATTAAGGCCGGTGGTGAATGCCGGAGCGCTGACGCAGCAAAGACAGCCGCCGGCGACTTCTTGCACAGTGATATCATCGTCCGCCAGCAAGGCGCCGTCGACGCCGATCTCGCCAAATTCATTGACGATCACGGCCCAGCGCTCGTCGCTGGGATGTTGGGTCAGCAGGTGACGTACCGCCGTGGTCTTACCGACGCCGAGGAAGCCGGTGATCAGGTTGACCTTGATTGCGACTGCCGCGTTCAAGGCGAGCCTTGCGCCTGTTGCTCTGCTGCCGTATCGGCCTTGAAGTAATAGTCGTAATTGCTGTGCATGTGACTGGTGAACTCCCAGGCCTCGTTGTACGACAGGCCGCTGTTCTCCGGGATGATCACTTTCACGTAAAGACCGTTTTCCTTTTGTCCGGCGAGCCGGGTAAGAACCTTGTCGAGTTGTGAGCGCTTGATCGATTGGAACGAGCCTTCGCCGCCTTCACGCCAGCTAATCAGGTACGCGCCACCTTCCTTCCGATAACGTACCTCGACCAAGTGACGACCGGCCGAGGTGCGTGCGGGGCGCACCAGCTTGTCGTATTTGACCTTGAGATCGTCGAAATCGTCGACCAGCACCAGATAGCGCCGTTCGATCTCTTGTTCCAGGCGGCGTGATTCGTCGATGGTCTCGCGTTGTTCGCTGACGGTGCGCTGGAGTCGTTCGGCGTGATCCTGGCTTTCGTCGTAGCGTTCTCTGACTTGTGTCAGGTTTTCTTCCAAAGTTGCGATGGTGCGCTCGCTGGCGTTCAGCCGTAACTGTTTGGCGTCGATCTCTTGCTGTGCCTGTTCGAGTTGCGCTTGGCGCCGTTCGACGTCGGCTTCCAAACGTTCACGTAACAGCATCAGCTGCGCCGCCTGTTGGGTCAGGTCGTCACGCTCGTTGGTCAGGCCGGTGATCGCGCGCAACTGTTCGGCAATCAGGGTTTCGTTGCGCAGGGTCTTGTCTTGTAGACGCATGATTTCCAGCTGCATTTGCTGCGCGCGTTCTTCGGCACGGTGCAATGCGCTCGACAGGGTGTCCTTTTCCTCACCGGTAGCGCGTGCCAATTCGGCCGCGATGCGCTCGGCTTCCATGGTGGCGCGTAGCTGGCTGACCAGCTCGATATTGCGCACCAGCAGCACCACCATGGCGATCAGGAAAATCATCACGACGACGGTCATGATGTCGGTGAACGACGGCCAGAAGCCCTCCTGGATTTCCGTACCGCGGCCGTTCAGCCGCAGATCGGTGAAACCTTCGTCGCTCATTCGTCGTCACGCAGGCGGAAGCCTGCACGCAGATGATCGACAATGGTTTCGAGGCGATCGTCCAGGCCGTCGACCTTGTCTCGATAGAGGGACAGCGTATCGGCCAGCTGATCCTGTGTGGCCTCGAAGCCCAACTGCGATTTTTGCAGTTGATCGACCAGGCCCTGCAAGGAGCGGATCAGACCGGTGAATTCGTACAGTACATTGTCGGTCTGGACCTGGAACTTCGGCATCAGATAGGTCGTCGTCACTTGTTCGACGCCGCTGATCAGATTGGTCTGGGCATCGGTCAGGCGCTGGTAGATATAGCCGAAGAAGACATAACACACGATGGCTGTGATGGTCGTCGACAGTGCGGTCGACATGCCATGGATGACCAGGCCCATGCCGGTTGCGCTAATCGCATTCTCGAGGACGTCGGATGCGCCGATCAAGGCCATGGACAAAGACACGATGGTGCCGAACACGCCGGTCAGAATCAGGATGTTGTTAATGTAGCGCGGCAGGCCGTTACGGGTGCTCTGGCTGGCGACCAGGGCGGAGGCGAGGGCGTTTTGGTTGATCGGGGTGCGTGCCTCGTGCAGGCGGCGCAGTGTTGCGTAGCGGCGGGCGATGATGGTTGCCGTGCTGACCCCTTTGAGCGGATCGCTGTTCGGGCGCCTTTCGACATTGCGCACGAAACGTTCCAGCGCTCCTTCCTCTTGCATGTAGCTCAGCAGGATGCCGATGGTGCGCAGCAAACCGATCACGAACAGCAAAATGATGGCGCCGTTGATGAGCAGGCCGATCTGGGTAAGCTGGTCTTTGAAGTAGACGGTATAGACCAAGTCGAATTTCCAGACCATCAGCGCGGCGAATACCACCGCGATAAGGATCATTCGAAACAGGGTGTTGCGGCTGTAGTGCCGCCGCAGATTGATGCTTTCCAACGGGTTAACCTCGATAGCGGGCGTATGAACCGTCGCCGGGGCGGGCTCTGTCGATGCATGGTTTTAAAAGGGCTTTTCGTGATTCGTGCATGATTGTTTCGATTTCGAATGCCGCTGCCTGGATTTGTGCGGAATGACTTGGAAATGCCCTAAATTCAGAAAATACTAACATGAGGCCCTGCTTATGATGTATCCGGAGATGCCATGACCTCGCCCAATTCCAGCTTGATGCGCGCGGCCATACTGCGCGCCTACGCCGCCGGCGTTGCCGCGGTGGACGGCGAACGGGTGACGGCCGACTGGCTGCGCCGCACGGATGCAGAGGGCCCATTCGCGTTGATTGCGCTGGGCAAGGCGGCGAGCGCCATGGCGCGGGGTGCACAGGAGGTGCTCGGCAAGCACCTCCTGTGCGGGCTGGTGGTGACCAAGGCCGGGCTTGCCGATACACAGGGATTGGACACGGATCGAATCCGCATTTGCGAAGGTTCGCATCCGATTCCCGACGATCGCAGCCTCGCGGCCGGTCAGGCGGTATTGGATTTTGTCGCCGATTTGTCCGCCGATATGCCGGTGCTGGTGCTGATCTCCGGTGGGGCCTCGGCCTTGGTCGAGGTGCTGCAGCCCGGGGTCGAATTGAGCGACTTGAAGCGAGTCACGGATTGGTTACTGGCCAACGGGCGGCCGATCGACGAGATCAATGCGGTGCGTCGGCGTCTGTCGCGATTGAAAGGCGGTGGCCTGGCCGCATTGCTGATGCCGCGCCCGGTGACCGGTCTGCTGATCTCGGATGTGGCGGGTGACGACCCGGCGGTGATCGGTTCCGGGCCGCTGAGTTCACCGTTGCAGCGCAATCTACCTGCGGATTTGCCTGACTGGCTGTTGAACCTGTTGCCGCCGGAGAGCGCACTACCGGTCAAGGCCGATCCGCAAATCCGTGTCGTGGCGACCCTGGACGATGCGTTGCACGCCGCCGAACAGGCTGTACTGGCCGAAGGCCTGCAGGTGCAGCGGCATTTGAGTCATCTCGACGGTAATCTGGGTGCGGTTGCGGCACATATCGCCGAGGTTTTGCGAGAGCGCCCCGGCACGATCCATGTATGGGGTGGAGAGACGACAGTCGTGTTGCCGCCGGACCCGGGGCGCGGCGGGCGCAATCAGCAACTCGCGCTGGCGCTCGCGACGAACATTGCCGGTGAGCATCCGGCGGTGGCGTTATGTGCCGGGACCGATGGTAGCGACGGTCCGACCGACGACGCCGGCGCCTTGGTCGACGAGTCGACTGTCCGTCGCGGCGAAATCGAAGGGCTGGATGCCGATGACCATCTTACCCGGGCGGATGCCGGGACCTTTCTCGAACAAACCGGCGATCTGGTCACCACCGGCCCGACCGGTACCAACGTCACCGATCTGGTGATTGCCTGGCGTGTTTGAACAGGTTCGCGAGTCGCCGGTGTTACCATCGTTCGATGTCTAGTGATCTGTATGCCGCCGCCGAGGAATGTCTGCGCTGCACCGAGGTGGCGTCGAAGCTGGCCTTGGCCAGTCGGCTTCATGAACGATTCGCTGCTGGTGAACTGCAGCGCGAGCCTTGGTCGGACATGCCGCCCGTCTTGCCCGACGCCGGGCGTCCGGCCGCTCCGCGCCTGGTGGCGCCGAAGGCATTGGCGCAACGCCGCCTGAGCACGCCTGAGGGCCAGGCGGCCATGATTCATGCCGTCGCGCACATCGAGTTCAATGCGATCAATCTGGCCTGCGATGCGGTCTACCGGTTTCGTGATTTGCCCGATGCCTATTATGCCGACTGGGTGAAGGTCGCGGCCGAGGAGGCTTATCATTTCTCGTTGTTGCGCGACCGGTTGGCCGAGCTGGGCCATGGCTACGGCGATTTTCCGGCCCATAACGGCCTGTGGGAACTGGCGGTCAAGACCGCGTCGGACCCCTTGCTACGCATGGCCTTGGTCCCCCGGGTGATGGAGGCACGGGGTTTGGACGTCACGCCCGGCATAATGAATCGTTTCGCGGCAATCGGTGATCAGGCCACGGTCGACATCCTGACGATTATCCTGCGTGACGAAGTCGGGCATGTGGCGGCCGGTTCGCACTGGTTCGAATATCTTTGCCGGCAGCGTGGGCTCGATCCGGAATCGACCTATTTCTCATTGCTGCAGGAACATTTCACCGGCGGTATCCGTTGCCCGCTGCACAAGCCGGCGCGCAAGCAGGCCGGTTTCAGCGATGCCGAGCTGGCGCGTCTGGAGCAATTGTGCGGAAAAACCTGATGCTGTCGCCGCGTCTGGATCCCGTCACGACAAAGTCACGTTAATCGCGTTCAGTTTTTTACCGTCATCCTGCCATGCCACGACCGCGTTCTCATGCCATTCCGGCAATACCAGGCGCAATGCGGTGCGCCCGTCGGGCAGGGCGTGCTGATGTTCGGCCGGTCGGTGGGTGTGCCCATGGATCAATTGGTCGACCCGGTGGTGGCGCAAGGTCCGGATTACGGTATCGGCATTGACGTCCATGATCTCGGCGGATTTCTTTGCCGTGATCTCGCCGCTGCGTTTGCGGTAATCCGCGGCGATGCGACGGCGCTCCTCAAGCGATTTGAGCAACATCAGCCATTGGAACAAGGGATTTCGGAAGCGTCGCCGTGCCTTTTGGTAATCGACGTCATCGGTACATAGCAGATCGCCGTGCATCAACAACGTAGGGCGGCCGGCGACCGGTGTGACGAAATGATCCGGTAGCAACATGGCGCCGCAGGCACGCATCAGGCGCTTGCCCATCATGAAGTCGCGGTTGCCACGTTGAATGAAAATGCGTACCCCGCGCTCGCTGGCCGTGCGCAATGCCTTGCGGACCCGCATGGCGAGCTCGGCATCGTCGTCGTCACCGATCCAGGCATCGAACAGATCGCCGAGAATGAACAGACGATCGTCGGTCTGTGGGTGTTCGGCGACGAAATGCTCGAACAGCTCGAGCGTCGCGGGGCGCTCGATAGACAGGTGCAGATCGGAAACAAACCATTGTCGTCCGGGTATGATCAGTGATCCGGACTGCGCCGGGCAACTTGTCGGCGAGAGAGGGGTGGAAGATTTCATCGTCGCGGATTGTACCCAGCCTGGGCGTCCTGTGTGCGTCTCGGTGCCCGATCCCAGCGGTCGTGCCAAAGGCGGGAAGTGCGTATTTTCATTTGTCTGAGGCGTTGACGCCTTTTAAGCTGCGGCGACCGCTGTGTTGCAGGCCCTTCGATGTTTCAGGTTTTTGAAATTGTTTTCCCGATCTTCGCGATCGTTGCCCTCGGCTATTTCTATGCGCGTAAGTTCGGTCCCGACATGGCCTCGGCGAACCGGCTCAATCTCGAACTCTTCACCCCGGCGCTGATTTTTTCGGTGTTGTCCAGCGAGGGCTTCGAACTCGAGCGTTATGGCGAGTTGGCGTTAGCAGCGGGAATCGTTGTCCTGGGTTCGGGTTTATTGGTCTGGCCGATTAGCCGCATGCTCGGTTACAAGAACCAGGTGTTCCTGCCGCCGATGATGTTCAACAACTCGGGTAACATGGGGTTGCCGCTGGCCCTGTTCGCCTTCGGCGAAGCGGCCTTGCCGGCGGCGATGATTTTGTTCCTGGTCGAGAACACGCTGCATTTCACCGTGGGCAATGCGATGCTCACCGGGCATGTCAATCCGCTTAAGTTGATACGGATGCCCATGCTCGCGGCGACGCTGGCTGGACTGGTCGTGGCCGTATTCGATCTGGGTGTGCCGGGGCCGTTGCACGAGGCGATCGATCTGCTCGGACAGATCGCGATCCCCTTGATGCTGTTCGCACTGGGTGTGCGTATGACCGGGGTCGATTTGTCCGATTGGCGCATCGGTATGGCGGGCGCGATTCTGTGTCCTTTGAGCGGCCTGGTGGTCGCCGTCGCCGTGGTCCTATTCGTCGAGCTACCCGCGATTCAACAGGCGCAGCTGATCGTGTTCGCCGCTTTGCCGCCTGCGGTGTTGAATTTCATGTTGGCGGAGCGTTACGGCATCGAGCCGCGCAAGGTGGCGGCCGTGGTCTTGCTGGGTAACTTCGCCAGTTTGGCGGTGATTCCCGCCGTGTTGTATTTCGTGCTCTAGGGCGCCTCAAGCAAATCATGAGCACGTATTTGGGCGTCCAAATCTGATGTGCGCAGAATAATCAGAGGTTCCCTTTAGACGCCGAGTCGATATCCCGGCGCCTATGTATCGCCTTCACTCGCTGATTTCGGCCTTTTCGATAACGATGGGTTCGACCGGTACGTCGGAATGACCTGCCCTGTTGGTGGTATCGGTGGTCTTGATTTTGTCGACCACGTCCATGCCTTCGGTGACCTTGCCGAAGACGCAATAGCCCCAGCCGTCTTGTCCCGGATGATCGAGGAAGTCGTTGTCCTTCACGTTGATGAAGAATTGGGCGCTTGCCGAATGCGGCGCCATGGTGCGTGCCATGGCGATGCTGCCGGTGACATTGCTCAGGCCGTTGTTGGCTTCGTTTTCAATTGGGTCGCGGGTCGCTTTCTGCATCATGTCGGGCAGAAAACCGCCGCCTTGGATCATGAAGTTATTGATCACGCGATGGAAGATAGTGCCGTCGTAATGGCCGTCACGGACGTACTGTTCGAAGTTTTCACAGGTCTTTGGCGCCTTTTCGTGATCGAGTTCGATGACGATATCGCCGTGGTTGGTCTTCAGCGTGATCATACACATGCTCCCGGTTGTCGCAGATGGGGTTGGATTGTTTGGTTGGGGTGTTTCAGGGCAGGCGACTGATCGATTCGATCAGTACAGGCTCGCGCGGTACATTTTGTCGTCCGCGCTGAAAACCGGTTGGCACGGCGACAATCGCGTCCACGACGTCCATACCTTCGATAACCTTGCCGAATACCGCATAACCCCAGCTGTCGGGGCTGGTGTAGTCCAGGTTCGTATTGTCCTTATGATTGATAAAGAACTGGGCAGTGGCTGAGTGAGGCTCGTTGGTTCGCGCCATGGCGATGCTGCCGCGTACGTTCTTAAGCCCGTTGTCGGCTTCGTTTTCGACCGGCGGATTGGTCGATTTCCTCCGCAAATCCGGTGTCAGGCCACCGCCCTGGATCATGAAATTCGGGATGACGCGGTGGAAAATCGTGCCGTCATAAAAGCCCCGATCCATATAGGCCAGGAAGTTTTCGACGGTTTTAGGCGCCTTGGCGCTGTCCAACGCCAGGGTGATGTCGCCCTTGCTTGTTTTCATCAGTATCTGTTGCTGTTCGGCATTCGCCAGACCGGCGAAAGCGATTGCGGCCAGACCAACGAGCAGCCCGTTTATCAACTTCATGGCAAGATCCGAGGATACAAAAAGGCCGGCCAGTTTAGCCTCGGTGAAGTCAGGACAAAACCCTGTTTCCGGTCGGGCCGGTTCAGCGGGCAGACAAATCGCGTTCGTGGATGGTCATGAACACCGCCTGTAAGCCGCAACTGCCGATAACCCCGGGGTTCCGGTAGACTGTGGGACTTGCCCAACAATCGAACAAGAAACCGGTTGTCGACGTCTCATGCTGAATATCTACAACGATCTCAATCGAAAAAAAGAACCATTTGCCCCTCTGGAGCCCGGCCGAGTCAATATGTATGTCTGCGGCATGACGGTGTACGACCTTTGCCATCTCGGACATGCCCGCGTCATGGTGGTGTTCGACGTCGTTGCACGCTATCTGCGCTGGGCCGGATACGATCTGACCTATGTGCGGAACATCACCGATATAGACGACAAAATCATCAATAGGGCCAACGAGCGCGGCGAATCCTTTCAGGCACTCACCGAACGCTTTATCACGGCGATGCATGAAGATGCCGAGGCCTTGGGTGTGCTTCCACCCGATCAAGAACCCAGGGCAACCGAGCACCTGCCGGAAATCATCGATATGATCGGTCGCCTGATCGATCGGGGGCATGCCTATGTCGCCGAAAATGGCGACGTTTATTATGACGTAAACAGTTTCGAAGGTTATGGAAAACTGTCCGGGAAGTCGCTCGAGGACCTGCAGGCCGGAGCGCGGGTTGAACCGGGCGAGGTCAAACGTAACCCCTTGGATTTCGCCCTTTGGAAGACCGCCAAGCCGGACGAGCCCTCGTGGCCGTCGCCCTGGGGAGACGGTCGCCCCGGTTGGCATATCGAGTGCTCGGCGATGTCGACGCGGGCGCTGGGCGATACGTTCGATATCCATGGTGGTGGAGCCGACTTGACCTTCCCGCATCACGAAAACGAAATCGCCCAGTCCGAAGGGGCTACGGGGCATCCTTTCGTGCGTTACTGGATGCACAACGGCTTTGTGCGCATTAACGACGAGAAAATGTCGAAGTCGCTGGGTAATTTTTTCACCGTGCGCGAAATCCTGACCCGCTATCGGCCGGAAGAGGTGAGGTATTTCATCCTTACCAGTCAATATCGCAGCCCACTGAACTACGACGACGAGCACCTGGACAATGCCCGTGCGGCACTGACGCGCTTCTACACGGCGCTACGCGCGTTATCCGATGTCGAGCCCGCCGCAGATGAACCGGCGGCGGCCAAGTTTCACGCGGCAATGGAGGACGATTTCAATACCCCCGAGGCCCTGGCCGCGATGTTCGAGTTGGTACGTGAAATCAACCGCGTACGTGCCGGGGATCTTGCGCGCGCCGCAGCATTGGGTGCGTTGTTGCGACAACTCGGTGGTTTGTTGGGTTTACTGCAGGACGATCCGGAGGCCTATCTGCGCGGTGGTGCGAACGATGACGGCGATCTGAGCGACACCGGTATCGAGCAGTTGATCGAGCGTCGTGCGCAGGCCAAGCGAGAAAAGGATTGGGCGCAGGCCGATGCCATACGCGAGCAATTGAAAGAAGCTGGTATCGTGCTCGAAGATTCGCCGACCGGTACCACCTGGCGACGAGGATGAATGATCTGCCGATACAACGTGTGTTGCGGGTGTTCTACCGGGATTACGGCAGGGATGTGGTGATCCCGTCGACTGCGCCGGAGTCCATGCCGGCCGACCGTATCGGCTCGCTTGCCGAGCATGTGCTGGGTTCGGCGGACAACTTCATCGGCGTAGTGGATCGCAACGATACCATTCTTCAGTGTTATCTTGCCGATGATCCCGCACGGATTACGCTAGAGCTGGTGTATCCCGAGGCGGCCGGTTGTCTGCGTTTGACGCTACCGCGCGACCAGGCCCTCGATAGGCTAGACGCTTTGCCGGAGTTGTTCGACGAAGCCCTGTTACCCGGAGCGCAATACATTGCTTGAGTCGCTGCCACCCGATCCATCAAACGAGTCGAGGCCGGGCCGTATCAGCGAGGTGCGTCCGCTGGAATTGCTCGGCGATATCGATGCCAGTATGGATCTCAGCGGTATCGTCGTGGTCGGTAACTACCTGGTGATGGGGGCGGACGAGGGCCATCAGCTCCAGATACTGACCGACTGCGAAAAATGCGATTGTTGGTGTCTGGAGCGCAAGTTGGCGCTTGCCAAGGAAGATCAAGAGACCGATATCGAGGCAATTACCTACGGCGACGGCCATCTCTACGTCACCGGTTCACATTCGTCCCGAAGGCGGACGCTGAAGCCCGAATTGTCGGTTCGCAAGAACCGTGAACGCTTGTTGGGGATCCGTCACGAGACGTCACGCAATCGCCTGTATCGCATTCCCTTTCGGGCCAAAGACGGTCATCTTGGGAAGCCGGAATCGATCGATTTGAGCAAGCGATTTGGCAAGGATGCACTGTTGTACCCTTTCTGTGGCATTCCGAGCAAGGAAAATGGAATCGATATCGAGGGTCTGGCCTACCATGATGGCCGCTTGCTCGTCGGTTTTCGCGGCCCGGTGCTGCGTGGTTGCTATGTGCCGGTGATGGATCTCGACTTCGATCACCCCAAACGCTATACGCTTCGTTTTGTTCGGCTCAACGGACATGGCATTCGTGATCTTGCCCCTCTCGATAGGGGGTTGCTGATCCTGTCGGGACCCGTGAACGATGCACCCGGTCCTTTTCGTCTCTGGTGGTGGGATGGCAAGGATCAGATTCCCGGCAAGGACCGTAAGGTGGCGCCGGCCATCGCGCTGGGGGAGGTCAGCACCGCGGGCGGTGCCAAGGCCGAAGGTCTTGCGGTGCTGGCGCAAAACGGCCGGTCGGCCGAGGTCATGGTGGTCTACGACACCAGCAATTCGGCCCAAGCGGTGCGTATGCGGCTCGAATTGCCCGATTGATAAGTCGTTGCATACATTCAGGTGCCGGTCGCGACAGGCCGTTCTGCATCGCGAATCCATTCGCTCCATGAACCGGCGTAAAGCTTCGCACCGCGCAGACCGGCGATTTCCATCGCCAACAGGCTATGACAGGCGGTCACGCCGGAACCACACATCAGGACGACTTTTCGAGGGTCGGTATCACCCAATGCCGTCAGGTACATCTGTTTCAGCGTTGCGGCATCTTTGAAGAACCCGTGTTCGTCGAGGTTCATCTGTAACGGCAGGTTGATGGCGCCGGGTATATGACCGGCGACCGGATCGATCGGTTCGGCCTCGCCCCGAAAGCGCTCACCGGTGCGCACGTCGAGCAATGTTGCGTCGTGTCGCCGGTCGCGCAGCTGTTGTTCGATCCGTTCGGTCTCGACGACTTCGTGCCAGTCCGGGGTGCCTGCGAACTCGATCGGGTGTGGCTTCGGCGGTACGACCGTCTCTTGGGGTAGACCTGCGGTTTCCCAGGCCGGCCAGCCGCCATCGAGCAATGCAACTTTGCGATGCCCGAACCAGCGAAGCAGCCACCACAGCCTTACCGCCATACTCCCGCCGCTGTCGTCATAGGCGATGACCTGGGTGTCCGGGCCTATGCCGTGCACACCGAACCAGGTGCGCAGTCTCTCGGGACGGGGAAGTGGATGGCGTCCGTTGGCCGGCGTGACGGTTCCGGACAAATCGTGATCCAGGTGAGCGTAGTGTGCGCCCGGGACATGCGCCGTGGCATAGGCCTTGGCACCGCGTTCGGTGTCGGCCAGGTCGAAGCGACAGTCGAACACGCACCAATCGCCATCACCGAGATGTGTCGCCAGGTCTTCGGCATCGATGAGCGTGTCCAGGATCATCGGTGACAGGGATGCATCATTCCAGGCCGAGAATGAAATCCCAATGCGTCTTGCTCAACGGCATGATCGACAGGCGGTTGCCCTTGCGCAACAGCGGCAATTCGTCGAGTTGCGGCGCGTTCAGTTCCTTGAGTTCGCGTAATGAGATATTGCGTTTGAGGTGACGTTTGTATTTGACGTTGACCATGTACCAGCGTGGATTGTCCGGATCGCTCTTGGGGTCGTAGTATTTTTCGTTCGGATCGAAGGCCGTGTGATCGACATAACCCTCCTTGACCACCTCCATGATGCCGACGATACCGGGTTCGTCGCAATTGGAGTGATAGAAGAATACCTGATCACCCTTTTTCATGTCGTCGCGCATCATATTGCGCGCTTGGTAATTGCGCACACCATCCCAATGGTCGGTCTTTTTCGGCATTGCTTTGAGATGATCGATGCCGAATACGTCCGGTTCGGATTTCATCAGCCAGTAATTAACAGTCTGCTTTCCCATCGTTCCAACCCATTTTTTGCTTACTCCGCGGCTAGTTACGCGGATTATCGGTTTTCATAATCGTTCAGGTTTTTGCATACCATTTCGGCCAAACGTTTACCCGCACTTGGATTTCACGGCCACGAAGTTCACAGAAACCCGCATCAAGGCGTTGAAGCCTAAACCAGAACCGTACGAAGTGGCAGAGGTCAACGGCCGGGATTTTCGGGCCCGGGTTTACCCCAGCGGAAAGAAGGCCTTTGTCGCGCGATATCGGTTTGGTGCGCTGTGGTCGGATCGATGGCCACCCGTTGCACATGTCGGTCCGCGCCCTACGCGAAGCAGGTAGTCCGCGGATCTATGACCTTTAAACAGCCAGCGGTGTAGGACGATCTGTTGGTTGCTGCGGCACAACGGCAAATCGATCGACACCAGGCGGGCAAGCAGCACTGAAGCCCTGAGTGCGTACCGAAGTGATGACGGCAGGCCTAGCCGGCCATCTCTTCAGCTTTCGCGCGTAGCAACTTGTTGTGGTCAGCGACACCGAAGGGCGCAGCGAATATACACACCAGCCAGATAACACCGGGTATGGTCGGGCTGATGACGGTCAGGCCAAGGGCGGCCGAGGTCATGATCACGCCCCCAACGAGACTCGTGTAGAGGAACCCAATGGGGCCGAAGAGGAAAGCAAGAATGAGCGCAGCCGCGACGCTTTTACGTTCGGCCTCAATGTGCTGCGCTATGCGTTCTTCACGTGTCAGTTCGTTCATGTGGGCGCCATGTGATCTGTTTTCCATTATCGTCCGCATCGCTTCGGAGTGTAGGTGTTCATTAGCCTATTTTTCGGGAATGGATCTCACGGACCACGACACCTTAACCAACGCACTCGCGCGCTGAGACAATCAATGCAGCCATCCAGGCAAGTACGGACGCTGCAGTACCTATGAATGAAAAACAGACCGCGTATCGCGTTTTGATGCAGCTTGACCTCTTGCAAGAGGCCCAAGGGATCATCAGTCGGATCGACGTTAAGCGTGAGGTGCGGTCATGACCGCGCAGATCATCTATTTTCCGAACCAGAACGCCACGTTCCGCCCGGAACCGGGAGATCGGCCGTTTACAAATTGGACAGGTAGAAAGAGCTCAAACACCGGATCAGTCTGATCACCCTGTTTGTCAGTTGCGAAACCCTATGCGCGACCGTTCGCGATGTGGTTTGCCGGTTCGTTTGGTGATGTTTAAACCTGTTTTCTGGCCATGTGTTGATAGCTTTCCAGCCGCTCGGGTGCGATGGCGCCTTCTTCGACGGCGTTGCGGATGGCGCAGCCGGGCTCGGCCAGATGGGCGCAATTGTGGAAACGGCATCGGTGCAGATAGGGCACGAACTCCCGAAAGCCCCGTTCCAACTCGGTGCGGCTGATGTCGCCGAGACGAAAGCTACGCACGCCGGGCGAATCGATCAGTTCGCCGCCGCTGTCGAGTCGATACAGCGTGGCCGCCGAAGTGGTGTGACGGCCGAGGCCGGTGGCGTCGGACAACTTGCCTTCAAGAACCTGTTCGCGCGGTAGCAGGGCATTGATCAGCGAGGATTTGCCGACACCCGACTGGCCGACCAGGATGTTGGTTTCGTCACGCAGGCGTTCGAGAAGCGGGTCGAGTCCGTGCTCGGTTTTGGCGCTGACCTGCACCAGCGGGTAGCCGATCTTTTCGTAATGCGCGAAACGTTCGAGAAAGTTTTGTCGTTGTGCCGGTTCGAGCAGGTCGGCCTTGTTGAGGCAGATCAGGCCGTGCACGCCGATGCGTTCGGCCGCGACCAGATATTGGTCGAGCAGGTAGCCGGTCGGTTCCGGGTTCGGGGCCAACACGACGACGAGTTGGGTGATGTTGGCGGCGATGGCCTTTTCCTGGCCGCCCGGAACAGGACGAGTCAGCGCACTGCTGCGCGGCTGCACCGCGACGACTACACCCTTGTCGTCATCCACCGCCTGCCAGATCACATGATCGCCGCATGCCGCTTCGCCCAGATTGGCGCGGAACATCGCATGGATCGCGTGCCCGTCCTCGGCACGCACCACCAGGTTGCGCCCGTGGCGTACGATTACCCGACCGATGTATTGGCCGGCGCCCTGGGCCTGAGACAGGGATTGCTCGGCGCGCCTTGTAGCGCGTTGACGGCGTTGATCCTGGATCTTGGCGATACGCGCTTTTTGACGATCGGTGAGTCGGCGTTGTGTCATCAGAACGCCGTACAGCGGTCAATCGGACCGTGAAAATCGTGTCTACCGGGACGGTTGTCGCAAGCGTGATGCCCGGTGTCCCTGGTCACTTATTTGGCGAACTTGTAATAGGTGCCGTTCAGATGGTCGACCAACAACGTCAAGTCGTCCGGGAACAGCTTGGTACCGAGATTGGCGTCGCAGCGTGCTACCTGAGCCTGGAGTGCAGGGTAGGAGGTCACCCGGCGGTCGTCGCGGACGTATACGTGGCTGTCGTGGCAGCGGGTGCAGTTGTTTGCATGATAGCTTTCCGGTTCGAATTCGGTCGCGCCGGCCACGGTTGCGACCAAGACCAGCATCGGGATCGAAAACAATCGTATGATCGGCAGCATGGCGGAATTCCCTTAATTCATTCAAGCAGGAATTTTAGTCGAGAGGTGCGCGATACGCACCGCGGCCGGAGGGTGACTGTGGTAGAAGGCCGAATAGACCGGATCGGGTGTCAGTGTGCTGGCGTTGTCCCGGTACATTTTCACCAGCCCGGTAATGAGATGGCGGGCATCGGTCTGCTGCGCGGCGAAGTCGTCGGCTTCGAACTCGTGCCGGCGTGAAAGCCGCGACATCAGTGGGCTGACGAACAGGGTGAACACCGGCAAAACGAACATGAACAATGCCAGCGCGAGCGCGGGTGTTGCGCGATCGACACCGAGTGCGGCATAGAACCACCCCTGTTGCGACAACCAGCCGAGCAGCGCGAGTCCGAGCAGTGCCATCAACGCCGACAGTAAAAGTCCTTTGAGAATGTGTCGACGTTTGAAATGACCGAGTTCGTGCGCCAACACCGCCTCGACTTCATCATCGTCCAGACCTTTGAGCAGTGTGTCGAAGAATACGATGCGTTTGTTGGTACCGAAGCCGGTGAAATAGGCATTGCCATGTGACGAGCGGCGTGAACCGTCCATGACGAACATGCCGTTACTGCGGAAACCACAGCGTTTCAGCAGGGCCTCGAGGCGATCGCGTAATGTGGCGTTTTCGAGTGGCTTGAAGGTATTGAACAGCGGTGCGATCCAGATCGGATAGGCCCAGGTGATGAACAGGGAGAAACCCATCCACACCGCCCAGGCCCACAGCCACCAAAGGCTGCCTGCACTTTCCATCAGCCAAAGTATCACGGCGATCAGCGGGATGCCGAGAGCCAGGGTCAGCAACATTGCCAGCAGCTTGTCTTTGGCAAAGCCGGCGGGCGTGTTGCGGTTGAAACCGAATCGGGTCTCGATGCCGAAGGTGCGCCAGATCGATAACGGCAGTTCGATCAGGGCGCCGATCAACACGGTTGCGATAATCAATGCGACGCCTTGCCACAACCCATCAAGCCCGATCTTTACGAGCGCTCCGTCGAGAAGGTTGAGTCCGCCACCGAGCGTCCAGGCGAACAAAAGCAAAATGCTGAGGATGAGATCCCACCGTTCGACCTTTAGATGGGCGAGGCTGTAGTCGGCGGCCTTGCGGTGGTCTTCGAGCGGCACGCTCTGGGCGAAAGCCGAAGGCACTTGGTCCGCGTGTGCGCCGATGTAGGCCGCTTGCCGTCGGGCCAGCCAGAGTTGCAGGATCAGTCCGCCGATGGCGGTGACGATGAATATCAGGGTAAAACTATGCATGGCGCCTATTCTATGTCAGTGGTTACCTGTTTCGTGTGAATAGCCCTGATAATTCCGTTGGCGTGTAGAATCGCGTCTTTTGCAACATCAATAGGACGGGCTCGATGGCGGTATCCGAAGGCAACCTCATCTGGATAGACCTCGAAATGACCGGTTTGGATCCTCAAAGTGATCAGATCATCGAGATTGCGACCGTAATCACCGATTCCGCGCTTAACGAACTGGCCGAGGGCCCGGTATTGGCGATTCACCAGCCCGACGAGGTGCTGGGTGGCATGGATGAATGGAATACGAAGCAGCATGGCGGCTCGGGGCTGACCGAACGGGTGCGCAAAAGTACGATTGATGCCGCGATGGCGGAACGCGAAACCCTGGCATTTGTGGAGCAATGGGTCGCCAAAGGGGTGTCGCCGATGTGCGGTAATTCCATCTGCCAGGACAGGCGCTTCATGGCCCGTTTGATGCCGGGTCTCGAAGATTACTTTCATTATCGTAATCTCGATGTCTCCAGTTTGAAAGAATTGGCGCGACGTTGGGCGCCGGATATCTACAAAGGATTCAATAAGGACTCCTCGCATCTCGCGCTGGACGATATCCGTGATTCCATCGCCGAGCTTCGCTATTACCGTGACAACTTTCTAAAGGCCTGACGACACTGCTGGATCGCCCACGCCTGTTGTTGTCTTTGTGTGCCCTGTTCTGGGCGGGCAATTTCGTGCTCGGACGGGCGATGCACGAGGCGATCCCCCCGATCGGGCTGGCGTTTTGGCGTTGGGCCTTGGCATCTGCGCTGGTGTTGCCCTTTGTCTGGCGGCCGCTGCTGGCCGGTTGGTCGGTGTTACGCGAACATTTTGCCAAGATGTTGGTGCTCGCCTTGCTCGGCGTATCCGGTTTCAACACCTTTGTCTATCTCGGTCTGCAGACCACGACTGCAACCAACAGCGTGCTGATCCAGTCGACCTTGCCGTTACTGATCTTGCCGCTGAATTGGCTGCTGTTTCGCGCGACGGTGGGCGGGCGCGACATGATATCGATCGCACTCTCGCTGGCCGGGGTGTTTTTCATCATGACCGCGGGTGAGCCCTGGCGTCTGGCTGAAGTCGATTGGAATCGGGGAGATTTCTGGGTGTTCGGTGCCGCCTTGATCTGGGCGTTGTATTCCGTGTTGCTACGGTGGCGACCGCCGGAACTCGACCCTCGGGCTTTTCTGGGCTTCACTTTGGCCGCCGGTTGTTTGATTCTGTTGCCGTTCTATATTGCCGAGACCTTGGCTGGCATGCCTGTGCACTGGAACCCGTCGGTTGTGCTGACGGTCGCCTATGTCGCGGTGTTTCCTTCTGCTTTGGCCTATCTTTTCTGGAATCGCGGTGTCGCGGCAATCGGCGCCAATGCGGCCGGGCATTTCATCCATTTGATGCCGGTGTTCGGCAGCATCATGGCCGTGACCTTTCTCGGCGAGCGTTTCGCATGGTTCCATGCGGTCGGGGCGGTCCTGGTTGCCACGGGTATCTGGCTGACGATACAACGCAAGGCCGACTCGAATAGCTGAACACATGGCCTTGCCGGTACGCGACTTCCGGGGAGAGGTTATGGACTACAGTGTTTTTCTCAGTTACCGACGGGCCGATAGCGCCGGGCACGCGGGGCGGATCTGCGACGATTTGGAACGCTACTATGGCCGGCCGGTCGCTTTCCGCGATATCGATTCGATCACGGCCGGTGCAGATTTCGTTACCGCACTGGAGCAGGCGATTGCGACCGCAAAGGTCGCGATCATACTCATCGGTGACGATTGGCTCGACGCAACGACTGCCAACGGAGCGCATCGCCTGGACGATCCCGAGGATCACGTTCGGCGCGAGGTCGAGATGGCTTTGCGCAACAGTGACCTGGCCGTCGTGCCGGTATTGGTTGACGGCGCCGCCATGCCGGAAGCCGATGCACTACCGGAATCGCTGCGCTCCTTGGCCCGTCTGCAGGCGATTGCCTTGTCCGAAGATCGCTGGGACTATGATGTCATGCGTTTGATCAAGGTGCTGGAAGGCGCCGGCGTCGTGCGCGGTACGGTTGGGGCTTTACCCGTGTGGGCCAAAACGTCGATCGCCGCCTTGTCGGTTGCGGTATTGGTTCTGGCGGCTTGGTGTTGGTGGTCATCGGCACCCGGTGTCGATGACTACACCGGTTTGTGGTTCATGCCCAATGGCAGTTACTGGACAATTAGAACCAAGGACGACGGTTCTTTGTGGGTGGAAGAGACCCACCACGATTCGCAGCAGGTCTGGAAGCGTGGGCCGGCGCAGCTCAGTGATGAAGGGCTATCGGTCAAGCTCGATCTGGTGTTCGATCGGGCGGATTACCATTATTGGCGCAAGCTGAGACTCTCCGATGATCGGCAGAGCCTGATAGGGGCTGCCGGGCGGTCAAATGCAGACTACGTGGCGTCGGTGGTATTGAAACGGGGCAAAAGCTGACATCGAAACCTCAGCCAGTGCTGGTATCCATCGTTCCAATGTGAAGCAGGCCGGTGCCTGGCACAGTCAAGACGACCTCAACCAACGGGAAGCATGTCGACCGCTTGCCGATGAAATTCGCACTGCCATTCAGCGGGTCTTCGACGATCTACTCTACGATCCGGCTTTTATGCCCCACATTGACAACATGTGGGCCGATGTCAGCCCGAGACACGCTTTCAATCGTATGCATACCCATCCCGGCGTGATGTGGAGTGGCGTTTACTATGTGCAGACGCCAGAAAAGAGTGGGCGGATCTTTTTTTCCGACCCGCGTGTTCAAGTACAAATCTTGCGACCTCGCCTGACTGACGCGGGGCGGAATGAGGCCTTTAACTGGGCTGAAGTGTTCCATGAGCCCATCGCAGAGCGCCTGATCCTGTTTCCATCGTGGTTGCTGCATGAGGTCGAGCCCAATTTGGCTGATGAAGAGGGTGATGCCGGTAACCGTATCAATATCAGTTTCAATAATTATCAGAAGCCGAAGCCGGCAACATGAGTTGGGATTGGTCGCTTGCTCGTCAGACGGTTCGGCCGTTCATCGGTGTGTCGTTGCATTCGGTTGGGCATCGATCCAACCTATGATGTCGTCTATGTCTTTCGGATTGTCCAGTCCGCGTGATTTGGCTTCGACAAACGCAGCACGTGCCGGGCCGAGTTGTCCCATATGCAGATAGGCCATGCCTATACCGATGAACGAACGCGCGCCGTCGTCACCGAGCATGATCGCCTGTTGGAAGCTTTTCACCGCGTCTGGGTAGTGTTGATTCAATAGCTGCATACTGCCGAGGTGCGCAAACGCCCGGCGTGATTTCGGGTGTGCCTTGGTCAAGGCTTCGTATACCGTGAGCGCTCCGTCGATGTCGCCGGCTGCAGCTTTCTCTCGGCCTTCGGCGAATGCCGCGTCGATCCGAGTTGAGGCAGGGTTGCCCCAGGCGGTCGAGAAGGTCAGCAAGCAACCGATCAACAAGATCGATATACGCATGATTTTCACTCCTGCGAAAATGGCGTGCCTGAGCAAACCGACGCGCCGTTTTCGGCGCCAAGGCCTATTTCAACGAGCCCTTGCCGTAACGCGCTTCAAAACCTTTGCGGACTTTGTCAATCTGGTCCTTGCTCATGCCTTCGAAGTACCAGGCATGGCCCTCGATCGGTTTGAAGTATTTGTCGAGCATGGCGTCGGCGAATTTCTCGTTGCCGTCTTTCCTGCGTGAGACTTCCTTGAGTTCGGGGATCCACTTGATGTAGGTGTGCTTGGCAACGTCATAGATACCATGCCACCAGGTATAGTCGGGGCCGCTCATCGAGGCGCCATGACGTGCACGACGGCCCTCGTGATGCCAAATCTCCCACCAGGTCCATTCGATCTTGTCGTCGAATGGCGCCGGAGTGATGTAGCCGGCCTGCTTGAGTTCGCCCATGACCGCGGCGATCGGTTTGGCGAATTTTTCATTGTACAGTTCGACAACGTCATCGAACTGTTTGTAGTGGCCTTCGATCACGCCCTCGCTGTGGCAGGCTGCGCAGATCTCCATCATTTTTTCTCGACGATCCTTCCAGGTCAGCACCTCGACAACCGTCGACCCCTTGGCCGTATCGCCGACTTTGGGGATTTCGCTGCCCTCCTTGACGTCGAATTCGTCGCCGTTCTCCAGCTTGACCAGATTGATTTTGGTCGAGATCGGCGGACGCAAAGTCCACGATATGCGTTCACCGACGTTGTGCGTTTTCGGTTGATCACCGCCACGGCTCATGTGGCAGGTGGCGCAGGTTGGTGCCACCGAGTAGTCGACTCCGGCGACCCACTTGTCGGATTCGAGGTTCATTTCCTCCACCTTGGCACGGTAGATGATGCCGTGCTTGGATTCGTTGTAGACCTCGATCTGAGGATGGTCGGGACCGACGTGACATTTTCCACAAGTGTCCGGTGTGCGGGCCTGGGCCTTGG
>JANQLO010000081.1 GCA_028280505.1 Chromatiales bacterium | reverse complement strand
GCAACATCGAGGAGATCGACGGCGGCGCCGGCAACGATCACATCATCGGCACCAGCGGTGATGATCATATCGAGGGCAACCGCGGTAACGACGTCCTCGAAGGCGGCGCCGGTGACGATACCTTCAAGGTCCACGGCAATGCCGGCTTCGACCGGTACGACGGCGGCAGCGGCCACGACACCATCCAGGGCGGGCGTTACAACGACACCATCCGCATCGACGACAACCTCGATAATATCCAGAACATCGAGGCCGTCGACGGCGGCGCCGGCTATGACGTCCTACAGGCCGGCAGCGGCAACGACACCATTGATTTGTCCAACGGCCCTGCGCTGAGCAACATCGAGGAGATCGACGGCGGCGCCGGTAACGACCATATTATCGGCACCAGCGGTGGCGACCGTCTGGACGGCAACCGCGGCGATGACGTGCTGGAAGGTGGCGCCGGTAAAGACGAGGCTTATGGCGGTAGCGGCAACGACACCTATGTTTTCGGCATGGAAGACGGCCACGACAGCTTCCACGGTGGCAGCGGGTGGACCGACGTGATTCAGCTCGATGCCAGTGGCGTCAGCGATCCGGACAATCCCTGGACGATCGAGATCAACAATGAGGTCGTCGAGTTCGATATGGCGGCCCGCGCGTTGGAACTGAGCCCGGACAGTTCGGGAACCATCACCATGGAAGACGGCAGCCAACTCGATTTCGATGGGGTCGACAAGATCGTCTGGTAAACCCCTGAGTCAGGGGCGTTAGTCTCCGAAACGCGTCTTGATCACGCGGGTCTCGCCATCGCTGGGCACTTCGAGAATGTAGAGGTCGCCATAGCCAATAGGTGGACTACCCTGACCGCCCAGGTCAGGGTAGATACGATCCAGATTGGTGGTATTACCCACCCACAGCACCGTCTTGCCGGGATGATCGTTGATCAGCCTGCGGTTGATCTCATCGATGTCGGTCTTCGGATCGAGCCTTGTGATGTCTAATGCTCGCGCTTTCGCCAGCGGTTTCACGGTATCGACATTGCGCGCAAGATCAGGGCTGTAAATCGCTACGATGTCATAATCGGCCACTGCCGCCGGCAACGCGGCGGCGCGCGCGCGACCGGCATCGGTCAATTCTTTGGTAACCAAGGTACGCTCGGCATGGCGAATCAAAATGACCGTCGTGGTGAAACCGTCCGGTGAATAAACCCGGGACGAGCAACCGGCGACGGCCGTCGCCAACACCAATAAACCCATCCAAACCCGAAGTCGCGATATCGCCTGCATATCTCTCCCCTTTGTTTTTGTCGGTTTTAAAGCGATCAACCCCCACCGCGATGCAAACCGGTATCGAAACGATGCATAAACAAATCGGCCTGCCGCGGGTCGGCTTCGGCAAGATCCACCGAAACTTCCAGTACAGGTAACGCCAAGGCGCCTATTCGCCGCGGCGATTGTGGACTGATGGTGACCTTGGCGACGGGTTCGCCATGGCTCGTCGAGACCGACCAGCCGTCAGACTCCCGGTCGATGTGGAAGTCGCGCATCGCCAGCGGAAAGGCACGCTCGAACTCGTCGATCGAATACCCCATCTCACGCACGATAAGTCGATCGAACGATCCCGTCACCCACCGGCCACCGGCGGCCAGACCGCGATCACATCACCCTCCTCAAGCGGCGTATCGTCGCGCTGCTCCGGATACAGAAAAACCCCATTGCGCAATACCAGATGGGCCTGTTCACGAGGCACGCCACAACGATCGAGCAAGGCATGCGGACTGGTGCCGGCATCGACTTCGACCTCGGCACGATGCCGCACCGCATCCGGCGGCAGGTGTTTCATCAACGAGGCATACAACTCGAGCCGAACATGCATGAGTATCAGATCACCTGTGTGGTGGCCATATAGGCCTCCATCAAACGCGTCGGATCACGCTGCAAACGACCTTTCCATTCACCCAACGATGTGCGGCGCTGAATCAAACCGCGCAAAATACCGACATGTTGTGACAAACCGACCGCATTAGCGCCAATCAAACGATCGTCGTCGAATTGCAGCAACAGATAACGATAATCGTCCGGCGAATACAGCTCGGCATGCTCACCGCCCTCGACACCCCGCCAACTACCGAAGGAGCAGGACAAAAGCCCGAGGGTATCGAGCACGTTCATGTTCATCGAACCCTCGTACAGCGCCGGGCTTCCGCTCATATTCTGCGCGGCAAGATGGCCATGGTCCGCCGCGGTTGGCTGGATCGCGTGTACCGCATATTCGCCGGTACAGAAATCCAGCCCCTGGGCCACATCCCCGGCGGCATAGATATCGGTCGCGCTGGTCTGGAAGTATCGATCGATCAATACGCCCTGCTCGACCGTCACACCGCTGCCGTCCAGAAAGCCGATGTTCGACCGTACACCGGTTGCGCTGATCACCAGATCGGCATCGATATGCGAACCGTCGGTCAAATGCACACCGCCGGCGTCGATGCCATCGACCCCGGCCCCCGTGTGTACGTCGACGCCCTTGGATTCGCACCATCGCTGTAACAGGCCGCCGGCATGCGGTCCCATCATGCGCGGCACCATGCGCTCGCTTTGTTCGATCACCGACAGCTTCACACCGCGCATGCCCAAGGCTTCGAGAATAATGCTGCCGATAAAACCGGCGCCGATCAGGGCCACATGACTCCCCGGTTGGGCCCGGTCGTGAATGACGCGTGCGTCGGCCAAGGTCCAGCACGTCGCGACGTTGGGGCCGTCGATACCGGGAATCGGTGGCAATACCGGTGACGAACCCGTGGCGATGAGCAGTTTGTCGTAACGCAACGCCTCGCCGTTATCGAGTACGACCCGGTGCGCCGCACTATCGATTCGCTCGGCACGTGCCCGCACGATATCGATGCCCATGGCATCGAAATGATCGCCACGCTCACGCAGATGGGTACCCCGCTCTTCTATGCGGTCCATCAGCAAGTAGGGAATCGCCATGCGCGAATACGGCGGCTCGGGCTCGTCGCCGACGATTCGAATGGTCGCACCCCGGTCGAGCCGGCGCAGCGACTCGGCGGCGTTCACCCCCGCCGGGCCGGCGCCCAGGATCAAATACTGCATCAGCCCAGTCCGAGTCGGTTCAAGGTCTCCGGTTTGATCTGACCTTCCGGTGTCCAGCCGCGCAACTCATAGTACTCCGGGAGCATCTTGTCGAGATCGTTGACCCGTCCCTGCGCCGGGCCGACATTGGCCGCCTCCTTGAGCAGACGTTTGGGCAGCGTATCCTGATCGGCCGTCATACCGGCCCGCATATTGAAGTCGCGTTCCAAATTCCAGATACGTTCACCCACCTCGAGCATGCGATCGACGTTCCAATCCCCTTCACAGGCCCCATCGACCTGCGGTGCGATGTTTTCCATGCTCCAGGCGAAGGTGGTGAATACGCACAGACCGGACGAATCGACCGCGGCGGTCGCATCCTGAAAGGCCTTGACCAACTCGGCCTTGCCGTCGGTGACCAACGGATCGGTTTTGAACGGGATACCCAATACCTCGGACGCGACCGTGTAGCCACGCAGATGGCAAGCACCGCGATTCGAGGTCGCATAGGCCAAACCCATACCCTGGATCCCGCGCGGATCGTAGGCCGGGAACTCCTGATTCTTCACCGTCATCGACAGCTCGGGCATACCGTATTTTTCACACAGACGTTTGGAGCCGAGCCCGAGATCCTTGCCGAAGCCCTCACCAGTCGCCGTCAACTCGGCCATCTTGACCAAGGCATCGGCACCGCCGAACGAGAGATCGATCCCGCCGGTGGTTTCCCTGGTAATCGCGCCCGCCTGATACAGCTCCATGGCCGCTGCGACCGTTGCGCCGAACGAGATCGGATCGATACCGTCTTCATTACAGAGAAAGTTCACATAAGTCAGCGCATCGAGATCGTCGACGCCGGTATCCGAACCCAAGGCCCAGGCCGCCTCGTATTCCAGGCCACCCGAGTTGCCCCAGTACTCCGGCTTGTTCTTGACGCTGAAATGCCCCTTGTCGACGGTCGAGATACGGCCGCAGGCGATGGTGCAACCGAAACAACCGGCGTTGGTCGTCAGATTCGGTTTGCCGTCACTCGCACGCGGTTCATGCATCGCCTCACCCGAGATGTTCTCGGCCCCTTCGAACTGCACCTCGCGCATGTTACGGGTCGGCATCGCGCCCATACCGTTGATCACGTTCATCAACACCTGGGTGCCGTAGGTGGGCAGCCCCTGACCGGTCACCGCATTCTCGGCCAACACCTGCTTGCCGGCATTGACCGCATCCATGAAGGCCTTGGGATCATCGATGTTGCCGACCCCCAGGGTGCCGCGTACCGCGACCGCCTTGAGGTTTTTCGACGCCATGACGGTGCCGACGCCGGATCGACCGGCGGCACGGTGTAAATCGTTGATCACCGCTGCATAAAGGCAACCGGCCTCGGCAGATCGGCCGATACAGGCGATGCGCAGCTGTGCATCTTGATGTTTTTTATGCAGCAGCTCGTCGGCTTCCCAAACCGATTTTCCCCACAGATCGGCTGCCGAGCGCAATTCCGCCTTGTCGTTTTCGACGTAGAGATACACGGGCTCGGGTGCCTTGCCTTCGAAGATGATCATGTCCCATCCGGCGTTTTTCATCTCGGCACCGATAAAACCGCCGGAATTGGAACAGGCGACCAAACCGGTCAACGGACTTTTGGTGATCACCGAATAGCGACCGCCGGTCGATGCCATGGTGCCGGTCAATGGCCCGGTCGCCATGATCATCTTGTTTTCCGGTCCCAACGGATCACAAGTGGGATCGATTTCTTCAGCCAAATATTTGGTCGCCAGCCCGCGCTGGCCGAGGTATTCGTTCGCCCAAGCCATGTTGAGCGCTTCGGGAATACAGGTGCCGGCGCTGAGGTCGACACGCAGAATCTTTCTGGTCCAGGCCATGGTGTTTCTCCTCGTCGCTCAGGCAGTGCCGGCCAAACTCTGGCCGGCATAGGCGCGCATCTTGTCCAAACCGGTCCAATCGGCATCGATATAGGTAATCGCCGCCGTCGGACAAGCCTTGGCACACGCCGGATCGCCACCGCACAGATCGCATTTGATGACCTTGCCGGTCGCCGAGCTGTAGTTCACCGTGCCAAAGGGACAGGCAATGGTGCAGACCTTGCAACCGACGCAACGCGCCTCGACGACCACCTTCGCCCCCGTGTTGGCATCGATCTGGATGGCATCGACCGGACAGGCCTTCTGACACCATGCCTCGGCGCATTGGGTGCAGGTGTATGGCGCGAACTGCCCTTCCTCGTGAAAGGTGAAGACCTTGATGCGCGACTTGGACGGATTGAAGATGCCTTCGTTTTCGTACGAGCACGCCATCTCGCATTGCAAGCACCCGGTGCATTTGCCTGGGTCGATATGCAAGGCTCTGTGCATGGAAACCTCCTTCGATTGGCAGACCAACGCGTTGACCGCGTTTGTTTTTTGCTTGGTTGTTTTGTGTGTTTACACGCTCTCGATGATCGTACCCGGACAGGCGATGGAAGCATCGAAACACTAGAGCGTCCTTTAGGTGTAGCAGGCCAGCGCACAAGTTCAAACCGACAGACCCTCAAACGCCTGCCGTCGCCGCAGCGGCAGGCGTCAAATTTCGGACAATCGGTCCAAAAAATAACGGTGGTTAGCGTGTAGCGCCGTCAGGTATGCGAATGCAAACCAATGCGGTTGCCTTCGGTATCCTCGGCCATGCCGATGAAGCCGTGCTCGCCGATGCTGGTTTTCTCCGTGATGACGGTGCCGCCTTTTTCGCGAACCCGCGCCAGTGCCAGCTCGATATCGGGTGTACTGAAATAGATGCCGATACCCGACGACGACGGTTGCAGGCCCTCGCCCTTCACCAGACTGCCGGTCGCCCCGATCGCTGTCTCATGCATGGGAAACCAAGCCATCATGACATCACCCATCTGGTGAAGTTCGAGCCTGTAATCGAAAACGTGTTCGTAGAAAGCCTTGGCCCGGTCGAGATCGATTACCGGGATTTCGAACCAGCCGACGGGATTAAATTGGGTGGCCATGATGGTTCTCCGCCAACCGGTCCGTGTTCCGAGCTGAATCGGACCGGCCAGATACCAAAGTTGGATGGGCAGAAATCAATCTAGACCACGAATCAACGAACCGCCAGGCCGGTTGTCATTGCGCGACACTATCGAGCGTTCGCTCCTCTGGCTTGTTTGCCTGCTTTTCCGCATACATGCGCCGATCGGCCAACTCAATCAGCCTTTCCGGCTCCGCATACTCGTCGGGCCCCGTTTGGACGACCCCAACGCTCAATGTAAGACCGGCGACCTTGGTTACAATCTCCTCTTTCAATCGATCCACGTAGATATCGCGAGCGTTGCGTTCGACACAATTCGGCAGAATGACACAGAATTCGTCGCCACCGTAACGAAAACAACTGTCTTCCTTGCGCGACACATAACTTATCGCCTCCGCCACGATGCGTAGTATCTCGTCACCCCGGCGATGCCCTTTGGTGTCGTTGATCATTTTGAAATCGTCGATATCGATATAGATGAACGAAACGGGCTCGGAGCGACGCTGCGCCGATCGCAGCGCAGTGGTCAGCAAATCCGGCAGATGCCGCATATTGAGCAAACCCGTCAAAGGATCGGTTCGTGAAAGCAATTCGAGTTGCCGGGTACGTTCGGATACCTCGTCTTCGAGCGCACGGGCATATTGATCGGACTTTTGCCGCGAGATCTCGATTTCCGACAACAGACTGCGGATATAGGTATCGAAAACCAGCGTCACGTCGAAAAACAGGAGTTTTTCCAACGCCTGAAGCACACCATCCCGTTCCTCGCCCTGGGGAAGGTTTTGCGACAACACGTCTTCCAACAGGCCTTTGAGAGTATAGATAGCTGCAAGATACAACTTGGGCTCGACACCGATACGCTTGTGCACCAAACCGATACGCAAACGATTGTTGACGTAATCGAGATCATAGAGCCCGCGAAACAAATCGAGCACATAGCGGCGTTGCGCATTACGAAGACGGCTCAGCGTGTCCGAATCCCCAATCAATAACGCAATCTCGGGGACGGCCGTTTGCAGCCCATAAAAGCTATCGACAAGCGCATCGATATGGACATCGATGATGGGTTTGGCCGCTTTCAGGGCCAAAACATCCTGATCGTTTAGTGAAAACAATCCTTTGCGATGTACAACCTCGAAATCGGTAACCCGCATTTGTTCGAGGAGGGTTTTTTCTGTTTGTTTCATTTCCCTCTCCAACCGGCACATGAAAAGACGGACGCCACCGCACAGATAACGCACGACGCCGCCGTCTTCAGTATTAACGACTGCGGTTGAATAACTTTAAGTTCATGAGCGTTAAGGGAATTCGGCATCCTTGCCTCGCGGATTCAGGTTGGTGCAGCGGATCCGTCCCAGACAAGACGATCGCGCCCGCCCGTCTTGGCCGCCAGTAGGTGACGGTCGGCCACGGTCAGCAGTTCGTTTTCGCCGGTCTGTCGATCGGGGTACATGGTCGCCAATCCGACACTGACCGTTATACAAGGACCGCTTGACGGCGCGCCTTGCGATAATCGCAGACGACGAACGGCACCCATGAGTTCGTCGATCAATCCAAGCAATTGCTCCGCCCTGCTGTTGCCGAACACCAGTGCAAACTCCTCTCCACCGTAGCGGGCACACAGGTCCGTGGGGCGATGCGCAAATTGCGCAACCGCCTTGCCAACGCTTACAAGGCAATCGTCGCCATGCTGGTGACCGTAGGTATCGTTAACACGTTTGAAATGATCGATATCGATCATGGCAAGTGAAACGGGTTGTCTTAAACGGCGGCAGCGTCGCCATTCTTCTCGAAAGAACTCATCAAAACGTCGTCTGTTCGGCAGGCCGGTCAAACCATCGATACGCGACAACGCCCGCATTTTCTCTTCCGCAAGTTTGCGTTCGGTAATATTCTGGTGAGAGACCACGAAATACGGCGTGCCATGAAAGTCGAAGGTGGTCACGCGCATCATGAACCATCGCTGTTCATCGGGACTGTGGCAGGGATACTCGAGGTAATAATGCCCGGCGCCGCCGATCACCTGACGAATACCGCTCGCTGCTTTAGCGGCAAACTCATCTCCGGCAGCAGCGGCGGTATCGCAAGCCGCAAGGTAATTGATCCCATGCCATTGCTCGGTCACTGCACAATCGTTGTGCTCGGCAAAAACGACCCAGGCGCGGTTGGTAAAGCAAATGTTACCGACCCGATCGATCACTGCAATGTGATCGGTAACGGAATCGACAACCTCCCTTAAAAATCCAAAACACGTGCTGTCGGCATCCAACTGACCGACCGCCGTATCATCGAAATTCTCAAACCAACTCGTGTCTAAAGGCTCCCTCGCCATACTTTTACGCCCCGAGCACCCTCGTCAGACGGTAGTTACGGCTATAGCGACAGAAACCGTGGGTAATTAAGGACTGAGTCTTTCGGGACGACTTTACCCGCCCGGTGAGAGAACCTACGCTGTTTACAGCGCTACCGGATACATCAACCACAACAAAGGTTTGAGAAAACCATGGGATCCGGGATCGTAACCGCAGCTTGGGCCGGATTCGTGCTCGCCGTCTTCACGGTTACGTTGGGGACAGTATGGGCCGTGCTCAATCAGGCGGCCCAACGCAACCGCTTACAAACCGAACGCCGAGGCATCTGGATACTCTTTTGGTTTTCGCTCTGCTTCTCGGCAATCGCCGTAGGCATTTATGCGTTACAGGAAATGGGGTTTACCGGCTGCGTATTACTCGTGTTACCCGCAGCAACAGCGGATGGGTTTTCATTTTCGCCGGTATTTGGTCGCTCCTCGGGAGTCACGACCAAAGGATCGGTATCATCTACTGGCCTACCACCATCCTTACGCTATTGCTCGGGCTGTCTTTTACAGTTCGTGCCTGTCGCCGCGCTCGATGCTTGACCGCTTTATCTGGCACTGTCCTGGTTCGTTCTCGTCTGCATCACACAAATATTCGTGCATCTAACCAGACTGATTAACGCATGGCCGACAGCTCCGAAGGCTGCGCCAAGGTCACCCACATCCCTTCGACCCTAAGCTCGACCCAACCCTCTTGTACGTAATGTACCCACGCCGGACTATTGATCGGCACACATATGGTTCGTCTTTGCATACAACACCTCCCACCGCTGATTGGGCATCTCTAAACCCTTCGACTACAAAACGCCTGACGCAGTGCGAAATTCCACGCATATAACAGGCCAGGCGCTATGAGGAGTTATATTTCTCAATGACTTAACTACTTTCAGAGAATTTAATTCCTTAATCGCATTGCCGAAATGTAAAGTAATTCGACAGTTTTTTGCCATGCATGGCAGCTTGCAAACCAGTCTGCAACATCCGGGAAAACCATGGTCACGTGCGAGTCATCACTGTTTGTTGCGCTAGCTCGCACGCCGGACACCCGGAATCGACCGTGTAATACGAGGAATTTCGCTTCGGGGCACGCTTACACTCACTCGTACTCATCCCATGCAGCGAGACAACACATGAACCAATGGCGCAACAAAGGCAAGGACGCGACCTATACCGACGCGGAAATCGAGGAACGACTGCAACAAGAGCTACCGCAGTGGTATCTCGAAAAAGGCTGGATACGACGTAAATACAAAACCGCGGGATGGAAAGGCACGCTGATGGTCATCAACACCGTAGGGCATCTGTCCGAGGCGGCATTTCACCATCCCGATCTCACCGCATCTTATGCCTTCGTGATCGTGAAGCTTTGCACCCATTCGGCGAAGGGCGTCACAGCCAAGGACTTCGAACTGGCCAAGAAGATCGAGGAGGTAGTGATGTGGCAACCGGGCCTGGAAGCCCACAGCGCACTCGAAGGTACGCCGGACGATCCCCGTTTCAAATATCTGAAGTACGGCGATTGATATTCAACGACCCGAATCCGACAAGGCGCTACCCGGATGCTTGTGCCGGCGTCGTTTCGGATTCCTCGATTGTGTCCTGCCGGCGATCGTCCTCGGTACAACGCCAACCCATTGATGCCAGTTTGGCGACAAACTCGGTCGCCTTCTGCTCACAATAATCCTGGGTGTTCTCGGACTCCCACAGCGGATGGGGCATCACGTTTTCCGTCGGCTTGCTGTACATGACTTTACACGGCAGCCGCACCGGCTCATCCGGATAAAAAACGAGCACATGTCTGGTGAGGTCCGCTTTTTGGCATGTCCATGAATTTGCAAAAGCGCCTGTGGACATGACAAGAAGAACCGGCAGACAAACCCGTGTTGTGAATGTTGATCGCTTCAAACTGACACCCCCCGTTTTCACGCGTGCATGCTACGCCATAAAAGCGGCTGATGCAGTGCGGCAACCATAGCAACGAATAACTCGTCCCGCATCGGCCGGAGACGACAGTCAGGTTCCTCTGTCGCGTGCACGTTCACAGAAGGTCCGGGTATCCGGATTTTCGATGGCATCGACAATGGCGTTGACCACCTCGCCGAATTCCTCGGCGCTCAACACCCCCATGATCTTTGCCAACAGACCCGAATCGACATCGGCATAAACCGTCTGACCGTCCTTAAGATTCAGCACCACGCCGGCGCCTTGATAGTTATCCGCGTCCTCCTGCTGTCCGCGCTCGAACAGCGCCCGGTTCATGTCCATCAAGGCATCGTAGCGCTCTTCGATCTCGTCACTCAACGCATCGTCGATATCCTCGGGCAGACGCACCTCGTAGTTGCCGTCTTCGGCCTCGGTCTCCGGCTGCAGCCCCTTGGCACGCACAAAGGCGACGAACTCGTCGAACGGCGTTTGATGAAAAAAGACGTAATCCAACATGCGGGCGGGCTACTGTTCAATCAAGATTTCAGACCGTCGACCAAAGCATCCACAAACATCTCGATCGACTCGACGAAGTCCGGTTCGTGTTCGCGACGATTGATGGTGCAATGGATCATCGTCAGCCCGGGAGTTGGCGGCAGACCGGTGGTCACCGTCCAGGCAAAGGCGTTGGGACAACCCGGCAAGGTAAAACGCACCCCACCCTTGATGCACTCGCGACGCACCTCGAACTGTCCCCAAAGACAATAGATTTCGCCGTGATCGCCTGCAACGCCGAGCACCCGATCTATTTCACGGCAATACCGTGGCAGATGCTCGATGGTGAGCCTTCGTTGCAGCGCCGCAACGTCAAGTCCGCTATCCAACTCGCGAAAGAACTCCATGGCTTCATCATAACCCAAAGCGTTCTTCCAAAGCTCTCGCGCCGTGTCACGGCAATCAGAAAATCGGCACCAGTTTGTACCCCTGATTCTGCCAGCCGATGAGCGAAATGAAGCCGTCTCCGACCACATCCATGCCCGGCAGTATGGTGTCGTTGTCGATGCCGAAAACCTCGGTTGCGACGGCACACACCTCCATGCGCACACCGGCTTCGGACAAGGCCGCAACACTGGTCGCTATCGATTCGAGTTGCGCCTGATTGTTACGCGCCAACTTTTCGCCCGGTTCGGTCGTCAAAAAGGCGACCGTCTTGCCGATGAACACCAATACGAAATCCGGCTCGACACCCTGTTTGAGCATGCCGGCATGGGTACCGCGAATCACGTCGAGATAGAAAGCGGTCTTCTTGGGATTGGTGAAATCGATCAGGAAGACACCTTTACCGACCTTCAACCCGGCAAGCGCCGCGGCATCGTTGATCCCGGCTCTCTCGGCAGTCGCCGCTCCGGTCATGCAATACATGACGGCCAGCAACCAGAACTGTTGTACCACCCGTATCCTCATCTGCAGACCTCTCCCGTATCTTATTGAAACTGCGGCATGTGGCGATTCTGCGCAGATCGAGGCGACCAGACGCATCGCCCTGCCCGCCCGTCCAGTATCGCTTCAAGCTCGCCAGGATAATCGCGATTTATCACATGGATCGGGCGATCCAACCTGACGGCGTATTGCTCGAAAGACTCGTCCAACACACCGTCCCCTTGCATCGACCCGATAGTGGCAGACGCGGGGGGCAACACAGCCGACTTGACCAACACTACACCATCGGCGACCAGTTCGGCAGCCAACCATAAGGCCAGGCTGTCAGACGTCACGTGCCAGCCGGCATCGACCGTGGATTCGGCGAGAATCTGCCGGACCGGGAACCAGACCGGAACCCGGTCTCGGGCCAGTACCTCATGTATGCCGGCGTTACCGTCGGCCGGCATGAAGCGGGGATCGATGGCGCACAGCAGGTTGCCGAACTGCTCCATCGCGCGCAACGCCATCGCATGCGCATGGCGGTCGTCGAAATGCCAACGGCGTTGCGCCAAGCGCACCTGATCGGCGAAGGGACCGCCACCGGGCACGACCACCAACGAACCCGCATGTCTTGCCAAACGCCGCAACCACTCCGCCAGCTGCTTGGACCCGTATAGACTGCCGCCGAGCTTAAGCACCCACATCGGCCAGCGTCTCAGTCTGCAAAAGCCGCAACATCGCCGCTGCTTTGTCGAAGGTCTCCTGATACTCGGCATCGACGTCGGAATCATGCACGATACCGCCACCGGCCCAACAGCGTATCTCGCCCCGGTTGTACACCAAAGTACGGATGGTGATATTGCTGTCGGCATCGCCGTCGAAGCCGATATAACCGATCGAGCCACAGTACAGGCCACGCCGATGAGGCTCGAGTTCTTCGATGATCTCCATCGCGCGCAGCTTGGGCGCACCGGTGATGGAACCACCGGGAAAACAGGCCCGCAACAGATCCAGGGCATCGCGTCCGTCGTCCAATTCACCGGTTACGGTGCTGACCAGATGATGCACGGTCGCATAGCTTTCGATATCGAACAGTTTGCTTACTTTGACGCTACCGGGCCGACAGACGCGACTGATGTCGTTGCGTAACAGATCGACGATCATCAGGTTCTCGGCACGGTCCTTGGTGCTCTCGCCGAGTTCCTTTGCCATTGCCGAGTCGCCTTCCGGCGTATCGCCACGTGGGCGCGTACCTTTGATCGGTTTGGTCTCGACCGTATGGCCACGCAGTTTCAACAAACGCTCGGGCGACGAGCTGAGTGCCTGAGCGTACGGCGTGTTGATATAGGCCGACATCGGCGCCGGATTGAGTTCACGCAGACGCAAATAGGCGAACCAGGCGTCGCCACTGGCCGGCGCGGAGAAACGCTGTGCGAGATTGATCTGATAACAATCGCCATCGCGGATATAGCGTTTGATCCGCTCGAACGCCTTCCCATAGTCCTCGCGGGTCATGTTCGAGCGCACCGGCGCGGTCACGTGGAAAGGCGTTTGGCCGGCAGTGCCGTGCGTTCGGCTGAACAGCTTCAGCAAGGCCCACCAACGTCGCTTGGTACGCCGATCGCGGCCCTGCCCGACAAGATGACTGCGGCACCGGTGGTGATCGACCACCACGGCCCAATCGTACAGGCCGACGGCCATGTCCGGCAGCTGTTCGATATCTCGCGCGGTCTGCGGCAGACGCTCGATGCGCCTGCCGAGGTCATAGGCAAACCACCCGAGCGCCCCGCCACAGAACGGCAGCCCGGTGTCGTTCTCGATCGAGGGGTCCAGCATCTCGCGTAGCAGCTCGAAAGGATCGCATTCGCTATGGCGTGTGCCGCGCCGGTCGACGATCTCGGTCTGTTTACCGAAGGTCGCCAAGGTCATATAGGGATCGGCGGCGAGGATATCGTAGCGCCCGGAATGGATGGACGGACGGCCGCTGTCGAGAAACACCGCCCACGGCTGCTGCGCAATCGCGGCAAACAATCGACTGCTGTCGGGTCGGTAGGGGATCTCGGTCAACAGGCACATGCGACAGACTCCCGTTGCGCCAACAAGGCGACAGCGACCGCCGGCGCACAATCGGCGGCCGGCATGCCGCCCCAGGACGGCCGAGCGAAACAATCGTCGATATCGACATAGGTCCGATCGAGCCGCTGCGCCAGACGTTTGACCAGAAAACGCCCCACACCCGCGCCGATCAGGGGCGCGCCGGACGGCAGACCTTTGCTGATCTGCCGATGGCAGGCCATGCACAGGGTATCGATCTGGCGATCCATAATGAATGCCGCCAGATTAAACCAGTCCCGGCTGTCACCGGCATCGAGATCGGTGCCCAGCATGCGCGCCAAGCGACGCATGCTGGCCCGCTCACCCTTGTCCCGTCCATCGGCCGTATCGTGCAGATCGCTGCTGGCCGGCAGACAATCGAGCACACGATAGACATCGGCCATGGTCGCGAAGTGTTCATTGGCGACACCCAGCCAATCACCGGCGAACGGCACCTGTTGCACTACCGCCATCACCGGTGTGCGCACCACGCCGGTATAAACCAGTTCGTCATGTGCCAGGCGTGTTCTATCGCTGTAGCCGAGATGTTTTACTCGGCCATCGGCAAACGGCAGGATATCGCTGGTCGTGCTGCCGATATCCACCAACAGACCATACGACTGCCGACCTGCCAACCAGGTCGCCGTCGCATGCCAATTGGCCGACGCAATCTGCTGATGGAAACGCACGGACTCGTCGACGCTAACGAATCCCTCCGGCCCGGCATACAACCATAGACGCGCCGCCGGAAGCAGGGCCGCCGCACTCCGCACGAGTTGCGACACGCCCTGCTCGCGATTTTCGAAAGCATCGACCAGTTCACCGGTCATGGTCATGTAATGATCGTACTCGGCCAAGGACCATTCACGCGCCAGCAGGCCGATAGCCGTATCCAGGTGCTCCGCGCCACGCCACAGGGGCATCGGCAACTGCCGTACCCGAATCAGCACACCGCCGTGGTCGAACAGCGCCGCCTTCAGGTGCGCACCGCCGAGATCCCAACCGATGGCGGCGCCGGATCGCACGGTCGCACTACGCGACACGACCCAGCTCCAGATCCACATGCACCGAACTGCCTTGCAGATAACGCGTCGGCAGTACCGCCGGATCGTCCGCCAGATGCAGCATCAATGCGGCGACGTTGCGCCCGACCGAACGGCTCAGACCGACATAGCTGGTAGTCAGGCGCGGGTTCACCTCCAGCACCACGGGACCGGCCTCGGTAAGCATCAAATCCACACCCACATAACCCCATAACCCGGGCATCGCGCGACACAAACGCTGCGCCAGCGGAAACAAGGCCTCGGCCGATTCGATCATGCCGTTGACGACACAACCGAGCAACACGAAACCGTCGTCGATCTGTGCAAAACGCTGCCGATTGGTACCGAGCAGACACAGACAGTCGTCACCGACCATCAGCGACAGGCTGGCCGGCACACCATGCACATAGGGTTGTATAAGCCATTTCGACAAATCGGTCTGTTGTGTCAGAAAGTCATCGAGCGCGCGTTCCCCGGCAAGCAGCCGAATACCCTGACACCCGGCACCCATATCGGGTTTGACGATCACTGTCGATGCCGCACGGCATGGCGCCCGGTCCGCCTGCCATGTGGTAACCACGGGCACCCCCGCGGCCGCGAGACATTCGAAAGTCGCCTGTTTGCTGGCCGCGACCGCGACCGCGCGCGGCCGGCTGTTCAGCAGGATCTTGCCGGCCTGTTCAACCTCGCGACACAAGGCCTCCAAGAGACCATCGGTTTCCGGCGCGATCGGCAATACGGCATCGGCATCATCCATACAACGCAACCAGGCATCTCGCCAATCATGATCCACCCATTCGACATCGGCCCTCAGGTACGGCATGTCGAGTCGACGATCCCGGCATAGGCTCAATGCCACGCCATCGACCGCGAGCAGATCGCGAACCACCGCGGCCAGCATCAAATCGCCTTCCGCCATCAGGCTTGATACCATCTCTCGACCGGCAAATCCCCCGCCGGTTACATACTCGAAGACGAAAACCCGCATACCGGCTGCTCCTTGATCATCATCCCCGTCATCGATTTATTGCAAGGCCATGCCGTTCTCGCCCGGCGCGGACGACGTGCCGATTACGGGCCGGTGAACAGTACCCTGTGCCAACGGGGTGCCGTGTTGCCCTTGGTACGTGTGCTGCACGAAAACTTCGGATTCAAGCGGCTCTATATCGCCGACCTCGACGCCATTCTCGGCCAAGGCGGGCATGTAGGACTGCTTGCCGATATCAACAACGCCTTTCCCGATATCGAACTCTGGCTGGATGCCGGCTTCCGCAGCCCGGCGGATGTCGAACACCAGCACACCCGGCTGCGCTTCCGCGCCGTCATCGGCTCCGAAACCTGGCGTGACGACGGTTCGCTGCAAGACAGCGATACCCTGCTGTCTATCGACATCGGCGCCGAAGGTCTGCGCGACCCGTCCGGCATCGCGACCGACCCGACGCGCCAACCCGGCGATCTGATCCTGATGAACCTCGCCCGCGTCGGTGCCGACCTCGGTCCGGATCTCCTGTTGCTCGGGCATAATGCGACACAGCGGCCCGACAAACGCCATTACCTCGCCGGCGGCATACGTAACCACACCGATCTCTCGGCCGCGCAAAAAGCGGGCGCGGCCGGCGTGCTGGTAGCCAGCGCCTTGCACGACGGTCGCATAAGCGCCGCCGACCTGACGGACTTCAATTGACTTCATGACCGGCCGCAGCGCACAGCGCCAAGGGCTTGTGCCCAAACGCCTGCCGACGCATCACCGTATCGACCGGCCGTGAAAAGGGATGCAACACGGGCGCGGACCCGGCCGCCTGATACTCGGCCAGCGACGGCCCGCGATAATCGCACCATGACTGCGTGGTCTCGAATAGACGCAGGCCGCTGAGCCCCGGCAGATAATCGATCAGACATTCCCAGATGTAGACGCACAGCATCTCGGTGCTCGAACGCCAAGCGAGTTCGGTCGCCGCATAGTTGAGATTGTGATGATCGAAACGCTCGATCACGCGCTGATTGACCACACGCTTGAGATAACCGTAATCGATCACGCAGCCGGTGACCGGATCGATACGCCCGCTGACCTCGACGTTGAGTCGATAACGTCCACCGTGCAGATTGGAGCACTTGGCCGGGTGATCGGTAATGAAATGCGCGGCATCGAACACCAGTTCCTTGCTGACGGTAGCGACCGGCGTCATCGCATCGAAACGTTCCCATGCGGTCGGCATCGCCTTGAGGCGATCTTCCAACAGGGTCAGCAGCCGCTCCCCGTCGGCAATCTTCAGGGTGCGCAGTAACAGGCCATCGGGATGATCGGCCGCATCCAATACCCGGCAGCGCACACCATGATGACGTAACAAGGTCTCGCGTACCTCGTCGCCATGCGCCGCAACCGGAAACTGCATGAACACATAGCCCGCATGCCACTCGGCCTGGTGCGCAACGTAAACCGCCAGACAATCGAGAAACACCGGAGGCGGCTCGGGGGTGGCCCAACGCCGCCCCGGTCGAAGGTTACACGCAGGCGCACGCAAGCGATTACGCGCGACGACTCGATGGGTGTCGGCGCCGTATTCGTAATCCTGGCGGTAGATGAAACCATAATCGGCGAGCCGGCGCTGATCCCATAACAACAAATCGAGTCGACGAACCTCGCCGGGAACATCAACGAAGACATCGTCGGACTGAACCAAACCCGCCCAACGCAGCCCTTCGAGCGTCGCCCGCGCCCGCTCCGAGAAATAAGGTGCGGCGGGCGGATACCCGTCTACCGTATCCTGTCGATTGATCTGGTCGGCATGCAATATCAGATCGAGCGGCAAACGATGTCGAATCGCATACTCCTGCAGCGTGATATCGCTGCAGTCGAGCAGATGCGCATTGTCTAATCGATCCAGTTCGGTACCGCATTCCAAGCATTGCATGGTCCGCCCCCTAAGGCCTGCTAACGCAATCCGAAGCCTTGCTGTCGTGCCTTGTCAGGCGCAAAACGAGTGGGGTCGTATCGACCCCACTCCGGTTCGTCAGGCATGTGCCGCAAACGGATGCTCGTTGCTGCCTTTGCCTGCGACGACCTCGGCGGCAGTCGGCGTCCCGGCAATGGCGCGCTTGATCGACTGCTTGGTGGCCTCGTAGTTATAGTCCTGGATCTTGGCGTCGTCCTCGGCCTCCCAATGGATGAACACGCCGACCGAGATAAAAAGATCGTCCGCCTCGTCGGCCGGGATGGTGCCGTCCTCGACACAATCGGCCACCGCCATCGCCACCCCGCGCTGGGCCGGTCCGAACATCTGCACCGCCTGTTTGGCGCCCTTGATGGTGACCTTGTTAAACATCATGGTGTTCGGCTTACAGGGTAAGTTGGGCGCAACGACGGCCAGCAAGGCGGTGAAACCGTCTTTATTGTTCACCAGACCGTTGCAGAACGCGGTCTCGGCCGCGGAACCGCGCGGCCCCATAATCAGATCGATGTGTGCAACCTCGTTGCCGTCACCAACCAGCGATTCGCCCACCAGAGTTTTGTTGATCACTGCCATTTCATTTCTCCTTCGTATGCTTGTCTTATCGATAGACGCGGTAGTCCGGCCTGGCTGGGCCTTGTGTTCCGCGGGTTGTCCGGGTCTGTCCCGGGGTTTGCGGTCGCCTGCGATTGCAGACGATGGGAAAAACATGCGGCGACACAGAAATCCGCGGTGGTACCCGGATTGATGTCGCGTTGCTTGAGTGTTTCGTCGAACACATACAGGGCAGCCAAGCGCCGGTCGTCGTTTGCCGCGTCGTCGAAGACACGCCTTGTCTCGGCGGCCATCACCATGACATCGGCGGCGACCCGGTCACCGTATTTGCGTCCGATATGGCTGTCCGGATAGTTCGCGAGCAAATACAGAAACAAGTCGGTGAGCGCATACTCGACCGTCGTCTGGCGTTTCAGCGCATGCGCCAGATACGGGCAGGCATCGTGTAACAGCTCGATATAACCGTTGGCGTACTGGCGCGCGATCAAATCATGCGCTTCCGCCTCACGCATCACATCGGTCAAGGCAGCCCCGGCCAACCCGGAAACGTCATGGCGCTCGGCCTCGCCCAAACCGCCGGGCGCGGCCAATCGAACGGCACGATAGACCGCCTCGGTGTCGGCGATGTCTGTCGTGGCCAATACCTTGCTTACCGCCACCGCCAAGGGAATGCCGGGATAACTGTAATGTGCCTGCACCAAAGGGGCGATCAACAGCACGATGCCGAGATTGGTATTGCAATCCACCACCGCGCGAGTCGCCGAAACGCTGTCGAGGATACGCCGACCGAGCGTGACGCCCTCGCGTGCGATCGGCGACGCACTGTGTCGGGCACTGCGCAGGAAATCGCTCGCCGTCATGCCGTGTCCCGGCGATTGCACGGAGACATTGCCCGGCTTGAATGCCTGCACATCGAGTTCGCATGCAGCACGGTAACAGGCGCGGACCCGTTCGGCGCTCAAGGCCTTCACGGTATCACCCCGGCATCCTGGCATACGACACACCGACGCAATAAATCGTCTGCCAGACTCGCGGCGATATCGACCCGACAAACACCCTGCAGTCCCTTCCACGCGGGGATACTGTTGACCTCGATCAGCCACCAGTTACCTTCGGGGTCGCGCATGAGATCGACGCCGGCATAGGCCATGTCGAGACAGCTCACCGCATCCTCGGCGAGACGACGCATATCGCCTTCGGGCAGTACGGCCTGGCAAACGCCTCCCTGCGCGACATTCGCCAACCACCCCCGTGCATTGCGACGCATGGCCGCGACCGCTCGACCACCGATGACGAACACCCGCCAGTCGCTGGCCGGTGCCTCAGGATCACCGATGAATCGCTGCAGATACCAAACATTGTCGACCGCCCCTGCGGCCGGCAGGTCATCGACCGAATGCAGCAGGCGAATGCCCTCACCCTGCGAACCGAACAGTGGCTTGCAGATCAATACGCCACCGCCCGCCGTTTGACGACGAGCGATCGCCAGGGCATGTGCTCGATCCGAAGTCACCCAGGTCGGCGGTGTCGGTAACCCCGCTTGAAGCAACTTCAGACTGGTCAGACTTTTGTCCACCGAGCGTTCGATCGCACGGCCGTCGTTGTATACCGGCACACCGAGTTCGCTCAGCGCATGCAGCACATTCAGATGACAAACAACCTGCTCCAGACTGCCGCCCGGTACGCCGCGCACGAATACCGCATCCGGCAGCGCCCGTTCGAATCCCGGAAGACAGATACGCGCGCCACCGTCCAGATCGAGCCGTGCGCCGGCAAGAGAAACATAGCGGGTATCGACGCCCCGCGATGCAAAGGCCCGGCGCAGCGCGCGGCCGTGCCAACCCGGCTTGTCGGTCAAGACGGCGACACGCAGACTCATGTCGTCTCTCCAAACGAGCGCGACAGCAACGCATGATCGATCGCTCCGGCATGAAAGCTGTTCCCCGAACGCATGGCGGTCACGCTGACCTTTGCCGGGCTGAACAACATCGGATCTATCTTGAAGAAATCGTACTCGTAGGCCTTGAAGATATCCGCGAAAGGCCGGCCGTAATCGCGCGAACCGCTGCTCGGCAATGCCTTGGCCAGGGATTCGGCCGCATCGTCGCCACCATCGACGTACAGATGCACCTGGCCGCCGAACAGGATAGCGTCATTGGTACGGCCCATGGCGTGCACAAAATCCGGTGCCGGCGGCGGCAGGGGCGCCGAACCCACGCCATCGAGGAAATGATTCAAGGGGAAGTCCAGCTCATGGGCCTTATGCAGCGCCACCTCCAGTACGCGCGCGACCACCTGTGTCGTCCCTGCCAGACTGCGAGTCGGCGTAAGAATCAACGTAAGACGCGACGGATCGACACCACAGTCGGTAGCGATCTTTTCCGTCAACCCCTCAGGGGGCAGTGCGTCGACCTCCAACACCAGGGTGGCGCAATCGGCGTCATCACTCAGGCCGAGTTCTTCAAACAACGTCTCCTTCGATGCCAACACGCGCGCCGGCCCCGAGCCCAATGCATGAAACGCCGATTTGCCCTCACCATGCGAAAGGCGCCAACCGGCATACTGGGAGCCCAAACAGGCGGTAACCGGACTGGTGCTGTGCACGGTCAGGTTTGCACCCCAACCATCGACCGGCCCGCATCCATTGATCCCGACCCGGCCCAGGCCGCCCAGACAGATCTCCGCGATCCGCCGTCCCGCCTCGATACCGCCAACACAGTCGATACCGGCGTCGACAATGCGCACGCCATTGCCAAGCCGCTCGATGCGCAGACGCAGCACATCGCTATCCTCGACCAAGCGATCGACCAACTTTGCGGCACGTCGATTCAGCAATATTGAAGATGTCGGCTGCACCATATCAGGCAACATCCCTGGCAAGATTGTTGATCCCATCCATGAGCCGATCGGCACGTTGGCGCAGGCATGCCTCGACGGCACCGGCGTCGGTTCCAACCGCATGCACCGTGCACAAGGGTTCGTCGCACTCGACCCGCGTACCTTCCGATGGACGATCGCTGACCCAGTCCGGCCAGTCGACCGCACCCACCTGCAGACGACGACGCGCATAAAGCATGCGCATACCACTTACCCGGGATGTCGATGCGATTTCCGGCAAACGTCCGCCCGCGGCATCCAGATGACATGCCAGGCCGCCGCGGGGCAAACAACCCTCATACAGCTCCAGAGTCGCCGGTGGGCGCGCATTGAGTTCGAGCAACAGGGGCTCGCCGTCGTCGATAACGAAATCCAGGCCATTCACGCCGCGCAACGACAATGCGCGGGTCAAACGTTGTGCGACCTGTCGCATACGCGTCTGCTGAACCAACGACACCTGCAGACCGCTGATCGCGCCGGCGAAACGAAAATCGCCGGCTGACGGATAACGCGCCAACAGACGGCTGAATCCTATCGGCCGTGCCTCCCGGCCGTCGGCGGCGAAACACAAGGAACACAAACGGCCATTGACGAACGTCTGGTAGTAGCCGTTATCGACATCGTGCCCGCCGTGTTTCGCCAGCTGCACGTTCAATCCACCGAATCGCCCGCTGGCCTTGAACAACCAGCCATCGGATCTGTCCGGCGGCTGCCTCAGCAAGGTCCTCGGATAGGCGATGTCGAGCGTGTCGAGCAAGACGAAAAAACGCGCGGGATCGGACAACAACTGGAGCACTTTCGGATCGTTACCCAACAGCCCGGGACGCTGCCGACTGAATGCCAGCAATGTATCGGGCGCTGCCTCGAAGCCTGCACCGTAGATCCACGGCATATCACCGATATGTTTCAGACCCTTTGTCGCGTCCAAGAGTGCATCCGGTGTCGCGCGTTGTGCGCGTCGCTGACACATGCTCGCCTGTCGCATATCCACGTCGCCGAAGGCATCGGCCGCATGTACCGCATAACCGTGTCGCTGTCCCGACTGCGCCAAATAACGCACCGAGTTGCCGATCAACAAAATCGAATCCGTGGTGTGCATATCAGACCTTGGCGCGCGCCACGTCGAATGCCTGCTGGTAATCCAGATACACCGGCCGTTCGGCTTCGAGCATGTGTTGCAGCATCGTCTGCTGGGTCTGGTACTTGACGTTACCGACCGCGAGGGCACCGATACCCAGCGCATCGCGTGGCGTCGCACCGACCGGTTCACCGTTGTCCATCACCCCGACACCGGCAATACCTTCTGGCGGTACCGCGTTGACGTCGCACAACACTCTCGCCTGCTCCGCGGCAGCCAGGTGCCGCTTATCGAGTACCTGCACACCGGCCTTGGCGGCACTGAACACCACATCGGCACCCGCGATCAGATCAATGATCTTGGCGTCTTCACTGCCGTCGGCGCCGGCCAACTCGACCCCGTAAAGCTCGGCGCACATCGCGACCACCTCATCGGCCTTGCGCTTGCTCTCGTGACTGACAACGAGCGTTTTGGCGCCGGCCCGACGCGCCAACATCGCACAGGTGGTGCCGACCGGCCCGGTGCCGCCGAACACCAATGCGGTAACCCCATCCAATGAACGGTCCGTAAGTTCTCGAAAACGGCGTTCGACCGTAGCGACCATACCGGCCGCCGTCGTGAAGGCACCGCTGGGGTCGGCAAACACCGACACCTCGAACGGCGGCACCATGGCGGATCGCGCCGCCTGCAACATCCCATTGGCGATATGGATGTCACGCCCGCCGACGAATATCCCGGTGCGTTTCACCCCCTTGGGGCCGCGCGAGAAAATCGCATCCTGAGTGAAATCCGCGATCTGTTCGGTTACAAGGCCGGTGTAGGGGATACAGTGCTGCCAACCGGCATCGACCGCCATATTGACATCGAACGGGCTCAGGTTTGGCGCCGCGGTGAACATATGAAGAATCGTTGCGCGTTGCATGCCTTAACAAAATTCCTTCAGCGCATCGGCGGTATGTTCGAGCCGAACGCGACCACCCTCGTTACAGGCCGTCGTCACCAGAAACCGCAAGGGCGATAACTCGCCGAAACGCCGACGCGCCTGCGACAACAACGCCTGTGCCGATGGGTCGTCGGGCAGCAACACGAAACCGGTCGGTCCCCAGGAACTCTGACCGATGCCACAATGGCCCAGCGAATCGACCCAGCTCAATGCATCGGCCACGGCTTTGCTAGTGAAGCGGCCACCCTGCGCGGGCGCGAAATGATCGCCGACACGGCGTTGCAGTTCGGCGATACCCTCGGCGACCGGTTGCAGCTCGCCCCGTTGCAGCCCGGGCAGAATCTTCATCAATGTCAGATGGCAGAGATGTGCGGCCAGATCGGCAGAGAACGGCGGCAAGCGCCGGAAGGCCTCAATCTCGCGCCGGCCGTGCAAACCCTGCCCGCGTGCATCCATTATCAACAGGATTCGCCATTGCTCCGGAAAGGACAATCGTGCGATCACCGGCGGGACCTGACCGTCCTTGCCGACGCCACCATCGAGCAGAAAACCGCCATCGTCGAAGGCACCGATACCGATACCCGAGCGTGCGCCCCGTTGTAACAGCGCCGCGAGTTCCCGTGTCGAACGGTCGATGACGAACAAGTCGGCAATCGCACGGCTGACCGCCAGCGCCATCTGGGTGCCGGAACCCAATCCCAGATGATCGGGAATCGCCGTATCGAGTTGGATCGACACCCGGTCCTTCACGCCCAACGCATCGAGCATCCGTTCCGCATACCCCATCGCCCGTTCCGCACCCGGCCCCGTGGCGCCGAGTTTGCGCGCGCGCACCACCCGCAACTGCGTACGGAAGGCCTCGATGCTCAATCCCAGACTGCCGAAGCGACGACCGAGCGACCCGCTCAGGTCGAGAAACCCGAGATGCAGGCGCGCCGGCGTATCGACGTTCACCGCGGTGACAGACTGGTTGGAAGACCATGCAGCATTCATGGCAAGGGGGATTGCAAACGCCGTGCCTGCTTCGCAAACGGCGGTGTCGCCGGGATAGTCGGCGCCGCGGGACGGCGGCGTGCACCTGTCGCGTGTCACTGTGTCACCGCGATTAAGCACACCCATGACAACCCTTCGAAAAAAGATTGGTCATCACGACGGATTCTTCGATCCGTTCATCGGCATCCGGACAGCGGCACAGGAATTGCGTTGCCTGGCGGATGTAAGTACTGAACTGAACCGGGACAAGACGAACATGCAGATCAACGGCGTCGTGATCGAGGACACCTTTGCCGAGGCCTTCGGCATGAAGGCCACCCGGATCGTCATCACGGCCGTCAATCGGCATTGGGCACGACAGGCCGCCGAAACCATGACCGGCTTCGCCACGTCGGTGATCGGTTGCGGCGTCGAGGCCGGGATAGAAAACGAGATACCCGAAACACAAACGCCGGACGGCCGCCCCGGCATCGGCGTGCTGTTGTTCGGGATGTCCGGCAAGGATCTGGCGAAACAGCTCGAACGCCGCACAGGACAATGTGTACTCACCTGCCCGACCACGGCGGTGTTCGCCGGTATGCAGGATGGTGAACAACTGCCTCTGGGCAAGAATCTGCGTTACTTCGGTGACGGTTATCAGATCAGCAAGCTGATCGCCGGCCGGCGCTATTGGCGTGTTCCCGTCATGGACGGCGAATTCCTGGCCGAAGAGACCACCGCCCGTTGTGGGGCCGTCGGTGGCGGCAACTTTCTGGTACTGGCACGGACCCAGGAGCAGGCCCTGGCCGCGTGCGAGGACGCCGTCATCGCCATGCGCCGCCTGCCCAATGTCGTATTGCCCTTCCCCGGCGGTATCGTGCGCTCGGGATCGAAGGTCGGCTCGCGCTACAAAAGCCTCATGGCCTCGACCAACGATGCCTACTGCCCGACACTGCGCGGCCTGGTCGCTTCCCGACTCGACGACGCTACCGGCGCGGCACTCGAGATCGTGGTCAACGGACTCGACGAACAGGACGTGAGCACGGCCATGCGAGCCGGTATTCGGGCAGTATGCGCACGCGGCGCCGAACAGGGCATCACGCGCGTCTCCGCCGGCAACTACGGCGGCAAACTCGGCCAGTTTCATTTTCGCCTGCACGAGGTGCTGGGAGCGCTAACATGAGCGTAATCTTGCGCCAGGTCCGGTCGACACGTCAGCGCATCGACTTCAGCGGCATCCTGCCAGGCCGGTTGGCCGCCATGAACCCGGACGACATCCGCCGGATACCTTTACACCTGGGCAATCACCCGCTACCCCTGGCGGAATTGTTCGAGGTCGAGATCCAAGACGGTCCTAGTGACGAACTCTTATTGCTGCCTGTAGACGGCGGACTCGATCAGATCGGTACCGGACTCGAAAACGGCCGCATCATCGTCGACGGTGACGCCGGCCACTATACGGGTCGTGCCATGCGTGGTGGCATCATCGAGATCCGCGGTAATGCCGGCGACAGCACAGGCAGCGGCATGCACGGCGGTCGTCTCTCGATCGACGGCAATGTCGGGGCCCGGACCGGCGCGCCAGCCGCCGGTGAACGCCGCGGTCAACAGGGTGGGCTCATTCATATCCGGGGCAATGCGGGCGAGCGCGCCGGCGAACGCATGCGCCGAGGCCTGATGGTCATCGACGGCGACTGCGGCGATCTTCTCGGTCACTGCATGATCGCCGGTACGCTTTGCGCACGCGGTCGGGTAGGCGAACTCGCCGGCCACGGCATGCGGCGCGGCACATTGCTCTTGAACCGCCTTCCGCCGGCACTGGGCAGTACCATCGTCGACAACGGGCGACAGCAACTGCCTTTCCTTCGATTGTTGCTGAACGACATCCAACGGCGGACCGGCGGACCGGTCATCGCCGCCGACGACCGGGCCACGGTACAACGCTACGTCGGCGATCTCGCCTGCGATGGACGCGGTGAAATCCTCGTGCTCGACTGACCCCGACAATGGACATCACCCTAACCGGCCTTGCGACCGCCATCACGTCGATGGCGGCCACCATGGTAGTCGAAACCCATCGCGCGAATATTCTGCGCAAGATGCAAGTCGAATCCGTCACAGCCCTCGCAGTCCTGATGCAAAACTATCGTACGGAAAGCACCAAACACTTACTCGACTCACGCGACGATACCGCGTAGTTCTACGTGACAGCACCGTATTCACGCGAATTTTAACCGCGCATTCCTATCCCTAAGGTTCTCCTAAGAGCGGTTCGCAGAGACCGCCTTCCATAACGACCAACTCGTTCTAAAGGAGGACTGAGCATGTCGCAAGCCAGCGTCAAAGAGGCTCTGATGAAAACCATTGGGGGCATTCAAGACAACCCCAATCTATCCAACGTCGTATTCCGTGCCGAAACCGAATGGGAGGAAGACGTACGCTGTTCGGCAAAGGTCCGTGGTTTCGAACCGATGATCGTCGATGAACCCCCCGAGTTGGGTGGTCAGGACAGCGCGGCCAATCCCGTCGAGCTGGTCCTGGTCGCGCTGGGCACCTGTCAGGAGATCATGTACTCCGCCTATGCCGCAGTGATGGATATCGAACTCACCTCGGTCAAAGTCAACGCACGCGGATACCTCGATCTCAAGGGCCTGTTCGGCATGGATGCGTCGATCCCACCGGGTTACAAACGCATCAGCTTCGAAACCGAAATCGAGAGCCCCGCCGATGACGAAAGCCTGCGTAAGCTGATCGATACCGTCGAGAACCACTGCCCGGTACTGGACATTCTGACTCGTGCGCAATCCGTTAGCGGTACCGCCCGGGTCGCAGGACGCGAACTGCACAGACTGACAACCGATGCCGCCTAGAGCGCAGAGATGAACGCCATGAAACAAACGAATAAACGGTTCACTTACCTTGCCCTGGCTGCCGGTATCGGCCTCGTCTTCGCACAGGCGCACGCCGCCAACTATGGCACCGACCTCAACTTGACCATGATGCCTGCCGCCGGCGGTATGGGTGGTGTCGGTATCGCACGCCCGCAAGACGTCGGCTCGACGGTGTTCGGCAATCCGGCCACGCTGACCCAGTTCAAAGGCACGCAGTTCATGTTCGGCGCGACCTACTACAACGTCGACGTCGAAAACACTCACGACGGATCAGCGACCGGCACCGCCTGGTCGGCCGACTCCGAGGCCGGGCCCTGGCTGGTACCGAACGTCGCGGTTAGCCAGTCGCTGGGTGATTCAACCACACTGGGCCTGGGCCTTACCGTCGTATCGGGCGTCGGCACGGATTTTCGCGGTACGCCGGGCAGCCTGGACCCGCTGGCCGAGATCCTGGTGTTCGGTGCCAACGCCGGTGTCGGACACAAGATCAACGACAATCTCTCGATCGGCGCCGCCGCAACCATCGCCTACGGACTCGGACAACTCGGCCTGCAAAGCATCACCAGTTCGACCAGCAACTTCGGCATTCGCGGGACGCTCGGCGCAACTTATGCGCTCGGCGCAACGACCGTCGGTGCCTACTACCGAAGTCCGCTGTCGATCGAATACGAGCGCGTGGTGCAATTCGCGGCGAACGGCTTCCATGACGTGACGGTGGAACAACCGCAGGAACTGGCATTCGGCATCGCGAACGAAAGCCTGATGAACGGTCAACTGCTGCTGGCCGCCGATATGATTTGGAAGAACTGGAGTGACGCGGAAACCTACGAGGATGTCTACGACGACCAGACCGTATACGCCGTCGGCGCCCAATACACCCGGGGACCATTCAAGTGGCGCATTGGGTTCTCGCACGCTGAAAGCCCGATCAAGCGCAACCTGGGGTCGAGATTGGGCGATGCCACTTCGATCTTTCTCGGGGGTGCAACGGTGCCGCTCAATCCGACATTGGTGCAATACGTTCAAGCCACCAATACTCAGGTTATCTGGGAAAACCAGTTAACCGCCGGCCTGGGCTGGGAAGTTCAACCCGGCCTACAGATCGACGCACACGTTGCGCGTGCCTTCGAGCGGGATGAGACCATCGGACCGACAAAAGCGGATGCCGGCGCCTGGCAGGTCGGCGCGGCGCTCACCTGGCGCTTCAATTAAACAACCTCGCCATCCCGCAGTTCGCGGATGGCCTTTTTCTACTTGAGGAAAACCCATGTCGGTGCCTGACGACCGCCGTTACAGCCCGCATCATGTCTGGGTCATGCCAGAAGGTGGCCAGTGGATTTCGGGTATCACCCGAACACGCACAGCAAGCACTGGGCACCATCGAAAAGCTGGACTACCAGCCGTGGGCCAACATCTCGTCGGTGGTGAACGTTGCGCTAGCATCGAGTCGCTGAAAACCGTCTCCGACCTCATCGCACCATTGAGCGCCACGGTAATCGCGCACAATGAAACCTGCATCATGGAGCCGACCCTGGTCAACGATCAGCCGTATGCCGACGGTTGGCTGCTCCGGCTGAGCGAGGTCGATGGCGCACACTTCGCGCAGCGACTCGAGCCGAGGTCGATGCGCGACTGATCGATGCGTGAGCGGGATTCTTCCGTCGGGTATGGCCGCCTGAATCAGCGTGTCTCGAGAAAACCCTTTAATTGATCGAGCAAGCTCTCGCCCGCCCAATCCCGATCACCAAGCGCCTCGGCGACAATGCGCCCCTCTCGATCGACCAGGAAGGTCGTCGGCAAGGCCTGTACCTGCCATTTGGCAAGGGCCATCTGTTCGTCGACCACGATATCGAAGCTCAATCCGAGATCATCGGCAAACTTCTTCGCGCCCTCGACGCTCGGACCGACATGAATCGCGACCATCGCCAAACCGTCGTCCTTGAGGGTATCGTAGGCCTGTTGCATCGACGGCATTTCCTTGACACAGGGGCTGCACCAGACCGCCCAAAAATTCACCAACAGGTAACGTCCCCGGTAATCCGTCAATTGCCGCGAACCGCCATCGACCGCCGGTAGCGCGAATGCCGGTGCCTGCCTGGGCTGCTCATAGGCCTTCATCACGCGCGCCGCCTGAACGGGAAAAGCCAAGGTCATGCCGAGTAACAACGCAGGCAGCATTCTAATCATAGGCCGTCGCCTCGTGTGCCCAATTCGGGTCGTCGATGGTGATATCGCCAACCGGTGCAGCAAAGGCATCGGCGACGATGGTATCGACATTATCACCCGTGAGGCTTCGCATGAAGACCACCAGGTCGTCGATTTCCTCATCACTGAGTTCCAGAGGCCGAACGCGTGGATCGAGCAATTCGTTTGGCACACCACCGTTATTGTAGAACTCGACCACGTCACGCAGGGTGCTGAGCGAACCGTTGTGCATATAGGGTGCGGTCAGCGCGACATTGCGCAGTGTCGGCGTACGGTATTTCCAACGGTCATGCGGATTTTGGGTGATTTCATACAGACCGAGATCGGGTGGACGAGGAAGGCCCACCGACTCGATGGTTTCCCGGTCGACCTCTACATACACGCCGGGTGCGAGCAACACACGCTGCTTCTCGGGTTTGATACCCATGGACTCGCGATAACCCATACCGGTATTGTGCAATCGGTCGTCCGTGAACAATGCGTAGCCCTTGCCTACGGTATGGCAGGAAGAACAATTCGCCTTACCGGTAAAAATTTCGAAACCGCGTTTGGCCGATTCGGAAAGCGCGGCCTGCTCGCCGCCGTAATGCCAACGATCGAATGGCGAATTCCCCGATACCAGCGCACGCTGATAAACGGCCAAGGCCATACCGACGGTTTCCATGCTCACGCCGCGACCGTCGAAGGCCGCCTCGAACAGACCCGCATAATCGGGCATACGCCGAATCTTGCTGATCACCGCACCCACCGAGGGGTTCGCCATCTCATTGGGTGCGAGAAACGGCCCCCACACTTGTTGTTCCAATGACTCTTCACGGCCATCGTGGAACAAGCGGGTAAAATAGGCGGTGTTATATATCGTCGACGAGTTGCGACGCACACTCCGACCTTCGAAACCGACCGCCATCGCCAATTCGTTATTGGTGAAGCCTTGCTCGGGCACATGGCACATCGCACAGGAGAAGGTGTCGTTGAGTGACAATCGCCGATCGAAAAACAGTTTGCGCCCCAGTTCGAGCTTAGCCGGTGTCGCCGGATTGTTTTCGGGTTGAGGGACTGCCGGCAAACCCAGCGGCGGATTCTCGATAAAGGTCAGCAAGTCGGCCTTTTGCCCGGTGCGCAACTCCACGGCATGGCTGCGTGTACGATAATCATCGGATTCGTAGCCTTCCTTATAGTCACCGGGTTTGGACAAGGTCGATACCTTTTGCAACCCTGCTTGCCTATCGGTACCCGGCTCATCCGCCATCAACACCGTCCTGGCGTCGTTGAGGATGAGATCGGGATTGAGAAAAGAGACGCTGTAGATGTTGCGGATACGTTTATCGGGATCGATCAGAAACACGCGGAGAATGTGCGAGAACGACGGTAGCGGCTTACCGTTTTCATCAATATCCTGGATCACCGACTGGCCATAGCTGTCGAGAATGGGCTGAAGATCGTCCCACGATGCCGTGGTCAGAAAACGCCAATCGCCCTGTTGGCTGAAGTCCGATCCATAGAGCGCCATGACCTCGGGCGTGTCGTAGGCCGGATCGAAACTCAAGCTGATCATGCGAAAACGTTCGCCGATTGCCGGATCATCTTTGAGTTTCTGTTGAATGCGATACATCACGGCGGTCGCCAGCGGGCAGCCGTTGATGTCGGTACAGGTACTGAAAATGAAACTCAGAAGGACAACCTTGCCATCGCCAAAGTGCTCGTGAAGACTCTCGCTTCGCCCCAGTGTATTGAGTATGGCGCCGTCGGAAGCGTAGCCGAGCATTGGCAACGCATAGCTACCCGGCGGGGGTGGATCAAACTCTGCTTCGGTATAAAAAGGGGCTAGTACGAGCGGCTTGTCGCTCGTCTCGGCAAACGGCGTGCCGGCAAATACGACTATCGACAACAACGACGACAAAAATCCCCGGCTCATCATCGATAACATGATCGTTCTCCCTCAAGAATGCGGAAAAAAGCGCCCCCGCCATGCTGGGGGCAAATCACCGTAGAGGAAGCCCCTATGCCGCCGAACCACGTCGGCATAGGGGTACACGGAGGTTATTCCGCAGATGCCAGGGCCGAACCTTCGGGCTGCTGCGCCGGCCTGTGTTTGGCATACAGCGCATAGGCACCGAACCGCATCTGGTGAGCGCGTCCGAGCTTCGCTTCAATGAAGTCGATCTCGAAACGCTTGGTCAGCTTCTCGCCATCCCAATCGTAGGCGCGGAAGAACTGCTCGCCGTCACCACCTTTCTTGTCCCAGTTGGCAAGCAGCGAACTGGTGAAGTACTGGCGCTTCCAGTCCCAACTGCCGGAGATCATATTCACCTGCTTGCCGATCACTTTCTCGTACTTCTGCACCGGCTTGTGCGGATCGCTGAGATCGAAATAACGGACCTTGCCGTCCATGAAGGTGTTGAGCAGAAAGCCGGAATCGTCCTGTGCGATCGAGAACGCGACCGGCAGCGGCACCTTGGACGGATCACCGATATCCGCGACGTCTTTGGCCTGCCATTCGCCCGCGTCGTCTTCGTAGATCAACCAGACCTTTGACGTCAGGGCGGTCGTCGTCAGGCACCAGTTATTGGTTGGCTGCCATGCACAACGAATCTCCAGCGGTGCACCGGGAACGTCCAGCACCTTCTTCGGCTTGCGCTGGTGCAAATCCCAGATCACGACGGTATTGCCGAAGCGTTTCATGGCTTCCTTGTCCTGCAGCATCTTGCCGAAATCCATCATGTAGTTCGACCAGCCGGTGAATGACGAAGTCACCATCATGTTACGGCGTGGCAGTACGCGGACGTCATAACCATACCCATCGGCATACTTGCCGCTCTTCACGGCACCCTGAAGATTCTCATCGGTCGGCATCCAGTACGTGGCGACATACTCGCCCTCGTTGGTGTACTCGACCAGCGCGGTACGACCGCCGTGATCCTTGTTGTTGGACAGTCCGGTAATCATCATTCTGCCGGGCAGTGCATAGGTTGTATGCGGACCCACCACGCCGCCACTTTTCGCGACGAAGTCGGTGACAACCTTTTTCAGCCGCGGCTTGGCCGGATCGGTATGCACATCGAAGATCCACAGCTTGTTGGTATCCAAACCGCCGGCCCAGAGATAACGGCGATCATCGGTCAGACCCGAATGATGGGCTTCGTTACGACCACCGACCGACAAGGCATGGATGACTTGGCCATAGTTCTTCGACTTCGGGTTGACGTCGACCGTGACCAGCTTGTCCTGGCCATCACCGACACCCTCGATGCCAAGCGTCCACACATACACGAAGTCTTCTTGGCCAACGATCTTGGCCATGTAAGGCGACATGCAAGTCTCGTCGGCGAAAGCCGGCGTGACCATCGCGGCCATCGCAGCGGAGCTGGCAAGACCGATTGCCAAGACTGTCCGGCGCCATTTCTTGAGTGTTTCAGAACGCATTCAGTGTTCCTCCAAAATTTCTGGCTCTGTTACTGATAGTGGCGTGCTGGACTGCAGCCTCAACCGCTCAGGCCTGATGCAAACCGCACTTTTGCTGCTTTTTTTGCGAGCAGCTAAATCACTGCTTTGCAATGAAAGTGCCAATCGATTGAATTGCCTGTACGGCCGCAAGAACGCTGGGCTTTCGGGGTCTCCGTCAACCCTCGGTGTGCCGTCCCGGTTACAGACGACATCCGTGTTGCGCAACCTATGTCACACTTCCGTGAAATAGGCGCAAACGAGAACACTGACGCACAAACCGGTTTTCAAGCCAGTATTATGTGCCCAGCATCGCCAGCTGCAGAGACAGCCAGCCCTATGGACAAGTAGGTACCGCTGCCCGAACGAGCGGTCACCGCAAGCCGCGGCTACCCGCTCGACGGGCTGGGCTTACCAGCTGATCACCTTGGTTTTCGAGTCGAACATGGCCGGCATGACCGTGTCCGGACTTCCCGTGGACACCGCATCAATCAGGTCTCCACGATTGAATCCCGCACGCTTCAGGCAACCGGGGCAGACCAGTACGGTAGCACCATCTGCCGCAACGGCTTGCAGCATTTCTTGGGCCGACTTGTTCTGCATGGCATGTATGGGATGGCCGATGCGCTTGACGGCGATACGCACCGCCTCGACGTTCAGCCAGATAGTCACCTCATGGCCCCGTTTGAGCGCCATACGCGCCCAGTGCAGCGCCATCCCTGCACGCCAATTGTCATCGGTGGTGAGATTGATGAATACCGGGGACATGGGCTCCGAGGATTTCCCCCTACCCTGCATCGCATGACCACTGCCGGCATGCATGCCGGCAATCGACTTGATCGGCGCAACGACCGCTTTGCTGCTGCCATCATCGAAGTGCAAATCGACCTGTACGGTACTACCGGGCATCAAGGGTCGCTTGAGCCCGATCAGCATCACGTGCAAACCACCCGGCTCGAGAACCGCCGACTGACCGGTTTTGATCTCGATCTTATCGATCTGCCGCATCCGCATGACATCACCGTCTTTGACGTGTGTATGCAGCTCTACGACCTCGGCAGCACGGCTGCTGGCGCTCACAAGGGCCCGATCGCTCGCGCCGGTATTCTTCAGCGTTACAAACATCGCGCTGTTCTCCATCATCGGAGGAACGGCACGCGCATACGGATTGGCAACGAGAATCTCGTCGGCTGCCGGAATGGCGGACACAGGAATGGCAAACATCATGGCAAGCAAGGCCATGCCGCAACGAAAACTCAGAGTACTCATTGAAACTCTCCAAACAGATTTGTCTGCACAGCGCACGAAACAGACGCTGTGCGATCCATGTATTAATCAGACACGGTCGATACTGTCAGGAGGCGCGCGTATCAGGTAGGCCTCGAGTGAGGCAACGGCAAAATATGCAACCCGATACTCGTCGAGCGCACCGAACGGCACAAACAAGGCCGCGGGAGAGATTGGTGCAACGGATAATCCGGCAGATGCCAGAAGCTGCGAGAAAAGACACGCGGGTGACAATCGTTCAACGGACGATGCATCATCTGAGCCGGGAAGATCGATCCATTCAACACGCGCACCGTTCCAGGTACATATGACAACGAGATGGCCGAAACCGTTCTTTGCGAAAACGGTATGCGATTGCAAAGGAATCGCGCCCTGCATAAGCAACGCGAAGATGAGCGCCAGGTGAATCCACACACGTCGGCGAGAACTGAAATACATGAGCGAGGAGCGCATCTAAACGTCCACTCTTCGCTGTCGCAGCGCTGTCATGTATCGATGCATCGGGTCCTGCCCCATTGTGTGACGACAAGCTTTGACCAAAGGACTCAAGCCTAAGCCCAAAACGGCCTGGCTAGCTTGCAAGACTCTGTGCTCGGCATTGACCGTAAACCATAACAACCTAACGCTATCAACGCACCCGCTCGCACAGCAGCTTCAGAATTCATGCAATGTCGATACCAACCGTGTGGACTACCCGACGCCATCACCATCCACCTGTCGTAAAAAACCTCGCCATAAAGGTGTGTCGTCGCAGTTACAACTGCCCAGTGTTTTGCGTTACAGGTGTCACACCCAACGCGATGACCTCCCCATCGCTGCATCGGAAAAGGTCCTGGCATCAAAGCTGCATCAACTCACCAGGCTGTTTCGGACCCAACACCGATCCGAGCATGGGAGATCAGGTATGAAGTATCGGCAGTTAATCGGCATGACATTGTTGGTTTCAGCGATAAGCGGCGGAGCATTCGGGCTGGGCGGCGACTTCACCCTTACGGCAGACGATGGTTCGAGTTACTCCCTCGCCGATTCGCGCGGCCAACTCGTGGTGTTATCGTTTGGCTACACCTATTGCCCTGACGTCTGCCCCACAGCATTGGCGGTCATTGGTAATGCCCTCAACAGCCTTGGCGAAGATGCGGAAAAGGTCGATGCGCTGTTCGTGTCGCTCGATCCGGACCGCGACACCCCCGAACATCTGCGCGTCTACACGCGCTTCTTTCATTCTCGCCTACGCGGACTGACCGGCGCGCCGGAGCAACTGCACGACGTTGCGGAACGCTATCGGGTGCGCTATCAGTTCGTCGGTAAAGGCGAGATCGAACGCTACACGATGGATCACAGCGCCAGCCTGTATCTGATCGACACCCAGGGCGAGCTGCTGCGGATTCTGCCACACGGTCTGCCGCCGAACGCCCTTGCCGACAGTCTGCGCATGGCACTGGTACGCGCCGAACAAAAGGCCAAGATACCCGCCCGACAGACCGGGCGTCCATAATCCCATTGTCGGATACCAACGAAGCGAGATGCCAAGATACTGGAGTTTTTCCCTTTGAGCGCGACAGCCCGCAAACGAAAAAACGGTCAAAAGAAAGGACGAACGGCACTCAATGCCGATCTAGAGGAGGTGCATCGATACCTCGACGAGCAGCCACGCCGTGATCATCTGATCGAATATCTGCATCGCATCCAGGATGCGCTCGGCCATCTGCCCGCTCATCTGCTGGTCGCGCTGGCGCACGAGCTACGCCTCGCGCCGACCGAGGTCTACGAGGTTGCCAGCTTTTATCATCACTTCGACGTCGTCAAGGAAGACGAAACCCCGCCACCCGCCCTGACTGTTCGGGTATGCGACTCCATCAGTTGCGCCATGGCCGGCGCGGAAACCCTGATCGCCGAGTTACAGCACGCCCTTGGCGAAGGCGTGAGAATTCAGCGTGTGCCCTGTGTCGGTCGCTGTGATCAAGCGCCGGTCGGCGTCGTCGGCACCCAAGCGCTCGGCAAAGCGAATACAAGCAAGCTATGCGACGCGATCGAGCATGACGATCGAAAAGCACACGCACCAAGCAACGCCAAACGACTCGACGCTTATTGCAACGACGGCGGATATCAATTGCTGCGGAAACTGCTCTCGCAGGATCAAGACAAGATCCGCGAAGAGGTCATCCAGACACTCGAAGACGCCCGCCTGCGCGGACTCGGCGGCGCCGGTTTCCCGGCCGGTCGCAAATGGCGCATCGTCCACGGCTATCCCGGGCCGCGCCTGATGGCGGTGAACATCGACGAGGGCGAGCCCGGCACCTTCAAGGACCGTTATTTCCTCGAACGCCATCCGCACCGCTTTTTCGAGGGCATGTTGATCGCGGCACACGTGGTCGGGATCGACGCCATCTACATCTACTTGCGTGACGAGTACGCCGGCGTCCGCGAGCTGCTCACCGAAGAACTCGACAAGCTGCGGCAGAACCCGCCCTGCGCATTGCCGCCGATCGAACTGCGACGCGGCGCCGGCGCGTACATCTGCGGCGAAGAGTCGGCGATGATCGAATCCATCGAGGGCAAACGCGGCATGCCCCGCCTGCGACCGCCTTATATCGCCGAACGCGGTTTGTTCGGCCAACCGACACTCGAACACAATATGGAAACCCTTTACTGGGTACCCGAGATTCTCGACAAGGGCGCCGACTGGTTTCTGTCGCACGGACGTAACGGGCGCCAGGGGCTGCGCAGCTTCTCGGTGAGCGGCCGGGTCAAGCAACCCGGCGTGCATATCGCACCGGCCGGCATCAGCCTGCGTGAACTCATCGACGAATACTGCGGCGGCATACTCGACGGTCACACGCTCAAGGGTTACTTACCGGGCGGTGCCTCGGGCGGCATTCTGCCGGCATCGCTGGCCGATCTGCCGCTCGACTTCGATACCCTGAACGACCACGGCTGTTTCATCGGCTCGGCCGCGGTGATCGTATTGTCCGATCGTGACAATGTGCGTGACGTCGCACTGAACGCCATGCGTTTCTTCGCGCACGAATCCTGCGGCCAATGCACGCCCTGCCGGGTCGGCACCGAAAAGGCGGCGACACTGATGGCACACGACGCATGGGACAAGCCACTGCTCGAAGAACTCTGCCAGGTCATGGAGGACGCGTCGATCTGCGGCCTGGGCCAGGCCGCGCCCAACCCTTTGCGCTGCGCCATGAAATACTTCCCGGAGGAGTTCTGAGCCATGGCTGCACGACCGCAAGATCTACCGCAACCGATAGCGTTCGAACTCGACGGCCGCAAAATCGCCGCCCTGCCGGGCGAGACCATCCTACAGGCCGCGCAACGTCATGGCGTCGAGATCCCGCACCTGTGCTATACCGAGGGCCTGCGCGCCGACGGCAACTGCCGCGCCTGCATGGTCGAAATCGACGGCGAGCGTGTACTTGCACCCTCGTGCTGCCGCTATCCCGGCGACGGTATGAAGGTCAGTGCACAAAACGAGCGAGCGCGGCACGCGCAGAGACTGGTGCTGGAACTGTTACGCGCCGATACGGCGGCCGATACCGACTATACGCCGAACAGCGAACTCGATGCCTGGAGCGACAAGCTCGCCGTCGGCGCACCGCGTTTTCCCGCCAGCGGACAACCCGGGCCCGATCTATCCCACCCGGCGATCGCGGTGAACCTGGACGCCTGCATCCAATGCACCCGCTGCCTACGTGCCTGTCGCGAGACCCAGGCGAACGATGTGATCGGATTTGCCGGACGCGGCGCCAAGGCGCGTATCGTGTTCGATCTCGACGATCCCATGGGTGAATCCAGCTGCGTGGCCTGCGGCGAATGCGTGCAGGCCTGCCCGACCGGGGCATTGATGCCGGCACGCGATGCCGCGAAGATTGAGGCCGAAAAACGGATCGATTCGGTCTGTCCCTACTGTGGTGTCGGCTGCCAGCTCACCTACCACGTCAGTAACAACAGGATTCTTTGGGTCGAAGGGCGCGACGGACCGGCCAATCACAACCGTCTGTGCGTCAAAGGCCGTTATGGCTTCGACTATGTGCGTCATCGTCAACGCCTGCTGCAGCCGTTGATCCGGCGTGACGACGCGCCCAAGCGGGCCGAACTCGATCTCGACCGCGACAATGCACTGCGCGACTTCCGCGAGGCCAGCTGGGAAGAGGCCATGTCGCGTGCCGCCGACGGGCTGAATCGTATCCGCGCCGAACGAGGCCCGAGCACACTCGCGGGCTTCGGTTCGGCCAAGGGCTCGAACGAAGAGGCCTATTTGTTTCAGAAACTGGTGCGCACCGGATTCGGCAGCAACAACGTCGATCACTGCACCCGCCTGTGTCATGCCTCGTCGGTCGCCGCGCTGTTGCAGATGATCGGTTCCGGCGCCGTGTCCAACCCGGTGGCCGATGTCGACCAGGCCGAGGTCATCGTGGTCATCGGTTCGAACCCGACCGAGAACCATCCGGTCGCAGCGACCTTTTTCAAGAACGCCGCGCGCGCCGGCAAGACCTTGATCGTCATGGACCCGCGGCTCACCGACATCGCGCGCCACGCGGATTACGTGCTGCAGTTCAAGCCCGACACCGATGTCGCCATGCTGAACGCGATCATGTATTCGGTCATCGAACAAGGCCTGGTCGATCAAGCCTTCATCGATCAACGTACCGATGGCTATGCGGCCTTGAAGACGCATCTGGTCGACTATGCCCCCGAGGCGATGGAAGCCATCTGTGGCATATCGGCCGAAACACTGCACGAGGTCGCACGCACGTTCGCATCGTCGAAGGGCTCGATGATCTTCTGGGGCATGGGCATATCGCAGCACATACACGGCACCGACAATGCTCGTTGCCTGATCAACCTGGCACTCATCACCGGGCAGATCGGTCGCCCAGGCACCGGTCTGCATCCGCTACGGGGCCAGAACAACGTACAGGGCGCATCCGATGTCGGCTTGATCCCAATGGTCTTTCCCGACTATCAACGGGTCGATAACGATGAGGTTCGCGAAAAGTTCGAAGTGCTGTGGGGACAGACACTCGACCCACAACCGGGTTTAACCGTAGTCGAGATCATGCATGCCGTCCACGACGATCGAATCCACGGCATGTACATCATGGGCGAGAACCCGGCAATGTCCGACCCGAATCTGCAACATGCGCGCGCCGCGTTGGCCAAGCTCGATCATTTGGTGGTGCAGGACATCTTCATGACCGAGACCGCACACTACGCCGACGTGATACTGCCAGCCTCGGCCTTTCCAGAAAAAACCGGCACCTTCACGAATACCGATCGCCGGGTGCAGCTCGGCCGCCAGGCACTCACACCACCGGGCGAGGCCCGACAAGATCTCGATATCATCATCGATATGGCGCGTCGTCTCGGGCTCGAGTGGCACTATCCCGAACCACGCATCGTATTCGACGAAATGCGCCAAGCCATGCCCAGTATCGCCGGCATCACCTGGGAGCGCCTGGAACATGACAGCGCGGTGACCTACCCCTGCGAGAACGAAGGCGACCCGGGCGACGAGGTCATCTTCATCGAAGCGTTTCCGCGCGCCGACGGCAAGGCCCTCTTGGTACCGGTAACGTTCAGCGAAGCCGACGAACTGCCGAACGACGAGTACCCGCTGATCCTGATCACCGGCCGTCAACTCGAACACTGGCACACCGGCAGCATGACGCGGCGCGCGAGTGTACTCGACGCCATAGAGCCGTCGCCGGTGGCAACACTGCACGAGGACCAGCTCCGCGCCATCGGCGCGGCACCGGGTGAACCCGTTCGAGTGCGTTCACGGCGAGGCGACATCATCGCCCGCGCACGGGTCGACAACGGCCTGCGCAAGGGGCAGGTGTTCTTGCCGTTCTGTTATCACGAGGCGGCCGCCAATCTGCTGACCAACGAGGCACTCGACCCTGACGGCAAGATCCCGGAATTCAAATTCTGCGCGGTCCGGGTAGAACCGGCCTGATTATTCACGACGAGGAGAGAGACATGTTGAAAGTCAACTGGGATGAATCCGTATGCCAACACGCCGGCGTGTGCGTCAACAGCCTGCCACAGGTGTTCAAGCTGGAAAACGGCGAGTTCGTAATCGATCCCCAAGGCGCGAGCGAACAACAGATCCGTGACGTTTGTGCGGCCTGCCCTTCCGGCGCGCTGACGGTATCGACGGAGTAATCCGGTGCGAATCGCGATACTGCTCGGCATCGGGTGTCTGTTCGGTGCCGCCTCGGTGCAGGCCAACGGCATACCGCCGGTACCCGCCGACTACCCGTCGCACAAACATGTCGGACACTGCAATAAAGCCGGCCTACGGCAAGAATTGCAGGACTATAACGAAACCCGTCTGCAACTGGCCGGAGTGTTACGCCATATGGCGGACGCACCCGATACCGCATCGTCGGCAAAGGCCCGCCTGCTCAGCTATGCTGAAAGCTTGGACGACATGCGCCGACAGATGCCGGCACCGGATCCGGATTCGGTCGAGTTCCGCAATTTCGATTTCAGACTGGGTATGATACTCACGTCGATGACCTTGTTTCTGAACACGGAAGACGAGCAACTCGCCGAGCGCTTTAACCGGGATCGCGACAATCCCGGCAGCGAGTTGGGTATCTATCTGGCACGTTTGGAACGCACGCGCGAGCGTTACATGAGTCATCTTTCCGAATCGAAGTCCGAGGACTGTGGGTAGCTGTTGACGGAAACACATAAGATCATTGTCGTCGGTGGTGGCGCCGGCGGTTTGGAACTCGCCACCCGGCTCGGGCGCCGCCTCGGCAAACGCGGCAAGGCCGAGATCACGCTGATCGACGTCTGCCGTACCCACATCTGGAAACCCTTGCTCCACCAGGTCGCCGCCGGCTCCTTCGACCCCGGCCTGCATACGGTCGAATACCTCGCGCAGGCGCAGCGCGGTCATTTTCGTTTCCGCATGGGTCAATTGGAGTCGCTCGACCGCGTCAACAAACAAGTCTGGCTGTCGGCGACCCTGAATGACGACGGCGAGGAAATGATCCCCCGCCGTAGCTTCCCCTACGACACTCTGGTACTCGCCATCGGCAGTATCAGTCACGACTTCGGCATCCCGGGCGTGAAGGAACACTGCTGGTTTCTCGACAGCAAGAAAGAGGCCGTGACCTTCCAGAAGAAGCTCATGGAGCGCCTGATCCAGGCGGTCACACACAATGAAAATCTGACGCCCGGCCAACTCGACGTCGCGATCGTCGGTGCCGGCGCGACCGGTGTCGAACTTGCGGCACAATTGCACCAGGTGACACGGCGCCTGCGTGCCTATGGCTTCGATGATCTCGATCCCGATCATCATATCGGGATCAAGATACTGGATGCCGGACCGAGGATATTGCCTGCACTGCCGGAGCGCCTTTCCGCGGCGGTACACGAGGAGCTGGACAAACTGGGTATCCAAGTGCTCGCCGGACAGGCCGTGACGGAAGTGAGCGAGCGCGGCGTGACAACCGCATCCGGCGATTTCATACCGGCGGCGATCACGGTTTGGGCGGCCGGCATCAAGGCACCCGAGGTGTTGAGCAATCTCGGTCTGGAGATCAACGGAATCAACCAGATCGTCGTAAAACACAATCTGGTGTCGCTATCGGACGACCGGATATTCGCGATCGGCGACTGCGCGGCCTTTCCGCCGGATAACGAGGGGCGCGTTGTACCCCCACGCGCACAGGCCGCACATCAACAGGCCAGTTTCGTCGCCAGGGCGATCGAACGACGGCTAAAAGACAAACCCATGCCGGCCGGGTACAAATACCGTGACTATGGTTCTTTGGTCACGCTAGGTCGCTACAGCACGGTCGGCAGCCTGATGGGCAGCATTACCGGCAACATCTGGATCTCCGGCATGATCGCGCGTCTGGTCTATCTGTCGCTACACAAGATGCACCAGGTAACCGTGCATGGCGTCTACAACACCCTGTTGCTGACGCTGTCGTCCATATTACGGCGTTCGGTCAATCCCGAGGTCAAGCTGCACTAGCGAATCCAGTATCAGGAGCAAGGTAATGCATCAATACCTTCCGTTCCCCAATCGCCAGACCACCGCTGGCTATCGCCCGACACTTGGGCGAAAATGCATCAATTAGCTTTCGACCCCAGCATATGACGGTTTCAGCGAACAAGAAGAAACGTGCAACACCGTTGCGTGCCCAGATCCTGGACGCCGCCCTGCACCTTTACAGCAGCAAGGGGTATTTCAACACCTCGATCCATGACATCCAGCGTTCGGCGGATGTCGCCATGGGCTCGATCTACAACTACTTCGCCGGCAAAGAGGCCATCGCCCGCGCACTGTACGACGATCTACTCGCGCAAATGGAGGCCTTGGTCGACGACGTCACTGCGAAGAACCAGGGCAGCTACGCGCAAGGGCGTGCGATGATCCGCGCACTGTTCGAATTGACCGAGGCGGAACCCGACATGGTCCGTTTCATTCTCAACGCACGTCACCGCGAGTTCCTGATCGACGAACCGGGCATTTGTTCGTCCAAGCCGTTCGAGAAAATGCGCGACATCGTTATCAACGGGATGCAGCATGGCGAGGTCAGACAGATGGATTCCTGGCTTGCCGCGTCGTTGGCGTTCGGCCCCGCGCTACGAATGATCTCGCTGCGACTCGACGGCATGGTCCCGACCGCATTGCCCGACAGCACCGATGAACTCTGGGACATGACCTGGGCCGGGATCAAAGCGATCCGATAAGCGGTCACGAAGCGGCAAACCGCCTATCCGTATCGATGGCTTTTCCATCAAAGCCGTCGACCACCGAGTAACCAAATAAAGATGCACCGCTCCGACAGCAAGGTCGTCAATCTGGTCGTGCTCGCACTAGGCGTGCTGCTCGCCAAATCCTTATGGTTCTCGGCATCCGCCGTCGTCCCTCAACTTTCGCTGCACTGGAATCTGGATGGGGACCAGCGCGCGTGGCTGACCATGAGCGTGCAACTCGGCTTTGTTGCCGGCGCCCTGTTCAGCGCCTTTCTCAACCTCGCCGACCGCTTCGATCTCACGCGTTTGGTCATGATCAGCACCCTGTTCGCCGCGGCCGCGAACCTGGCGATCACCTTCGGCAACACCTCTTACGACACCGCGTTGGTTCTGCGCTTTCTCACCGGCTTCGGTATCGCCGGCGTCTACCCACCGGGCATGAAACTGGTCGCGACCTGGAGCGTGGCGGATCGCGGTTACTGGATCGGGTTTTTGGTCGGCGCACTGACGATCGGTGCGGCCATGCCGCATCTGCTCAATGCGTTTCCCGCCACGGGCGGTATGCCACCCTGGCAGGATGTGCTGCAACTCGCCAGCCTATTGGCGACAGTCGGAGCCCTGCTGATCGCAATCGGTTTCAAAGCCGGGCCCCATCTCGGCGGCAGAGCGCCATTCGACTGGCAACGCGCGCTCGATGCCTGGCGTCACCGCCCCACACGGCTGGCCAACTTCGGCTACCTGGGACACATGTGGGAGCTGTATGCCATGTGGGCCTGGGTGCCGCTGTTCCTGATCGCCAGCTACGAGCAGGCCGGCTGGCAAACCACCGAAGCACGCCTGGCCGGCTTCGCCAGCATCGCCGCCGGCGGCATCGGGGCAGTGGTCGCCGGCAAATACGCCGAGCGTTTTGGCCGTACCGCAATCACCAGCGTCAGCCTCGCCGTATCCGGTGCCTGCTGTATTCTCGCCGGTTTTCTGTTCGACCACCCGCTCGCACTCACCTTGTTGTGCCTGATTTGGGGTTTCGCCGTCGTCGCCGACTCGGCCCAATTCAGTGCGGCCGTCAGCGAACTGGCCGAACCGCGCTACGTCGGTACCGCGCTGACCATCCAGACCAGTCTGGGTTTTCTACTCACCGTCGTCACCATTCTTGCGATACCCATTGCGTACGAACTGTTCGGTTGGCGTTATGTGTTTCTCGTCCTCGCCCCCGGGCCAGTGTTTGGAATCTGGGCGATGTTGACGTTGCGGAGGTTGCCCGAGGCAAAACGGTTGGCATCGGGGAACCGTTGAGCAACCGAGGCTTTGTAAAGTACAAGGCCGAATCGCAGTGCAGCGATTGCAACAACTCAGGCACCACGCGCGAGAAACGCTACGGCGCGTCACGCCAGAGTCGTTGCATGAGCATTATCGAACGGCACCCTGTGCGGGTTTCACGCAATGGCGTCGGCGCAATCCGCGCGAACCCGAAAATCTCTCTCGCACAACAGCGCTGTCGGCGACATCACCGTCCGATTCGAACCGATCGAGCAGGCCTCAGCAGTTCTCGCCAAACGCAGCCGAGGAATCGTTACCGCCGAATGAAAGGAACGAAACTTCTTTTAATCGAAACGAATCTGATCAAATGCGCACCACGTAACGCCGGTTACGCTTATCCCACCAGCCAATATCCATCAATATCGGCTCGACAATGTCGCATTGTTTGAAATTTTTTAACTTTATATGAACGCATTTCCGCTCCCTTTTAACCTTGGATTTCCATGCTATTCTTCGTGAGTACAATTTATCTGTAGTGCATTTCCCGCTTACATCTGGACATGGAGAGTTAAGATGAGTGTGTCGCAATCCGACCTTTCCAATTTGCATTACGGTTACGACATCGTCGTAGCAACAACACAGCAAAGCATCAACAAAGTCATTAAGCGTTTCCTGGCCGAGAACGGTGATCAACCGGTCACCAATCTGGCGTTTGTCGCCACCAGTTCCACCGACGAATACAGCCTGACCGACTATGAATCGATCATGGCGAACGCGAAGGAGACCGACCCGGGCTTCACCGACCCGTTTGCCATCGCCGACGGCACCGATCCGGCCGGCAGTGCCGCAATCCAGGCCCTGGCGAAACAGAAATTTACCGCGGCGGTACGCCTGCAACTCGGTCTGCCGAAGGGCATGGGCACGGAGAACGCACCCACGTTTGTCGAGCTGCCGACACGAAACGGTCCGGTTACTTTCAACATGCTCTGCGCCCAGTTCCAGGTCGTGATCTACAATCCCGGCACGGGGTTCGACCCGACCCCCACCTGGCACAATATCTCACAACCGGACGACACCGGTTGGGTCTATTCGGCGTTGGTCGACCTGAACCTGACGACCGTTCCCGCTTCACGCTATGGCGACCTTCCCGCATCCGTACAGCGGGAGATCAAAAACCTGTCGGGGTCGGCCTTTTCCGTTCAACAACTGCTGTTCGATTTCACCAATGCCACGTTATCGGCCTCTACTCCGACTTTGTCCGGCCTACCGGGCAAATTCAAAACCACGCTCAACACACTGATAGTGACCGATTATTTCAAAGCGTTACAGGCCAAAGGCGAGCCGGTGGTCGGGGTGGCGGTGAGACGAAGCACACCGTCGGTGTCCAGCCTCGACATCACCGACCTCAACTTCATGGTGAACCCTTACATCGGATCCGGCGGCGTGCCGCAACCCAACCCCACCGCGGACGAACAAGCCGTTGCATCGCTCAATTATCTGTGTGCCACCAACGGTGCATCATTACCCGGCGCCAACACATTCACCTGGAACTGGCTCGATCAGCAGCAGGCAGGCCAATACGACGGCGTGGTTGCGATCAATCGCGATGCGCTAGCCAACTTTTTCCGCCAACAATTGACCGGCTTCGCGGCGGCGAATTGTTTCAACGCAAGCGTTAACGTCTCGCTTCACGGCTTTCTTGACACCGAAGTCCGCTACTCCTGGAGCATGTCACGGGGCCAGTCACCGACGGTGACCACTCCAGCATCGGGCGCGATGGTGCTGTCCCTCACACACGCGTCCTCATCCAGCGATCAGGCAGGGCTGGATGGCGACATGGGCAGAATGACCCTGTCACCGTCCTACACGATGACCGTCACCTTTTCGGGCGACACGATCGTGATTTATCAGCACCTGAAGGTCTATCTTTATGTGCGCTCGTTGGCGACGTCGGCCAGCGGAAACATTATCGACAAAACCATCACCGACACCTACACCATTTCCGTCAACGCCGACGGCCGGCTGAGCGTATCGGCACCGGCTGTCAGTCGAACCGACCATTCGGAAACACCGGGCACCAGCGGATTCCTGAACTTCTTCACCGGCCTGAACAGCATCATCGATGACGTGAAGAACTGGGCGGACGATTTCGTACCGACTCAGTTCAACGACATCCCGGTCTCGGTCGCGCAGAGCTTCGTCTTTCCCGGCGGCAATAGCTTCGCATTCAAGTCGGCATCGTTCTCCGACGACCAGGATTTGGTGTCGTTGATTTCCTACGACACCTGACACATTCACAACCGAGCCGGCATGTCATCGTCCGGCCTGGTTACCCGTACCATCAAGGCCGCTTTCGGCTGGCACAGAGGATTAACAGACGATCAGCCATCGTAACTGTCGAACCGACACCCGTTTCGACTACGCACCGACCCATCAAGGAGAAGATGCAATGAGTGCTTCACAGTCTGACCTGTCCAACCCCCATTACGGCTACGACATCGTGGTCGCGACAACCCAATCCAGTATCAACGCAACCATCAAGGAATATCTCAGCATCGACCAGCAACCCGTCACCAACATCGCGTTCATCGCGACCAGCGAATCCCAGGAATACAGCCTGGGCGATTACGACACGATCATGAGCGAGGTGAAAAAAGAAGTCTCGGGTTTCACCGATCCGTTCTCGATTCCCGACGGAACCGATCCGTCCGATAATCAGGCGATCAAGGCCTTAGCCAAGCAACATTTTACCGCCGCCGTCAGATTGCAGCTCGGTCTGCCGGAGGGATACGCCCCGGCCGATATCCCCGACTATGTCGAACTCCCCGGCAAGAACGGACCTGTCACCTTCAATCTGCTGTGTTCCGAATTCCAGGTGGTGTTATACAACCCGGGCACAGGCTTCTTCCCGACGCCGACCTGGACCAATATCTCCCAACCCACCGACGGCAATGCCTGGATCTATTCCGCACTGGTGAATCTGGATTTGACCAACGTGCCGAACTCGGAATGGGGCAACCTACCACCCGCGGTACAAAAGCAGATCAAAAACCTCTCCGGCAGCGCCTTCAGCATCCAGCAACTCCTGTTTGACCTGACCAACGCCACACTGTCTTCTTCCACCCCGACATTGAGCGGCGTACCGGGTAAGTTCAAGACCGTCCTGAACGACATCATCGTCACCCAGTATTTCAAATCGGCCCAGTCAAAAGGGCAGCCGATCGCCGGCGTCGCAGTCAAGCAGGAACCGTCATCGTCGACACTGAAGCTCACCGATCTGAACTTCATGGTCAATCCATACATGAACTCGGGCGGTACGCCGGAAAACAATCCAAGCCAAGAAGAAAAAGCGGTCGCGACCTTGAACTATCTATGCGCGGTAAACGACAACACCTTGCCCGCCGCCAACGCCTTCACCTGGAACTGGGTCTCTACCCAAAACGCCGGCCAGTTCGACGGCATCGTTTCGGTCAACCGTCATACATTGGCGAACTACTTCGCCAAACAGGTCATGCCGTACGTCTCACCCAACTGCTTCAAATCATCCGTCTCCGTGGATATGGACGGTCTCGACGTGGATTACAAATGGAGCATGACGTCGTATCAAACGCCGACGGTGTCCGTCAGCGAATCCGGCAAACAGGTGCTATCGATCAGCTACTCCAGCTCTTCCAGCGATCAGGCCGGCTTGAACGGCGACATGGGCAAGATGGAATTGAAACCGTCTTACACGCTGACCGTCACGTTCGATGGTGACACCATGACGTTCTATCAACATCTCAAGGTCTATCTCTATATCCGCTCGCTACAGACCTCGGCCAGCGGCAACATCATCGACAAGACGATCACCGACACCTATACCCTATCCGTAACCCAGGACGGCAAACTGAGCGTGTCGGCACCAACGCAAAAGACGACCGACACCTCGGAAACACCGAGTCGCAGCGGTTTCCTGAACTTTTTCACCGACATCAACGATCTCATCAACGACGTCAAGAAATGGGCCGATGGATTCGTGCCCACGAATTTCAGCGATATTCCGGTATCGGTCGCACAGAACTTCGTCTTCCCCGGCGGCAACACCTTCGCTTTCAAGTCGGTGTCCTTCTCCGACGATCAGGATCTGATCTCCGAAATCACCTATGAGGCACCGAGCGACGATTGAACGCGGCTCGGTTTCGGCTCAAACAATCTACACCGAGGGGAATCTCGACATGACCGACTACAAGATCACGGCTTCATCGGAGTTGATGCAAAACTATCGCCAGGCTCAGGTGATGGCGCCCGAGAACGACATGAAGGCGGTGCAAACCGCCTCCGGCGACGCCTTACTGTTCAGCATTGGCACCAATGCCGAATTCTACGTCACCCATCAGCACCCGGGCACCAAGACGGGTTGGGCAAAACATCAGTTGAACGACAGTACAACCGGCGACAACTCGAAGTTGTTCGCAGTGGCACAGAAAGCGGACGGCAGTATTCCGTTGGCATTGGCTACCACCAGCGAAGGATCGGACACGTTGTTCCTCAGCCTCGGCAATTCCGATAGCGATACCTCCTGGGTCACCTCGCCATCCTGGGTCTCCTACCCATACGACAATCCGAACGAGACGCGCAAAACCGTCGTCGTCACCGCGATTTACATCAGCGAGGCACAGGAAGGCCAATACATTGTGGTCGATCTGCTACGCGATCCGACCCAAGCCACGGGCCCGATCACCCGATACTATATCGATCCGACAAAAGCGGACGGCTATGCCTGGAAACAGCACGATCTGGCGATCGACATCGACGCCGGCACGTATCGGAGCTGCCTGGGTCAGTCCGCGGGCGGCGGCGCCTATGCGGTGAACGGCATTTACACATCGGGCACGGTCAACGGAACAGCGCAGTTCGTCTACACCCCGCTCTATAACGTATTCGATCCGAGCGTTGCGCCCAATCCGGCCAAACTTTCCCTGCCGGGCAATGCGGTACCGGATGCCATGGCCGCCAACTGGAAGTCCGACGGCACGACCGATTTGTTCGTCACCTCCGGCGACGGTCTTTATTGCTTCACTGCCGACAATCAGAAAAGCGACGCCGTCGCACAGCTGCTGTTTCAAAACGACGTATTCACCGGCACACGTAAACTGTTCGCTTACACCGCCGAAGACCGCGTAGTGGTTTGGGGCCTGAACGGCGATGATCAAGTATTCTACACCAGCTGCCCGGTCGACCGGATCACCGTCTCGCCCGCCCAATGGACCCCGCCGTTGCCGATCATGAGCGGCGTCGAACAGATGTCGCCCTATCTCAACGCCGCCAACAATGCCAATACCTTCTTCGCGCAGACCGGCGAAAACAAGTTGGCGATTTCGGTCAAATCGCCGAGCACCACGCTTTGGACACGTCATGACGTTACGCTACCGCCCGCCACCCCCAATGCGCCGGCGGAGAGTTTTTATTCCTATACCACGCAGATCCAGGTGAACACCGACACCGATCAGCCGGCGGCAAACGTCAGCACCAAGATCAGTTCCGACAGCGTGGTAAACGTCTACATCAACGGCCTTTATTACGTGCTCGACCCCACCGGCGTGGATGTGGAGACCGATGCAAGCGGTGCGATCACCGTAGTTCAACCGGTCGACAACTTGTCCTGCGCCGTACTGACTATCACGGCAGGGTCCAGCACGGTGACCCAAAACCCGATGACAAAGCCGTTCCAAAAGGCCACCGCACTCACCAGTGTATCCGCCCTGCAAGGCGCCACCATCACCTCGCAGGACGGCAGCACCCGGCCATTGATTCAAGCAGGCACCTCCACCGGCGCGCTACAGCAGGTAGCCGACAGTAACAGTCAAATCACCCAGGCATACACGAGTCTGGACAAAAAGACTTCGGCACCCGCCGCCGACCTTGCCCTCGCAACCGCCCCGGTATCGACGGTTTCCGATCTATCGTTGTCGGGCAATATCTTCGTCGACGCGGGCGACTTGTTCTCATGGCTGGGCCATGAAATCGAGAGCGGCGTCGAGCACGTCATTCACTTGATCGAGGACGCGGCCAAAGACGTCTGGTCGGTGATCGTCACTATCGCGGGCAAGACGTATCAAGCCGTTTTAAACACGGTAAATGCCGTGGTCAACGCCGTGGAGTGGATCTACAACGCGATCAAGACAGCCATCACGGATCTGTTGGACTTCTTGGAATTTCTCTTCGACATCGCGGACATGAAGCGGACCAAAGACGTCGTTAAAAACCTGCTGAAACTGTTCCTGCAGAACGAAGTTTCACAGATTTCGACCTACAAAGCGGATTTCAACAGGCTGGTCGGCGGTCTCGAAAAAGACGTCAACAAATGGGCCGGATTGAACGACTGGAGCGGTCTCGGCCCCAGCGCTACCGCACCCACCAACAAGGCCTCGACACCGGGCGCTCACAGCAGCGCGCCGGGTACGCTGTTATCCAACCATTATCGGGACAACGCGTCACAAACCAGCTTCACCACATCGCCCACGTCACCCACCTCGCCGGAAAGCACTATCAAGACGCTGTTCGATGCACTCGAACAAGAGGGCGAGGTGATCGGTGGCGGCATCGAAGAACTGCAAACCATTGCTTCCCATATCACCACGACGTCGTTGGAAGACGTGCTAAAGCAATTGGTCGCCGTGCTCACCGATGCGGTATTGGGTAGCGCGGAGGTAGTGGTCGACGCCCTGTTCGACATTCTGCAAAACATGGCGCAAACCGCCGTCGATGCCTTGGACACACCGATCTACATCCCGGTGATATCAGATATCTTGAAGATCTTCGGCGTGTCCGAATTCTCGTTGTTGGACGTCATTTGCTGGATCGTCGCCGTGCCGACAACGCTGGTCTATAAACTAGCGGAGGAAAAACCGCCGTTCCCGGACGATTCGACGACCACCTTCTTGATCGAAGCCACCGATTTCGATCAAGTGGTCGACGCCTTCGAAAACATCGGCCAGCCGGCACCGCAATCATTGTCCGCCGCGGCACTGCCGCAAATCCAACTGTCCCCCGCCGTGGCCGCTGCGGTATTTACAGTCGGACACGCCGTATCCGGCGTAGCGACCTTGCTCGCCGCATTGGTCAGCTCGCTCGAAGCGGCGGAGGAATCCGGCGACAACGAGTTCGCCATCGCCTCTGCCGTGGTCGGCGTGGTCGGGGCCGGGTCTTTGGCGGTGGCAAACAAACTGGTACCCAAGTATCCGATCCAGAATACCGTGGTATCCGACTTCTCCAGTTTGGTTACCGGGGTCTCCATCCTTGGCAAGATTATATTCAGCGGTCCGGCACAGGAGAAGTTCAAAACATCCAGCTCAATCAAGCTGAACAAACTCGCGGTCGACGATGCCCGTGGCGTCGGCGCGGTCGTTCAAGCCGTACTGGTCGTACCGGCTTTGTTCTGCACCGTCTGGCACTTCGTGGAACTGTCGAAAGACCCGGCCGGCGCGGATCGCAGCGATGCAATCATCGATACCACCTCGGAGGTTACCGGCGATGTCGCAAAGGTCGCTTACGCTATCGCCGTCAACACCGAAGGCGAACCGAAAGCGATCGCCATCGGCGTGATGGCGGTCGCCGACGTTTGCACCGCGGGGTTGCAGATTGCGGAATCGGCCGTGACCTGAGGCATGCACATTCTCAGCCTTTGAACGAGGGACCAAGCAACGGGTTCTGCCCGAAGCCGTTGCAGAGGCCGCAGCCCGCGTGGGTCGTGTAGTAGTGAAAGCTAGGATTGACACGCGGGTTGAAGCGCTTCCAATAGAGCTCGAGGTAAGTGTTGGTGATATAGCTGAAAGAGACACCGGGACACGGCGGCAACGAATAGCTGATGGAGAATTTGCCTTGTGAATGCTGTCGAGCGGCAACTCATGAGAATGGGTTGGCTGTGGTCGGCGTTCACCGGGTTGGCATCGAGCAGCAGACGCTGATCGGCCGGCCGCAGGGCGACGTAGGCGCTGCAATAAGCTGGGACCAGCTATGATGGTTGCGCGCACCACACAAAAACCAGTTACATCACGCTTGTCTAGCGGAATGATTCAGCGTAGCTTTTTACCATGCGATCAATTGGATTCATCTGCAACATCCTATACCCAGGGATGGGCCACGCTATCACCGGTCATTTGCTAATCGGATTGATGTTTCTCACGGCGCTTCTTCTGACTATCTTGATCGGCTGCCAACTGAATCTTCCCAATACCCTTCAAGGCCTGCTACTTCTTCTGAGTCTTATTGCTGTGCTGTATGCCTTTACCGCGATACATTCATTCAAGGTATCCAAATTGGATATCCCTTGGTATCGACGGGTACTCAATGCGCTAGCTTTGGTGCTTATTAGCGGATTGTTGCTAATTGCAGGCTTCAAGCAGCATCAGGCGCTGCTTGGATATAGCATCTATTTTATACCTAGCCATTCTATGCAACCCGCGCTTGAGCCAGGCGACGTGATCCTGGTTGAAAGCAAACGGCTAGATACCAAAAACTGGCAGATCGGTGACATCGTGGTATTCGCAGACAAAGAGAAAAGCGACCTTTTCTTCACCAAGCGTATCGCCACCAAGCCCGATCATCTCAAGCATTCCTCTGAAGCGCTTTTTTTCGTACTTGGGGATAATGTGTCACAAAGCTCGGATAGCCGAACCATGGGGATGATTCATCGGGGGCAATTCAGGGGAAAGGTAGAGATGGTGTTATGGAATACCGAGCAAAAGGCCAGAAGGCTGCTAGATATCACGCAATCGAATCAATCGTAGTACTCATATTCGACTTCTGGATATTCCGCTTCCGCAAGTTGGCCGCAACTGTCGATAAAATAACGAACACCGATGGAATGAGCGACCCCATCGTCGTCAATTATGGTGCCGCTTTCGTCACCGTAGACGATAGCTTCAACACCACGGCATCCGGCGCGCTGTAGCAACGGCACGATTGACTCGGCAATTTCGTAACCCTCGGCACCGGCAAACAAGTCGAGCTCTAATCTATTACCCTGGCGCTCCCAACCTTCAATCGCCGGTCGTTTCTTGTCATGACTGACCTGCAACAGAGCCTGATACAACTCCCCGCCTATGGCTTCCATCTTTTGCCACCACCAATCCGGAAGTTGTCTGCTCGGTTTTCTTTTCGATCCGAGTGCGCGAACCCATTGTTCATCCGTCACTTCCATATGCAATTCGATGGCGGTCTCTGTCATGCCTCTGCTTTACCCTCTTCAACCAGTTGTTGATAGGTTTTGGCGCCGTGAGCTTTCAACAGTTCTATCTTGTCGTCCAGGCTACCGTTTTTATTTTTATACGGATTACGTTCTTTATACCAGATTACATTATCTAAAATGCTCTGCTTATCTCGTTTATCATATTTATTCGGATCGGCGCCCATATCAAGTAACGCCTTTACCGTCACCACCAAAGCTTTGTTTGCATTTCTGTAGAGAGGCGTGCCGAAGTCTCCTTCTCTATCGCCCACATCAATATTTTTTGAACGACGAATCAAAGGCTCTACATACTTCGCATTAACACCGCCGGCGACGAAGTGGATAATACGCCCCCCCCGCCTATTGGGATAATCGACGTCTGCGCCCATTTCTAACAATCTCTTAAAATACAGGTCCGATTTCTCGCTGACAAAATGATCTTGTAGTGACACTAGACTACAAAGCCCGTTGTAACTCAACTCCTTAGTGTTCACTTCGGTAGCATAATCTAACAACGCTAGGCGAGCATCCTCGCTGTCCTCATCCCACCTTCCGCATAATAATTTATCCTTCACTTCCGCATCGCTCTCCGCGTTCCGGTAGGCCTCCTTACTATTTATGTACAAAGGCATATTATGCTCAGCCAACAGCCTAACCATCGCTACATCATTGTTTATCAAGGCCACGGCCAACGGATAATCATCTGTGGTCCAGACTTCGGTCAAATCGAGACCCTCGTCGATCAAATCCCTCGCGGCCTCAAGGTTCCGCTCATAGCATGCATCGAGTAATAGCTTGTGTTTTTTATTGATACGGATTTTTATGGCCATTTTTCAATCTCTAACGATACTGTGATTCGACGAGATTCGACTCGGCGAGATCAGTCACAAAAGAAAATCCTTCTCCAACCAACACATCGAATGCATTGTCCATAAAGTTCTCGCTCAAAACGATAGCATTCATAACGGCTTCACTGTACAAGTTGTTATATGCCGCCAAATCCAGGTCAAAGGTCCCCTTCGAATGCTTGTTCTTAAACCAACTTGGTAACTCTATCATTACGTCTTTTGCGTCATCTAACGTTCGATCATCGAACCCGCTATAGCGCTTGCTACATTTAGCGCCGGGCTTGTTCTGAAACTTGTCGAAGTACCAGCGCATTTTGTCTTTTGGATTCACCGTACCCGCCAAGACACGATCCAGCATGAACTGGCGCATCAACGTGGTTTTCTCTGCTTTCAGTTTCTTCCATTCTGAGAAGTAATTCCCCTTCCAGATCTCCGTATCGTTACGCACTGCAGAAAGGCTCTTGGTTTCCACAAACACCTCATTGTTGTTATCCACGATGACGATATCGATATCACGCTTCCAATCTCCAGTCTTAACCCTGGCTCCACCGATATCATGGTAAATCACCACACCGACCTTGCGCTCAATTCCTTCTATCGGCTTACCCAATAGCGACAATGCCGCGACCTGACTGAGGTGATAAAGCGCGCCATTGGCTTGGGAGAGCTTGCTAACCACCGTACCATCAGCCTTCTCATCCTTTGGATCTTGTGGGCAGACCCTCGATGCGCGGTTGATACGGCTGATGTCAAAGAATGCTAGCCCAACCTTCGTCCAAACGTCGTCATATATTCCCTTGGCCTGAAATGCCTCTCTTTGATCCACTAGCAGATAATAAAGCATCCCCCAGACAATTGGGCGCGGCAGGCGCTGCCCAGAATAGCCTTTGATGATACCGATAATGGTTTCACCACCTTTTCTACCGGCCGTCAACGCTGCCATTTCAAGAAATTTGATATTGACCACACGCTTCAGGATCTCGGTTCTATCCTTTTCCTTGAACCAGGGTTTTAGCCGTACGAATGGTTTGAAAATGTGAATAACAGACACATTCTCATTGATCAGACCTTTTGTCTTCAGGCCCTTGAATGCTTTCAACATGCCTCGCGCAAATTTCTGCAATAAATCTCCAGTGCTCGCATGGGCACTCGACACGCCCATCAGCTCCAGCGTCGGCGGCATGGACTGTAACGAGGCAATGTCATCACCAAAGCCGAACCAGTCCGGATCGATGCCCATGGTGAAAAATTCCAACAGCACCATGAAATCTTCTTCACTCTTGACGCTAGCAAGAAACTCCTCAAATCCTTCGGGGTCGGCAATGTACATGTAACCAACAATTTGGATGAACGGTAGTAGGTTCTCCAACGTATTGCATGCAGCACCCTTGCCACTGCTCGACACGCAACCACGAGCCAACTTGAGGAACTGCTTGGAGAAAGCTTGTCCGAACTTGCCCTTACCCACGACCTGCGCCAATTTTTTGATTGGCTTCATTACCGGCTTCAGCGCCTTGGTCATAGGTGTTGGGATAACGCTAAGCACGCTCAATGACGAGGCCGCCAAAAGCATGCCGTTGTAGCGTTCGTCTCCACTGTTACGGTACTTCAGCTGCTCGGCGATGGTCATGACATCGTCGTAAGGCACTACCCAGGTGGCCGCCTCAGCGACGACATCTACCGTCTTCTCGGCGATTGCCTGCAACTCCTCTACACTGGGCACCCAGTCGAAGAAACCGGCGTGAGCCCGCGGGAAGACCCCGGAGTAAGCTATCGCCTTTTCCATCGACAAGACTTGATTCTGAAGCGCAATAAGTGCCGATTCGGGCAGCGGCGTGTTGCTGACCTGATTATCGACCAACTGACGATAGCCCGCCTCAGTCAACATGGTGATGTAGCCGATGCGGCTACTCTCTGGTGAGCCCTCGCGATAAAGGGTCACAGGCAGCTTCTTGAGCATTCCTTCGCGCGTCTCTTGCGAAACGATGGCGTCACCATAAAGGCCTTGAGAGTGCACACCCACCTGGGCTTTACCCTGATCATCGAGAAGCACTATCAACTCGGTGGCACCGCCATCCAGGGTTACCATCGGAGTGTATCCCCAGTTATAGATCTCAAAACCTCGCATACGGCCTTCGAAGTTATCGCCGAGAGTCAGACTGACTTCTGCACCGCCGTACTGAATGTGTCCGGCGAGTGCGGTACTGTACTGCTGTAGCCTACGGCTGCCATCAGCGCTGTTTACGTTCAAAACGAGTTGGTTATTGTGGTATTGACCAACCAAGTTGTACCAGTTCCCGAGCTCCAAGGGTTCGGAGGTCAATACAGTCTCGCCGCCGTCCGTTGTCACGCGGTAAACCACGCGACCGGAGGCATCCAGTGTCAGCTGTTGGCCGTCACCCAGCTTGAAGATCTGGCCATCAGTTTGCATAACTTTGAGGTCAACTCGGAAACCTACATTCTCGGTAACCGCGAGAGTACTCGTGCTCACACTGGTGACGCGAGAGGAACGAGTATCGAGAGAATCTTCGGGATTGGTCCAGGCAACTTTTCGAAAATCGAAACTACTGCCTACAGAAAGAGGAGCATCACGAACGATCTGCGTATATTCACTGACGGTTTCCAGACCACCTACGGAATCGAGTACTACATTAGGAGTGTATTGATGATTCAATCCATAACTGAGCACGGGCATCAACACCGGCACACCAAGGCTGCCCAGTTCAACGATCACGCGCTCACCGGGTGAACCATTGATTGTCAGCTGATCGCTCGCCTTGTAGGGAATATCGACATTGACGTTCCCTATCCAGTTGACCTGAACGGTACCGTCGACTGTCTTGTCGCCAATCAGCAAGATATTCGAATCCATGTGGGGGGCGCCACCCGGTAACTGGACCGTCACCGCCTGCGTAGCTACCTGCTCACCCATACGCGCACCAACGATGCCGTCCCCGCTTTTTTGGCCTACCTTTATCCGGAAGGTAGCGCTGCCGTCAGCACCTGTCGAAATCTCATCCTGATCGACACGCCCAATACTCGAGATAGGCATGACGGAGAGATCAGAGACTGCTTGACCATCAGAATCGCTAACGTCTATCGTCGCCTCCATGATGGCTCCGGCATCGACCTGACTATTAGCAGAGACAGCAATGTTGAGGGGTAGTATCTCGATGGATTGAGTTTGCGTGATGCCGTTGGAAGAGCTAAACACCTGTACATCACCCGCTGCGGCACCCCCCAGCAGGACGGCCTTAGCCGTCCCATTAGTCGTTTCCCATTCCGAACTCTTCAGACGGGCATCGCCCTCCACGTCCCAGTCCACCGGGGTACCGTCGGCAACGAGATTACCGAACTGATCGGTAACCCTTGCCGTGATTTCCAGCTCACCAACTTCGTAAACATGAGGCTTGCCGTTGCCAACAGAAAGAGTGACGTTGGCCGCTTGGCCGGGGATTACGCGGACGGTACCGAAACGGTCTTCCACCTCACCGCCCGGTAGAGAAAGATAAACATTGGCGATGCTACCTGCAGTAACCGGCATAACCAGTTTGTTTTGGAAGTATCCGGCTTTGTTTCCCCTAGTCGGGCCGGATGTTTGTAGTGAACCCTGGCTATCCACACGCCATATAGCCGTAGGCTCGGACTCACTATCGTCAGTTTTAAAACCAATGAGCCAAGCTTGCAAAGCTACCTGAGGATCATCGGCCGATACTTCGTAGAACTCCTCATTCCAAGGGTCGGGTTCCGGATTCGTAGTATCGATCACAAGGAACTGGAAGGCCCATTCCCAGAGCGTGTTTCCTGCATCATTGTTGCTGTACAAACGCAGGGTTAGGAAATCCTCAACCTCCAACGCTGCCAAGTGTTCTAAATC